>DATIXU010000001.1:0-1288 GCA_035518275.1 Steroidobacteraceae bacterium
TACGCCGGCTGGGATCTCGGCCTCGTCCACCTCGTCGACGAACGGACCGGCAAGGCGCTGTGCCGGCTCTATCCCCAGGACAAGACCGAGAACGCCAGCGGCCTGCGCCGTTCGCTCGATCCGGTCTCGCCCCAGCCCACCGACGTCAAGCCGGCGACCGGCATCGCGCCGCTGCTCGCCCGGCTGATCGACCGGCAGGCAGCCACCGGACTGCCGCCGCCCTATCTCCCGAAGGACGAGCAAGGAGACGACACGTGAACAAGAAGCTGCTCGCGCTCTATGGCCTCAAATGGAATCCATTTGCGCCCGACGTGCCGGTCGAGGCGCTCCATGCCACGCCGCGCATCGAGTCGTTCTGCTGGCGCGTCCAGCAGCTGGTTGGCGAAGGCGGCTTCGCCCTCGTCACCGGGGCTCCCGGCGCCGGCAAGTCGGTCACCTTGCGCATTCTCGCCGAGCGGCTCTCGCAGCAGCGTGACGTCAAGATCGGCCTGTGCAGCCGGCCCCAGGCCAATCTCGCCGACTTCTATCGCGAGATGGGCGACCTGTTCGGCGTCGAGCTCCGCCCCCACAACCGCTGGGCCGGCGCCAAGGTGCTGCGCGAGCGCTGGCAGACCCACATCGATGCCTCGCTGGCGCGGCCGGTCCTGGTCGTCGACGAGGCGCAGGAGATGCTGTCGACCGTTCTCTCCGAGTTGCGCCTGTTGTGTTCCACCAGGCTCGACTCGCATATCCTGCTCACCGTCGTGCTCGCCGGCGACGGACGGCTCCTCGAACGCTTGCGATCCGACGAGTTCCTCCCCCTCGCCAGCCGCATGCGCGTGCGCCTGGCGATCGAGCGCGCCACCCCGGACGAACTCCAGGAATGTCTCAGGCAGGCGCTGCACAAGGCCGGCGCGGTGAAGCTGATGACTCCGGAGCTGATCGCGACGCTGTGCGATCACGCCCAGGGCAACCTGCGCGCCCTCATGAACATGGCCGGCGAGCTGCTCGTATGCGCCGCCGAGCGCGAGGCCCGGCAGATCGACGAGAAGCTGTTCCTGGAGACGTGCTCCCCGCCAGCCGCCGAGACCAGGACCGCAACCGGACGACGACGATGAGCCTGTTGCCGGTCGAGCCCGCCTACCGCCTCGCCGATCGCGCCGCCGAACAGCGCTGGCTCGTCACTGGGCTGTGGTCCGAGCAGGCGGTCGGGATCATCGGCGGCGAGCCCAAGTGCTGCAAATCCTTCCTCGCCCTGGACCTCGCCGTCGCGGTCGCGGCCGGCGTTCCGTGCCTGCGTCGCTTCCCT
>DATIXU010000002.1:0-8618 GCA_035518275.1 Steroidobacteraceae bacterium
CTCGCGGATGAGCCGCAGCAGCTCCTCGATGCCTTGGCGGCAGAGGCGGTCGGCTGCCCAGACGACGAGCACGGCGAACTCGCCGCGGTGCGCGTCGTCGAGCATGCGCTGTAGCGCCTGGCGGTGCTCGCCTTTGTAGGCGGAGGCGTCCGCGATCTCGTAGCGTCGCGTGATCTCCCAGCCGCGGTGCTCGCAGAGGCGCTCGAGGTCGGGGATCTGGTTGTCCTCGTGCTGGCGATCGGTCGAGACCTGCGTCCAGATCGCTGCCTTCGCGCTCATTGAATTGGACTTGAGTCCAGTTCAAGCCGAATGTGAGGCTCGCCATGCCCACAGATCCGGGGGATTTAGCGTGCCGGGATCGACCTAGTCCAATTCATGCGCAGATCGGAGCGAGACGACTGCTCCCGCCGAGATCGTAAGCGCACCACGGCATCACACTTCCGCTCCCGGCCCAATCGTTAGCAACGCAGTTGCAAGTGCCCGGGGAGGTGCGCTCGAGAGCGCAGGGCAGTCAGAGCAGGAAGAGCAGGTCCGGTGCGCGACCCGGCGACGCTCACGTCGGGCTGGTCTCCCAGGGGTTGAGCAGCGGCACGTCGCAGCCTTCGAAGTCGCTCGTGTTACGGGTCACGATGGTCAGATCGTGGACGCGGCCGGTTGCGGCGATCAGGCTGTCGACCGTATTGCGTGGGGTGGCCGCGTTCAGGCGTCCCCATTCCTCGGCGACCCGGGCGTCGACCGGGAGAATGCGGTCAGAAAAGCGTGCGTTGAGCTCGCTGAGCCAGGTCGCGAACACGTCGGCCTGGTCGGGGTCACGAGCACGAAGCCGTTCGATCCCTTTGCGGATCTCTCCGAGCGTCAGCACACTCAGGTGAAGGTCGACGTCGGCGACCTGGGTCGCCCACGCTTTGACGTTCGGATCGCGACCGCGGCGAATCTCCGAGACCGCGTTGGTGTCGAGCAGAAACCTCACAGCTCGATTTCACGACCACGGTCCTCAGCGCGGTCGAGTTCGAGCTCATCGAAAGTCGGCGCGGATCGGATGAACTCGATCAGGCTCGGTTCAGCGCCGCGCAAGCGCCGGTAGTCCTCGGCCGACACCACGACCACGGCCTCCTTGCCGTGCTTGGTGACGACTTGCGGACCGTCGCGACGTGCACGTTCGACGAGCTCGCTGAAATGCTGCTTGGCTGCTTGTAACTGCCAGGCCACACGGCCTCCTGTTATCTGGACAGACTGGACAGACTGGACAGACTGGACAGACTGTATCAGGCGTGCGGTCGTACCCTGCGGTCTGCACGGTCCGGGGAGGCCGCTGGGAGCCGAGCTCAGTCTTCATCGTCGTCGTCCGCGTCTTTGCCTTCGGACAGGTCGCGTAGTTCTCGCAGCCGCCCGTCCAGCGCGGGTAGCAGGAACGAGTAGTCGCCTTGGACGGCGAGGTGGCGGCGCATGAACGGGTGCAGACGGCGCACGTCTTGGTCGAGCACGGCATGGCCGGCGGCGCGGAGCTGCTCAAGCGCCTCGTTGATGTAGACGGTGTTCCAGAGGACGATGCAGTTGAGCACCAGCCCGAGTGCGCCGAGCTGGTCCTCCATTCCCTCCCGATAGCGCTGGTACAGCTCGCCCTTTGAGCCGTGAAACACCTTGCGGTGAGCGCGTGACGGCCCTCTTGCAGGTTGCGGATCCAGTGGACATCGCGCCGGTAGGCCTCGTCATCGATCAGCTGGAGGATGTGAAGGCTCTTGAAGATCCATCCGTAGTGCTGGATCGCCTCTCCCAACGGGGTCGGGTTCCCGTCCCGTTGCAGAACGCGGGTGACGTCGTATGCCCGGACGGCGCCGGTGTAGATCGAGGCGACCACGCGCAGGATGTCCGGCCAGTGGCGCTGGATCTTGTGAAGGTCCAGCCGACCACGGGCGGCGGCGTTCAACGGCCCGTAGTCGGCCGTGCGGTCAACCCGCCAGGCCCGCTGATCTGGCATGTCCGCCAGCTCCGGTCGGTAGTCGATCAAAGCGACATCGAGGGCGTGCAGCGAGTCGCGCGACCTCCCTGTAGGCGCTGTCGAGAGCTCGCGCGTGACTGGCGAGCAACTCGGTTGGGTCCTCGGGCAGCCCGAGCGCCTGCAGTACCGGCCGCTTGGCGTTCTCCCATGCGTCGCCTGAGAGCAGCGGGGTGCGGGGGTCGCGCCAGCGGGAGGATCGGGGCGCGAAGATGTCGCGGCGCTTGAGATGCCGGTGGAACTGCGTCAGCACGCAGAACACGTACGCGTTGCGGTCCACCGCCCCGTCCGCTGCCGGTTGTCCGTACACGAGCCGCCGCCAGGAGCCGCGCAGAAGGCCCT
This sequence comes from Steroidobacteraceae bacterium, assembly GCA_035518275.1. Classification (GTDB taxonomy): domain Bacteria; phylum Pseudomonadota; class Gammaproteobacteria; order Steroidobacterales; family Steroidobacteraceae; genus 13-2-20CM-66-19. The sequence continues at coordinate 2,339 of DATIXU010000002.1, forward strand.
CGTCGATGTCGGAGGCCTTGAGCTTGCGACGGCGATCGAGCAACCACGGCATCCGTCGCATCTGTGCGAGCTCGGCCTCGCCCTCGGCGTTTGATCGCAGCTCGATCACCTCGCACAGCTCCCGCAGGAACCCCGAAACGAGCCGGATGCGCTCCGAAAGCTTCGCCCGCACGTCGCCCTCGTCGTCCTCGTCCATGTGCGGGACGAGCTCGTCGACGGTCTCGACCGCCGCTCGCAGCTCCTCGCGGCTGGCGACCACCTCGATCTCCCGCCACAGATCCTCGACCCGCACCGTCTCGACCTGGCCGAGGGCCTCCAGCAGTCTCCCGACCGCGGCGGCCAGCGTCGCCAAAGCGCGCGCCAGCCGCGGATGCTCCCGCGCTCGCTTCTTGGTGGTCTCCCGCTCGGCCCTGCCGAGCAGCTCGGTCGTCATGATCAGGTCAAAGAGCTCGAGGCAGTCATCGATCGAGACGGCTTGCAGATGCCAGACCGTCGCGACCAATGTGGCTGTCCGCCGGGCTGGCGGATGGCGGCGCAGGTGCGCCGCTTTGGCCTGAAGCCCGTAGCGCGCCAGATCCACCAGCCGTCGCGCCGGCACCAGGGCGCGGACCCGCTGCGCATCGACCCCGACCCCATGGATGTCGCGCACGCGATCAAGCGCGAGCTTGAGGTTCTTGCCCGTCGGGTCGGCCGGACCTTTGCGCGCCCGCTCCAGGTCCGAAATCCGCTCCCCCTCGGCAACCTCGAGCAGCCCATCCAGCGCCACGAGTTCAGACTCCGACGGGGCGGCCGCCAGCGTCTCCCACAGCCGCCGGTCGCCCTCCGCGCGGGCACGGGCGACGAGCCGCGCGAGCGTCGTCACACCGGGCAGCAGCACGCGGCGCTCGCGCAGCCAGCCGACCGCATCGGCGAAGATTGCGCGCGGACCATCGCCGGTCATGTACGACCGCGCCGCGACCCACTGCTCGAACTCGTCACTGACTGCGGCGAAATCCCTCAGCCCCTCCGAGGCCTTGATCTCCTCCGCATGCTCAAACCGGGTCCGCCGCCGGTCCAGGTAGCGTGCCGCGCACGACGGATCCTCAATCTCGAGCTGGCGCGCGACGTACGCCAGCACCACCGGTGGGACATCAGTCGGATCGGGCAGAAACGTGCCCAGCCACCGGACCGTCGTCAGCTGTAGTGCGAACCCGAGCTGATTTGGCGCGCCGCGGCGCTTGTCGATCAGCTCCCGGTTCGCGTCATCCAGGAAGAAGACCCGGTCCAGCTCCGCCCGCGACGGCGCGCCATCGAAGCGACCGTACGTCGCCGCCTCGGCATCCGACAGGAACTCGACCGGCACCCGCGCACGATAGCCACGATCATCGGCTTCCGCGCCGCTCGCTTAGCGGCACTTTTCGTTCCATTGTTCCCCACAGCCCGCGACGTACACGGGCGGCATTGGTAATTTTTTGGCATGAGAATTACCATGGATTCAGCCGGACGCCTGGTGGTGCCCAAGGCTCTGCGTGCCGAGCTCGGGATCACGGGACCAGCCGAGCTCGAGGTCAGCGCCCGCGATGGCGTCATCGAGCTCGCAGTCGCCGATGTTCCAGCGCACGTCGAAGCTCAGGGTGAGCGTGCGGTGATCGTGAACGACGCGCCGGTCAGGACCCTCACGGTTGAGGACGTGCGCGCTGCGATCGACCGCATGCGGCGGTGATTGCGCCCGATTCGAGCGTGGCGATCGCGGCAGCCGCGTCATGGCACGTTGCGCACGAGGCTGCCGTGGCTGTGCTTGCTGGCGACCAGGCTTCGCTGATCGCTCACGTCGCATTCGAGACCACGGCTGCGTTGAGCAGGATGCCCGAGGGCCAGCGCCTTGCGCCGGCGGTCGTGTTGGAGTGGCTCCAGCTGCGGTTCGGCTCCAGGTGGCTCGCATTACCCGCCCCGGCGACGCGCCGAGCTTTGCAGACCGCGGTCGAGCAAGGCATCCGGGGCGGCGCTCTGTACGACGCGCTGATCGCAGCGACGGCACACCATCATCGTCACACGCTGATCAGCGCGGATCGGCGTGCGGCTGCTGCCTACACCGCGCTGGGCGTCGAGGTCGCCTATATCGTCGCCGGCTGACAACCACGTCGACAACGCCACCTTCGCACCACCAGCCGCGCCAAGCTCTCCACCAACCAGTAGCCTTTACCAGGCAGCTCCAAGGACGGAACAACTGCCCGGGACCCACCAACCAGCACGCGCATCCGCGCCCCGATCGGCCACGTCGAGAACGACAGCAGCACTGCTGCTGGTCGCCTTCGCCGCGGCGCTGGTCAACCGCATCGCGTTCATCGCGATCCTCGCGCTCGCCGGGCTGCGGCTGGCGTGGCCGCTGCTGGCAAAGCTCACGCATCCGCCGGATGACCAGCGTGCCAACGCGCTGGCGAGACCTGCGACCGTCGGCGAGCTGCACGACCGCGCTCGCGACGCCGGCGGCGGCGCGTACCTCGCGCACTCCGCCAACGGCGAATGGATCGCCGCCCCGCCCGAGGTCGCTGGTCTCGTGCTCGCCGGGCCGCGAGCCGGCAAGACCAGCTGCGTCGTGATCCCCGCGCTGGTCGCCCATTCAGGTCCCGCGCTGTGCACCTCCACCAAGCCCGAGCTCCTGCACGCCACCATCGCCGCCCGTCAGGCGCTCGGCCACGCCTGGCACTTCAACCTCACCGACGCCGCCACCCCCGCCGGCACGACGCCGCTGCATTGGTCGCCGCTGACCCGCGCCCGCGACTGGCAAGGCGCCCAGCTCGTCGCAGACGCGATGACCGGCGTCGCGCAGACCGACCGCGACGCCGCGCACTGGTCAGAGCGCGCCGCCGCGCTACTGGCCGCCACCTTCCACGCCGCCGCGACCGGCGGGCTGTCGATCACCGAAGTCTCCTCCTGGATCCTTCGCCACGATCTCGAACCGCCGCTCGCCGAGCTCGACCCCGCATCCATCGCCGCCGACGTGCTCGCCGGCATCAAGCAAACCGCCGACCGCGAACGCTCGGGCATCTTCTCGACCGCCGCTAGAGTCCTGCGCGCCTACCGCTCCCCCACCGCGCTAACGCTCTCGAGCGAGCCGAACTTCAACCCCCACGCGTTCGCCTCCTCGCGCGACGCGATCTACATCGCCTGCCCCGCCCACGAGCAGGAGCTCCTCGCCCCGCTCGTCGTCGGCCTGCTGACCGACATCCGCCACGCCGTCTACGCCGCCGCCTGGAACGACCACCGCGCGCCGTGGCCGCCGGTCCTGTTCCTGCTCGACGAGTGCGCCAACGTCGCCCCGATCCCCGACCTGCCTGCGATGCTCTCAGAAGCCGGCGGCCAAGGCCTGCAAGCGATCTGCGTCTTTCAAGACATCAGCCAGGTCCGCCGCCGCTGGCCCCGCGAAGCAAACGGGTTCATGTCGCTGTTCGGCGCCAAGGTCATCCTCGCCGGCGTCGCCGACCCCAAAACCCTCGAGCAACTCTCGCTGCTCGCCGGCGACTGGGACCGCCCCGTGCAAACCCGCTCCGAGCAACGACCCGCGAGCCTGTTCGGCCCCCTTGGCCAGCACACCAAGACCGACAGCTGGACCACTCGCCGCGAGCGGATCATCCCGCCCGACCGCATCGCCCAGCTCAAGCGCGGCGAAGCGCTGGTGATGATCGGACCGCGCTGGGAGCTCGTCCCCACGCTCCCCTACCACCAGCACCCCCTGTTCGCCCAGCTCACCCGGCCGCCCGCAAGCCCAGCAGCGCCGGCCACCGCGTTGCTCGAGCCGACGTCATAGCAAACGCCCACTTCCCTTTGATCGCCAGCATGAAAGCTGGCTGGTCGACACGTCAGCAAGACATCAGTTCAGCCAGCGAGATAGCTGACACGTTTGCCAACGAGATAGCTGACGTGTTTGCTGACAAACACGTCAGATGACACGTTTGTCAGCAGGTTTGCTGACAAACGTGTTGAAGGACTTGATGTCTTGACGACGAACGACACGAATGATGGTGATCCTGGCCGTGACGAACCTGAAGGGCGGAGTGGGGAAGACCACGACCGCCACAAACCTCGGCTGCGCGATCGGGGAGACCGGCGCACGGGTGCTCGTCGTCGACCTCGACGGCAGCGCATTCGCGCTCACCCGAGCGTTCGGCCTCGCGCCGTCGCAGGCGCCGGCGAGCACGTTCGAGGTGATGACCGGCCAGACGCCGCTTGCACATGCCGTCCGTGAGCTCGTCGCGCCCGGCGTAGATCTCCTCGCGGCCCGCAGAGAGCTCGCGTCCCTCGAGCTGCAACTGGTGTCGGAGATGGGCAGAGAGACCGTCCTGGCGCAAGCTCTCGCCGGCCGCCTCGACGCCTATGACGTCGTCTTACTGGACTGCCCGCCGACGCTGTCGCTGCTGACGGTCAACGCGATCTTCGCCGCCCAGCAACTGCTCGTGCCAGTAAGCCTGGCCGATGCGGGCGCGGTGCAGGGGGCGGCGGAGCTGCGCGGCGCCGCGCAGCGTGCCCGGAGCGCCGGCGCGAGCGTCGAGATCCTCGCGGCCGTGCGCTGCAAGGTCGACGAGCGCCGCCTGGCGTCGCGCGCGATCGACAGCGCGCTCGGCGAGCTCGGGATGCCGGTGGCGCAAACGACGATCCCAAACGCGGCGGCGTTTGACACGTCGATCGCGCTCGGAGCGCCGCTCCTGCTCAGCCAGCCCGATCACCGCGGCGCGTGGGCCCACAGGCGCCTCGCCAACGAGCTCGGTCTCACTCGCACGACGCTGGCGGCAGTGGCGTGAGCACCGTCCCGAAGATCACCGTCGCAGACGACCCGCTCAGCAGCACAACCGCCAGTCCCGCGCCGGCGGTGCGGCCGGCGCCGGAACCCGCCGCGGCGCCGCCCCGCCGACAAGTCAATACGGCTCCCACGCCGTCGGCGGCGAGCAGCGAAGAGGCCGCGCCAACGCGGTCGGCGGCCGGCGAGCCGCCGCCGCTGGACGAACGTCTGGAGCTGATCTCCGCCCGTCTGCCGGCCAGTCTCGCCGGCCGCCCGGCGCGGATGGCGGTCAAGCTGCGCGAACGCACCGGCGTCACGCAGAAGGCCCTGCCGGCGCAAGAGCTGATCGCCGTCGCTCTCTGGGCCGTGATGGGTGACCCGGACGACCCCGACGCCGTCGACGCCTTCGAGCAGCTGTTGCGCACATACCGCAGCCGGCGGTATGCACACGCAGCGGCCGATCTGGCCAGCGAAGCCGTGACGCGGACGCCTTGATCGTGCATCTGCGAGCAGCTTGCGTTGGCGCGGGCGGGCGTTCACAGCTGCGCGATCTCTGTGTTTCGCCCGTCGCGGAGACGAGCAAGCGCGCGCATTGTGGGTGGCTAATAGCGCGCCAAGGAGGCGCCCCGGAGGTTCCAGCACCCTTGGCTCGGTAACGTGCTTTACGGTGGCGACTTGCTATAGCGCTACGCTATGGCGCTATGGCTCGCGATACCGCGACCATCAGGGTTCCCCGCCTCGTTCGCGACAGCCTTGCCCGCGCCGCCCGTGATCGCGGCGTCTCGGTGGCGGCCTTGATCGCCGAGCTGGCCGAGCGTCTGGAGCGCGACGCAATGCTGCACTCAGAACGTGAGGCCACGCTGAAGGACGTCGAGCGCACGGCGGTCGCAAGCGAGGAGCGCGACTGGGAACAAGCGCTCCCCGATGGCATCGACTGAACCGCGGCGCGGCGAGCTTTGGCTCGTTTCGCTCGGCGCCGCTCGCGCGCGTGAGCCCGGCAAGAACCGCCCGGCGATCGTCGTGTCCGTCGACGAGCTGCTCGCGGGCACAGCCGAGGAGTTGGTTGTAGTCGTGCCGGTGTCGGCCTCCCGAGCGCCCTCGGCGCTCAGACCATCCGTTGACGCGCGCGAGGGCGTCGACCGCCCCAGCGTCGCGGTGCCGCGTGCGATCCGAGCCGTCGGGCGCGATCGTCTGCTGCGCGCGCTCGGAAGGGCTCGCCCAGAGACGTTGGGCGCCGTCGAAACCGCTCTCAAACTGATCCTCGGCCTCGACCATTAAGCAACTCACGCGGCCAACTGAACCGGGCCGGCATCGGCGAGTGGGTGCAGTATCAGCTTTTGTCTACAGCTCACTACATGAGTAGCGAGGCGATCCGGATCCCCCCCGAGTCGGAGACGCTGCGCGCGTTACGGAGCGAAGTGCGCAAAGCGGTGGGCGCACGGCTCCGGCGGCCCCCAGCGCTACGCGGCGGGACTGTCTTGATCGCCATGAACGAAATGATATTGTATCATGCGATGCTATAAA
>DATIXU010000003.1:0-55555 GCA_035518275.1 Steroidobacteraceae bacterium
CGCTACGGCAGGCGGCCGATCCTCATGAGCAGCCTCGCCGGCGCGTGCCTTTCCTATGTGATCCTCGGGCAGGCGCGCAATCTCTGGTGGCTGCTCGCCTCGCGCATGCTGGCCGGCTTCATGGCAGGCAACATCGCGGGGGCGTTCGCCTACGCCTCCGACGTCAGCACCCCCGAGAAGCGCGCCGCCGCCATGGGGCTGATCGGGGCTGCCATCGGCGTCGGCTTCACGCTCGGGCCGCCGCTCGGGGGACTGCTCGCGGGGGCGGACGCGCGCACCGCGAATTTCGCCGCGCCCGCCGCGGTGTCCGCCGCCTTGAGCGTGCTCGCCATCCTGCTGGTGCGCTTCGTGCTGCCCGAGAGTCACACGCCCGAGCATCGGCGCGAGCACAGCTACGAGCCGCGGCGCGGTTCGCTCAAACTCCTGCGCGAGCGCCCGGCGCTCGCCTTCATGGCCGGCGCGACGCTGCTCGTCACCTACTCACAGTCGATTCTCGAATCGATCTTCGCGATCTGGGCACTGCACCGTTACGGCCTGGGTCCGCGCGCCGTGGGGCTGCTGCTGTTCGGTGTCGCGCTGCCGGCGCTCGCGATGCAGGGCGGATTGGTGCGGGTGCTGGCGCCGAGGTTCGGCGAGGTGCCGCTCGCGATCTGCGGCGCGCTCGCCTATGTCGTCGGGCTGTCGACGCTCGCGCTGTCGGCGACGCTGCCGATGACGATCGCGGGCCTGATCGTCTGCGGGGCGGGGCTCGGCGCCTATAACCCGAGCGCCTCCGCGCTTGCCTCGCGCCAGGCGCGGCGTCACGACCGTGGGGCGGTCATGGGCACCTATGTGGCGAGCGCGAGCCTCGCGCGGGTGCTGGGACCCTTCACCTCGGGCTCGATCTACGTGCTGTGGGGCCCGGCGGCGCCGTTCCTGGTGGGGGCGTGCGTCACGTTGCCCGCGGCCTGGCTGGTCGCGCGCCTGCGGGCCGCGCGCGCGCCGTAGCTTAGGCCGCCGCGCCCACGGCGACTTCGATCGTCTCATCCACCACGCGCACGGCGTGGGTCGGCAGCGGCAGCTCCGCCGGGGACCCGAGCACCCGCCCGTCGCGCACGTCGAAGCAGGCGCCGTGCAGCGGGCACGAGAGGCGCGTCGCGCGCAGCCGCCCTTCGCTCAGGCGCGCGTGCGCGTGCGTGCAGATGTTGTCGAGCGCGAACACGCCCTCGCGGGTGTGGCAGATCACGAGCTCGCGTCCGCCGACCACGCGGGCGCGCATGCTTCCGAGCGGAAGCTCGCCGAGCTTCATCACCGCCAGGAACTGCGCCATGGCGCTCTCAGAGCGTCATCTGGGTCTGGAAGATCTCGACGGCCTGGCCGCGGATCCACACGCCGTCGAGCTTGCCGGCGGAGAACTCGAGATCGACCTCGACGCGTCCCGGGCGGTTCACGTAGTGACCCTGGATGCCGGAGAAGTGGGCGCGCTCGTCGGTCGGTGTCAGCAGGCGCAGCTCCGCGAGGTAAGCGCCGAGCAGCCCGTGCGCGTTGCCGCTCACCGGATCCTCGGGGATGCCGAGCGCCGGACAGAACATGCGCGACTCGACCTGGGGCTCGCCGCCCGCCTTACCGAGCGTGAACACGAAGTAACCGGCGGCGCCCAGCTGCGCCGAGAGCGTCGTGAGGCGGGCGAAGTCGGGCTTCAGATGCCGCAGCGGCTCGGCGCTCCGCACCCCGATCAGCAGCCGCGCGCCGCTGCCGCCGGCGATGCGCGGCGCGATGCGCGTATCGAGGCCCTCGGTGGCGAGCGCCAGCGCATCGAGCACCGCGAGCCGCTCGCGGTCGTTCAACTCGCGTCCGAGCGGCGGGGCGCTGCGGCGGATCGCGATGCTGCGGTCCTCGCCGGTGCCATGCACCTCGACGTCGACGATGCCGGCCTTGGACTTCTGCCGCTGGCGGCGCGGCGCCTCGGGCTGGCGCGACAGCACGTACTGGGCGGCGACCGTCGCGTGTCCGACGAAACCGATCTCGGTGCGCGGAGTGAAGAAGCGCGCGCGCACGGTGTGGTCGAAGGCGTCCGGTGCGAGGATGAAGGCGGTCTCGGCGTTATTGAGCTCGCGCGCCACGGCGAGCATCTGCGCGTCGCTCAGCGCGTCGGCATTCAGCACCACGCCGGTCGGGTTGCCCGTGAACGGCTCGCGGGTGAAGGCATCGACCTGATGGATCTCGATCGTTCGCGTCATCGTTCCCGTCCGGACCTGCGCCCGCGCCAATTCTAGTCCTATCGCATGGCGGTTGTTTTATTGGCTCACAGGGCCTGCGGCCCCGTGAGCAGGCCAACCCACTGACGCTCTTGGGCCCGCGGGCAAAAGGCGGGCTCGATGCACCCGCTGACCAGCAGCCCGGCTGGCACTTTGCATGTAATACTCCGGAGCCTCGCGGCAGGGGCTCGAGTCATGGACATCGGCGTCGAAATCAGTCTGTACCCGCTCAAGACGGACTACATCCCGTCCATCCACCGCTTCCTCGAGGACCTGAGCGCGCAGCGCGGCCTCAAGGTGGTCACCAACAGCATGAGCACGCAGGTGTTCGGCGACTTCGGGGAAGTGATGGACGCTCTGCGGGCGGCGCTCGGCGCCAGCTTCGGGCGTCTGGCGGCGGGCTCGGAACGGGCCGCGTTCGTGATGAAAGTGATCGGACCGCTGCCGAGTGCCTGAGGCAGTGGCGTCGCGGTACGCCTCTGGCGGCGCGGGGGGCGAATGGGCACACTACGTCGCTCCTACTCCTACAAGAAGCCGCAGCAGCGGGGGATCTGAATGGCGCTCCTTCGGGTCGTGGATCGCGACGGTATCGAGCACGAGGTGGACGGCAAGACGGGGCTCAAGGTGATGGAGAACCTGCGTGAGCTCGATTACGGCGTCGCGGCCATCTGCGGCGGCATGTGCTCGTGTGCGACCTGTCATGTCTACGTCGATCCCGAGTGGCAGGCGAAGCTCCCGGCGATGATGTCGGATGAGCGCGAGCTGCTCGGCGAGCTGGCGCACTACCAGGAGAATTCGCGCCTGTCGTGTCAGCTCGAATTCACGCCGGCGCTCGCGGGGCTGCGCGTGACCGTGGCGCCCGACGAGTAGCCGCGCGCGTGTCCGCGGCCAGCGTCCAGGTCGAGACTCACGGCGCCGTGGCGCTGGTGACGCTCAACCGTCCCGAGCATTCCAACACCCTCAACCTGCAGATGGCGATGGATCTGCTGGCGGCCGCCATGGCGTGCGCGCGCAACGCGGCGGTGCGCGCCGTGGTGCTCACCGGCGCCGGCCGCAATTTCTCCTTCGGCGGCGACCTGCGGGCCATGCCGCCGCGCGAGCTGGCGCTCGCTGACCACATCCGCGAGCTCACCACCTACCTGCACGCGGCGATCTCGCACTTCGTGCGCATGGATGCCCCGGTGGTCGCCGCCGTCAACGGCACGGCCGCGGGCGCCGGCGTGGGCCTGGTCGCGATGGCGGACCTCGCCCTGTGCGCACGCAGCTCGAAGTTCAACCTGGCCTACACCAGCGTCGGCCTGACACCGGATGCCGGCACGAGCTTCCTGCTGCCACGCACGGTGGGCGCCAAGCGCGCCATGGAGCTGCTGCTGCTCAACCGGGCGCTGAGCGCAGAGGAAGCGCTTGCCTGGGGACTGGTGAACGAGGTGGTGGCGGACGCACAGCTGCTCGAGCGCGCCGTGGAGATCGCCGAGCGCCTGGCGCACGGGCCGGGCAGCGCTTACGGCGCGACCAAGCGCCTGCTCGCCCAGTCTCTCGGCGCCTTCGAATCGCAGATGGTTCTCGAGAGCGAGACCATCGCGACGCAGGCCACGAGCCCCGATGCCGCGGAGGGCATCGGCGCCTTTCTCGAGAAGCGCAAGCCGCGCTTCCCGGGCAAGGGCCCGCGCTGAAGCTGCAGGGACCGCGAGCGACTCGCACATGATCTCCTTCATCGCGGCGATGGTGGTGGCGATGGTCCTGATCGCCGTGCGCGTGGCTTTCAAGCTGCGCGCCGCGGCTCGCAACCGCGTGGCCGGCTGGGACGCACAGCTCATCGAGCGGCTGCGGGCGCGCGGCTACGTGCCCTTCAACGATTACGCGGTGGATTTCTTCCTCGCCCTGCCGGATCAGGCGGCGACCCAGGCAGTGCGCGCGCGCCTCGAGCCCGAGTTCAGCGTCGACATCAGGCCGATGCAGGACGAGACCGAGTTTCCCTTCAGCCTGCACGCCACCAAGAGCATGCGGCTGATCCTGCCCGACATGCAGGCGCTGAGTGCGCGCATGACGGCACTCGCGGCCGAGTTCCGCGGGCGTTACGACGGCTGGGCCGCTTGAGAATCGTCAGCGCTTCTCGGTCTGGCGCTTGACGGCCTCGGCGGCCGCAGCGATCGCTTCCCGGTCGCCGAGATAGCGGCGCTCGCGGGGCCTGAGGTTCGCGTCGAGCTCGTAGAGCAGCGGCACGCCGGTCGGGATGTTGAGCTCGACGATCTCGCTCTCGCTCACCTCATCGAGCATCTTCACCATGGCGCGCAGGCTGTTGCCGTGCGCCACCACCAGCACGTTGCGCCCGGAGCGCAGCTCCGGCGCGATGCGCGCGTGCCAGTAAGGCAGCACGCGCGTGAGCGTGTCCTTGAGCGACTCGGTCGCCGGCAGCTCCTGGGGTGCGACCCCGGCGTAGCGCGGGTCGAAGCGCGGATGGCGCTCATCATCCACCGCGAGCGCGGGCGGCGGGATGTCGTAGCTGCGGCGCCAGATCTTCACCTGGGCCTCGCCGTGCTGGGCGACGGTCTGCGCCTTGTTGAGGCCCTGCAGCGCCCCGTAGTGGCGCTCATTGAGCCGCCACGAGCGCTCGACCGGGATCCACATCCGGTCCATCCCATCGAGCATGATCCACAGCGTGCGGATCGCGCGCTTCAGCACCGAGGTAAAGGCGATGCCGGCCTCGAGGTGCTCTCTCAGCAGCTCGCGTCCGGCCTGCGCCGCCTCGGCCCGGCCCTGCTCGGTCAGGTCGACGTCGGTCCAGCCGGTGAAGAGATTCTCGAGATTCCAGGTGCTCTGGCCGTGACGGACCAGGATGAGTTTTCCAACCATTCAGGGGCCTGTTAACCCGCGAGCTTACGGACGGTCTCGACGCCGACGGTCAGCGTGGCGAAATCGGCGGCGCCGGCGGAGCGCATGTCGGTGAGCGTGCGCTGCCAATGGGCGAGCTCCTTGCCCGCCGACTCGAGCCAGGCGCTGACGCGCGCGTTGGCGCTGCCCCGCTCGCGGCGCGTCAGCACGCGCTCGGTGAGGCGGCGGTGTACGCGCAGCGCGCCATCGCGCAGCCCGGTGCGCGCGATCGCCTGCCAGGGCCCATCGACGGTGAGCTTCTCGATGCGGGTGCGCAACCAGTCGACGCCGGTGCGCGTGCCCACCTCGAAGTAGACGCGCGCGGTCTCGGTGACGCCGACCTTGTGCGCGGCGGAGATCTCGACGATGTCGAGTGCGGCATTCAGGGCCTCGAGGCTGGCGATGCGGGCCGCGAGGTGCGGTGGCAGTCCGGCTTCGGTGTAGCGGCGGCGGGCCTCGTCGAAGCGCTCGAGCTCATCGCCGGTGAGAAGCTCGGCAATGTGGGCCTCGAGCTCGTGCACACCGTGGCGGAATTCCCTGACGGCGGCGTCAACCTGCAGATCGCGCCGCCGCGAGGCCAGCAGCCAGTAGGTCGCGTGCCGCAGCAGGCGGCTCGTCTGGAAGGCGGCCTCGTACTGCAGCTTCGCGGGCGCGCGGTTGTCGAGGGCTTCGATCTGCTCCCACACCTCGCGCATGGCGAAGATCTCGCGCGCTGCGGTGTAGGCGCGCGCGATCTGCGCCGGCTCGGCGCCGCTGTCCTCCTGGGCGCGCGTCACGAAGGTCGGCCCCATGCGGTTCACCAGGCTGTTGGTGGTCGCGGTGGCGATGATCTCGCGGCGCAGCCGGTGGTGGGCGATGGCGCGCGGGAAGCGCTCCTGCAGCGGCGCCGGGAAGTAGCGCTCGAGCTCATGGGAGAGGTACGGGTCCTCCGGCACGTCGGAGGCCAGCAGATGGTTATTGAGCCAGATCTTGCTATAGGCGAGCAGGATCGCGAGCTCCGGCCGGGCGAGGCCGATGCCGCGCTTGCGGCGCTCGAGCAGATCGTCGTCGCTCGGCAGGAATTCCAGCGCACGGTTCAGGTCGCCGGAGCGCTCGAGCGAGCGGATCAGGTGCTGGAACTCCTGCAGGCGCGCCGCCGAGTGCATCTCGAGCGTGCTGATCGCCTGGCCCTGGAGGTAGTTGTTGCGCAGCACGACGTCGGCCACCGCGCCCGTCATGCGCACCAGCAGCCGGTTGCGCTCGGCGCGCGTCAGCCTGCCTTCGGCCACCTGCGGGTTGAGCAGGATCTTGATGTTCACCTCGACGTCGGAGGTGTTGACGCCGGCGGAGTTGTCGATGAAGTCGGTGTTGAGGCGCCCGCCCTTGAGCCCGTACTCGACGCGGCCGCGCTGCGAAAAGCCCAGGTTGCCGCCTTCGCCGACCACCTTGGCGCGCAGCTCCTTGCCGTTGGTCCGCACCGCGTCGTTGGTGCGGTCGCCGACCTCGGCGTTGGTCTCGTCGCTCGCCTTGACGTAGGTGCCGATGCCGCCGTTCCAGAGGAGGTCGACCGGCATGCGCAGAATCGCGCGGATGATCTCGTTCGGCGCCGCGCTGGCCGCCTCGAGCCCGAGCAACGCCCGTGCCTCGGCCGGCAGGGCGATCGACTTGAGGATGCGCGGGAACACACCGCCGCCGCGCGAGAGCTTCCTGCGGTCGTAGTCGTCCCAGCTCGAGCGCGGCAGCGCGAACAGGCGCGCCCGCTCGGCGAAGCTCACCGTCGGATCCGGATCCGGGTCGAGGAAGATGTGGCGGTGATCGAAGGCCGCCTGCAGGCGGATGTGGCGCGACAGCAGCATGCCGTTGCCGAACACATCGCCCGACATGTCGCCGATGCCGCTCACCGTGAAGTCGCTCTTCTGCGTATCGAGGCCCATCTCGCGGAAGTGCCGCTTGACGCACTCCCAGCCGCCGCGGGCGGTGATGCCCATCTTCTTGTGGTCGTAGCCGGCCGAGCCGCCGGAGGCGAACGCATCGCCGAGCCAGAAGCCGTAGTCGGCCGAGAGGGCGTTGGCGATGTCGGAGAAGGTGGCCGTGCCCTTGTCCGCCGCAACCACCAGATAAGGATCGTCGCCGTCGCGCCGCACGACGCCACGCGGCGGCACGATGCGGCCCGCAACGATGTTATCGGTGAGATCGAGCAGCCCGCGGATGAAGGTCTGATAGCAGGCGACCACCTCCGCCTGGATCTCCTCGCGAGTGCCGGCGAGGCGCTTGGGCACGAAGCCGCCCTTGGCGCCGACCGGCACGATGACGGTGTTCTTGACGTTCTGGGCCTTCATCAGCCCGAGTACTTCGGTGCGAAAGTCCTCGCGCCGGTCGGACCAGCGGATGCCACCGCGTGCCACGTCCCCCATGCGCAGGTGCAGGCCTTCAACGCGCGGACTGTAGACGAAGATCTCGAACTTCGGCTTAGGCAGCGGCAGGTCGGGGATCTGCGCGGGATCGAACTTGAACGACAGGTAGCTCTTCGGCTTCTGGTCCGCGCCCGTCTGATAGAAGTTGGTGCGCAAGGTGGCACGCACCAGGTTGAGATAGGCGCGCAGGATGCGGTCGTCGTCGAGGCTCGCCACCGCATCGAGCCCGGTACGAATCTGCGCCACGATGCTCTCGCCGGCGCGCTCGGCGCGCGCCGGGCGCGCCGGGGCGGGCTCGAAGCGGGTCTCGAAGAGCCGCACCAGGTTGCGCGTGATCGGCGCGTTGCCGGCGAGCGTGCGCTCCATGTAGATCTGGCTGAAGGGCACGCCGGTCTGCAGCAGATAGCGGCAGTAGGCGCGCAGCACCACGATCTGGCGCGCGCCGAGGTCCGCGCCCAGCACCAGGCGGTTGAAGCCGTCGTTCTCGATCGCGCCGCTCCAGGCGGCGAGGAACGCTTCGCGGAACCTGGCCTCGGCGTGCGCGATGTCGACCGCCACGCCGTCGCGATACTCGAGCTCGAAGTCCTGGATCCACGCCGCGCCGCCCTCGGGCCAGGCGAGCTGGTAGGGGTGCTCGGAGATCACGCGCAGACCGAAGTTCTCCAGCATCGGCAGGATGTCGGAGATCGGCACCGGATCGGTGAGCTTGACGATCTTGAGATGCAGCCGCGCGGTCTTCTGCTGCGCCGCCGGCCGCCACAGCTTGAGGCGCAGCGCCAGCGGCTCGTTACGCAGCGACTCGAGGTCGGCGAGGTCATCGAGCACCGCCTCGGGCGCGACGTCGTCCTGATAGGCCATGGGGAAGGCATGGCGGTAGCGCGCCATCAGCGCCAGCCCCGCAGCCTCGCCGCGCTCACCCGTCAGCACCTCACGCAACCGGTCGGACCAGGTGAGGGCGGCGGCGGCGATGCGCCGCTCGATGGCGGCGAAGTCGGGCTTGTGCTGCCGGTTCGGATCGGTGCGCACCACCACGTGCACGCGCGCGTGGCTCGAGCCGGAGATCTGCGCGTTGGTTTCGACGCTGGTGCCGGCGAAGCCCTCGGCCGCGATGCGCTCGATGCGCTGCCGTACCTCGGTGTTGTAGCGATCGCGCGGCACGTACACCAGGCACGAGTAGAAACGCTGGTAGGGGTCGCGCCGCACCAGCAGGCGCACGGTGCGTCGCTCGTAGAGGTTGACGACGCCGCGCACGATGCGGATCAGGTCCGGCACGCCCGCCTGGAACAGCTCGTCGCGCGGATAGGTCTCGAGCACGTTGAGCACTTCCTTGCCGTCGTGGCTCGAGGGGTCGAGGCCGAAGTGCTCGATGACGCGCTCCACCTTGCGGCGCAGCACCGGGATCTCGCGCGGACTGCCGTGATAGGCGGTCGAGGTCCAAAGTCCCAGGAAGCGGTGCTCGCCATTCACCAGCCCGCGGCTGTCGAAGGTCTTGACCCCGACGTAGTCGAGGTACTCGGCGCGGTGTACGGTGGCGGTCGAGTTTGCCTTGGTGACGATCAACAGCTCCGGCTCGCGCGCGCGGACGCGCACGTCGCCGCGCAACACCGTGGCGGGCAGGCGTGCGCGCTGGCCGCGGCCGCGGGCCAGCACCCCGAGGCTCGAGAGCACATCCGGCACCAGCCGGTCCTCGGAGCGTCCGCGCTCGAGCCGGTAATGGCGGTAGCCGAGAAATACGAAGTGCCGCGCCTCCATCCAGTCGAGCAGGTGGCGCGCCTCGCTCACTTCGGCGGCGGGCAGCGGCGGCGGGTCGGTCTCGAGCCGCGCGATGATCTCGCGCACGCGCTCGCGCATCGGCATGAAGTCGTTGACCACGGCGCGCACGTCGGCGAGCGTCGACTCGAGCACCCGCCGCAGCTTCTCGAGCTGCGCCGGCTCGGTGACGCGATCAACCTCGTAAAGCTGCCACGACTCGGCGTGCACGGCCTGCGAGCCGTTGGTACCGATGTCCATGAGGCGCCCGCGCCCGTCGCGCCGCACCTGCAGCACCGGATGCACGATCAGGTGTACGGCGAGCTCGGCACGGCTGAGCGCGATGCCGAGCGAGTCGACCAGGAACGGCATGTCGTCCGTGATCGTGAGCACCAGGGTGTGCGGCGACTCGAAGCCGTCCTCGCCCGCGACCGGATTGAAGACCCGTACCAGCGCGCGGCCCGGGGCGCGGCGTGCTCCGAAGGCGAGGTGGGCGAGCGCCGCCTTGGCGAGCAGCCCCGGCGGGTGTGCGGCCAGGTCCTCTTCGTCGACGCCGTGGAAGTAGTTGCGCAGGAAGCGCTGCCGCAGCTCGTTGCGGGCGGTGCGTGGGCCGGCGGCGCGCGCGATGCGCTCGATCAGCGCAACCCGAGCGGCGGGGATGCTGCGCAGCAGCCGGCTGTCCTCGGGAGCAACGTGCGCGTGCATGGAGGCGCGCGATTATACATGCGGGACGCTGCAGGCGGCCTGCGCACGTGCGCGGGGCGCCTATAATGCCCCTCATGAGCGACCTCAACGCCAACCCGATGGGCACCGACGGGTTCGAGTTCGTCGAATACACGGCGCCGGACCCGCGGCTGCTGCGTACGCTGTTCGAGCGGCTCGGCTTTCCGGTGGTCGCGCGCCACCGTTCCAAGAACGTGACGCTGCACCGCCAGGGCGAGATCAACTTCATCATCAACGCCGAGCCCGCCTCCTTCGCCCAGGCGTTCGCCCGCGTCCACGGGCCGTCGGCCTGTGCGATGGCCTTCCGGGTACGCGACGCGGCCGGCGCCTGGCGCCGGGCGCTCGAGCTCGGAGCGAAGCCCGGGCCGCAGAGCGCGGGTCCCATGGAGCTCAACATCCCGTGCATCGAGGGGATCGGCGGCTCACTCATCTATCTGGTGGACCTGTACGGCGAGCGCTCGATCTACGACGTCGACTTTCGCCCGGTGGCGGCGCCGGCGCCGGGGAAAGGCGCGGGGCTCACGGTCATCGACCATCTCACCCACAACGTCGGCCGCGGGCGCATGGACCTGTGGGCCGGCTTCTACGAGAAGCTGTTCAACTTCCGCGAGATCCGCTACTTCGACATCGAAGGCAAACTCACCGGTCTCCTGTCGCGCGCCATGACGAGTCCGTGCGGCAAGATCCGCATCCCCATCAACGAGTCGCAGGATGACAAGAGCCAGATCGAGGAATACCTGCGCGAGTACCACGGCGAGGGCATCCAGCACATCGCGCTCGCCACCGCCGACATCTACCGCACCGTGGATGTGCTGCGCACTCACGGCGTCGCCTTTCAGGACACGCCCGACAGCTACTACGACGGCGTCGCGGCGCGCGTGCCCGGACATCGCGAGTCGCTCAGCGAGCTGCGCTCACGGCGCATCCTGATCGACGGCAACCCGGCCAAGGGCGAAGGCGTGCTGCTGCAGATCTTCACACAGAACGTGATCGGCCCGATCTTCTTCGAGATCATCCAGAGGAAGGGCAACGAGGGCTTCGGCGAGGGAAATTTCAAGGCGCTGTTCGAGTCGATCGAGCAGGACCAGATCCGCCGCGGCGTTATCTGATCATTGGCGGAAAACGCCGCGCCATTTACGGTTTGTGCTCGCGGGCCAGGTACTCGGCGCTCTGCATCTCGCTGAGCCGGCTGACGGTGCGCTCGAAGGGCGCGGCGAGGCGCTCGCCGCGATAGAGCCCGGGCGGTGAGGCGGCCGCCGACACCACCAGCCGCACATTGCGGTCGTAGAATTCATCGACGAGCGCGATGAAGCGCCGCGCTTCATCGTCGCCGGCGGCAGCGAGCACCGGCACCCCCGACACGATCACGGAGTGGTATTCGCGCGCGATCTCGATGTAGTCGTCCGCGCCCCGGGGACCCGAGCACAGCGCGCCGAAGTCGCACCACAGGACCCCGCAACCCTCCCGGATCACGGCGATCGGCCGGCCCTCGATGACGATCGTGCCACCGATGCGTGCGCCGTGGTCCGCGAGGCGTGTGAACAGCTGCTCGAGACGCGCCGGAGTGTCGGCTGCGCCCGCGGGCAGGTAGACGCCGGCCTGGGTGAGCTCGCGCAGGCGGTAGTCGGTCCTGCCTGCGACCCGCCATACCTCGAGGTGGCGCTCGAGCAGCGCGATCGCGGGCAGGAAGCGGGCGCGCTGCAGGCCGTCCCTGTAGAGCTCGCGCGGCGCGGTGTTGGAGGTCGCGACCAGCGTCACGGCGCGCCGGAACAGGGCGTCGAACAGGTTACCGAGGATCATGGCGTCGGCGATGTCGGTGACCTGCAGCTCATCGAAGCACAGCACGCGTGTATTGCCTGCGATCGTCTGCGCAACCCGCTCGAGCGGATCGCGCTCGTGCTTCATGCCGGCGAGCTGCGCCTGTACGTCGTGCATGAAGCGGTGGAAGTGCTGGCGCCGCCGCTCGGCGAACGGCAGGCTCTCGAAGAACAGGTCCATCAGCCAGGTCTTGCCGCGGCCCACCCCGCCCCAGAGATAGAGGCCGCGCACCGGGGCGTCCGCCCGCCGTCGCGCCAGGGCTCGAAACAAGCGCGGCAGCCGGGCGCGGGGCGCGCGCAGCAGGCGGCGGCGCACGGCCTCGAGGCGGGCGACGGCGGCGAGCTGGGCGGGATCGGCGCTAAAGCCGCGACAGCTGAGCTCGCGCGCATACAGCACCCGCAGGTCGGCGGCATCCCTCACGCGCGTGACGCTTCAGCTCGCGAGCTCAGGGAGGTTGCGGAAATGCTCGAGCGCCTGTGGGTTGGCGAGCGCGTCGACGTTCTTCACCGGCAGCCCGTGGATCACGTTGCGCACCGCGAGCTCGGTGAGCTTGCCGGAGAGAGTGCGCGGGATGTCGGGCACCGCGATGATGCGCGCCGGGACGTGCCGCGCGGTCGTCTGTCTGCGGATGGTGGCGCGGATCTGCTGGCGCAGCTCCTCGGTCAGCTCGACGCCGGGCTTCAGGCGTACGAACAGCACGACCCGCACGTCGCCCTCCCAGTCCTGGCCGACCGCGAGTGACTCGACGATCTCGGGCAGCGCCTCGACCGCGCCGTAGATCTCGGCGGTACCGATGCGCACGCCGCCGGGGTTCAGGACCGCGTCCGAGCGGCCGTAGATGACGAGGCCGTCGTGGGGGGTGATGGCGGCAAAGTCACCGTGGTGCCACACGCCGGGGAAACGCTCGAAGTAGGCGGCGCGGTAGCGCGAGCCGTCGGGATCGTTCCAGAAGCGGATCGGCATCGAGGGGAACGGGGCGGTGCACACCAGCTCGCCGCGCGTGCCCCGTACCGGGCGCCCGTCGTCATCGAAGATGTCGACCGCCATCCCCAAGCCCCGGCACTGGATCTCGCCGCGATACACCGGGCGGGTGGGGCAACCGAGCGCGAAGCACGAAACGATGTCCGTGCCGCCCGAGATCGAGGCGAGCTGCAGGTCGCTCCTGACGCCCCGATAGACGAAATCGAAGCCTTCGGGCAGGAGCGGTGAGCCGGTCGAGAGGAGAGCACGCAGCGCCGTGAGCTCGACGGCGCGCGCCGGTACGAACTCGCTCTTCTCGAGCGAGGCGAGGTACTTGGCGCTGGTGCCGAACACGGTGACGCGCTCTTCCGCGGCCATGCGCCACAGCACGCCGGGATCCGGGTGGAAGGGACTGCCGTCGTAGAGCACGAGCCGCGCGCCGGTTGCCAGCGCGCTCATCAGCCAGTTCCACATCATCCAGCCACAGGTGGTGAAGTAGAACAGGCAGTCGGCGCGGCCCAAGTCGGTGTGCAGCAGGTGCTCTTTCTGATGCTGCAGCAGGGTTCCGCCGGCGCCGTGCACGATGCACTTCGGTACGCCGGTGGTGCCCGAGGAGTAGAGGATATAGAGCGGATGATTGAAGGGCTGCGGCGCGAAGCGCAGCGGCTCCCCGCGCGCGCCGAACTCCATCCAGTGACTGGCGCGGGCGGCTGCTGCGCCGAGTCGGGCGAGCTCGGGTTTGGCCGTCACGTACGGAATGACGATCACGCGCTCGATGTGGGTGAGCTTCCCGAGCACCTCGGCCATGGGGCCGAGGGAATCGAGCGTCTTGCCCGCATAGAAGTAGCCGTCAGCGGTGAACAGGATCTTCGGCTGGATCTGCCCGAAGCGGTCGAGCACGCCGTGCACGCCGAAGTCCGGCGAGCACGACGACCACACGGCGCCGATGCTCGCCGTCGCCAGCATGGCGATCGCCGCCTCAGGGAGATTGGGCAGGTAGCCGGCGACGCGATCGCCGGCGACGACGCCGGCTGCCGTGAGCCCCGCGGCGATCCGCGCCACCTCCGCCTGCAGCTCGCGGCCCGAGAGTGCGCGCCGCGTGCCGCGCTCGTTGCGGAAGATGAGCGCTTCCCTGCCGTCGGCGAACCTGAGGAGATTCTCGGCGAAGTTGAGGCGCGCGCCGGGGAAGAAGCGCGCGCCGGGCATCTGCGTCGGGTGCTCGATCACCGGCCCGTCGCCGAAGTCGGCGCGCAGGTCCGCGAAGCGCGCCAGCTCGGTCCAGAACTGCGCCGGCTGCTCGAGCGACCAGGCGTAGGTCGCGTCGAAGTCGGCAAGCGGCGTGCCGGTGCGGGCGGTCACGCAGCGCATGAAGCGCGTGAGGTTCGCGTTGGCGATACGTTCTGCGGACGGGCGCCAGAGCTCTGTCATGGGCGGCGGGCTGAAGCGTGCGCTACAGCGACTGGTAGTTCGGGCCCGAGCCCCCCTCGGGCGTGGTCCAGGTGATGATCTCGTAGGGATCCTTGATGTCGCAGGCCTTGCAGTGCACGCAATTGGCCGCGTTGATCTGCAGCCGCTTGCCGCCGCGGCCGTCGTCGACCATCTCGTAGACGCCCGCCGGGCAGAAGCGCTCGCAGGGATTGCCGAACTCCTTCGCACAGCGTCCCGCGCACAGCTCCAGGTCGGCGACCTTGAGGTGGACCGGCTGGCTTT
Organism: Steroidobacteraceae bacterium; assembly: GCA_035518275.1. Lineage (GTDB taxonomy): Bacteria > Pseudomonadota > Gammaproteobacteria > Steroidobacterales > Steroidobacteraceae > 13-2-20CM-66-19. The sequence goes on from DATIXU010000003.1 coordinate 14,462, forward strand.
CCTCGTGGGAGTTGCCGGCGAAGAACACGAATGACACCCGGTCGCGGGGCGGCAGGGTTCGCGTGACCCAGTGCCGTTGCGGCGAGACGAACTCATCGAGCTTCGCAAGGCGCGACCAGTCGGCGGTGTTCCTGAGCGTCCAGGGCGAGTGCCCCGTGGTGAGCATCTCCCAGGCGGAGTTGGCGAGCCCGAGCCACATGCCGCGCTTGAAGGCCGGCTTGAAGTTGCGCACCTTCCTGAGCTCCTGCCCGCCCACCGAGGCGCGCCACTTCGCATCGAACCCGGTGCCGCCGCCGCTCTCGGCGATGTGCTCGCCTGCCAGCCTGCCTGAGCGGACTGCCTGGTGCACTCCTTTGATCTTGGCGAAGTTGAGCGTGCCGCCTGCATCGCCGATCAGGATCGCGCCCGGCATCTCGAGCGTCGGCGTCGACTGCCAGCCGCCGGCGGCGACGGTGCGCGCGCCCGCCGAGAGAATCTCCCCGCCTTCGAGCAGCGCTTTCACGCTCGGATGATTCTTGTACTGCTGGAAAGCCTCGAAGGGCTTGAGGCGCGGATCGCGGTAGTCGAGCCCGACGATGTAGCCGACGTACACCCGGTCGTTGTCGAGGTGATAGAGGAAGCTGCCCGCATAGGTGCGCGAATCGGCCGGCCATCCGAGGGCATGCTCGATGCGCCCGGGCTTGACGCGTCCCGCGGGCAGCTGCCAGAGCTCCTTGTAGCCGAGCGCGAAGGTCTGCGGGCAATGGCCGCTCGCGAGATCGAACTTCGCGATCAGCTGCTTGGAGATCGAGCCGCGCGCGCCCTCGGCGAGCACGGTGAGCGGCGCATGGATCTCGACGCCCGGCGTGAAGTTCGGGCCCGGCCGGCCGTCGCGATCGAGCCCCATATCGCCGATCTGCACTCCCGCCACCGCACCCGGCGCATCGAACACCGGTGCCGCGGCCGCGAAGCCCGGGAAGATCTCGACGCCGAGGGCTTCCGCCTTCTGCGCCAGCCAGGGCGTCAGCTGCCCGAGCGAGATGATGTAGTTGCCGTGGTTGTTGAAGGGCGTGCTGAAGGTGAGCGAGCGCGGCAGGAGCTTCACCACGAAGTCCGGCACCGGTTTGAAGGAGCCGCTCCGGGTGAGGATGCGGAAGTCGTCCTCGGCCGCGGGCACCTTCATGCCCGGATAGTCCGTGCGCCACTCGGGCAGCAGCTCTTCCAGCGGCCCGGGCTCGACCACCGCGCCCGAGAGCGAGTGCGCGCCCACGGCGGAGGCCTTCTCGAGCACGCACACCGAGAGCGCGGGCTTCAGCTGCTTGAGGCGGATCGCGCAGGCGAGCCCGGCGGGGCCCGCGCCCACGATCACGACGTCATATTCCATACGCTCGCGCATGATCGCGCCGGCTTCGCTGTTCGCTTCGCTCAAGGTGCCGGCTACTTCGGCTGCATGCGGATGGCGCCGTCGAGCCGCACGGTGGTGCCGTTCAGCATCGGGATCTCGAACACCGAGGCCACGAGCTGGGCAAACTCCTCGGGTTTCCCGAGCCGCGCGGGGAAGGGGACCTGCGCGCCGAGCGAGTCCTGCACCTCCTTCGGCATGCCGTCCATCATCGGCGTGTGGAAGATGCCGGGGGCGATCGAGACGCAGCGGATGCCGAAACGCGCGAGCTCGCGCGCGATCGGCAGCGTCATGCCGGCGACCGCCGCCTTGGTGGCGGAGTAGGCCGCCTGGCCGATCTGGCCCTCGAAGGCGGCGACCGAGGAGGTGTGGACCAGCAGGCCGCGTTCTCCGTCCGGACCCGGGGGGTTGTGCTGCATGAGAGCCGCGGCAGCCTTGTCGCACAGGAAGGTGCCGATCAGGTTGATGTGGATCACCTTGGTGAAAAACTCGCCCGCCATGGGCCCGTTCTTGCCGAGCATGCGCCCGGCGCCGACCACCCCGGCACAGTTCACCAGCAGGTTGAGGTGTCCGAGGTGCGAAGCGGCCGCCTCCATGGCGGTGTTGACCTCGATCTCCGAGGTGACGTCGCAGCGCACGAAGTGCGCATTCGAACCGAGGGCAACGGCGGCTGAGCGGCCGGGACCCTCCTGGATGTCGAGCAGGACGGCCTTGCCGCCGTGGGCGCAGACGTGTTTCGCAACCGCGAAGCCTAAGCCCGATGCGCCGCCGGTGACGACGGCGCGGGCGTCCTTGATCTTCATTACCTGATCACTTCGATCGCGACCGCCACCGCTTCGCCGCCGCCGATGCAGAGCGAGGCGATGCCGCGCTTCAGTCCCCGGCGGCGCAGCGCATGCGTGAGCGTCGTGAGGATGCGCGCCCCCGTGGCGCCGATCGGATGGCCGAGCGCGCAGGCGCCGCCGTTGACGTTGACGCGCGCGTGATCGATGTCGATGTCGCGCATCGCCGCCATGGTTACCACCGCGAACGCCTCGTTGATCTCGTAGAGGTCGGCGTCGTGCGGTTTCCAGCCGAGCTGCTTGAGCACCTTGGCGATGGCGCCGACCGGGGCGGTCGTGAACCACTCGGGCTCCTGTGCATGGCTCGCCCAGGCGAGCATGCGGGCCAAGGGCTTTACGCCGAGCGCCGCGGCGCTCTCGCCCTTCATGACTACCAGCGCCGCCGCGCCGTCGGAGATCGAGGAGGAGCTGGCGGCCGTCACGGTGCCATCCTTGTTGAAGGCCGGCTTCATCGTGCTGATCCTGCTCACGTCACAGGTTCCGGGGGTCTCGTCGCGCGCGATCACCGTATCGCCCTTGCGGCCCTTGATGGTGAGCGGCGTGACCTCGCCGTCGAACTCGCCCTTCTCGAGCGCAGCCATGGCGCGCCGCACCGACTCGGTGGCGAAGGCATCCTGCTGCGCGCGCGTGAAGTTGTACTTGGCCGCGGTCGAGTCGGCAAAGCAGCCCATCGCCTTGCCGTCGAAAGGACTCGCGAGGCCGTCACGCATCATGTGGTCGATGACCTCGCCGTTGCCCATGCGGTAGCCGCTGCGGGCCTTGGCCAGCATGTAGGGCGCATTGGTCATCGACTCGAGTCCGCCGGCGAGCACGACGTCCGCGCTGCCTGCGCGGATCTGCTCGGCCGCCAGCATCACCGCCTTCAAGCCCGAGCCGCACATCTTGTTGATCGTGGTGGCCGGGACTCCCGGCGGGATTCCGGCGCCGAGCGCCGCCTGGCGCGCCGGTGCCTGGCCGAGGTTGGCCGGCAGGACGCATCCCATGATGACTTCCTGGATATCGCCGGGCCCGATGCCGGAGGCCTGCACGGCGGCCTGGATGGCCGCGCTGCCGAGCTGCACGGCGGTGAGAGGGGAGAGCGCGCCCATGAAGGCCCCGATGGGCGTGCGCATGGCGGATGTGATGACGACGTCTGGAGCGGACATGGGGATAAGCCTCGTGTGGTTCAGCGGGCGATGCGCACCCGGCGCTTGAGCGGCGCGCGGGTTGCGACCTGGGAGGCACTGCGCGGACGCAGGCCGCCTTCGAATATGGTGACGAACGCCGCGGCGATCTCGGCGGGCGTCAGCGACTGGTCCTCACGGTACCAGTGGGCGATCCAGTTGAGGGCGCCGGCGAGCGCAAACGCGCTCATCTTCGGGTCGCAGGGCTCGATCGAGCCGTCCTGGATCCCTTCGCGGATCAGGCGGCGGATTCCCTGGTCGATCTCGGACTTGAGCGCCTTGATGTGGCGGCTCATGGCGGGGGAGAGGTCCTGGTCCTCGGCGCGCACCATGCACCAGCCGAACTCGGACGCCACGGCCTCGCCGTAATGGCGCAGCACCGCGTTCAGGCGCTCGCGCGCCGGCGCCTCGAGATCCTTGACCTCGCGGAAGGCGGCGTGGATCGGCTCGATACCGGCGAGGAAGCACTGGAACAGCAGGTGTTCCTTGTTGGTGACGTAGTAGTAGACGGTGGGCTTGGTCACCTCGAGCGCGGCGGCGATGTCATCGAGGGAGGTGTTGTGGTAGCCCCTGCGGTTGAAGGCGCGGGCGGCGGCGCGGATCACGGCCTCGCGCTTGACCTCCCGGTCCCGGCGGCGCGCCCGCCACGGCGAAGGGCTCGGGGCGGAAGACTTGCCCGCTGAGGACGGACTGGCGCGGCGGCTGTTCATGGGTGTGCGGAGTATTATAGCCGCGCTGCAGGGGTGGGCTTGACCGCGGGCGGTGCAGCATCGGGCGGACACCGCCCGGTGCGTTGACCCGCCGCTCCAGCCTCGATCATACTCATGAGTAGATATTCTACCCGAGAGTAAATAAACCGTGAACGCCCCCTTGAAGGGCGGCCCGGCGGCCGCCCCCGGCCCCGAGCTGATCAGCCGCCCGCCGCTCAGGTTCGTGTCCGCGGCGTCGCTGTTCGACGGCCACGACGCCGCCATCAACATGATCCGGCGCCTGCTGCAGGCGCGCGGTGCCGAGGTCGTCCATCTCGGGCACAACCGCAGCGTCGCCGACATCGTGCGCGCGGCGATCGATGAGGACGCCGACGCCATCGCGGTGAGCTCCTACCAGGGCGGCCACAACGAGTACTTCGCCTATATGGTCGACATGCTGCGCGAGCGCGGCTATCCGCACATTCGCGTAGTAGTCGGCGGCGGCGGCACCATTGCGCCGCACGAGATCGAAGCGCTCGAACGGCACGGGGTGGAGAAGATCTACACGCCCGAGGACGGCCGGCGCTTAGGTCTCGCCGGCATGATCGATGACGTGTTCGCCCGCATCGGCGCGCTGCAGAAGCCCCCGTACGAGTTCCGCCCCCTGAATGCGCGTGACCACGGCCTGGTGGCGCGCACCATCTCGGTGCTCGAGGGCGCCGCGGGCGCTGCGGGCGCCGAAGCCGAGCAGATCCGCCGCGCGCTGTCCCGCTCGCGCCACCGGGCTCCGGTGATCGGCATCACCGGCACCGGCGGTGCCGGCAAGTCGAGCCTCACGGACGAGCTGCTCGCGCGCCTGACGCGCGCCTTCCCCAAGCTGCAGATCGCCGTGATCGCCATGGACCCGACGCGGCGGCGCAGCGGCGGTGCGCTGCTCGGCGATCGCATCCGCATGAACAGTCTCGCGTCCGACCACATCTACATGCGCTCGCTCGCGACGCGGCGGGCGCACCTGGCGACCTCGGCGGTGCTGCGCGAGGTGATCCGGCTCTATCAGGCGTGCGGCTTCGACCTGGTGCTGGTCGAGACGGCCGGCATCGGCCAGTCGGACACCGAGATCGTCGACATGGTCGACCTGTCGCTCTACGTCATGACGAGCGAGTACGGCGCCGCCAGCCAGCTCGAGAAGATCGACATGCTCGACTACGCCGATTTCATCGTGCTCAACAAGGCCGAGAAGCGCGGCGCCGAGGACAGCCTGCGCGACGTGCGCAAGCAATGGCGGCGCAACCACCCCGAGCGGAGCCGCCTCGCCGACGCGGAGCTGCCGGTGTTCCCGACCATCGCGAGCCGCTTCAACGATCCGGGTGTGAACCGGCTGTTTGCGGCCCTGTGCGCGGCGCTCGCGCAGCGGCACATCGGCGCGGGTTCCTGGCAGCTCGCCGACGCCGGCCCCACCGAGTTGAGCGCGCGCGCCCCGCTCATCCCGGGGGCCCGCACGCGCTATCTGGCCGAGATCGCCCACGCGGGCAGAGCCGCGCGGGCCCGCGTGGAGGAACAGTGCCAGGCGGCCCGGCGCGCCTACGGAATCTACGAATCGCTCAAGGCGCTGCACGACGCGCGCTTACCCGGGCCGCTCGAGCCTTACCCGCAGGACGCTCTCGAGGAGCGCGCGGCGGACGCGACGCGGCGCGAGCTGCGCGCCGCCTACAACCGCGCGCTCGGCGAGATCGGCGCCGTGGGGGTCGGTGAGCTCAAGGCATGGCCCGAGCGGGTGCGCTCGGCGACGGATGCGACCTATTCCTACAAGGTGCGCGAGCGGCTGGTGAAGGGCGAGAACTACACCGAGAGCCTGTCGCGCTCGGCGATCCCCAAGCTCGCCATGCCCAAAGCGCACGACTGGGGCGAGCTGCTGCATTTCCTCCTCACGGAAAACCTCCCGGGCGCCTATCCCTACACGGGCGGCGTCTACCCGTACCGGCGCGAGGAGGAGGATCCCACCCGCATGTTCGCCGGCGAGGGGGGACCCGAGCGTACCAACCGGCGCTTCCACTACCTGGCACACGGACACGGGCCGCGCCTCTCGACCGCGTTCGACTCGACCACGCTCTATGGCGAGGACCCGGACACGCGCCCCGACGTCTACGGCCGCACCGGCAACTCCGGCGTCTCGATCGCGACCCTCGATGACATGAAGAAGCTCTACTCGGGCTTCGACCTGTGCTCGCCCTCGACTTCGGTCTCCATGACCATCAACGGGCCGGCGCCGATGCTGCTCGCCATGTTCATGAACACCGCCACGGATCAGCAGGTGGAGCGTTACCTCAAGGCGCAAGGCCGCTGGAGCGCAGCCGAGCAGAAGATCGCTGCGCTCAACGCCGCGGCCGCGGCGCGGGGCGTGGCGCCCCCGAGCTACAAGGGCGCGTTACCCCCGCACCACGACGGCTCGGGCCTGGCGCTGCTCGGAGTGACGGGAGATGAGCTCATCGAGCGCGAGGTGTACGAGCGCATCCGCGCCGCGACCCTCGAGGCGGTGCGCGGCACCGTGCAGGCCGACATCCTCAAGGAGGACCAGGCGCAGAACACCTGCATCTTCTCCACCGAGTTTGCGCTGCGCATGATGGGGGACGTGCAGCAGTACTTCACCGAGCGGCGGGTGCGCAACTTCTACTCGGTGTCGATCTCGGGCTATCACATCGCCGAGGCCGGCGCCAACCCGATCTCACAGCTCGCCTTCACGCTCGCCAACGGCTTCACCATCGCCGAGTACTACCTGGCGCGCGGCATGAAGATCGACGACTTTGCGCCTAACCTCTCGTTCTTCTTCTCCAACGGCATGGATCCGGAGTACGTGGTCATCGGGCGCGTGGCGCGCCGCATCTGGGCACGCGCCATGCGCGAGCGCTATCACGCCGGGCCGCGCAGCCAGATGCTCAAGTATCACGTGCAGACCTCCGGAAGGAGCCTGCACGCGCGCGAGATCTCCTTCAACGACATCCGCACGACCCTGCAGGCGCTGTACGCGCTGTTCGACAACTGCAACAGCCTGCACACCAACGCCTACGACGAGGCGCTCACCACTCCGACCGAGGAGAGCGTACGGCGCGCGGTCGCGATCCAGCTCATCATCAATCGCGAGCTCGGCCTCAACAAGATCCAGAATCCCTGGCAGGGCTCGTTCGCCATCGAGTACCTGACCGACCTGGTCGAGGAGGCCGTCTACAAGGAGTTCGAGGCGCTGTCGGAGCGCGGCGGCGTGCTCGGGGCGATGGAGACCATGTACCAGCGCGGCAAGATCCAGGAGGAGTCGCTCTACTACGAAACGCGCAAGCACGACGGCTCGTTGCCGATCGTCGGCGTCAACACCTTCCTCTCGGCCGCCGACGCCTCCGAGGAGCATAAGGGGACTGAGCTGATCCGCTCGACGGAAGAGGAGAAGCAGGATCAGGTGTCCGCGGTGCGCGCCTTCCAGGCGCGCAATGCCGAGCGCTCGGGCGCCGCGCTCGCCGCCCTGCAGCAGGTCGCCGCCGGCGGCGGCAACGTGTTCGCCGAGCTCATGCAGAGCGTCAAGGTCTGCTCGCTCGGACAGATCTCACGGGCTCTGTATCAGGTGGGCGGGCAGTATCGCCGGAACATGTGAGGTCGGGCTCGCCGAGCGCGGCGAGGATGGCGGCGCGCGCCGCATCACGCAGCGCCGGCACTGCCTCAGTGTGGGCTCCCGGAGCTGGCCTGATCGGCGGCAGGATCTCGAGCTCGATCGCTCCCGGCAGCGGCAGCGCCCCTCCCGGCCAGAGCGCGCGCCGGGTGCCGCGCAGCACCGCGGGTACTATCGGGCAGCCGGCCCGCACGGCGCTTGCGAACGCCCCGGCGTGGAACTTGTGCACGCCCGGACGCGGATCGAAGGTCCCTTCGGGGAAGAACACCAGCGAATTGCCCCGGGAGGCATCCCGCAGCAGCCGCCGGGCATCGCCCGAGGCGCGCGTGCGGTTGCGCTCGACGAACACCGAGCCCAGGCGCCGCAGCACGATGGCGGCGAGTGGCACGGCGGACATCTCGCGCTTGATCACGAACGCGAAACGCGGCGGCAGCGCCGCCGTGAGCGCCGGCCCGTCGAGGTAGCTCGCGTGGTTGCAGACCACGACGCACTGGCCCTCGGGCAGCCGCTTCTCGTGCTTCACCGTGAGCGGCATGGCGGCGAGCCGGAAGAAGATGCGCGCGGCGCGGCGACCGGCCGCGCGCCGCCGCGTCATGCCGGGGATCACCAGCATCAACGCGAGCGCCGACAGGCCGATCGCGAGGAAGGCCAGCGCCACCCACAGCCCATACACGAGCCTGAGCGGAGCCAGGAGCAGCGAGCGCAGCCGGAACGGCCGCCGCGGGGGCTGTGCGGTCATGGGAGTGGGACGCTGCGCCAATCTTGGATGTGAACTGGTTCTCTTTATGTTAATGCCGGAATGCAGATGTGAAGGTCATCACGTCGGTGCATCCGTCGCGCTCACCATACTGTGGTCACACATTACCCGGAAGTCGGGGCTCTTACACGGCGTGCCACGCCGCGAGGGCTCTGAGGACCAGCGAGACAAGTCTTGTCAAACCAGGCAGCGGCTCTCTCCATGACAACCAACGCCGATTCCGCGGACCCCGCGGTTTCCCGCTTCCTGGATGCGGTCTGGATGGAGCGCGGCCTGTCGCCGAATACGCTCGCCGCCTACCGCGCCGATCTTACCGCCCTCGCGCGCTGGCTCGCCGAGCGCAGTGTTCCCATCATGCGCACCTCGCGCCTCGATCTGCAGGAGTTCATCGCCTCGCGGGTGCGTGGCGGGGCGCGGCCGCGCTCGACCGCGCGGCAGCTGTCGAGCTTCCGGCGCTTCTTCCGCTACTACATGCGCGAGGGCGCGATCAAAGAGGATCCGACCGCGCAGATCGCCATGCCCAAGATCGGGCGCTCGCTGCCGCGCTCGCTCACCGAGGAGGAGGTCGAGTCGCTGCTCGCCGCCCCGCTGGTGAGCGACCCGCTCGGCAACCGCGACCGCACCATGCTGGAGGTGCTGTACGCCACGGGCCTGCGGGTATCGGAGCTGGTGAACCTGCGCCAGGGGCAGATCAACCTCAACCAGGGCGTCATCCGCATCCTCGGCAAGGGCGACCGCGAGCGGCTCATTCCGCTCGGCGAGGAGGCGATGCGGGCGCTGAAGGAATTCGCGCGCGGTCCGCGCGGGGAGATCCTGCTCGAGCGCCAGACCGATTACCTGTTCCCGACGCGCCGCGGCGACCGCATGACGCGCCAGGCGTTCTGGCACATCATCAAGCGCTACGCGCGCAAGGCCGGCATCAGCAAGGAGCTCTCGCCCCACACGGTGCGCCATGCCTTCGCGACCCATCTGCTGAACCACGGCGCCGACCTGCGCGTGGTGCAGCTGCTGCTCGGCCATAGCGATCTGTCGACGACCCAGATCTACACGCACGTCGCGCGCGAGCGCATGAAAGAGCTGCACTCGCAGCATCACCCGCGCGGCTGACGCGCCACGCGCACCCGAGCGAAAAGCCCCTTCGTGTGCCACTGGTCCGCGTCTGCTAGACTGCCGCGGACGCTCCTGGAAATCCCCATGCCCTCGAAGAAGCTGCTGTTGCTGCTCGTGCTGCTGGGCGCTGCACCCTGGAGCCCGTTATCGGCACAACAGCCCTCCACCAAGCCCGCCGATCCGCGCGAGGAGATCGCGAAGAAGATTCCGGGCGGCGCCCGGGTGGATGAGCTGCGCGCCACGCCGGTGCCGGGCGTCTGGGAACTCAGCCGCGACGGCGATATCGCCTACGTGACCGCCGATGGCCGCTACGCCTTCAGCGGCGACCTGATCGAGCTGGGCACGAACGTCAATCTCACCGAGCAGCATCGGCGCGAAGTGCGCACGCGCGAGCTCGCGGCCGTTCCCGAGAGCCAGATGCTGATCTTCTCGCCCAAGGATCCGAAGTACACGGTGAGTGTGTTCACCGACGTGGACTGCCCGTATTGCAGGAAGCTCCACTCACAGATCGGCGAGTACAACCGCTTGGGCATTCGCGTCCGCTATCTGCTCTACCCGCGCAACGGGCCGAACACGCCCTCCTGGACCAAGGCCGAGCAGGTGTGGTGCTCCTCGAACCGCAACGACTCGCTCACCAGGGCGAAGCTGGGCCAGGAACTGAAGGGCAAGGCCTGCACCGACACGCCGCTGCCGCGCTTCTGGGAGCTCGGCCGGAAGTTCAACATTCAGGGGACGCCGGCCATCGTGCTGGCGGACGGCGAGATGCTGCCCGGATATCTCCCGCCCGATGCGCTGCTCAAGCACCTGCAGGAAGAGCAGAAGCGCTGAGAGTGGGCGCTGGGCGGCCCGCACGGCCGCAGGCAACAGCTACCGCTCCAGCAGCTTCAGCTTGTCGGGCTTGCCTTCCCACTCCTTGGCATCCGCGGGCGCGGCTTTCTTTTCGGTGATCACCGGCCAGTCCTTACACAGCTCGGCATTCAGCTGCTTGAACTGCTCCTGACCCTTCGGCAGCTCCTCCTCGGAGAAGATCGCCTCGACCGGGCACTCCGGCTCGCACAAGGTGCAATCGATGCATTCCTCGGGATCGATGGCGAGGAAATTCGGTCCTTCGTGGAAGCAGTCGACGGGACAAACCTCGACGCAGTCCATGTACTTGCACTTGATGCAGTTCTCGGTGACGACGAAAGTCATTCAGATTCCTCAACGGGGGCCGCGCGGCCGCATATTGTGCCACGCCGCCCGCTCAGGGTTATGCGGCGCTCGCGCCCGGCTTGGTCAGCCGCCGGTTGAAGGTGGTGAAATGATGCGGCTCGCCGCCGGCGGCCCGGTCCTCGAGGTAGTGGCGGAGGGCGAACTCGGTGCTGGGGAATGCGAGGTCGTCCCACGGGATGTCGGCGGGCGCCACCAGAGCGACCTCGAGGCTCTCGGCGCCCGCCCCGTACTCGGCGCTGCGCAGCAGGCCGCGGAAAAACACGTGGACCTGCCGGGCATGCAGCACGTTGACCACCGCGAGGAGCGAGCCGATCTCGACGTGCGCCAGCGCCTCCTCGTGCGCCTCGCGCGCCGCGCCCTGCTCGAGCGTCTCGCCGTTTTCCATGAAGCCGGCCGGGACCGTCCAGAAGCCGAGCCGCGGCTCGATCGCGCGCCGGCAGAGGAGGATCCTGCCCTCGTACTCGGGCACGCAGCCGACGACCAGGCGGGGGTTCTGGTAGTGGATCGCGCCGCAGCTGTCGCACACGTGGCGCGGCAGGTGATCGCCCGGCGGAATGCGCAGCGCGACCGGCGCGCCGCACTGACTGCAGTAGTTCATGGTGTGGACCGAGGATACGGGTCCGGAGCTGAGCTTGTCGACCCAGGCGCTCAGAGCAGCCCGAACACCGCCACGCCGTTGGTGGTGGCCGCGAACACCTTGCCGTCGGCGATGGTCGGCGTGATGAACTTGTTGCCGCTGCCGAACGCGTCGCGCCCGCCCGCCAATGTGCTGTTGTAGAGCTCGGCGAGATTGCTCGCATCATAGGCATGCAGCACCGCGCCCGAGCCCCCGTTCTCGTAGGCCCAGACGATGCCGTTACTGTTGCCGTTGGCGGAGATCGCGGGCGAGGTCCCCGGGCGGCCGAAGCCGTTCGAGGTCTGGGACGAGGGCGAGGTCGCGAGCATCGCATTCGTCACCTTGAAGGCGAGCAGCGCGCCGCCCACCGGACCGTAGTAGACGCTGCCGTTGAACCAGGCGGGCGTCGACCAGATGCCGCCCGGGAGCGCCCCGGGGAGCTCCTGCCAGATCTGGTTGTTGTTCATCTGGTTGTTGATCGCCGGGTTGTACTTACCCATCGAGTCGCGGTTGACGACGTAGAGATTGGTGTCCTTGCCGGCGCCGACCACCAGGTGGCGCGTCGTGCCGCCGGAATCCGTCACATCCGGCAGCAGCATGATGCCGCCCGAGCCGAGGTCTTGATCGGCCTTGGACTCTGCGACCTCGTCGTACATGGCGAAGTAGTCGGCGACGGTGAGCTGGCCGCCGCTGCCAGTGATCTTGAGGAACGAGTTGCCGTAATCACCCTGGCCCGGGAAGCCGTTGGCATCGAGCGTCGTGTCGAAGGCGCCGTTGGCGGTAAGCACGTAGATGTTGCCGGCGGAGTCCGCCGCCGGGCCGCCGCCGGCCATCCAGATCGCAGGGCCGCCGCCGGCGTTGCTCGCAGCGACGTTGAGCACGGCGGTCTGGGCGAGCGTGCTCGAGTTGTAGGCGATCACCCAGCCGGTGTAGGGCGCATCGTCGCAGTGCGACGTCCAGGTCGTGTAGATGACCCCGTTGAGCAGCAGGAGGGCGGCGCGCTCCTCGTACGATCCGGCGTCGAAGGTGTTGAGGCCGCCTCCGGCGGCGGGATAGGTCGCGGCGATCTCCATGGGTCCATTGAACTGCTCCGCGCCCGTGGTCACATCGAGCGCGTGCAGGCGCTGATGGTAGTTCCCCGATGCATCGCGCGACATGGCGACGAGATAGATGACGCCATGCGCGCCGGCGGTCTTGTCGATCACCGGCGTGGACGTCACACCGATCGTTGGCGTCACCTGGCCGCAGCCGCGATCATCGCTTGGCATCTCCCCTGAGACGAGCAGCGACTTCTGCCACAGCACCGTACCCGTGTCGCTATCGAAGGCGTAGGCGGTGTCGTTCTCGGTTTCGACGAACACCACGTTGTGCGCACTGCCTCCCAGCATGAGCGCCGAGAGGTACAGGGGCTGCGCGTCGACCAGCCCGTCGGTCGCGAGAAAGCGCAGTTTGCCGAAGGTCGCGTACTTGACGTTCGCGAGGGTCAGCGCCGTCTCGGTCAGGTTCTGTCCGGTGCGCGCCAGGTCGTTCTTGTACGTGACCACGTCGGTGTGGTTGGCCGGCGGGGGAGGAGGAGGGGGTGGCGGTGGTTGCGAGCTGGAGTGACTGGCGCCGCCGCAGGCGGCGAGCCCGGCGACCAGCAGCCACAGGAGGAGACGCGGGGCACTGATGAGCGGCGGGACACGACGCGAAACGACAGTCATTTTCGCAACCCCGTCAGGGACTTGGATCACGATGACAGCGCTGCGCCCTCCGCGCAAACCGTCGGCGAGCGGAGACGTTCCCCGAGTTATGGTGCCCGAGGTCGGAGTCGAACCGACACGCTTTTAAAGGCGGCGGATTTTCGTGCCACTTCGGCTTTCGCCGCCCCGCGTCATCCTCGTCCGGGTTCGTGGTCTGGAGCACGCCATCACCGTGGCCGTCTAGGCTGTAGGTGCCCGCCGTCTGCTCTCTACACCTTCCCCCGCACTTGCGGGGGCTTGGCTCGGCGTGAGCGCGAAGCGCGAAGACTTCAGGGCCTTCACCGAGTTTGACGGGCTTCACCCCGGGGATTTCTTCCCGGGGGCTCAAATCGTATTGTCTGAGTCCGCTGCGTCTACCAATTCCGCCACTCGGGCACCGGCTTGCAGTATACGGTCCGCTGCTCGGCAGAGATATTGGGCGTTCGACCCCGCCCTGCGACCTTTATCCGGCCTCGTGCATCTAAGACTTCCGTGACCAGGCTGGTGGAAATCGCGGTACCGGACGAAGTGCGGGAACGGGCGTGCGCAGGGGAGGCGGGCGCGCGGCAGCTGATCTATGCCGCGGTAGCGCCGCCGACCTTCGCGCTCATCCGCCGCCTCATCGGCAACCGCAGTGCCTCCGAGGACGTGTTTCAGGACACCATGATGATCCTCTTCGAGCGCCTCGGGGAGTTTCGCCAGGAGGCGCCGCTCGGTGCCTGGCTGCGGCAGATCGCCATCTCGCGCTGCCTCATGTACCTGCGCTCGCCCTGGCGGCGCGTCCTGCTGTGCCTCGATGCTGCCGGCGAGCGAGCGGCGCCGGCGCTCGCGACGGCCACCACGGCGGCGCTGCGGCCCGAGGCCATCGACCTGGAGCGTGCCCTGGCGACCCTCGCGCCGACCCCCCGCGCGGTCCTGTGGATGTACGAGGTCGAGGGCTATTCGCATGCGGAGATTGCGGCGTCCTTCGGCCGTTCCGTCAGCTTTTCCAAATCGCAGCTCGCGCGCGCGCATCTCAAGCTGCGCGCCTGGTTCGAGCCGCAGGGTGGCAGGCCCACATGCACACTGAGCTAGAGCACGAACGGTCGGTCACGCACCTGCTGCGGGAGTTGCCCGACGCGGCGGTCAGACCCTACGACTGGCAGGAGTTCCAGCGCCGCGCCCTGGCCGCACCCGCCGCCGCGGCGCACGTCGCGGGGCTCAGGGCCCTCGCCGCCGTGATCGTGATCACGCTCGCGGTGCTCGCGACGGCGATCCGCTTCGGGGCCGGCCCGCATCCGGCACACCTGCTCGCCAAGCCGGTTGCGTCGAATAAAGGAGCACCGGCCGCGGGCGGCGAGGCCCTGCGGGCGGAGCGTGCAGCGACCACCGCGCAGGACTGGCTGGAGAAACTGCCGCGGGAGCCGGCGCTGGTGCATGTCGGCACGCGCGCGGCAGTCGAGACGCTCGAGGATCACATCGCGCAGGTCGATGACCTGCTCACCACCGAGCGCGCCGGCAGCGCGCCCGCGGAGCGGCTGCAGTTGCTGCAGCGGGAACGTGTGCAACTCGTCAATTCACTCGTGCAGGTCCGCTACGCCGAGACCCTGGCGGATGCCGCGCGCTGAGACCCCGAGGAGTCCGTCATGAGCCGATGTCCCGTGATTCTGACCTGGAGCGTGGTGCTGATGGCAGGCGCTGCAGCCGTGAGCTGCCGGCCGACGATCGCACGCGCCGATCCGCCGCCAGCCGGGGCCGAGCGCGCCAAGTCCTCCGGCGAAGGCGATGAGGCAAAGCTCGAGGAGCAGCTCGAGGCGGCACGCCAGCAGCTCGACGCGGCGGCGCGCCAGGTGGCCGAGCTCACCGCTCAGCTGAGCCGTCCCGTGATCGAGAGCTTCGCCGACTTTGACATGGACGGCCTGCACGGCCGCGGCGCGATCATCGGAGTGCAGCTCGAGGCGACCGGCGGCGGACCGGGTGCCCGGGTGCACGAAGTGAGTCCCGGCGGACCCGCGGCGGAGGCCGGCATCCACGCGGGCGATGTCATCGTCGCGGTGAACGGTACCGAGGTGAAGGGTGAGAACCCCGCGCGCCAGGTCATGAGGCTGATGCGCGCGGTGAAGCCCGACAGCAAGGTGAGCGTGCGCGTGCTGCGCGACGGCAGCTCGCGCGAGTTCACGGTCGTGGCCCGGGCGGCTCCCGGGTACTTCTTCGCGCAGTTGCCCGACTTCGGCCCCGAGCTCGTGCCCGGGCCGCGCGGACCGCTGCTGCTGCACGGACCGGTGATGGACATGGAGCTCGCGACCCTGACGCCGCAGCTCGGACGCTACTTCGGCAGCGACAAGGGCGTGCTGGTGGTGCGCGCGCCGGCGGACGGGGCCCTCAAGCTCGAGGATGGCGACGTGATTCTCGCCATCGATGGCCGGGAGCCCTCGAGCGGCTCGCATGCGACGCGCATCCTCGCCTCGTATCAGCCCGGCGAGAAGATCCAGCTGCGCATCGTGAGGATGCACAAGACGCAGGATATCGAGACGACGCTCCCCGCGCGCACCGAGCATAAGCACGTCGCGACCGGCGGAAACCTGCTGTACCGCGCGGTGCCGCTGCCGCCGGTGGCGCCCGTGCCGCCGCTCCCGCCGCACGACGGCAAGGTGATGATGCGCGCGCCCACGGACGAGACCTGAGGGCCTCCGGCGCCGGCGGCGCGGCGGGCCGGTCAGCGCGAGGCGCGCGTGTAACATGCGCGCGTGCGCCGCCAGGACTTCTCCTATCACCTGCCACCCGAGCTGATCGCGCAGACTCCGCTCGCCGAGCGCTCGGCGAGCCGCATGCTGGTGCTCGCGAGCCCGGGCGGCGTGATCACGGACACCGCCGTGGCGGAGCTGCCCTCATATCTCGCGCCGGGCGATCTGCTCGTCTTCAACGACACGCGGGTCGTCGCGGCGCGGCTGGCGGGGCGCAAGGCGACCGGCGGCCAGGTCGAGATTTTTCTGGAGCGGGCGCTCGCGGGCAACGAGGCGCTCGTCCAGCTCTCCGCCAGCAAGGGCGCGCGCGAGGGGCTCAGCATCGCCACCGCCGGCGGCGAGGTGCGCGTGCTCGAGCGCCGCGCGGATCTGTGGCGTGTCGCGCTGCCCGATGACGCGCTCGATTTCTTCGAGCGCTTCGGCGAGGTGCCGCTGCCGCCTTACATCGGCCGCACGCCGCTGCCGAGCGACCGCGAGCGCTATCAGAGTATCTTCGCGCGCGCGCGCGGCGCGGTGGCCGCGCCCACCGCGAGCCTGCACTTCGACGCGGCCCTGACCGCGGCGCTCGAGGCGCGCGGCGTCGAGCGCGCCTTCGTCACGCTGCACATCGGCGCCGGCACCTTCCAGCCGGTGCGGGTGGATGATCTCGCCGCCCACCGCATGCACGCCGAGCGCGTGACGGTGGGCCCTGCGACCTGCGAGGCTATGGCGCGTACGCGTGCGCGCGGCGGCCGCATCGTCGCGGTCGGCACCACGGTGATACGCGCGCTCGAGACGGCCGCGCTCGCGGCCGCGGACGGGACGCTCGCGCGGCCGGGCAGCCGCACAGCCGCGCTTGCGCCCTGGAGCGGGGAGACGCGCCTGTTCATCACGCCAGGCTTCCGCTTTCGCGTGAGTGATGCGCTGCTCACCAACTTCCACCTGCCGGAGTCGACGCTCCTCATGCTGGTGTGCGCCTTCGCCGGGCGCGAGGCGGTGCTCGGCGCCTACCGGCACGCGATTGCGGCGCGCTACCGCTTCTTCAGCTACGGTGACGCGATGCTGCTGACCGCGAGGGCGACGTGAGACCGACTTTTGCCGTGACGGCGAGCGCGGGCGCCGCGCGTCTGGGGAGGCTGACGACCGCCCACGGGGTGATCGAGACTCCGGCGTTCATGCCGGTGGGCACCTACGGCACGGTCAAGGCGATGACCCCCGAGGAGCTCGCCGGGCTCGGCGCGCAGATCGTGCTCGCCAACACCTTTCACCTGATGCTGCGCCCCGGTGCCGCGGTGATCGCCGCGCACGGCGGCCTGCATCGCTTCATGCACTGGGAGCGTCCGATCCTCACCGACTCGGGCGGCTTCCAGGTGTTCAGTCTCGAGAGCCTGCGGCGCATCAGCGAGGAGGGCGTGCGTTTCCGCTCACCGATCGACGGCCGCGAGGTGCGGCTCACGCCCGAGGACTCGATGGACGTCCAGCGGGCGCTGCGCTCCGACATCGCCATGGCGCTCGATGACTGCACTGCGCATCCGGCCACCGAGGCCGAGGCGCGCGAGTCGATGGAGCGCTCGATGCGCTGGGCGGCACGCAGCCATGCCCACTACCATCGCGCCGAGGCCGGAGCCCCGCCCGGCGGCCTGTTCGGTATCGTCCAGGGCGGGATGCGCCTGCCGCTGCGCCTCGCCTCGCTCGAGATGCTGCTGCGCCTCGACTGGCCCGGGCTCGCGGTCGGCGGGCTCGCGGTCGGGGAGTCGGAGGAGGAGCGGCTGCGGGTCCTCGAAGGCCTCGTTCCCCACATGCCGGCCGACCGGCCGCGTTATCTGATGGGCGTCGGCCGGCCGGAGGACATCGTGGCCGCGGTGCTGCGTGGCATCGATCTGTTTGATTGCGTCATCCCGACGCGCCATGCACGCAACGGCCACCTGTTCACCGCGAGCGGAGTCATCAACATCCGCAACAGCATCTACAGCGAAGACCTCGCGCCGATCGATGCGGCCTGCGCCTGCTACACCTGCCGCAACTACACGCGCTCGTACCTGCGCCACCTCGACCGCTGCAACGAGATCCTGGGCTCGCGACTCAACACCATACATAACCTGCACTTCTACCTGGGACTGATGCGCGAGCTGCGCGCCGCCCTGGCCGCGGGCCGGCTCGAGTCCTGGGCGCGGGGGTTCCTGAGCGGGCGGCGGACGACGCCCGACGCTGTGGCATAATGCCGCCCTTTTCGCTTCCGGGACTAACGACATGAACCCCCTGATTTCCGACGCCTGGGCGCAGGCCGCGTCCGGCCCCACCAGCCAGTTCGCGCCGCTCCTGATGATGGTGCTGTTCGTCGGCGTGTTTTATTTCCTCCTGATCCGGCCGCAGCAGAAGAAGGCGCGCGAGCACCAGGCGCTGGTGTCGAAGCTCGCCGCCGGCGATGAGGTGGTCACCAACGGCGGCATGCTGGGCAAGGTGACCGAGGTCGGCGACACCTTCGTCACGCTCGAGGTGGCCGAAGGGGTGCGGATCAAGGTGCAGCGCTTTCAGATCTCGCAGCTCATGCCCAAGGGCACGCTGAAGAGCGCCTGAAGATGCTGGAGTACCCCCGCTGGAAGTACATCCTGGTCGCGGCGGTGTTGCTGCTGGCGCTGGTATTCGCGCTGCCCAACGTCTTCGGTGAGGACCCGGCGCTGCAGGTGGCAGCCAAGGATCACAGCGCCGTCACGCCGGCGGCCGAGCAGCAGGTCGAATCCTTCCTCACGGCGCACGGCGTGCGCTTCGAGAAGGGCTACATCGACCAGGGGCGCCTGATGGTGCGCTTCGCCAGCGTGCCCGATCAGCTGGCGGCGCGTGATGCCGTGAACGGCAACGAGGATTTCAAGAACACCTACATCACGGCGGTGTCGTTCGCCCCGCGCACACCCGAGGTGCTGCGCGCACTGGGCCTGAAGCCCATGCCGCTCGGGCTGGACCTGCGCGGCGGGCTGTATCTCCTCTACCAGGTGGACGTGAACTCCGCCGTCAGCCAGGCGCTGGAGGGCTACGCGACCGACGCCCGCCGCGCGCTCACTACCGCCAACATTCACTTCAAGGATGTCACGGTCGGCGCCGGCGGCCAGGCCGACACGATCCGCATCCAGCTCGAGCCCGGCGCCGATGTGACCGCGGCCCGCAGCGCGCTCAACCAGCCGCTGCAGGGCCTGGGGCTGACTGCCTCGAGCGACAGCGCCGGCCCCGTGATCGAGGCGGCCATGACGACCGCGCAGGTGCGCGAGCGCGAGGACTACGCGATCCAGCAGAACATCACCACGCTGCGCAACCGCGTGAACGAGCTCGGCGTGTCCGAGCCCATCGTGCAGCGCCAGGGCGTCGACCGCATCAACGTGCAGCTGCCGGGGGTGCAGAACTCCGCCGAGGTGAAGAACATTCTCGGCCGCGTGGCGACGCTCGAGTTCCGCCTCGAGGATACGCAGCACAGCGCGCTCGAGGCGGTGCAGACCGGCCGCGTGCCGCTCGGCTCCAAGCTCTACACCCACACCCGCATCGGCCGCCCGATACTCCTGAAGCGCGAGGTCATCGCCACCGGCGACCAGCTCACCAGCGCGACCAGCGGCCAGTCCCAGGAGGGGCCGGCCGTCAACGTGCGGCTGGACGCGCGCGCCGGCGAGAACATGCTGCGAACCACCAAGGCCAACCTCAACCGCCCCATGGCGGTGGTGCTGATCGAGAAGCGCCCCGAGACGGTCGAGGTCGACGGCAAGAAGGTCACGCACGAGGTGACCGACGAGGACGTTATCAACGACGCCACCATCCGCGGTGTGTTCAGCAACAACTTCCAGATCACCGGGCTGCAGGCCGGCGAGGCGCGCGAGCTCGCGCTGCTGCTGCGCGCCGGCTCGCTCGCGACGCCCCTCTACCCGATCGAGGAGCGCGCCGTGGGGCCCAGCCTCGGGCGCGACAACATCGACAAGGGTGTCACCGCGCTCGTGGTCGGCATGGCCGCCGTGTTTCTCTTCATGGCGCTTTACTACCAGGTGTTCGGCGTGGTCGCCGACCTGGTGCTGCTCGCCAACGTGGTGCTGCTCGCGGCGCTGCTGTCGATGGTGCACCAGGTGCTCTCGCTCCCCGGCATCGCCGGCATCCTGCTCACGGTCGGCATGGCGGTGGACGCCAACGTGCTGATCTACGAGCGCATCCGCGAGGAGATCCGCAAAGGCGTCTCGCCCCAGGCGGCGATCCGTGCCGGCTTCGAGAAGGCGTTCTCGGCGATCGCCGACTCGAACATCACGACGCTGATCGCCGGCGTCGTGCTCTGGGTGCTCGGCACCGGTCCGATCCGCGGCTTCGCCGCGGTGCTCACCTTCGGCATCGCTACCTCGATGTTCACCTCGCTCATGGGGAGCCGCGCGCTCCTCACGCTCATGTACGGCGGCCGGCGCAAGCTCGCACGGCTCGCGATCGGATAAGGACCCACAGTGGAATTCTTCAGCCATCAGACCAACTACCCGTTCATGGCCACCCGCAAGGTGTGGTACACGCTCTCGGCGCTGCTCATGATCGTGTCGCTCGGCTCGTTCTTCCTGCGCGGCGTGAATCTCGCCATCGACTTCACCGGTGGTGTGAGCGCCGAGGCGAGCTTCCCGCAGGCGGCCAATGTGGACCGCGTGCGGGCGAGCCTCACCGCGGCAGGCTTCCGCGATCCTTCGGTGCAGAACTTCGGCTCCTCGCGCGATATCGCCATTCGCCTGCCGCCGGATCCGAAGCAGACCGGGGCCACCATCCGCGCCCAGCTCGAGACCGCCCTGCGTGGCATCGACCCGGGGGCACAGGTGCTGCAGCTCGACGTCGTCGGGCCGCAGGTGGGGAACGAGCTCAAGGTGAGCGCCATCGAAGCACTCGGCTTTACGCTCTTCGGCATCTTCCTCTATATCGCCTTCCGCTTTCACACCTGGCGGCTGTCGCTCGGCGCGATCCTCGCCGTGCTGCACGACCCGATTCTGGTGCTCGGGTTCTTTGCCATCACGCAGATGTCGTTCGACCTGGCGGTGGTGGCAGCGATCCTGGCCGTCATCGGCTACTCGCTCAACGACACGGTGGTGGTGTTCGACCGCATCCGCGAGCGCTTCGAGGGCAATCGCCGCTCACCGCCCGACGTGGTGCTCGATCAGTCGATCAACCAGACGCTCTCGCGCACCATCATGACCAAGGTGGTGACCTCGATCGTGGTGGTGGCGCTCCTGTTCCTCGGCGGACCGGTGCTCAAGGGCTTCTCGGCGGCGCTGCTCATCGGCATCATCGCCGGCACCTACTCCTCGATCTACATCTCGAGCGCGATCGCCCTCGACTGCGGTCTCACCGCGGAGCACGTGTTCCCGACGGTCAAGAAGGCGGCCCTCGATCACCTGCCGTAGCGGAGCCTGCCCACGCTGATCGCCGACCCCAACGCGTGGGTTGCGTTCGTCACGCTCGCGGCGCTCGAGATCGTACTCGGCGTCGATAACCTGATTTTTCTCGCGGTCCTGGTCGGCAGGCTGCCGCCGTCGCAGCAGCGCGCCGCGCGCCTCGGCGGCCTCACCGCTGCGATGGCGACCCGGCTCGCGCTGCTCTTCTCGATCGTGTGGCTCACCCACCTGACCGCGCCGTGGCTCGAGCTCGCCGGCCGGAAATTCTCGGCACGCGACCTGGTGCTGCTCGCCGGCGGGCTGTTCCTCCTCGGCAAGAGCGTCCTCGAGATACACCACTCGCTCGAGGGCGCGGCGGCGGCCGGGGCGGCGCCGCGGCCGCGTGCCGGGGTCGTGCTCACGATCCTGCAGATCGGCGTCATCGACATCGTGTTCTCGCTGGATTCGGTATTCACGGCCGTGGGGCTGGCGAAGGATTTCGCCATCATGGCAGCCGCCATCGTGGTGGCGATTCTCGTCATGATGTGGGTGGCGCGGCCGATCGGCGCCTTCATCGAGCGCCACCCGACGATCAGGATGCTGGCGCTCTCATTCCTGATCCTGATCGGGGCGGCGCTGGTGGCCGAAGCGCTGCACTTCGGGATTCCGAAGGGCTATCTCTACTTCGCGATGGCTTTCGCCACCGCGGTCGAGCTCGTCAATCTGCGGCTGCGGCGTTAACGCGACGGTGCGGGGGCCGGGGTGCCGCCGTTGCCTTCGGCACGCACCCTGCTGTGGCTGTAGCCGTAGAACACGTAGATCAGCAAACCGATGATGGTCCACACGATGAGCCGCATCCAGGTGGCCGTCCCGAGCCCCACCATCATCGCGAAGCACACCACCGCGCCCGCGATGCAGGTGAACCACGGCCACGGCGCCTTGAACGGACGCGGCAGGTCGGGCCGTGTCCGGCGCAGCACCAGCACACCGATGCACACGGTGACGAAGGCCGAGAGCGTGCCGATCGACACCATCTCCCCGAGCAGCTTCACGGGGAACAACCCGCCGATGAGCGCAGCCGAGATGGCCGTGACGGCCGTGCCGACGGACGGAGTCTTGAAGCGCGGATGTACCCGGCCGAAGAATGGCGGCAGCAGCCCATCGCGCGCCATGGCGAAGAAGATGCGCGCCTGCGCGATGGTCATGACCAGCATCACCGAGGTAATGCCGCAGACCGCACCCAGCTTCACCGGATAGCCGAGCCAGCGCAGCGCCACGTGCTTGTCGATTGCGAGCGCCACGGGCGCGGCGACGTCGAGCTCCTTGTAGCTCACCATGCCGGTCAGCACCGCCGAGGTGATCACGTAGAGGATGGTGCAGATGATGAGGCTCGCCAGCATGCCGATCGGCATGTCGCGCTGCGGGTTCACGGTCTCCTGCGCGGCGGTCGAGACCGCATCGAAGCCGATGTAGGCGAAGAAGATCACGCCGGCGGCGCCCAGAATCCCGCTCAGGCCGAATACGCCGAACTGCCCGGTGTTCGGCGGAATGAAGGGATGCCAGTTGGCGGTGTTGATGTAGAACACGCCGAACAGGATGAACAGCAGCACCACCGTGACCTTGATGGCCACGATCACGGAGTTGAAGACGGCCGACTGCCTGATGCCGATGTAGCAGATGATGCCGATCGCCGCGACGATGAGCACCGCCGGCAGGTTGATGATCGCCCCGGTACGGACGATCTCGAGGGACTCCTGGCCCATCGGCGTACTGAAGGGCGCGTTGGAGAGCGCCGCCGGGATGTGTACGCCGAGCTGCTCGAGCAGGCTCACCGCGTAACCCGACCAGCCGACGGAGACGGTCGCGACCGCGAGCAGGTATTCCAGCACCAGGTTCCAGCCGATGAACCAGGCGACGCCCTCGCCGAGCGTCGCGTAGGAATAGGAGTAGGCGCTGCCCGACACCGGGATCATGGCGGAGAACTCGGCGTAGCACAGCCCGGCGAAGGTGCAGCCGAGGCCGGCGAATATGAAGGCGAGCGGCAGCGCGGGACCGGCGTGATTGGCGGCGGCGGTCCCGGTGAGCACGAAGATCCCGGTGCCGATGATGCCGCCGATGCCGAGCAGCGTCAGCTGTACGGGGCCCAGGCAACGTCGCAGTTGGTTCCCGGAGGATTCCTGCTCGTGCAGGGCCTTGATGGACTTGGTCGCAAAGAGTTGCCGCATCGTCGGGACCCCCGGAATTTTCGCTGGACTCTACAGTACGAGCCGCGGCGGGTCGAGGCGCGGGACATGAGCCCGCAGGCACGCGTCAGCCGCCGCGCAGATCCTCGGGCACGTGCGGCGCAAGAGTCTCGAGCAGCGCCGCGTAGACCTTGGGCGTGCCCGCGACGATGTGTCCTTCCTGGCGGTACTCGGCGCCGCTCAGCGTGCCGACGCGCCCGCCTGCCTCCTGGATCAGCAGGGTTCCCGCGGCGGTATCCCAGGCGCTCAGGCCCAGCTCCCAGAACGCGTCGACTCGTCCGGCCGCAACGTAAGCCAGGTCGAGTGCCGCAGCCCCAGGGCGGCGCACACCGGCCGCCTGCTCGGTGACGGCCCGCAGCATCGCGAGGTAGGAATCGAGATAGCGCATGTTGGCGCGGTAGGGGAAACCGGTGGAGATGAGCGCGCCCTCGAGCGCACGCGTCTTGCTGACGCGCATGCGGTGATTATCGAGGTGCGCGCCGGCGCCGCGGCTGGCGGTGAAGAGCTCCTGGCGCATCGGGTCGTAGATCACCGCGTGCTCGAGGCGTCCCTTGATCTGGCAGGCGATCGACACGGCGAACACCGGGAAGCCGTGCAGGAAGTTGGTCGTGCCGTCGAGCGGGTCGACGATCCAGAGCGTGTCGCTCTCGCCCGTGCGGCCGCTCTCCTCGGCGAGGAACGCGTGCTGGGGATAATGGCGGCGGATCGTGCCGATGATCTCGCGCTCGGCGGCGAGGTCGACCTCGGTGACGAAGTCGTTGCGCCCCTTGGAGGAGATGTGGAGCGACTCGAGGCGATTCAGGCTCCGGACGATCACTTCGCCTGCACGGCGCGCGGCGCGCACGGCAATATTGAGAAGCGGCTGCACGGTCTTTAAGCTCGCATGTGGACGTGTGTTGCAGTCACGGGACCTCTTGCACAGCATAGCCGGTAAAAACCACGTTTTTTGCCGGCGGCCGACGGAGTAATGTCCGCCAAAATCGCTTCCTGCGATTTTGGCCAAGAGAACTAGCCTAACAGATGGACTCCCCCGACATTCGCATCGTACTGGTCGCGCCCTCGCATCCGGGCAACATCGGCGCCGCGGCACGCGCCATGAAGAACATGGCGCTCGCGTCGCTCTGGTTGGTGCGGCCGAAGCAGTTTCCGCACCCGGAGGCGACCGCACGCGCCTCGGGTGCCGACGACGTGCTCGGCAACGCACGCGTCGTCGACTCGCTGGACGCGGCGCTCGAGGGCTGCGGCTTCATCGCCGCGACCACGTCGCGCGAGCGCGACCAGTATTTCCGCGTGGCCGAGCTGCGCGCCGCCGCCCCGCGCATCCTCGCCGCGGCACGCCACTCCCCATCGGCGGTGGTGTTCGGAGCCGAGCGCACCGGGCTCACGAACGAGGAGCTCGAAACGGCACACGTACTGCTGCGCATCCCGGCGAGCGAGGCCTACCCCTCGCTCAATCTCGGGATGGCGGTGCAGCTCGTGGCCTACGAGCTCTACCGTGCGCGCGGCGCTGACGCCCCGGTCAGCGAGCTCGCGGTGCCGCTCGCGACCGCCGGGGAGCTGCAGCAGCTGTACGCGCATTTCGCCCGGGTGCTCGATGAGATCGATTTCAAGGACCGCACCGAGAGCGGCACGCATCTCATGAGCCGCATCCGCCGGCTCCTGCAGCGCGCCGAGCTCGACCACAATGAAGCCAACATCCTGCGCGGCATCCTCACCGCCGTGCAGAACCGCCGCCGCCACGCCGGTGACCCGCCCGCATGAGCGTCGCGGCTCCCGTCTACCTCGACTATGCCGCGACCACCCCGGTCGATGCGCGCGTTGCCGAGGCCATGGCGAGCTGCCTCAGTCTGGGCGGTGACTTCGGCAACGCCTCATCGAGCCATGCGTACGGCCGCGCCGCGGCGGCGCGCATCGAGCGGGCCCGCTCCCAGGTCGCGGACCTGATCGGCGCGCGCGCCGCCGAGATCGTCTTCACCTCCGGCGCCACTGAATCGAACAACCTCGCGATCCTCGGTGTGGCGCGCGCCAATGCCGATCGCGGCCGCCACCTCGTCACCTCGCGCACCGAGCACAAGGCGGTGCTGGATCCCTGCAAGCACCTCGAGAAGGAGGGTTTCAGCGTCACCTACCTGACGCCCGAGCGCTCGGGTGTCGTCACGCCCGCCGCAGTCGCCGCGGCGCTGCGCCCGGACACTCAGCTGGTCTCCCTCATGTGCGTCAACAACGAGATCGGCGTGATGCAGGACCTTGCTGCGATCGGTGCGCTGTGCCGCGAGCGCGGCGTCGCTTTCCACAGCGACTGTGCTCAGGCAGCCGGCAAGGTGCCGCTCGACGTCAGGGCGCTGCCGGTCGATCTCCTCTCGTTCACCGCCCACAAGATCTACGGACCCAAGGGAGTCGGCGCGCTCTATGTGCGGGAGAGCGCGAGGGGACTGCTGCAGCCGGTGACCTTCGGCGGCGGCCAGGAGCGAGGGCTGCGTCCCGGGACGCTGGCGAATCACCAGATCGTGGGCTTCGGCGCGGCCTGCGAGATCGCGGCGGCGGAGCTGCCCGCTGAGAGCGTGCGCCTCACCGCGCTGCGGGAGCGGCTCTGGGGCCTCTTAAGCCTGCTGGGCGGCGTACACCTGAACGGGGCGGAGGCCCCCCGCGTGCCGGGCATCCTCAACGTGTCCTTCGAGGGCATCGAGGGCGAGAGCCTGGTGAGCGCGCTCGGGGAGCTCGCGGTCTCGACCGGGGCGGCATGCAACTCCGCGTCCGCGGAAGCGTCCTATGTCTTGCGGGCGCTCGGGCGCGACGCGCTGCTCGCCGGAAGCTCGCTGCGCCTCAGCGTCGGGCGCTTCACCAGGGCGCCCGAAGTCGACCTCGCCGCCGCCGCCATCACGCGCGAGGTGACGCGGCTGCGGGAGCTTTCCCCGGCTTCAGGAGTCGCCCAGGTCCTCGAGCTTTCCGCCGAGGGCGAGACGGGCACGGTGGTGAGTGGCGAGGCGGGGGGTCCGAAGGACGAGACCTGGGTGCGCTTTCACCTGCTCGTCGAGGGTGACACTGTGAAGGACGCACGTGTCCAGGCCTTTGGCTGCCCCCATACTCTCGATGTGGCCGGCTGGCTCTCCCGGGAGGTCAGGGGCCGCACCCGCGAGGCACTGCCTCCGGGGAGCCCGGCGGACTGGGCGGCGAGCCGCTCGGTTCCGGTCGAGAAGCTCGGACGGCTCCTGGTGATCGAGGACGCGCTGCGTGCCTGCTTATTGCAATGGCCCTAAGCGGTACAATATCGGGGACTGATGGCTATCTCGCTGACTGAATCCGCGGCCAATCGCGTCAAGAGCTTTCTCGCTGCCCGCGGCAGCGGCGTCGGACTGCGGCTGAGTGTGCGCAAGACCGGCTGCTCGGGCTTCGCCTACGTCGTGAACTACGCCGAATCCGAGCAGCCAGGCGATGCGGTGTTCGAGGACCACGGCGTGCGGGTGTTCGTGGACTCCGCGAGCCTCGACCTCCTCGACGGCACGATCGTCGATTTCGTGAAGCAGGGCCTCAACGAGGCGTTTCGCTTCCGCAACCCCAACGTGAAGGGCGAATGCGGCTGCGGCGAGAGCTTCTCCGTCTGACGCCTTAACACGGCCTTCTCGGGCGGCGGGGCCGCCCAAAAAAAGCCTTACCAAACCGGGACTTCCGGCGCTGCGCAAATTGCCGCGGGAGCGCGGTCCAAGTACACTTGCCCGCTTGCCTGCGGGACCCCCGCATCCATCCGCCTTCAGAACACGAGGACCCATCGAATGGCGCTCGAGCGCACCCTTTCCATCGTCAAGCCCGACGGCGTCCGTGGCAATCTCATCGGCGAGGTGTATCGGCGCTTCGAGAAGGCCGGACTCTCGATCATTGCCGCGCGCATGCTGCACCTCTCGCAGCGCGAGGCCGAGGGCTTCTATGCCGTCCATCGCGAGCGTCCCTTTTTCAAGGACCTCGTGCGCTACATGACCTCGGGTCCCGTGATCGTGCAGGTGCTCGAGGGCGAGAACGCGGTCGCGCGCAATCGCGATCTGATGGGCGCGACCGATCCGAAGAAGGCCGCCGCGGGCACGATCCGCGCGGATCTCGCGGCCAGCATCGAGCAGAACGTCGTGCACGGCTCGGATGCGGCGGACACCGCGGCGCGTGAGATCGGCTACTTCTTCAGCACCACGGAGCTGCACCCGCGCAGCTGACGCAAGAGCACCGCCTGCCCATGAGCACCTCTGCCCCCGAGCGCACCAACCTGCTGGGACTGCCGCGCCCCGCGCTCGAGACCTTGGTGGCGCAGCTCGGCAGCCGGCCGTTTCGCGCCCGGCAGCTCATGAACTGGGTCTACAAGCGCGGCACCGGCGAGTTCGCCGAGATGACCGATCTGGCCAAGGATTTCCGGGCGCGGCTCACGGCGCAGGCCGAGGTGCGGCCGCCCGAGGTCGTGCGCGTGCAGCGCTCCGCCGACGGGACCGTCAAATGGCTGCTGCGGGCCGATGCCGCCCAGGCGTTCGAGATGGTGTTCATCCCCGAGCCTGACCGCGGGACGCTCTGCATCTCCTCCCAGGTCGGCTGCGCGCTCGACTGCTCGTTCTGCTCGACGGCGCAGCAGGGCTTCAACCGCAACCTGACGACGGCCGAGATCGTCGGCCAGGCATGGCTCGCGAGCACGCAGCTCGCGCGCGAGGCGGCCGGCGCGGATCCGGCGGCTGCCGCTGGTGCCGAGGGACCGCTCGAGCGCCACGTGACCAACGTCGTGCTCATGGGCATGGGCGAGCCGCTCGCGAACTTCCGCAACGTAGTGCCGGCGCTCGACATCCTTCTCGATGACTTCGGCTTCGATCTGTCGAGACGGCGCGTGACGCTCTCGACCTCGGGTCTCGTGCCGCAGATCTACAAGCTCGCCGAGGTGAGCAACGTCGCGCTCGCGGTGTCACTGCACGCGCCCGACGATGCGCTGCGCAACGAGCTCGTGCCCATCAACCGCAAGCACCCGATCGGCGAGCTGCTGCCCGCCTGCTGGCACTATCTCGACGAGCAAAACGGCCGCAGCGTCACCTTCGAGTACGTGATGCTCGATGGCGTCAACGATTCCCCGGCGCAGGCGCGCGCCGTCGCGCGGCTCCTCAAGGGGCATCCCGCCAAGGTGAATCTCATCCCCTTCAATCCGTTCCCCGGCACCCGCTACACTCGCTCGCCGGCGCCCGTCATCCAGCGCTTTCGCGACGAGCTGCTGCAGCGCGGCGTGCTCGCCACCGTGCGCCGCACGCGCGGTGAGGACATCGATGCCGCCTGCGGCCAGCTCGCCGGCAGAGTGATCGACCGCACCACCGTGCGGCTGGGAAACAAGGTGATCGGCGTCGCCGTACAACCATGAGAAAAAAGACGTGAACAGCACCGCCCGCCCGCGAGCCATCCTGGGGGCTCTGGCCGCCGCCGCAGCCGTGATCCTCGCCGCCTGCGTGACCCAGAGCAGCACTCCGCTGCACATGGCCAATCAGCGCGAGGCGGCCGCCGACAACGTCCAGCTCGGCATCAATTACATGAATCAGGGCGACCTGAACCTCGCCAAGACCAAGCTCGACCGCGCGCTCGAGGAGGATCCGGGCAACGCCAACGTGCACAGCGCGCGCGCCATGCTGTTCGAGCGCATGAACCAGCTCGCCAAGGCCGACGAGGAGTTCCGCGCGGCCTTGAAGCTCGCGCCGCACGACCCCGAGGTCATCAACAACTACGCCGTGTACCTGTGCCAGAACAACCGCACCGACGAGGGCGTCAAGCGTTTCCTCGAGGCGGCGCACAACCCGCTCTACCGCACGCCGCAGGCCGCCTACACCAACGCCGGCGTGTGCCTGCGCGCCGCCAAGCGTGACGAGGAGGCGCGCGTCGACTTCAACGCCGCGATCCAGGTGCGTCCCAACTATGCCGAGGCCGCCTTTCAGCTCGCGACGCTCGACTTCGATCACACCCAGCTCGCCGCAGCGCGCGCCCGCATCGACGGTTACATCGGCACCTACGCAGCGACCCCGGACCTGCTGCTGCTCGGCGTGCGTGTAGCGCGTGCGCAGGGCGACGTGGTGGCGGCGCAGCGCTATGCACGGCGGCTGCAGCTCGACTATCCGGGCTCGGACCAGGCGCGCGCCCTGGCTACGCTCGACAAGAACCGCGGCTGAAGCCCATGGCGACCAGCGAGGCGGTCGGCGGAGCGCGCGGGCGCATAGGCGCACGGCTGCGCAGCGCGCGCGAGGCGCGCGGACTCACGACCCTGCAGGCGGCGGAAAAGCTGCACGTCGACCCGCGCATACTCGAGGCGCTCGAGGCGGAGGATTTCGGCGCGCTCGGCGCGGCGGTCTACGTGCGCGGCCACCTGCGCCGCTACGCGGAGCTGATCGGCGAGCAGTATGCGGAGCTGCAGAGTCTGTACTCGGCTGCGACGCCCGCGCCGGACCTCACCCGCATTCCTCATCAAATCCCGCCCGCACGTTCCTCGCGCCTGCTGGCGTTCGCGTTGCTGCTGCTGGTCGGCATCGCGATCGTCGGGGTGGTGTGGTGGCTGCTGAGGCTGCCGGCGGCAAAGCCGCAGCCGGTGTCCGCGGAACTCCCCGCGGACGCGCCGAACCCGCCGGGCTCGGCCTCGGCCGCGCGGTTGATGACCGCGATCGCGGCACAGCCGGGCGGCGCGCCCGCCGGCGCGGGCGAGGCGAAACTTGCCCTGAGGTTCTCCGCGGTGACCTGGACCGCGGTCTATGACGGCTCGGGACGGCGCCTGGACGAGGGATTCAACGCGCCCGGCAGCACGCGCACCGTGAGCGGCGCGCCGCCGCTCAAGGTGGTGATCGGCAACGCGGACGGCGTGGCCGTGCAGTTCAACGGCCAGAAGGTGTCCCTCGAAGGGCTGGCGCACCGTGACGGCACCGCGCGCTTCCTGCTCGACGGCAGCGGGCACGCCCAACCGTTGCCGCCGGTGGTAGCGCGGCAGTGACGGAGGAGATCCAGCCGATCCGCGGCATGAACGACGTGCTGCCCGCCGAGATCGGCGCCTGGCAGCACCTCGAGGCCGTGACGCGCGAGATCCTCACCGCCTACGGCTACGAGGAGATCCGCGTGCCGCTGCTCGAGCGCACCGAGCTCTTCAAGCGCGCGATCGGCGAGCACACCGACGTCGTCGGCAAGGAGATGTATACCTTCACCGACCGCGGCGGCGACAGCCTGACGCTGCGCCCGGAAGCGACCGCCGGCATCGTGCGCGCGCTCATCACCAACCGCATGCTGCGCGGCCAGCGCCACAAGCTCTGGTGCCTGGGTCCGATGTTCCGCCACGAGGCGCCGCAGGCCGGGCGCTACCGCCAGTTCTGGCAGGTGGACGTCGAGGCGGTCGGCTGTCCCGGTCCCGACGTCGACGCGGAGCTGATCGCCCTCAGCGCGCGGCTGTGGCAGCGCCTCGGACTCCAGGGCCTCGAGCTCGAGATCAACTCGCTCGGCACGCCCGAGAGCCGCCGCGCCTACCGCGCGCGGCTGGTCGAGTACTTCGAGACCCACGAGTCGCGGCTCGACGCCGACAGCCGGCGCCGCCTCGGCGGCAATCCGCTGCGCATACTCGACAGCAAGAATCCCGACATGCAGGAGCTGATCGCCGGCGCGCCGCTCCTCACCGAGCATCTCGATCCCGAGTCGCGCGAGCACTTCGAGGCGCTCGGCCGCATGCTCGCGGGGGCAGGAGTGCGTTATGACATCAACCCGCGCCTGGTGCGCGGGCTCGACTACTACAACCGCACCGTGTTCGAGTGGATCACGGCCTCCACCGGCGCCCAGAATGCCGTATGCTCCGGCGGCCGTTACGACGGGCTGATCGCGCAGCTCGGCGGGGAGGCGACCCCTGCGGTCGGCTTTGCCATGGGCGTCGAGCGGCTGGTGGCGCTGCTCGTGGCTGCCGGCGGCACGCCGCCCGCGGCGTGCCCCGATGTCTACGTCGTCGTCAGCGGCGAGCGCGCGTCCGCGCAGGCCCTCACGATCGTCGAGCGGCTGCGCAGCGAGCGGCCGCGGCTGCGCTTCGAGCTGAATCTCGGTGGGGGCAACTTCAAGGCGCAGTTCCGCCGCGCCGACAAGAGCGGTGCACCGCTGGCACTCATCATCGGCGACGATGAGCTGGCACGCGGAGTGCTGGGCGTGAAACCTTTGCGTGTGGAATCGGGTCAGAGCGAGTGCCCGATCGAAACGCTGGCGGCGGGCGTGGATGCGGCCCTGGCGGCATTGGGAGGGATTGGGTGAGCGAGTATCTGTCTGAAAAAGAGCAATGGGAGCAGATCCGCACCTGGGTGCGCGAGAACGGTCTGTGGGTGGTTGCCGGCGTGGCGCTGGCCGCCGCGGGGCTCCAGGGCTGGCGCTGGTGGCAGGCGCATCTCGATGAGCGCGGCGTCATGGCGAGCGCCGCCTATACGCGCATGATCGAGGCTCTCGAGAAAGGCGACCGCACCCAGGCATTCGTGCGCCTCGGGGAGCTCGAGCGCGATTTTCCCTCCTCGCCCTACGCCGACCAGGGGAAGCTGCTCGCCGCGCGCGTGTATGTCGAGAGCAAGGAGCTCGACCAGGCGGCGCACGAGCTCGAGACGGTGATGAAGACTTCCAAGGATCATGAGCTCGCACTGGTGGCGCGCATGCGGCTCGCGCGCGTCGAGATCGCCGAGGGCAAGCCCGACGCCGCGCTCGCCACGCTGAACGCCGTCGAGCCCGGCGCCTTCGCCGCCCGCTATCACGAAGTGCGGGGAGATGCCTGGTACGCCAAGGGCGACAAGACGGCCGCGCTCAAGGAGTACCGCAGCGCCGCCGGGAGCCCCGAGCTCGGCGATGCGGCGCTGCTCGATCTGAAGATCGCCGATCTGGCCGCGGACGCGCCGCCCGCCGCCACCGCCCCGGCACCCACCGCCTCCGCGAAGTAACCCATGCGATACCCGACACGTCCGATCTGGATGGTGGCGCTGCTCATTGCCATCGCCGCCTGCTCCAAGGACAAGACCATCGATCAGCCGGCGAAGCTCACGCCGGTCAACGCGACGCTGCGCGTCCAGCACGTCTGGTCGGCCACCGTCGACACCAAGAAATCCGTGCCCCTGCGGCTCGGCTCGAGCCTCGCGGTCGACGACGGCCGTGTATACGCTGCCGGACACAAGGGCGACGTGGTCGCCTTCGAGGTCGCCAACGGCCGGGTAGCGTGGCGCGCGCAACTCAAGGCGCCGCTCTCCGGCGGCACCGCAGTCGGCGATGGCATGGTGCTGATCGGCTCGAGCGACGGACAGCTGTTTGCGCTCGATGCGGCCAGCGGCAAGCGCCGCTGGTCGGTGCGCGTCAGCGGCGAGGTGCTCGCTCCCGCGGCGATCTCCGAGCGCCTCATCGCGCTGCGCACCGTCGACGGCAAGCTGCACGCGCTCGACCCGGCCGACGGGCATGAGCTGTGGGCGCAGCAGCAGCCGGTTCCGCGCCTGTCGCTGCGCGGCACCGCGCGCCCGGCGATCGCCGGGGACCTGGTGCTGTGCGGCTTCGACAACGGCAAGGTGCTCGCCGTCAACGCGGGCGATGGCTCGGTGCAGTGGGAAGCGTCGATCGCGCCCCCGCACGGGCGCACCGAGCTCGAGCGCCTCAACGACATCGACACCGCGGTCCGGGTCTCGGGGCAGGACGTCTACACGATCGGCTTCCAGGGCAAGGTCGCGATGCTGGCGATCGACACCGGCCAGGTCTGGTGGTCGCATGACGCCTCGAGCTACCGCAGCCTGACGCTCGATGACGACACCTTGTACATGGCGACCGCCGACGGGGAAATCGCGGCGATGCGTACCCGCACGGGCGCGGAGCTGTGGCGGCAGAAGGCGCTGGCACATCGCGGACTCACCGAGCCCGCGGCGCTCGACGCGGACAACGCGCTGGTCGTGGCGGATTTCCAGGGCTACGTGCATTTCCTCGACAAGGCGACCGGCGCGCTCGCCGCGCGGGTGCGCGCCGGCAACGTGCGCGTGAGCGCTACGCCGCAGGTCGTCGGCAATCTGGTGCTGGTCGTGAACGACCGCGGGCGGATCAGCGCGTTTCGCGTCACGCCGCTCACCACGGCGCACAAGTAGCCGCGTGCCCCGCACGTCCCGTCCGCGCCGCAGCGTGCACTCATGCTCCCGGTCATCGCGCTCGTCGGCCGCCCGAACGTCGGCAAGTCGACGCTCTTCAACGTCCTGACCGGCACCCGCGACGCAATCGTCGCGGACGTGCCGGGCCTGACGCGCGACCGGCAATACGGCTTCGGGCGCGTCGGGCCGCTTCCCTACGTGGTGATCGATACCGGCGGCCTCATCGAGAAGGCGACCGGCCTCGAGGCGCAGATGCGCGCGCAGACCGAGCGCGCGGTGGCCGAGGCCGACCGGCTGATCTTCGTCACCGACGCGCGCGGCGGGCTTTCCCCCGAGGATCAGTTCGTCGCGCGGGAGCTGCGCCGCTCGGGCAAGCCCGTGACGCTGGCGCTCAACAAGGCCGAGGGGCTCGATGCCGACGTCGCCGGCGCGGACTTTCACGCGCTCGGGCTCGGCGAGCCCCATGCCATCTCGGCGAGCCACGGCCAGGGGTGCGAGAGCCTCATGGAGCACGTGCTGGCGGGCTTTGCGCCCGGGCCGGCTGAGGACGCAGACGCCGCCGCGATCCGTATCGCCATCATCGGACGGCCCAATGTCGGCAAGTCGACGCTGGTCAACCGGCTCCTCGGCGAGGAGCGCGTGATCGCAAGCGAGCAGCCCGGCACGACCCGCGACAGCATCCTCGTGCCCTTCGAGCGCGACGGTCGCCGGTTCCTGCTCATCGATACGGCGGGCGTGCGGCGCCGCGCCCGCGTCGAGGACGTGGTCGAGCGGGCGAGCGTCGCCAAGACGCTGCAGGCAATCGCCGAGGCACACGTCGTCATCCTGGTGCTCGACGCCCACGACACCGTCGCCGAGCAGGACGCGAGCGTGCTCGGGCTGGCGCTCGAGCGAGGCCGCGCACTCATCATCGCGGTCAACAAGTGGGACGGGATCCCCGAGGAGCAGCGCGCCGCGATCCAGCGCCAGCTATCACTCAAGCTCGACTTCGTGCCGTTCGCGCCGCTCCACTTCATCTCGGCGCGGCACGGCACCGGAGTAGGCGAGCTGATGAAATCGACCGTGCGCGCCTACGAGGGGGCGATGCGCACGCTCCCGACCAGGGAGCTGACGCGCACGCTCGAGCATGCGCTCAGCATGCATCAGCCGCCGCTGGTGCGCGGCCGCCGCATCAAGCTGCGCTACGCCCACCAGGGCGGGCGCAATCCGCCGCGCATCGTCATCCACGGCAATCAGACGGCCTCGGTCCCCGAGGCCTACACCCGCTACCTCGCGAATCTCTTCCGCCAGACCTACGATCTGTTCGCGACGCCGGTGGCGATCGAATACCGCACCGACAGGAATCCGTATGACAAGGAGCGCCGCGCCACGCGTGCGCCGCAGCGCCAGCGGCGCGGTCAGCCCCGGCGCCACCGCTAGGCGTTGCGGGCGAATCCTTATCTCAGCGCGGTCTCCGGCTCACGCCGGCCGTTCTCCTTGTTGGGATGCGGCTTCGCGGCCTTCTGCTTCTGCGCCGGGCCCTTGCCGTTGGCGCTCTGGGAAGACCGGTTGCCGTTGGCCTGACCGGGGGGCGGTCCGCCATGGGGCTGGTTGCCATTTCCGCTGCGGTTGCCGTACCCGTGGCTCGGGTTGTTGCCGTTGGCAAAGCCGGGTGCCGGGTGCGGGGGCGGTGCGCCGGCGGCGTGGGCGCCGACGACGCCGGGCGCGTTGAAGGCTCCCGGATGCGGCGTGGCGGCGATGGCCGGGCGGCCGCCGTTGTTCTTGGCGAGCAGCTCCGGATTATTGCCGGCCTGCTGGAAGTGCTGGCGCTGCATCGGGGTCGCCGCGAGATGCGGCTCATGCGCGTAGCCGCGCTCCTGCACCGTCGGTGCCGCAACCACACCGCCGGCGCCGCCGTTGTAGCTCACGCGGTTGACCGTGACGTTATTGACCACGGTCTCGTTGTAGGTGTTATGGATGACGCTGACGTTGACGTTGGTGACCGACTGGTTGTAGGCAAACGAGTTGCCGACCCAGCGGCCGCCGGCGAAACCGACACCGCCGTAGCCGA
This sequence comes from Steroidobacteraceae bacterium, assembly GCA_035518275.1. Lineage (GTDB taxonomy): Bacteria > Pseudomonadota > Gammaproteobacteria > Steroidobacterales > Steroidobacteraceae > 13-2-20CM-66-19. Next base: position 50,078 of record DATIXU010000003.1, read on the forward strand.
AGCCGTAGTTCACGCCGCCGTAGAAGCCGACGTGCGGGCCCCAGTACCCGGCGTGGAACGCGTAGACGCCACCGACCAAGCCCCAGTAGCCCGGAGTCCACAGGAATCCCACGCGCGGCGGCATCACCCAGGTGCCCGGCACCCAGAAGTAGCCCGCGGGAGCCCACGCCCAGTAGCCCGGCGTCCAGATGTAGCCCGGACCGGGAACCGGCGGCTGCTCGTAGACCGGCAGCGGCGGCGGTGGCTCGGAAGCCTGCATGTCAGCCTCCGAAGGCGGCGCATCGGCCACCGGCGCGGGGGCCGGAGCCGGGGGCGGGGCGACGTAGACCGGGGCGGGCGGCGGCGGTGGCCCGACGACGCGAACGACGCAACCGGTCAGTGGGATTGCCGTGGCGCACAGGAGCGCCAGGCCGGCGAGGGGGAGAAGGCTGACCCGCGAACGCTGCGAGGATTTCAACATAACCCTGCCCTGATGTTGATGGTGAGGAAGCCTACGCACCGGCGCAGACCCATGCGTACACACAACGTCACAGTTTGAGAGCGGCTGACCGTGTGAAGAGAGGATGTAATGCGGTGAGGGGTGTCGCGCCCGCACGACGCGCGCCTGCCGTGGCCGTGCCAGGCCTGGAATCAGTCCGCGCCGAAGGGCGCGGGCGCAGTTGGGGTAAGCTCCGATAGAACATGAAACCGAAACTGCGCGTCGTCCCCGGCGAGCTGATCCAGCCGATCATCGTCGAGGCCAAGAGAATCCTCGCCGAGATCGGCGTCGAGGTGCGCGGGGCAGGGCTGCGCGAGCGCCTCCTCGCGCAGGGTCTGAAGACGGCGCGCACGGCGGATGATGCCGAGCGGATGCTTTTTCCGCCCGAGGTGGTCGATCGCGCCATCGAGACGGCGCCGAAGACCTTCGGGCTGTTCAACCGCGACGGCGTGCCCTACACCGAGCTCGGCGGCGACAAAGTGCACTTCGTTCCCGGCTCGAGCGGACTGCACGTGCTCGACCATCGCACCGGCGAGACCCGCCTCTCCAATACGCACGACTTCATCGAGTACGTGCGGGTGGCGGATGGACTGAAGAACCTCGGCTACCTGGCGACCGCCTTCTCCACCAACGACATCGAGCCGCAGGTATCGGACGCGTGGCGCCTTTACCTGGTGCTGACCAACTCACTCAGGCCCGTGGTGTCGGGCGCCTTCACCGAGCATGGCGTGCCACGCATGGCCCGCATGATGCAGCTGTTCCGGCGCGATCAGGCCGACCTCGTCGCCCGGCCCATGTCGATCTTCACGGTGACGGCCACCGGCTTCTACCGCTACAGCGAGGACTCGTGCCAGAACCTGATGGACTGCGCCGAGTACGGCATTCCGGTCGAGATCGTGCCGGTGACGCTCATGGGCCTGATCGCACCGGTGACGCTGGTCGGCTCGACCGTGATGCACGTCGCCGACGTGCTCGCCGGGGTGACCATGGCGCAGCTGGTGAAGCCCGGCACGCCGGTGCTGTTCGGCGGCGCGCCGGCCACCTTCCACATGAAGACGGCCATGTCGCCGATGGCGGCGATCGAGACGCTGCATCTGAACCTCGCCTACGTCGAGATCGCCAAGCACCTGGGACTGCCGACGCAGGGCTACATGGCGCTCAGCGAGGGCAAGTTCCTCGACGCGCAGGCCGGGGCCGAGAGCTTTGCGGGGGCGCTGCTCGCCGCGATCAGCGGCGTCAACTCCGTGTCAGGTCCCGGGATGCTGGACTACGTGCTGACCTTCAGCCTGGAGAAGCTCGTTTTCGACGACGAGCTCTGCGGGCAGGCGCTGCATTTCTGCCGCGAGTTTGCCGTCATGGAGGACCTGCCGACCGTCGATCTGGTGCGCCAGCTGCTCGCCGAGAAGCATCTGCTCACCGCCGCCCACACGCTCAGCTACTGGCCGCACGAGCTCTATCTGCCCGGACCGGTATTCGACCGGATCAACCGCGAGACCTGGCTGCAGCAGGGCGGCCGGACACTGGATCAGCGCGTCAAGGCGGAGGTCGAGCGGCTGCTCGGCGCTTACTCGTCACCCGCCACCGATGTGCGCATCGATGCGGAGCTGATCGGACTCATCAGGGCGGGACTCACGACCGACCAGCCGCTGCCCGCGACTCTGCCGCCGGTCGAGCGCCCGGTCGGGCAAACCGAGCGCGAGGCGCGGCGCGGACGGCGCAGTCGCCGCGGCTAGAGCGTTGAGGCGGCGCTACGCCAGGCTGAACCTGAGCGTGCCGAGCTTCTCGATGGCGCTCACGATCTCATCGCCGGCCTTGAGCCACACCTGCTTCTCCTTCGGGTAGCCGAGGATCACGCCCTCGGGAGTGCCCGACCAGATGATGTCGCCGGGCTCGAGCGTCCACAGCTTCGAGATGTAGGCGATGAGCTTCTGCGGGTTGAAGATCATGTTGCCGGTGTTGGACGACTGGCGCCGCTCGCCGTTCACGAAGGTCTCGAGCTTGAGATTGTTGGGGTCGCCCACCCGGTCCGCCGACACGAAGTAAGGCCCGATGGGGCCGAAGTTATCGAGCGTCTTGCCGATCATCCACTGGACGCTCGGGGTCTCGAGCTGCAGATCGCGCGCCGAGAAATCATGCGCGGTGCAATAGCCAGCGACGTAGTTGAGCGCCTCCGCCTCCGACACGTTGCGGGCACTCCTGCCCATGACGATCAGCAGCTCCGTCTCGTAGTCGAACTTGTAGGACACTTCGCGCGGCGGCAGCGTGATCGTGCAGTTGTGGGCGGCGAGCGCGTTGTTGTACTTGTTGAAGAGGATCGGGACGCTGGGGAGCTTGAGGTTGGTTTCCGCGGCGTGCGCCCGGTAGTTGAGCCCGATGCAGACGATCTTGCCCGGATGGGTGAACAGCCTGCCAAAGGTGATCGAGGATTCCTTCACCAGGGCGGCATCGGCCCGGCGCGAGGTGTGCGCGGCGGCGATGAGCTCGTTGAGTCCGCGCGCGTTGCCTTCCCTCAAGAGCTCCTCGAGCGTCAGCGGCGCCGCCATCGCCAGGAGCTGGGAGGCCCTGCGCACATCGAGCACGGTGTCGTCGGCGAGCTTCGCGCCGAGCGTCTCCGAGCCGTCGGCGTTGCGCATCGCCAGCAGCGTCACCCCGGTCGGCATCTCGTGCGGGCCGCTGTACTTTTTCGCCATGGAGGCCTTCCCGGTCGCGGCGGAGGCGGCGGCTGCGCCGGCAACACTCGCCGCCACCGCGCCGGTTTTGAGAAAGTCACGCCTCGAGCTCATGGCGCCTCAATTCGAAGGCGGCACGCTTCCCGAGTTGAGCGCCACGAGCCTGGCGCTCGCCAGAATGTGGCCCTCGAGGCCCGCCTTGATCAGGGCCTGATAGAGCGCTTCGCCGTTGGCCGGAAAGTTTGCCGTTGCGCCCAGGTCAAGCTCGGTGTCGAGCGCATAGACGGTGAACACGTAGTGATGCACGTCCGGCGGGTAGTCGGCCGGCGGACACGGTCCGTCGTAATTCGGGTCGGGGAAATCGTTGTACACCTGGCTGCCGTACGAGCTGCCGGCGGCGCCGGCATTCTCGGGCAGCGCCGTGATGTACGGAGCGATGTTGTACATCCCCCAGTGCGTGAAGGCGGCCGTCGCGTCGTAGAGCACCACCGCGAAGCTGCGCGTGTTCTGCGGCGCGTGCTTCCAGGCGAGCGGCGGCGACTGGTCGCCGCCCATGGCGCCGGTCGCCGAGCAGCCGTTGAACGTCGTGCCCGGGTAGAAGGCGTTGTAGATGTTGGCCGCCGGCAGCGGGTTGCCATCGGTGAAGGCGGTGCTGGTCAGCTCCATTCTGCCCTCGTGGTCTCCCCACATCGCCTCCTGTGCGCTCAGCGAGCTGGCGGTGAGACTCGTGGCTGCCACCGCCACGGCAGCGGCCGCGCGAAGCCAAGGCGTTGCGTGATGGCGATTCATGACGTATCCCTCCTGAAGCCTGGGTTTTAGGTCGTTCTTCAGGCCTGGCGGCGGACTACGCTACTCCCGCCCCTGAGCGGCGTCCATGCGGTGAGGAATGTCAAGGCGACGCTGCCGGCAACGCTGTGTGGCGGTGCAGCGGCCCGCGCTGCAGCGGTCCGCAGCGCGGCGGGGCGAGGCGTCGGTGGGTCCTCTCGGCGATAGTTAGTTGTGAAGGTTCTATGTTACCAGTCAAGCTGTTTGGAGCTTGGTGACATCGAACCGAGTGCCTGCCCTATCGATCGCGAAGGCTATGCGGGCGATCTTACGGGCAACGGTGAGTAAGCTAGGTACGGCGCCAAGGCCACGAGACCGCGCGCGCAGGTAAATGGGACGGAAGGCGGCGTTGCGCACGGCCGTGACGGCAGCCAGGTATAGAAGCCGCCTGAGTTCACTGGGGCCGCGTTTTGTGAGGCGCCTGCGGCCTTTGTGCTGGCCGGAGTCGTTGGGTCTAGGGTCAAGACCCAGACCCGCTATCAGGGCATCGCTATTTCGGTAAGGCGTTCTGGCAAGTAAGACATGAAGGCCGATCGAGCAGAGCTTCCCGACACCTGGGATCGACATGAGTCGGTCACGACTCTCGGAGCTTTCCGATTGTTGACCCAGAAGCTCTTCGCACTGCTCATCGATCCGGCGGATTAGGGCCGTCAGGGATCGTAGAACAGCTCGAGCCTCCGTTCGGCATTCAGGACAGCCCTTGAGGGTTGCCTCAAGGCGTACCTTGCTCTGGACTACACGAGCTCTGCGTCGCAGTAGCCGCTGCAGTGCCGCGATGTGCGGTGCCGGAGGACGGTAGGCATGCAGCTGGAGGTGCTCGCGACTGACATATTGAGCGATGAGTTCAGCATCGCATCGGTCGGTCTTCGCACGAACGCCCATTGCCTTGCGATAGGCACTTAGACGACGCGCATCGAGCAGAAAGACAGGGCATCCGGCTGAGTGGGCCAGATGCACCAGGTCTTCGTGGTAGCTCCCGGTCGACTCAACGCCAACCAAGGGAGGTTCGGCGAGAGTAGAAAGCCACTTCTTGATCGCGCGTGGACGGTTGGCAATAGAGATCGGCTCGCCCTTAGGTACCACTGCGATCACGAGTTCGTCTTTGCTTACATCGACTCCCACTGCGCTTGGCATGATCGACCCCTCCGAGTTACTGTCTGCGGAGAGGCTGGGCACCACACCGAAGCATTCACTTGCAGATAGGCGGTCAGGGATTACTAGCCGAGTCTCTGCCGCTGGGTTCTACATCGATGTTGGGTGTGGATGGGGAACCCTTCACAGGTCTGTTACAGCAGATTCTCAGGACAGTCCCTCACCCAGCCTCGCTTCTCACCGCAAGTGAACGGCGAGGTGGGCAGAACATACAAGTCTCAGGACGTTATTCCTGGCTGAAGGGTTGCCCATTCGGGGGTCTCCGATGATGCTTTTGGTTACCACACCGGAAGCTCCAAAGGAGTCCCGAATGAGCCTGCACAAGAATGCGCGGCTGACCGTGCACTGTCGAGA
>DATIXU010000004.1:0-5799 GCA_035518275.1 Steroidobacteraceae bacterium
GGCCCTGACCCAACAGATCAACTCCTACAGCTCGCAGATCCAGACCTACGGCACCGGTCTCGAGCAGCAGATCGGCGCCGACATATCGCAGGTGAACTCGCTCGCCGGCGGCATCGCCAAGCTCAACACTCAGATCGCCTCTGATCTCGCCGGCGGACAGGCGCCGAACGAGCTGATGGACCAGCGCGACAACCTCCTCGACCAGCTGAGCCAGTACGTCAGCGTCACCACCTCCACCCAGTCCGACGGCTCGATGAACGTCTACGTCGGCAGCGGGCAGGCGCTGGTGACGGGCGGCGTGGCGGAGCAGCTCGCCGCGATACCGAACCAGTACAACCCGACGGTATCCGACATCGGCGTGACGAGCTCCGGCGGCACCACGGACGTCACCGCGGAGATCAGCGGCGGCGAGCTCGGCGGGCTTCTCAACGCCCGCAGCCAGGTGCTCGATCCGGCGCAGAACGCCCTCGGGCTGATCAGCGTCGGCCTCGCCACCATCATGAATCAGCAGCAGGCCTCGGGGATGGACCTCACCGGGGCGCAGGGCCAGCCGATGTTCGCGGTCGGGCCGGTGCAGATCGGCGCGAGCAGCAACAATACCGGCAGCGCCACGCTCACCGTGACGCGCACCAGCTTGGGCGCGCTCACGGCCGACGACTACCAGCTGAGCTACACGGGCGGGGCCTGGCAGCTCAAGGACGCGACCACCGGACAGTCGGTGGCGCTGAGTGGTGCCGGCACGGCCGCCAGCCCCTTCCAGGCCGCAGGCCTCTCGATCGTCGTGGGCGGCGGCGCCCCGGCGAACGGCGACCGCTATCTGATCCAGCCGACCGAAGCCGCGCCGGCGGGACTCGCGCTGCTGCTCACCAGCCCCGACCAGATCGCCGCGGCCTCGCTCGCACAGACCGGAGCCAGCGCCGGCAATACCGGCAGCGGCACGATCTCCGCGGCCACGATTACCGCGCCCGCGAGCTGGGTACCCGACACCTATACACTCTCCTTCACCAGCCCGACCCAGTACCAGGTCACCAGCAGCGGCGGCACGGTGGTCGCCTCGGGCGCCTACAGCGCCGGCCAGCCGATCTCTTTCGCGGGCGCGCAGGTCACGGTGAACGGCGCGCCGGCGGCCGGCGACAGCTTCACGATCGCCTCGAGCACCGCGGCCAACAGCGGGGACAACAGCAACGTGCTCGCCATGGTTGGCGCGCTGTCCGCCAATACGCTCGCCGGCGGCACCACCTCGCTCACCAGCGCGGCCAACAATCTGGTGACGCAGGTCGGTGTCACGACGCAGCAGGCGCAGGCGAACGCCAGCGCGCAGCAGGCAGTGAACCAGGACGCCGCCACCTCGCGCAGCAACGTCTCGGGCGTCAACCTCGATGCCGAGGCCGCCAAGATGCTGCAATACCAGCAGGCCTACCAGGCAATGGCGCAAACCATCCAGGCCTCCGGCACCATGTTCAATTCCCTGATGGACGCTCTCAAGTACGGCTGACCATGACCATCTCGACACTGACCTTTCAGACCAATGCGCTTGCGGAGATGGAGGCGCTGCAGAGCGCGCTCACGCAGACACAGACCGAGCTCTCGACCGGCAGCAAACTGCCGAACGCGGCGGCCAACCCCGCCGCCATGGAGCAGGTCAACCAGCTCAACCTGACGCTGTCGGCGTCGCAGCAGTACGTGAGCAACGGCACCGCCGCGAGCGCCAATCTGCAGCTCGAGCAGAGCGCGCTCACCAGCGCGACCAACACGCTGCAGAGCGCGCGCGACCTCGCGGTCGAGGCCAACAATTCCGCCTTGAGCGTCGCCGACCGCCAGGACATCGCCACCCAGCTGCAGCAGCTGCAGAACGCGCTGCTCGGCGCCGCCAACAGCACCGATCCGGCCGGCAACTACCTGTTCGCGGGCACCGCGAGCGGCACGCAGCCCTTCGCCCAGAGCGGCGCCTCGGTGAGCTACCAGGGAGACAGCCAGGTCAACCAGGTGCAGATCGCCCCCGACCAGAGCATCTCCGCGGGCGATGCCGGGGATGCGGTATTCATGAACATCCCGGCCGGCAATGGCACTTTCAGCACCGGCGCCGCTGCCGCCAACACCGGCAGCGGCTCGATCGACACCGGCAGCGTCACCAACGCCGCCGCCTGGGTGCCCGACACCTACACCATCGCCTTCACCAGCCCGACCCAGTACCAGGTGAGCAACAGCGCGGGAACGGTGGTGACGTCCGGTACCTATACCAGCGGCAGCGCCATCGCCTTCAACGGTATCCAGGTCACGGTGAGCGGCGCGCCCGCGGCCGGCGATCAGTTCACGGTGGCCCCCGCGGGCAAGGCGAGCATATTCAGCACGATCAATAGTCTGATCGCGACCCTCAATGCCAGCTCGCTCAGCAGCGGGCAGGTGACGACGAAGATCAGCACCGCCATCCAGCAGATCGACAATGCGCTGAGCGGCTTCGGCTACGTGCAGGCGTCCGTGGGCGGGCGGCTGAACGCGGTCACCACCTCGGCCAATGCTGCTCAGACTACGCAGACTCAGTTGCAGGGAACGGTGTCTACGCTGTCAGACACCGACTACGCCGCCGCGGTCACGCGGTTGAGCACCCAGGAGCTCGCCCTGCAGGCCGCGCAGGAATCCTACGCCTCGATCGCCAAGCTCTCGCTCTTCAACTATGTCAGCTAACAAAGCCCGCAAGCGGCGCGCTGTGGCGGCGCGGCTGTACGGCGCCGGGCAGTATCGCGACGCGCTCAAGGCGGCGAGTGCCGGCCTGCGGCTCCATCCGGGGGACGCCGGACTGTGGAACGTCGGTGCCGCCGCCGCGTTCGCCCTCGGCCTGGTCGAGGACGCCGAGCGCTTCTGGAAAGCGGCAATCGCCAACGAACCCGACTTCGCGGAGGCGTACTACAACCTGGGCGTCCTCAGCAGCGAGCGACGCAACTTTGAGACTGCGGTGGCCTTGTACACACGCGCGGTGACGCTCGCCCCAAGGTACGTCGCGGCGCTCAATAATCTCGGCAATGCGCTCAAGGAGCTCGACCGTCTCAGCGAGGCCGAGGCGGCGCTGCGGCGTGCCGTGACGCTCGAACCCACGCGTGCCGAAGCCTGCAACAATCTCGCCCAGGTGTTGCTCAAACTCGAGCGTTTCGACGAAGCCCGCCCCTGGCTCGATCGCGCGCTGTCGCTCAACCCGCAGCTCGCCGAAGCTCTGCTGACTCGCGGCCGCCTGCACCTCGAAGCGGGTGAGCAGGCACCGGCCATCAAGTGCTTCGAAGCTGCGATCGCGGTCCGCCCGGATTACGGCGCAGCCTATGAGAGTCGGGCAGCCGCTTCGCGCGCCGAGCCGGGAGCGCCCTGGATCAGCGGGTTAGAGTCTCTGTGGAGCCGCCGCGCGCAGCTCGAGCCGCACACGGCTTCGACGCTGAACTTCGCCATGGGAAAGACGCGCGAGGATCTCGGTGAGTACGATGCCGCCTTCGCCGCCTACGCGGAGGCCAACCGTCTGCGTTATGCGCGGCAGCCTTTCGACGAGGCCGCGGAGGATCGCTGGCTCGGCGCCTCGATCGCCGCATTCCCCCGTGAGGCGTATGCCGAGGCTCAGGCGCTGCCGGCTGATGTTGACCGGCTGCCGGTGTTCGTCGTGGGAATGCCCCGCTCGGGCACCACGCTCGTCGAACAGGTTTTGGCGAGCCACCCTGAGGTCTTCGGCGCCGGGGAGCTGGGGGTGCTCCGGGATCTGGTCGCGCGCGAGCCCTTGGTGCTACCGCCCAGCGCCGACCGACCCGCCTGGCGGGCGCGGCTACGCATCCTCGGTCAACGGTATTGCGCGAGTGTCTGGGGCTCAGGCGTTACGCAGCGCTGTGTCATCGACAAGATGCCGGGCAACTACCGTTATCTCGGCTTCCTCGCGCTCATGCTTCCCGAGGCGCGCATCATCAGCGTGCGCCGCGACCCGCTCGACACCTGTTTCTCGTGCTACGCCACGTCCTTCGCCGACGGTCACGAGTACACCCACGATCTCGCGGTGCTCGCGCGTCAGTACCTGCGCTACCAGCGCCTGATGGGCCACTGGGCGGCAGTGCTGCCGCCGGGGCGTGTCCTCGAGGTTTCCTACGAGGCCCTGGTGGCGGACCTCGAAGGCGAGGCGCGCCGCATGCTCGCGTTCCTCGGCCTGCCGTGGAGTGAGCAGTGCCTCAAGTTTCACCGCACGGCGCGCGCCGTGCGCACCGCCAGCGTCGTGCAGGTGAGACAGCCCCTGTACACGCGCTCGATCGCCCGCTGGAAGCGCTTCGAGCGTCACCTGGCACCACTCCAGGAGCTGCTGGCGCCGCTCGCCGCCGCCCCGGCGACGGCCGCCGCGGCGGCCCCTGTCGGCTGACGGAGACAGGACTGTGAGGCAATCGGCAGTTTTTTACCGCCCGGCGCGCGATGCGATTCAAGTTCGGCGCGCGCGCACCGATACACAAACTGTACGAGAAGCGGTCAATGGAGGCCGCTCTCAAGAGCGCGCAGGACTGATGTCCGGCGTGTGAACCAACTTACGGAGTAGCACACATGTCATTAGTCCTCAACACCAACTACAGCTCGCTGGTAGCTCAGGACAGCCTGAGCACCTCGGGCAGTGAGCTCAGCAGCGCGTTGCAGCAGCTGTCCTCGGGCCTGCGCATCAACACCGCAGCCGATGACGCCGCCGGCTACGCGATCGTGCAGGGCATGACCTCGCAGATCAACGGCCTCGACCAGGCCGCCCGCAACGCGAACGACGGCGTGTCGCTCGCGCAGACCGCGCAGGGCGCGCTCACCGAGATCACCAACGACCTGCAGAGCATGCGCGACCTCGCCGTGCAGTCGCTCAATGCGACCAACAGCTCCCAGGACCGCGCCGACCTCAACCAGCAGTTCACGCAGCTGCAGGCTGACATCAACAACGTCGCCTCCACGGCTTCGTTCAACGGCGTGAACCTGCTCGACGGCTCCTTCCAGGGCGCGACCTTCCAGGTTGGTGCCAACGTCGGCCAGACGATCACCGTGTCGTCGGTGGCGAGCGCCAAGACTTCCGCGCTCGGCTCGCTGTACACGGCCGCTGGCACGGCTGCGACGGCCACGGCGACGGCGGGCGACAGCGGCACCGTTTCGCTGGCGGTCACAGTAGGCGGTGTTACCAAGACTTATACGACGGCGACCTTCAGCTCGAGCGGCAACCAGACGACCGACATCAAGACAGCGGTCGCGGCCATCAATTCCCTCTCGGGTCAGGACGGCGGCATCGTTGCGACGGTGGACGCTACCACCGGGGGCATCGACCTGAGCAGCACCAGCGGCACGCTGAGCGTGGCGGCGACGGTGAACACGGTCGGCACCGGCACGTCGGTGACAGCGGGCGCCCTCGGCCTGGGAGCGGGGACCTACGACATGACGGCGGCGACCGTCACCAAGCCCACATTTCTGGACACTGGCAGCGTGTCGACGGTCGACGGCTCCAACCAGTCGCTGGCGCAGATCGACGCCGCGCTGCAGCAGGTCGCTGCGACGGGCGCTCAGCTCGGCGCGTACCAGAACCGGTTCCAGGCCGCGATCAGCGGTTTGACGACCGACGCGACCAACCTGCAGAGCGCTCGCAGCCAGATTCAGGATACGGACTACGCGATGGCGACTTCCCAGCTGTCGAAGGCCCAGATCCTGCAGCAGGCGAGCACGGCGATGGTGGCGCAGGCCAACACCATCCCGCAGAACATTCTGACGCTCCTGCAGAAGCTGCCGTAAAGGTGGTGAATTACCAGTCGCTTGTACTGGTACAGA
>DATIXU010000005.1:0-6006 GCA_035518275.1 Steroidobacteraceae bacterium
GAGGTCCGGATCTGCCACAGCTCCGGAAAGAACTTGAGCTCGAGCGCCTTGGCGAGGTAGGAGACGCCGCTGGTGCCGCCGGTGCCCGCCTTGTAGCCGATGATCCGCTCGACCGTCTTCAGGTGATGGAAGCGCCACAGCTGGAAGTTGTGGTCGAGGTCCACCAGCCGCTCGGCCAGCTCGTAGAGATCCCAGTCCTTGTCGGAGTTGTGGTAGACGCCCAGCCACGCGCCGGCCACCTGCTTGCTCGCGACGTAAGGCTCGCGGAAATCCCGGGACAGGTAATTCTCCGGAATTTCGTAGCCGCGGCGGGAAAGCAGCCGCAGCACCTCGTCGTAGAGCGAGGGCTCCGCGAGCGCGCGCTCCAGGGACGCATAGGCCGCCGGGTCGCGCTTGTGCACGGCGAGCATCTCGGCGTTCTTGTTGCCGAACAGGAACTCCAGCATGCGGTACTGCACCGACTGGAATCCCGAGGACCGCCCGAGCGCGTTGCGAAACGCCGAGTACTCGAACGGCGTCAGCGTCGACAGCACGTCCCATACCGAGAGCAGCTGGTTCTGCGAGCGCGAGATGCGCGCCATCATCTTGAGTGCCGGGTCGAGATCGTCGTGCCGCACGCACGCGAGCGAGGCGGTCAGCTCGTGCAGCATCAGGCGCATCCAGAGCTCCGACACCTGATGCACGCTGATGAACAGCATCTCGTTGTGCTCGCCGGTCAGCGGGTGCTGCGCGCCGAGCAGCTTGTCGAGGTGCAGGTATTCGCCGTAGGAGAGCGAACTGCCGAGATCCCAGTGCACGCCCTCGTCGGCGAGGTCGACGCGCTCGGACTTTTCGTACTGGCGGGTTGTCATGCGGGCGATGGTACACGTCGCCGGCCGCGCAGCAAGGCCGTGCCGCACCGAAGCCCGGGTAACAGTCCGCCGCAAGACGTCCCCGCGCCGATCCGTTAGGATCGCGCGACCGTGAGCGCACCCCTTCTCGAAGTCTCGAGTCTCGTCAAACAGTACCCCGCCACCACCGCGGTGGATGGCGTTTCCTTCGCCGTCCCCGAGGGGATCTGCTTCGGGCTGCTGGGTCCCAACGGTGCCGGCAAGACGACCACGGTCGAGATCATGGAGGGAATCCTGCCGCCCACCTCCGGCGAGGTGCGCTACCGCGGCGCGCCGCTGGGCGCGCGCTTTCGCGAGGAAGCCGGCATCCTCTTCCAGAAGACCGCGCTGCAGGACTTCCTCACCGTGCGCCAGTGCATCGCGCTGTTTCGTGGCCTCTACACTCACGGCCTCGAGGTCGAGGAAGTGATCCGGATCTGCGCGCTGGAGAAGCTCGCCGGGCGCGACGCGCGCAAGCTCTCGGGCGGACAGCAGCAGCGGCTGCTGCTCGCCATCGCGCTGGTGAACGATCCGGCGGTGCTGTTCCTCGACGAGCCGACCACCGGGCTCGATCCGCAGGCGCGGCGCAATTTCTGGCGGCTGGTCGAGTCGATCAAGGCGCGCCGCAAGACCATCATCCTCACGACCCACTACATGGAGGAAGCGGAGCTGCTGTGCGAGGAGATTGCCATCATGGACGGCGGCCGGATCGTCGCCCAGGGTCCGCCGCGGCGGCTGCTGCGCGAGCACTTTGCCGACGTGCTGCTCGAGCTGCCGCGCCAGGATTTCCCCGCCAGCGCGCGCGCCCTGCCCTTGAAGCTCATGGACGCCGGCGACCGCGTCGAGATCACCACCGACGACCTGGAGGCCACGCTGCGCACGCTGCTGGCGGCGCAGGTGCCGCTCACCAACCTGCGCATCCGGCCGCCAAATCTCGAGGACCTGTTCCTCGAGCTCACCGGCAAGGAGCTGCGGCCGTGATCCGCCGGCTGCTGTCGGTATTCCACGCGCGCAACCTCGAGTTCCTGCGCGACCGGGGAACGCTGCTGTTCACGCTGCTGCTGCCGATCATGCTGGTGATCGGCATGGGCTTCGTGTTCGGCGGTCCGCAGCGTCCGCTGTTCAAGGTCGGGGTGCTGGGCACGCCCGGCGACGCCCGGACCTACCCGTTCCTCGCCGAGCGCTACGTACAGTTCGTGCCGCTCCCGGAGCAGGAGACGGCGCTGCACAAGCTCACCCACCAGCAGATCGACCTGCTGGTCGACTTCAGCGGCGGCATCCGCTACTGGGTCAATACCGATTCGCCCAAGGGCTACGTGGTCGAGAAGCTGCTGCTGGCGGCGGAGCCGGGCGCGCACCGCGAGCCGGTGACGGGCGCGGCGCTGCGCTACATCGACTGGCTGTTCCCGGGGATCCTCGGCATGAACATGATGTTCAGCTGCCTGTTCGGGGTCGGTTACGTCGTGCTGCGCTATCGCAAGAGCGGCTTCCTCAAGCGCCTGCACGCCACACCCCTCACCGCCTTCGAGTTCCTCTCCGCCCAGGTGCTGTCGCGCCTGGCGCTGATCCTCGTCATCACGATGATTCTCTACGCCGGCATCGGCACCATCATCGGCTTCCACTCCGCCGGCAGCGTGCCGCTGCTGCTGCTGCTCGCGGTCTCCGGCGCGCTCTCCATGATCGCCCTCGGGCTCACCATCGCGGCCCGTTTCTCGAGCGAGGAGCTGGTGGGCGGCCTCCTCAACCTCCTCACCTGGCCGATGATGCTGCTCTCGGGCGTCTGGTTCTCCCTCGAAGGCTCACCGCGCTGGGTGCAGTGGGTCGCGCACGTCTTTCCGCTCACGCACCTGCTCGATGCCGCGCGCGCCGTGATGCTGGACGGCGCCGGCCTCGCGCAGATCGCCCCCAACCTGTTGTATCTTGCCGCCACGACGCTGCTGTTCCTGGCGTTCGGCGCCTGGTCGTTCCGCTGGCGCATCGACTGAGCGGGACGTGCGGGGCGCACGAGGAGCGAGCCATCTTGCGATTCTTCAGCGACAACACCGCCACCGCCTGCCCGGAGATCATGGCGGCCCTTCACGAGGCGAATCACGGGCTGGCGCGCGCCTACGGCGACGACGAGTGGACGCTGCGCCTCGACGCAGCGCTGAGTGCGCACTTCGGCACGCCGGTGCGCGCGTTCGCGGTCACCACCGGCACCGCCGCCAACTCGCTCGCGCTCGCGACGCTGAGTCCCCCTTACGGGGCTATCTTCGCGCATCACGAGGCCCACATCGCGGTGGACGAATGCGGCGCGCCCGGCTTCTTCTCCGGCGGCGCGCAGCTCGAGCTGCTGCCGGGCGAGCATGGGCGCCTCGACGCCGCCACCGTCGGCGCGGCGCTCGAGGCCCATCCGCGCCACCTGCACAGCGTGCAGCCGGCCGCACTCTCCCTCACCCAGGCGACCGAGCTCGGCACCGTCTACCGGCCGGCGGAGCTCGCCGCGCTGTGCGCGCTCGCGCACCACCACGGGCTCAAGGTGCACATGGACGGGGCGCGCTTCGCCAATGCGCTCGCCTTCCTCGGCTGCCACCCGGGCGAGGTGACTTGGCGCGCCGGCCTCGACGTCCTGTCCCTGGGTGCCACCAAGAACGGCGCCCTGACCGCCGAAGCGGTGGTGTTCTTCGACCTCGCGCTGGTGCGCGACTTCGAGCTGCGCCGCAAGCGCGCCGGCCACCTGCTGTCGAAGTCGCGCTACGTCGCGGCGCAGCTGCTCGCCTATCTCGAGTCCGGCATCTGGAAGCGCAACGCCGAGCGCACCAACGCCCTCGCGCAGCGCATCGGCGCGGCGGCCGGCGCGGCGCTCCTGCACCCGGTCGAGGCCAACGAGGTATTCGTCAAGCTCGGCGCCGCACGCCGCACCGCGCTGCGGGCCGCGGGTTTCGACTTCTATGACTGGGGTGCCGAGGCGGCCGGCGATGCCCGCTTCGTGGTCTCCTGGGATCAGCCCGAGCAGGACGTGCACGCGCTGTGCGAGGCGCTCGCGCGCGGCTGAGCCTGCGCCGCGCGGCGTGTCAGCTCTCCCGCAGGCTCGTCGTCACCGGCACCCGCGCGGCGCGCAGCGCCGGCAGGAAACCTCCCAGCATGCCGATGAAGAGCGCGATCACGAGACCCCGTACGACCAGCTGCGGAGTCACCTTGAAGCTGAACACCACCTGGGTGAAGTTCTGGCCCAGGGTCGACACCGAGAGGTTGTTGAAGAGCAGATAGGCGATCAGCGCGCCGAGCACCGCTCCGCCGAGCGCCAGCAGCAGCGCCTCGATCATGACCGATACCACCACCGGGAAGCCGCCGAAACCGAGCGCCCGCAGCGTCCCGATCTCCTTGCCGCGCGCAGCGACCGCGGCGTACATGCTGTTGAGAGCGGCGAATACCGAGCCGAGCCCCATGATGACGGTCACGACGCCGGCCAGCACCCCGATGGTCGCGCGGAACTGCCTGGTCTGGCCGCTGAAGTAATCGTCCTCGCGCAGCACGTCCAGCGACAGGCGCGGCTCGGCCGCGATGGCCGCCTTCAGCCGCTCGAGGCCGTCGCCGCCGTCGAGTGCCGCCAGCACCGAGCTCGAGCCGATGCGGCCGAAGGTCGAGCGCGCCACGTTGATGTCGGTCCAGAGCTCGCTCTCGTGCGAGTCGCCCGAAGCGAACTCCCCGACCACCGTCCACTCCGAGCCGCGCATGCGCACGATCTGGCCGATGTCGGCACCCTGAAACTGGGTCAGGACGCCCTTGCCCACGATCAGCTCGCGCAGGCCCGGGGTGAAGTTGCGGCCGGCGATGATCTTCAGCTGCGGCCGCAGCAGGAAGGCCGCGGGCTCCACGCCCCGGATCGTGATGTTCGCGCCGCTCTTGACGTCGTCCTTGCGCACCAGCTCGGCGATCACCATGAGCTCGGCGGAGGCGAGCGGCTTGCCGTCGGCGCCCGGCCGGATCCCCGGCTCCTGCTTGATGAGGTCGGTCGAATCCCGGTCCAGGGCGGAGTTGAGCTCCGCGTCCGAGCCGCCACGCAGGATGACCGCGACATCATGCCGGCCGGTGGACTTGAGCGTGCTCTCGAAGCCCGCCGCCATGGCGAGCAGCGCCGTGAACACCGCCACCACCCCGGCGAGCCCGATGACGATCACGAGCGACGGGGCCCAGCGCTCGGGGATGCTGCGGATGCTGAGGCCGGTGATCGCGAACGCCTGTCTCACCACGAGTCAGTCTCCTTAGGATCTCAACGGCCGGCCAGCGCATCGACGATCTCCAGCCGCCGCGCGCGCAGCGCCGGCAGGAGGCCCACCGCGAGGCTCATGAGTACGATCGCCAGCACCCCCAGCAGCCACACGGACAGGTCGAGCTCGAGCAGGAATTGCCCGCCGGTCGCCTTCTCCACCATCGCGCCGGCAAGCGAGGCGAGCACCAGGCCCACGAGGCCCCCGGCGAGCACGAGCGCGAATGCCTCGGCGAGCACGAAGCCGAACACGCTGCCGTCGGAGAAGCCGAGCGTCTTCAGCACGGCGAGCTCCGGGATGCGCTCGCGCACGCTCTGCGCCATGGTGTTGCCGACCACCAGCAGCAGCGTGAAGAACACCGCGAACAGGATCCAGCGCACGATCAGGCCGATGTCGCCGATCTGCTTGACGAAGCTGATGTTGAAGTCCTTCTCCGTCTGGGTCTTGGTCTCGTCCGGCGAGTTCTCGAACATGGCGTCCACCGTCTTGCTGATCGCCTCGGCGTTGGCGCCCTCGGCGAGCTTGAGGATGAAGAAGTTGGTGCGGCCCTTGATGCCGAACTGGTTGGCCTCGTCGAAATAGTCCTGCTGGATGAAGGCGAGGTTGGTGCGCTTCTGCCAGTCCTCGTCCTTGCCGTCGAAGATTCCGACCAGGTCGAACTGCCAGGCCTTGCTGCCGTCCTTCTGCGGCCAGATGTTGGAGGAGATCGGAATCTTCTGGCCGATCTTCCAGCCGTACTGGTTGGCGAGCTGCCGCCCGACGATCAGGCCCGTGCGGGTCTGCTCGAACGCCTGCCACTGCGCCTCCGGCATCTTCCACTCGGGATAGACGTCGTGATAGCGCTGCGGGTCGAGGGCGAACATGATGAGCGGAGTGTTGGTCTGCCA
>DATIXU010000006.1:0-31668 GCA_035518275.1 Steroidobacteraceae bacterium
CCGGGGAGTCGCCACCCTGAGCGGTTACGTGTGGACTCCGGAGGCGATCTATCACGCGCGCCAGATCGCCCACGGTGTGCCGGGCATCACGAGCGTCGTCACGAATCAACTCGAGCTCGAGCGCGAAGGCCGCTCGAACGGCGTCACGCGCTGAGAGGCTGCTAGGACCCCCAGCGCGGCGGGCGCTTCTCGATGAAGGCCTGCACCCCCTCGAGGGCTGCCTCCTCCATCATGTTGCAGGCCATGGTCTCGCCCGCGGCCTCGTAGGCGCTGGCGAGACCGAGCTCGGCCTGGCGGTAGAAGACCTCCTTGCCCATGGCGACCGCGACGCGCGGCTTGGCCACGATGCTCGCGACCAGCCGTTCGATCTCCGCCTCGAGCTGCGCGGGCTCGGCCACCCGGTTCACGAGGCCGCGCGCGAGCGCCTCCTGCGCGTCGATGAAATCTCCCGTCACCAGCATCTCGAAAGCGCGCTTGCGCGAGACGTTGCGCGACAGCGGCACCGCGGGGGTCGAGCAGAAGAGCCCGAGGTTGACGCCGCTCACCGCGAAGCGCGCGGTGCTCGCGGCGACTGCCAGATCGCACTGCGCCACCAGCTGGCAGCCCGCCGCGGTGGCAATGCCCTGCACGCGGGCGATCACCGGCACCGGCAGGCGGATGAGGGTGAGCATCATGCGGCTGCACTGCGCGAACAGGCGCTGGTAGTAGTCCTGCGAGGGCTCGGCGCGCATCTCGCGCAGGTCATGACCCGCGCAGAAGGCCTTGCCCTCGCCGGCAAGCACCACGACCCGCACCGATTCGTCGTTCGCGATCGAATCGAGCTCAAGCTGCAAGGCGCCGAGCAAGGCCTCCGACAGGGCGTTGTAGGCCTGCGGGCGATTCAGGGTCAGCCTGACCACGCCGCGCGAGTCCCGGCTGCGTTTCACCAACGGCTCATCGTTGCTCATGCATGTTCTCCCTGCGTCATTGTGCCGCGGCCTCGCACCAGCAGCCAGTTCACGCTGGCCGCGAGAATGACCGCGAGCAGGATGAGGGACTTGCTGAAGTCCACGCGTGTGAGGAGCACCAGGCAGATCAGCACACCGAGCGCTGGCAGCAGTGCCCCGCCCGGCAGGCGGAAACCGGCCGCCCCGGGCTGCCGGCGGCGCAGCACCGGCACGGCCGCGCATACCGCGCCGTAGTAAAAGAGTCGTGCGACCGCCGACAGCGTGACGTTCCAGGCAAAGCCGCCGAAGAGCGAGAACCCCCATACCAGCAGCGCCACGCTCAGAATCGACACGTGCGGCGTGCGGAAGCGCGCATGGATGGCCGCAAAGGCGCTCGGGAAGTCGCCGCGCTCGGCGAGGGCAAAGATGCCGCGCGGCACGCTGAGGAGATTCGCGCTCAGGTAACCGTACACCGAGATCAGCGCGCCGATGGAGATGAGCGCCGCTCCGCCCTGACCCAGCATGACGCGCGCGGCATCCGCAAGCGGGCGCTCGCTGTGCGGGGCGTCGGGCAGCACGTCCACCACGACGAGCTGCAGCGCCGTGTAGAAGAAGGTGACGACGATGAGGGCGACGAAGAGCGCAAACGCCGCATCACGCCGTGGATCCTTGGCCTCCCCCATGGGGTTGAGCGCCGTCTCGTAGCCGCCGTAGGCGAAGAAGAGCAGCAGCATCCCCCCGAGCCACCCGTGCAGATCCCCCGCCGGCAGCTGCGGCGCGGTCCGTCCGTGCGCCGCGAGCCAGCCGAGGCCGACGGCGCACACCACTGCGAGCGGCACCAGCTTAGCGACCACCGACACGTTGCTGACCAGCGCGCCCGAAGCCACGCCGCGGTAGTTCGCGATCGCGAGCGTCCCGACCAGCAGTGAGATGATGACGAGGCGTGGCACGGGCGCACCCGCGGCCGGCCAGAACTCCCCGAGCGACATGACCAGCAGGTTCACCGACGCGCCGCAGGCGGTGAGGCGGGAGAGGAGATTGAGCCACCCGACCTGCAGGCCCGCGAAGCGTCCGAAGGCGCGGCGCACGTATATATAGTGTCCGCCGGTCTCGGTGAACTGCGAGGCGACCTCGGCGTAGCAGCCGATGATCACCCCCATGGCGAGCCCGCCGACGAGCACTGCCCAGGGACTCGAGCGGCCAACATGGCCGGCGACCAGCGAAGGCAGCCCGAAGATCCCGCTGCCGACTATGCAGTTCACCGCCAGTGCTACCATGCTCCAGCGGCCGATGACACGGACCAGTTGCAGCGGCGTGCGGTGCGGTGGCCCTTCAGGCATCGGGCTGTTGTATCACAAGCGGGAGCCTCGAGTGCGCCACTCCTACGCGACCCACCTCGAATGCAGCGCCACCGCTGAGCGCCATGACATCACCTGCCTGCAGGGACTGTCGGCCGCCGGCAAGCCGCTGCTCGCCCGTTACGATCTCGCGGCGTTGCGGCACGAGCTGACGCGAGCGGAAATCGAGCAGCGCCCGACGGGCCTCTGGCGCTGGCGCGAGCTGCTGCCGGTGCCGGAGGCGAGATTCGTGATGAGCCTCGGCGAGGTGGAGACGCCGCTCATCGCGCTCCTCAACAGCACGCGGCCGGCAGGCTTCGTGCCCCCGATCGTCAAGGACGAGGGGCGGCTGCCGACCGGATCGTTCAAGGCGCGCGGCCTCGCGCTCGCCGTCTCGATGGCCAGAGTCTTCGGCGTCCGCCGCGTCGCGATCCCCACCAACGGCAACGCCGGCGCCGCGATGGCCGCCTACGCCGCGCGCGCCGGGATGGAGGCGTTCTGCTTCTGTCCCGACGACACCCCCGAGATAAACTTGAGCGAGATCGCGCTCCAGGGCGCGACCGTCTGGCGCGTCAACGGGCTCATCAACGACTGCGCGCGGCTCGTCGGCCTCGGCAAGGAGCGCTTCGGCTGGTTCGACATGTCGACGCTGAAAGAGCCCTACCGGATCGAGGGAAAGAAGACCATGGGGCTCGAGCTTGCCTCCCAGATGCAGTGGAGGCTGCCGGATGTCGTGTTCTACCCGACCGGCGGCGGCACCGGCCTCATCGGCATGTGGAAGGGCTGGCAGGAGCTCGCCGCACTCGGCTGGATCGAGGGTCCGATGCCGCGCCTGGTCGCGGTTCAGTCCACCGGCTGCGCGCCGATCGTGCGCGCGTACGATGCGGGCGCCGCGAGCGCCACTCCCTGGGAGAACGCGCACACCATCGCGTCCGGAATCCGGGTACCGGCGGCGATCGGGGACTTCCTCATCCTGCGCGCGCTGCGCGAGACGAAGGGCTTCGCGATCGCGGTCGAGGACGACGACATCGAGCGCGCCCGGCGCGAGGTGGCGGCGAAGGATGGGTTGCTGCTCTCCCCCGAAGGGGCGGCTACCTATGCCGCCTATCTCGCCGCGGCGCATCAGGGCAAGGTCGCGGCGAGCGATCGCGTCGTGCTCTTCAACTGCGCGAGCGGGCTCAAGTACCCGATGCCGCCGGTGACGGCGCTCATGGACGTGCGCCGGCCGTTCGAGGAATCGTCAACGCGCGGGTGATGATCCTCGAAAATGCTTCCCGGAGTGGAATGTTAGAAGACCGTCTAATGTGGCCCAGAGACCCCCTGATTGAGGGCCTCAAGGAGCGAGACTTAGACGGTTTTCTAACAATCGCGGGGTGGAATCAATTTCCGGGTACCACACACGCTCTGCCTGGTCCCGCTCGCGCAGCTGCCCCGGTCACCAGCTCCAGTCGGCCGCACTCTTGCGGCAGCCGCCGCCCCCGCCTCCCGTCCAGGCGCGCCCGCGGATCGCGCGGCCGCTCGAGGCTCCGGTCGCCACCTCGTGGCGGAGCGCTCGCACGCCGTTGATCCAGACGTCGCCGACGCCGGTCGCGAGCTGCTGCGGCCGCTGATAGGTGGAGTGGTCCTGGACCTTCGCCGGATCGAACACCACGACGTCGGCGAAGTAACCCGGGCGAAGCTCGCCGCGATCGCTCAGGGACAGCGTCGCGGCCGGAAGCGAGGCGAGCTTGTGGATCGCCTGCTGGAGCGTCAGCACCTTCTCGTCGCGCACGTAATGCGCCAGCACGCGCGCGAAGTTGCCGTAGGTGCGCGGATGGCGGCTCGCCTTGAGGAATACGCCCTCGGGCGCCGGCGCATCCGCATCCGAGTCGAAGCTCACCCAGGGAAGCTGGACCTCGCGCCGGATGTTGTCTTCCGACATGAGGAAGTAGGCCACATCGACGCGCGAGCCATCCTCGACGACCAGATCGATGGCGGCATCCTGCGCGCTCACGCCGCGCGCCTTGGCGACCGCGGCCAGCGTCTTGCCGGTGAGCGGCTTCAACGCCGGATTCTTGAAGCCGAGGAGCAGCGTCCCCTCGGCTCCCGCCGCGCCCATGAGATTTTCCCACGCCGGCGCCGGATCGCGCATGTCGGCGATGAGGCGGGCGCGGGTGGCCGGGTCCTTCATGCGCGCGATCCAGGCCTCGAGCCCGCCGTCCTGCACCCAGGGTGGCATGGCCGCATCGAGCCCGGTCGCGCCGGCCGTGTAGACATACATGTCGGCGGTGACGCGCACGCCGGAGGCGCGCGCCGCCTCGACCGCTTTGATCAGCGCATCGAGCTTCCCCCAGTTGCGCTTGCCGGCCTGCTTCAGGTGATAGATCTCGGCCGGGGCGCCCGAAGCGCGCGCGATGTCGACCGTCTCCTGCACCGCCTCCAGCAGCCGGTCGCCCTCGCTGCGCATGTGCGCGCTGTAGATGCCGCCGCAGCGGGCCGACTCCTGCGCGAGCGCGATGAGCTCGGGCGTCCTCGCGTAGTCGTTGGGGGCGTAGATGAGCGCGGTCGTCACACCGACTGCCCCCTGCTCCATCGCCTCGTGCACCAGGGCGCGCATCTCGCTGAGCTGCCCGGCGGTCGGCTGCACGTCGCGCTCGCCGAGCACGTAGGTGCGCACCGTGCCGGCGCCGACGTAGGAGGCGACGTTCGGCGCAATACCGCGCTGCTCGAGGCGCGTGAGGTATTCCCCGAGCGTCGTCCAGTCGATGTCGTACTTGATGTCTCCCTGCCGGAGCTTGCCGAGGCGCTTCATCTCCGGCGACAAGGGGCCCATCGAGTCCTCTCCCAGCACCTCGAGCGTGACCCCCTGGCGCAGATCCGAGAGCGCCCGCCCGTCGATCAGCAGCGATTCCTCCGGATGCGCCAGCATGTTGATGAAGCCCGGTGCCACCGCCTTGCCGCGCGCCGCGAACTCCTCGGCACTGCGCCCGGGGGCATGCGCTCCCACGAAGGCGATGCGATCGCCGCGGATGGCGACGTCGCCCGTGAACGGCGCGCCTCCCGATCCGTCGTAGACGGTGCCGCCGCGGATCACGACGTCGTAGGCGGGTGCCGCTGCCCCGGTGGCCGGCGTCGCGGCGGGCGCCGAACTCCAGGCGAGTACCCCTGCCAGAAGCGTGAGAGCGCGATATCTCATGAATGCTGCTCCACCGGTCGGATCTCGCCCCGCCAGGCGCGCCGCTCGGTACGCGCGACGGCGAAGGGTCTCGGATCGATGGCGGCCGGGGTGCCGGAGATCAGCTGCGCGAGCAGCGTCGCGGAGCCGGCCGCCTGCGTCCAGCCGAGATGGCCGTGCCCGGTGTTGACGTAGAGCCCCGCGACGGAGGTCGCGCCGATGTAGGGCCGGCCGTCGGCCGACATCGGACGCAAGCCGCACCAGGCCTGTGCGCGCTCGCGGTCGACCGTGCGCGAGAGTGTCGGGCTCAGGGCCGCCAGCAGCCGCCACAGCGCCTGCACCCGCGCCGGGCGCAGCGTCGTATCCCAGCCGCTGAACTCGGCCGTGCCCGCGAGCCGGAGCGTCGCCCCGAGCGGCGTCATCACCGCGTGGAGCGAATCGTCCGAGAGCGCAAGCCGCGGGCCCGCACTCGCGTCGACGGGGATCGAGAGCGAGTAGCCCTTCACCGGCTCGACGTGCACGCTCACCCCGCAGGAGGCGAGCAGCGCAGTCGACCAGGGCCCTCCCGCCATCACCACCCGCTCACCCGGCACGAAGCCGCCCTCGGTCTCGACCCCCACGGCCCGCCCGGAGGTCACACGGACCGCGCGCACCGCGGTGTTG
The DNA here is from genome assembly GCA_035518275.1 of Steroidobacteraceae bacterium. Lineage (GTDB taxonomy): Bacteria > Pseudomonadota > Gammaproteobacteria > Steroidobacterales > Steroidobacteraceae > 13-2-20CM-66-19. The sequence goes on from DATIXU010000006.1 coordinate 6,081, forward strand.
ACCGCAACCTTCACGCCGCGCGCCTCGAGCCGCGTGCGCAGGCCCCGGCAGAAGAGCAACGCATCCCCGCTCTCGTCCGCCGGAAAGTGGATGGCACCGACTAAGTCGCCGCGGATCTCGTCGAGGAGCGGCTCGAGCCGCGCCGCGGCGGACGGGTCGAGCGGCTCGCCGACGAGCCCGAGGGAGCTGAGCGAGCGTACCTCGGCCACGGCCTGCTCGAATGAGGCGGGACTGCGGTACACCTCGAGCGTCCCGCGTGTGCCCACCGCGTACTCGAGGTTGAGGGCGGCGCGCCAGGCCCGCAGCCGATCCAGGCTGTAGGCACACAGGTGGTAGTTGGCCTGCATCGAGCTGTGATACGAGCGCGGCGCGGAGGCCGCGAAGAACCTCAGCCCCCAGCCGAAATACCCGGGAATGGCCCGCGGCCGCAGCAGCATGGGCGCGTCCTCACGCCCGAGCCAGCGCAGCAGCTGCCAGTGCACGCCGGGCGCGTTCCAGGGATCTGGCATCGAAGGGGTGAGAATCCCGCCGTTCGCGAAGCTCGTCTCGAGCGCGACGTCCTCGCGCCGCTCGAGCACCTGCACAGCGTAGCCGGCCTCGTGCAGCGCGTAAGCGCTCGAGAGGCCCGCGAGGCCGCCGCCCACCACGATGACGTCGCCGCGACTCATGGAGCGTAAGCCTACTCGATCGCGCTCGCCGACCGGGCGCGCTCGCGCAGCACGAACTTCTGAATCTTTCCGGTGGAAGTCTTCGGTATCTCCTCGAAGCGCACCTCGCGCGGCACCTTGTAGTGCGCGAGCAGCCCGCGGCAGTGGGCGATCAGCTCCTCGGCGGTGGCCGCGGCGCCCGGCTTCAGCTCGACGTAGGCGAGCGGCGACTCGCCCCACTTCGGATCCGGCCGCGCCACCACCGCGCACACCATGACCGCCGGATGGCGGTAGAGCGCATCCTCGACCTCGAGCGAGCTGATGTTCTCCCCGCCCGAGATGATGATGTCCTTGCTACGGTCGCGGACCTTCACGTAGCGATCGGGCTCGAGCACGCCGAGATCGCCGCTGTGAAACCAGCCGCCGGCGAAGGCCTCGGCGGTCGCCTGCGGGTTCTTGAGATAGCCCTTCATCACGATGTTGCCGCGGAACATGATCTCGCCCAGGACCTCGCCATCGGCCGGCACTGCGCTCATCGTCTGCGGATCGAGCACCGTCATGCCCTCCTCGAGCACGTAGCTCACGCCCTGGCGGCCGTTGAGACGGGCCTGCTCGGCGACGCTCGCCTCCGCCCAGCTCGCGCGTTTGGCCGCGACCGCCGCGGGTCCATAGGTCTCGGTGAGCCCGTAGACGTGCGTCAGATCGAAGCCGATGCGCTGCATGCCCTCGATCATCGCCACCGGCGGGGCGGCTCCCGCCACCAGCGCGCGTACCCGCTGCGTGATTCCCGCGCGCCATTGAGGCGGGGCATTGATCAGCATGTTGTGCACGATCGGAGCGCCGCAGTAATGGTCCACGCCGTGCTCGCGCATCGCGTCCAGGATCGCGCGCGCCTCGACCTTGCGCAGGCACACGTGCGTGCCGCCGAGCAGGGCCACGGTCCAGGGGAAACACCAGCCGTTGCAATGGAATAGCGGCAGCGTCCACAGGTACCGCGGAAACTGCGGCATCCCCCAGCAGAGGGCGTTGGAGGCGGCGTTGAGATAGGCCCCGCGGTGATGCGTCACCACGCCCTTGGGGTTGCCCGTGGTCCCGGAGGTATAGGAGACCGCGATCGCGTCCCACTCGTCCGCCGGCCCCTCGAGGCGCGCGAGCGGGGCGTGAGCGGCGAGCAGCGCCTCATACTCGAGCGTGCCGAGCCGCTCCCCCGGACCCGCATACTCGCCGTCGCAGACATCGATCACGACCGGCGCCCGGCCGTGCTCGGCGCGCAGGATCCCGAGCGCCCGCGCCACGACCGGCGCCAGCTCGCGGTCGGTGATCAGCACCGCCGCCTCGCAGTGCTGCATCTGCCAGGCGAGCAGCGGGGCATCGAGGCGCGTGTTGAGCGTATGGATCACGGCATCGAGCGCGGGCACCGCGTAATGCAGCTCGATCATCTCGGGCGTGTTGGCGAGCATCGCGCTCACCGTGGTGCCGCGCACCACCCCGAGCGCGCGCAGCGCGCCCGCCAGCCGCGCGCTGCGCTCGCGCGTCTCGCGCCAGCTGTAACGGCGCTTGCCGTGCACCACGGCCGGCAGGTCGCCGTACACTTCGGCGCTGCGCTCGACGAAGCTCACCGGCGACAGCGGCACGTAGTTGGCCGCGTTCTTGTCGAGGAACTCGTCGTAGATGCTCATCGGCGTGCTCAATCGACCACGTGGCCGTCGTTGAACTTGACGGCGGCGTGCGAGCCGTCGCAGAAGGGCTTGTGCTTCGAGGCGCCGCAGCGGCACAGGGTCACGCGGTTGCGCACCTCGTAGGCAAAGCCGTCGGCGGCGATGACCGGTATCCCGCCGCGCAGCCAGAGCGGCCCGCTCACTCCCTCGGGAGGATCCTCGATCACGCCGATCGATACCGGCAACTGATGCTCCACGGCCTTAGCTGTGGCCCGGTCCCATGCGACCAGCCGACCCGAGGGGCAGTTGTTCACCTGCCGGACGAAAGTCGCGCGCACCTCGGCCCGGTCGGTGCGCTCGACCTGGTTCCAGACCTGCCCGTGCGGGTCGCAGAACCGCGCGAACGCGCACAAGGACTCCGCATCCGCGAGAGCGAGCGCCGGGCCCTCCGTCAGCTGGGCCTGCTCACGATAGGGCTGGCGGCTCGCGGTCTCGGTGCCGTCGAAGCCGATCTTCTTGTGCGTGCCGTCGCAGAAGGGCTTGTTGGCGGAATGACCGCAGCGGCAGAGCGCGTAGCTCTCCTGCGGCGGAAAGGCGTGACCCTCGCGCCACTCCTCCGAGCCGCCCTGCTTGTCGGCGACGATAGTCTGCCGGGCCATCGGCACCGAGCCGCTCACGAGGTACGGCCCGTTCTTCGTGACGACCACCCGTGGCTCGCCCCTGGATCTCGTCATGAGTGACTCCTCGCACCCCGCCGTTGTTGGATAGTATGGCCCGCGCGCCGGACCTAAGCGAATAATGCACTCCGGCACGTCCGCCCTTGCGTCAGTTAAGCGGAGCAGAACATGGCCAGCAAGACCCGTCCGGCGCCTCCCGCACCGAAGCTCGGCAAGCACCATTACGCGCGCGAGCTGCGCCGCCTGCAGATCGAGCTGGTGAAGCTCCACCGCCACGTCATCGCCGGCGGACGCAAGGTGCTCGTGATCCTCGAGGGGCGCGACGCCGCAGGCAAGGACGGCACCATCAAGCGCATCGCCGAGCATCTGAGCCCGCGTGAGGTGCGGGTGGTGGCGCCCGGCAAGCCGAGCGACCGCGAGGAGACCGAGTGGTACTTCCAGCGCTTCGCCGTGCATCTGCCGGCGGCGCAGGAGATCGTTCTGTTCAACCGCAGCTGGTACAACCGCGCCGGCGTCGAGTACGTCATGAAGTTCTGCACGCGCGCCGAGCACGAGGCCTTTCTCGAGTCGGTTCCGGGCTTCGAGCGCATGCTGGTGCGCTCAGGCATCCACCTCCTCAAGTACTACCTCGACATCAGCCGCCCCGAGCAGGCGCGGCGCCTCAAGGAGCGGCGCCGCGACCCGCTCAAGCAGTGGAAGCTGAGCCCGGTGGACGAGGCGGCACAGGAGCACTGGAGCGACTACAGCCGCGCCCGCGACCAGATGTTCCTGCGCAGCCACACGCGCGAGGCCCCGTGGATGGTGGTACGCGCCGACGACAAGCACCAGGCTCGGCTCAACGTCATTCGCGACATCCTCGCGCGGGTGCCGGCGCCGGACGTGTCGCGCAAGCTCGCGCGGCCCGATGCCCGCGTGGTGCGCGAGTTCACCGAGCCCTTGCTCGGCAGCGGGTGGGTGGCGCGCTAGAGTCCGCGGCCAGCCGCTCGGACGCGGCGCCAGGTGTTGGACGCCCCGCAGGCGTGTTGCAAAGGCACCCGCGCCGCGCGCCTTTAGTTACAATGCCGCACCGCATGCACGAGCCACGCGTCGCCACGCCGTCCTTCGCCGTCCAGGCGCTCATGTACGCCGGTCTGGCGTTCGTCATGCTGGGCAATTACTACGGCTACGATTCCGTGGCCCCGGTCGCCGAGCAGCTGTCGCGGGAGCTGCACTTCACCGACACCCAGATCGGCACGCTGAACGCGATCTACAGCTTTCCCAACATCTTCCTGGTGGTGGTGGGCGGAGTGCTGGTGGACCGCTTCACCGCACGGCGCGTGGTGGTGGGCACCACGGCGCTCTGCCTGGTGGGCGCCGTCGTGACCGCGCTCGGCACGCAGTTCCCGGTGATGGCCACCGGACGGCTGCTGTTTGGAATCGGCTCGGAGACACTGGCGGTCGCAATCACGGTGGCGCTCGCGCAGTGGTTCGCCGGCCGCTACTTCGCACTGCTGTTCGCGACCAACCTGTCGCTGGCGCGCCTCGGCTCCTACCTCGCTGACCGCTCGCCCTCCTTCGCCCACGGGCTGTACGCGCAGGGCTGGCAGCCGCCGATGTGGCTCGCGGTCGGCTTCGCGGTCGCCTCGTTCGCGGGGGCGCTCATTTACTTCTGGCTGGACCGGCGCGAAGCACCCCGCGGGACGCTGGCGCTGCCGCCGCCCCCCGAGCGCTTCGACTGGCGCCACCTGCTGACCTTCCGCTTCGAGTACTGGCTGCTGGTCGCCACCTGCGTCACCTTCTACTCGGTGATCTTCCCCTTCCGCAGCACCTTCGCCATCAAGTACCTCCAGCAGGCTCAGGGCCTTTCGCTCGATGCCGCCAGCACACTCAACAGCTACGTATTTCTCGCCGCCGTTTTTGCCACCCCGGTGTTCGGCCTGATTCTCGACCGCACCGGACGCAACGCGCGGCTGCTCGCCGCGGGCGCGCTGCTGCTGCCGCTGAGCTTCCTGGTGCTGGCGACGCTGCCCGGCAGCGCCGGGCTGTCGACCGCACTGCTCGGCGTCAGCTTCTCCTTCCTGCCCGCGGTGCTCTGGCCGACGGTCGTGCGTTACTCGCCGCCCGAGCACCTCGGCACCGCCTACGGGCTCATGACCACAATGCAGAACGCGGGGCTCTTCGGCGCGAATATCATCGCCGGGTATCTCAACGACACGAGCGGCGCCAGCGCGGCCAACCCGGGGGGCTACGCTCCCATGCTGTGGTTCTTCGGCCTGCTGAGTCTCGCCGCGTTCCTGTGCACCCTGGCGCTCTTGTTGCTCGATCGCGGCGCGGCCGCCCGGCCTGCGGCGGCCGCGGGCCATGGCGGCAGCTGACCTCAAGTCCGCCATGGAGTGGCTGACTCCCCTCTTCGTCTTCGCGGTGCTGGCCGGCCTCGTCGTCGAGCTATGGCTCGCGCAGCGCCAGGCCGCCACCGTCGCACGCCTCCGCGGCGTGGTGCCGGAGGCGTTCGCGGCCAGCATATCGGCCGCGGAGCACGCCCGAGCCGCCGATTACACCCTCGCAAAGCTGCGCCTCGGGCGCATCAGCTCGATCGTGGACGCCCTGCTCGTCCTCGCCCTCACGATCGGCGGCGGTCTCGCGTCAATCGATGCGCTCTGGCGCCGCTCGCATCTGGCCGAACCCTGGCTGGGGCTCGCGGTGATCGCCTCCGTCGTGCTCGTGATCCGCCTCGTGAGCCTGCCGCTGTCGTTATGGCGCACCTTCGCCCTCGAGGCGCGCTTCGGCTTCAACCGCACGACCGTGGCGCTCTATCTCAGTGATCTCGCCAAGAGTCTGGCGCTCGCCGTCGTGCTGGGCGGCCCGCTGCTGCTCGCGACGCTCTGGCTGATGGAACGCGCCGGCCGCTGGTGGTGGCTCGCGGCGTGGTGTCTGTGGCTCGCCGTCATGTTCGTCATGGCCTGGGCCTGGCCGGCGTTCATCGCCCCGCTCTTCAACCGCTTCGTGCCGCTCGCCGACCAGGCGCTCCGGTCGCGGATCGAGGCGCTGCTCGAGCGCTGCGGCTTCGCCTCCAAGGGCGTATTCGTCGTCGACAGCTCGCGCCGCTCGAGCCACGGCAACGCGTACTTCACCGGAATCGGCCGGCACAAGCGCATCGTGTTCTTCGATACGTTGCTCGAGACTCTCGGCCACGGGGAAGTGGAAGCGGTGCTGGCGCACGAGCTCGGCCACTTCCGCCTGAAGCACGTCCGTAAGCGGCTGCTGGTCTCGGTCGCGGGAGCCTTCGCCGGCCTCGCCCTGCTCGGCTGGCTCACCGGACAGGTGGGTTTCTATCGCGCACTCGGCGTGCCGACACCCTCATCACACGCGGCCCTGCTGCTCTTCATGCTGGCAGTGCCGGCGTTCGCTTTTTTCATCACGCCACTCGCATCACTCTGGTCGCGCCTGCATGAATTCGCCGCCGATGAGTTTGCGCGCCAACATGCGAGCGCCACCGAGCTCGCCACGGCGCTGGTGAAGCTCCATCGCGACAACGCCAGCACGCTGACTCCTGACCCGTTGTACGTGGCGTTCTATTACTCCCACCCTCCCCCGCTCGCCCGCATCACGCGCTTGCGCCCAAGGTGACGAGAAGCTCCGGCGGCTACGGGATGTAATAGAGGTCGATCGACTTCCCGATGTGCTCGACGGGCTGGTAGGCATCCAGCCAGGCGTAATCGGTGAGATTGCGGGTGCGGGCGAGCTGCGAGACCGCTACCCAGCCGGTGGTCGGCTGGCGCGGCGGCAGGATCACGAGCGGCGGCAGCGGCTCGCGCGTCAGGTCCGCCGTGCCACGGTAGGCGAGGCTCAGGCGCTGAATCTTCAGCTCCGCCGCCCTCTTCTCGAGGCGCCGCAGATCCTGGCCCCAGTCGAGATCGGAGTCGACCAGCACGCGCTCGGGGTGAGTGACGGTTTCGTTGAACCAGGCGAGATAATCCGGCCACGCGGACCACAGCGTGCTCAGCTGCCAGGTGAGCAGTGCCGCCAGCGCCACCGTGCCGGCCGCAGCGAGGCGCCGGTCGGGGAGGCGCCGCAGTCCCGCCCACGAGCGCGTCACGACCCACGCCGCTCCGAGCGCGAGCAGCGGATAGAGGATCAGAACGTGGCGGATGCCGATGTTGATGTGGCTGAAGCTGCTCGCGAAGACCAGCATGGCTACGATCAGAATCGCGGGCGTGATGCGCCAGTTGTCCCCGCTCCGCCAGCCCTCGCGGGCGAGCCAGGCGACGCCGGCGCTGCCGGCCGCGAGCAGCGGCAGCGGCGTCTTCACCGCGAGCGCGACCAGGTAGAAGTACCACCAGCCCATGGTGCGCACCTCGCCGAGCAGATACGAGAGATGTCCGCCGTCGTTGTGCGCCTTGACCGCGACAATGCCATTGACGAGGTCCTTGAGCTCGCGTGGCAGCCAGAGGTGCGCCAGCAGCACCCCGAGCACGTGATCCAGGCCTCCCTGCTGCAGCAGGTAGGACACCGCCCAGTCGAAGCGCGCAACGACCCGCGCCTCGTTCGGCGCCCGAATGCCGTAGGCGAGGAAGAGCGGCACGAGGGCGGCGAGCGCTGCGAGGGCGAGCTCCGGCGCGCGCAGGCGCCAGGTGGGCGCACGGACCGCGGGCGGGACGCGTCGCGCGAGCACCCAGTGAGTCGCCCCGAGCGCGAGCAGCGACATCCCGATGTAGGGCACGGCCGAGAACTTGGTGCCGACCGCCACGCCGCTCGCGAGCCCGAAGAGCACCGCGGTGCGCCAGTTCGGCATATCGAGCCAGCGGTCGAGCGCATAGAGGGCGAGCAGAATGGTTGCGGCCGCGGCCACATCGAGCGCCGCAAGTCCCGCATGCCCGAGCACCGGCGGCACCGACAGGAGCAGGATCACCGCGAGCAGCGCCGCGCCCTCGCCGGCCAACATGCGCCGCGCCCACAGCCAGGTCACGAGGAGCAGCAGCGCGAGAAACGGCAGCGCGCCTGCGCGGGCGAGCGTGAGATACAGGTCGTACTTGCCGTCGCGGTAGAGAATGTCCTCGCCCTCGGTCACGCCGCTCGGTGGCGGGGTACCGTAGGAGTGGGCGCCGGCGAGCCAGGGGCCGAGCGCGAGCACCACGCGGCCGATCGGCGGGTGCTCGGTGTCGTACTCGTAGTAGCCGCGATCGAGCAGCTCCACTCCGGCGGCGAGGTGCTCGGGCTCATCCCAGGTCGCGAAGAACACGTGCCAGGTGCTGGCGACGAGCGCGCAGGCCCCGAGGATGATCAGCGCGAGCGCGATGCGTGCCGCCGGCGTCGCGCGGGCGACGGACGCGGGGAGCGGCTCAGCCACCGAACGGGTGCCGCAGCACGATGGTCTGGTCCCGGTCCGGGCCGGTGGAGATCATGTCGAGCGGTACCTGAGTGAGCTCAGCGAGCCGCTCGAGATAGCGGCGCGCGTTGCCGGGAAGACCGCCGTAGTCGGTGACCCCGACGGTCGATTCGCGCCAGCCCGGCAGCTCCTCGTACACCGGCTCGATGCCGGCGTAGCCTTCTACCGTGAGCGGCGGCTCCGGCGTCACCGCCCCATTGATCCGATAGCCGACGCCGATGCGGATCGTGTCGAGCCCGTCGAGCACGTCGAGCTTGGTGATGCAGAGGCCCGAGACGCTGGAATTCACGATCGCGCGCTTCAGCGCCACCGAGTCGAACCAGCCGCAGCGGCGGCGGCGTCCGGTGACCGAGCCGAACTCGTGACCGACACGCGACAGGTGCTCGCCGTATTCGTCGAAGAGCTCGGTCGGAAAGGGTCCGGCACCGACCCGGGTCGTGTAGGCCTTGACGATGCCCAGCACGCCGTCGAAGGCGCACGGGCCAAGACCTGTGCCGGTGGCGGCGAAGCCGGCCGTGGTGTTGGAGGAAGTGACGAAAGGATAGGTGCCGAGGTCGACATCGAGCATCGCGCCCTGCGCGCCCTCGAACAGCACGTTGGCGCCGGCGGCGCGCAGCTCCGCGAGCGAGCTCGTGACGTCCCTCACGAGGGGCTTCAGGCGCTCGCCGAGCGCGAGCTGCGCATCGAGCGTCTGCTGAAAATCGACCGCCGGCAGCTTGTAGTAGTGCTGCAGCAGGAAGTTGTGGAAGTCGAGCACCTCGCCCAGCTTGGCGGCGAAGCGGTCGCGCTGGAAGAGGTCCGCGACCCGCACGGCGCGGCGCGCCACCTTGTCCTCGTACGCGGGCCCGATGCCACGCCCGGTGGTGCCGAGGGCGTTGGCGCCGCGGGCACGCTCGCGCGCCTGGTCGAGCAGCACGTGCGAGGGCAGGATCAGCGGGCAACGGGGCGAGATTTTCAGCCGCTCGAACACCGGTACGCCCTGCCCGATCAACATGTCGCCCTCGGCGAACAGCGCCTCGAGCGACAGCACCACGCCGTTGCCGATGAAGCAGCGCACCTCCTGCCGCAGGATTCCCGAGGGGATGAGCGAGAGGACGGTCTTCCTGCCGCCGATGACCAGCGTGTGGCCCGCGTTGTGTCCGCCCTGGAAGCGCGCCACCGCGGCGGCGCGCTCGGTGAGCAGGTCGACGACCTTGCCTTTGCCCTCATCGCCCCACTGGGTGCCGATGACGACGACGAATCTGCCCATGCCTGGCCTACCGCGCCACGAACAGGATGATGACGCCGGTCAGCATCGAACCTAAGCCGGCGATGCGCAACTCGCGGTCGCGCACCTCGATGAGGCGCGCGAGTGCGCGTTTCACGCCCTGCGGATGGATGAACGGGGCGATACCTTCGAACACGAGAAACAGGCCGAACGCGGCCGCGAGGTCGGAAGAGTTCACGCCGGGGGCTTCACTTGGCACCCCGGCGCTTGTCCGGATCCTTGAGGTACTTGAAGAACTCCCCGTCGGGCGTCAGCACCAGGAGATCGCCGTCCTTGCCGAGGGCGCGCTGGTAAGCCTGGAGGCTGCGGTAGAAAGCGTAGAACTCGGGGTCCTTCGAGTAGGCGCGCGCATAAGTCTGAGTCGCGGCCGCATCGCCCTCGCCGCGGATGTGCAGCGCATCGCGCTCGGCGTTGGCGAGTATCTCGGTGCGGCGCCGCTCGGCCGCGGCGCGAATGCCCGTGCTGGCACTCTGCCCTTCGGCGCGCAGCCGCCCGGCGGTCTTGGCGAAGCTCTGCTTCATGCTCTCGAAGACGCGCGAGGCAACATCGTCCGGCAGGTCGATGCGCTGCACGCGCACGTCGACCAGATCGACGCCGAGGCCAGCCCCGCTCTTGCTCGCCTGCCCGAACATCTCACCCGTGACCGCGGCCCGCTCGGCGGAGACGATCTGCTGCAGCGTGCGCTGCGCCACCACGCCCTTGATCCCGTCCTTGACGATGTCGGCCAGCCGCTCGCCGGCCAGGTCCTCCTTGCCGCCGGTCGCCGTATAGAACTGCACCGGGTCCTTGACGCGCCACTTGATGTAGAAATCGACGATCAGCCCGCGGTTGTCGTTGGTGAGGAAGGTCTCGCCGTTGTAGGACTGGGAGAGGATGCGCCGGTCGAACTTGGTGACCACGTCCCAGGGCCACTTGTAGTGCAGCCCCGGCACATAGTGGCTGCCCTTGACGGCCCCGAACTCGGTGACGATGGCGACCTCGGTCTCGCTCACCGTGAAGAGCGAGAGTCCCGCGAGAACCAGCGCCACGCCGAGCGCCAACAGCACCGGGAAGAGGCGGCCGCTCATCAGCGTTCCCCCCGGCCGCGGGCCTCGATGGTCACCTGCTCGGTCGGCTCCTTGGCGGCACCGCCCGCGGACTGGTCGCCCGACTCGGCAGCGCCGCTGCCCTGCTTCTCGAGCAGCTTGTCGATGGGTAAGTAGATCATGTTGCCGCCGGCGCGGGTATCGACGATCACCTTGTGGGCACGCGCCAGCACGTTCTCGAGCGCATCGACGTACATGCGCCTGCGCGTCACCTCGGGGGACTGCGCGTAGGCGGCCTGCTGCTGCGCGAAGCGCGACGCCTCGCCTTCGGCGAGCGCGACCTCCTTGGCCTTGTAGGCCTCGGCGTCCTGCTGGATGCGGCCGGCCGAGCCCTGGGCAACCGGGATGATGCTGTTGGCGTAGGCCTCGGCCTCGAGGATGAAGCGCTCCTTGTCGGCCTGCGCCTTGTTGGCATCGCGCTGCGAGGGAATCACCGCGTCCGGCACCTGCACGTCCTTGAGGTTGACGGTGGTGACGGTGATGCCGGAGTCGTAGTTGTCGAGCACGTGCTGGATCAGCTCCTTGGTGCGCCGGGTGATCTCCGGGCGCGTGTTGCCGACCAGAACCTCATCGAGCGTGCTGCGGCCGACGGTCTCGCGGATGGCGCTCTCGCTCACCTCATTCAGCGTCGCGTCGGGATCGCGCACCCGGAACAGTTTCTTCACCGGGTCGGTGAACTGGTACTGGACCGAGAACACCAGATCCACCAGGAACACGTCGGACGTCAGCACGCGCGACTTGAAGTCGCTCGAGTTGACGCTGGCGACGTTGACCCGTGTGACCGTCTCGATCGGCCAGGGCATGCGCCAGCCGATGCCGGGGAGACGCACGGGCTGCACCAGACGTCCGAAGCGCTGGATGACGCCGCGCTCGGCGGCCGTGACCTGGTAGAAGCCGCTGAACAGCCAGAGCGCGATGACCACCAGCACCGCCACCACGAGCAGCGAGCCGCCCTCGCCGCCGCGCCCGCCCGAGCGCCACAGCGACTCGAGCCGGCGCTGCCAGCTCTTCAGGCGCTCATCGAGGTCCGGCGCGCCCTGACCCGGGCGGCGTCCCCACGGATTGTTCGGACCGTTTGGCTGATTCCACGGCATAAGAGAGGTTGTTGGTCGCGTTTACGGCGGCGCTTGATTGTAGGTAGGCCCCCGAGGGGGCACAAGCTGCGTCGGGCCCCTGGACCTCGAGGATCTGCACGCCCGCGGTGCGCGCCAACTGCAGCAGCTCGAGATCGGGGAGCTCGACTGCGAGCTCGATCGAGCCATCCGGCGCGCTCGCCTCCTCGCGCACCGCCTGCGCCGAGTAGAGCCGCGAGCGCAGCGCGCCGGCGCTCGCCGGCATTCTGAGGCGCGCCCGGCGTGCAAAGCGCGCCAACCGCTCGGCCACGGCGCGCGTCAGCAGGTCGAGCCCGGTGCGCTGCCCGGCCGAGATCCACACCGCGCTCGCCCGGCCCTCGCCGTCGCGGTCGATGCGCGGCGCGGCACCCAAGCGATCAATCTTGTTGTAGACGATGAGCTGCGGGATCTCACGCGCGCCGATCTCCTCCAGCACCGCGTCCACCTGGGCGAGCTGCTCGGAGCGGCGCGGGTTGCTCGCGTCCACGACGTGCAGGAGCAGCGTCGCCTCGCGCGCCTCGGTGAGCGTCGACTCGAACGCCGCGACCAGCTCGTGCGGCAGCTCGCGGATGAAGCCTACGGTGTCCGCGGCCACCACCGCGGTACCGCCCGGGAGCGTGATCCGCCGCACCGTCGGATCGAGAGTGGCGAACAGCTGATCGGCGATGTAGGCATCCGCGCCGGTGAGCGCGCGAAACAGCGTCGACTTGCCGGCGTTGGTATAGCCGACGAGCGCGAGCGAAGGCACCGGAATCTCGGCGCGCATCTGCCGCCCGGTCTCGCGCTGCTGTTTGAGCTTCGCGAGCCGCTTGCCGAGCACGCGTACGCGCTGGCCGATGATGCGGCGGTCGGTCTCGAGCTGCGTCTCGCCCGGACCGCGCAGTCCGATGCCGCCCTTCTGCCGCTCGAGGTGGGTCCAGCCGCGCACCAGGCGGCTGGCGATGTGCTTCAACTGCGCGAGCTCGACCTCGAGTTTGCCTTCGTGGCTGCGCGCGCGCTGGGCGAAGATATCGAGGATCAGTCCGTTGCGATCGAGCACGCGCCGCTCGGTGAGCTTCTCGAGGTTGCGCTCCTGGCTCGGGGTGAGCGCGTGATCGATGAGGATCACCTCGGCGTCGTTGGCCGCAGCGACCTCTTTGAGCTCCTCGGCCTTGCCGCTGCCGACGAAATAGCGCGGGTCCGGGCGGTCACGCCGCCCGGTCACGGTCGCCACAGGCTGCGCCCCGGCCGAGCGCGCGAGTTGCGTGAACTCCTCGAGGTCTTCCGGATCGACGGGAGCGCCCAGCCCTAAGCGCACCAACAGCGCGCGCTCACCGGATCGCGGGCGCTCGAACACTCAGGCTTCCCGGAAATCCAGACATTATTCGGCGGGCGTCTCCGGGCTACCGCCTTCTTCCGAAGACAGGCGCACGTTGCGCGCGGGCACGACGGTGGAGATCGCGTGCTTGTAGACCATCTGGCTGACGCTGTTCTTCAACAACACGACGAACTGGTCGAAGGAATCGATCTGGCCCTGCAATTTGATGCCGTTCACCAGGTAAATGGACACCGGCACCCGCTCCTTGCGCAGGGCGTTCAAAAAGGGGTCCTGCAGAGACTGTCCTTTGGCCATCGGGTTCTCCTTGTTTTGTGCGAATTCGAGTTCTTTGCACGGCCGAGAACCGCACCCGGGGCGTCCCTGTTCCGCGATCCTCGAGAGTCAAGCAAATGTACCGCGCCACGAGGCGCGGGACCGACGGGTCAATCTTAACATGCCTGGCCCCCCTGGCTTCCTTCAGAACCCCAGCGCCGTCAATGCATTACATATGTCACGGTTCCACGACAGCCCGGACGCCGGATCGAGCCATACGCCTCGGGTCTCGCCCCGCATCCAGGTCAGCTGCCGTTTGGCCAATTGGCGCGTCGCGGCAAGCGCCCGCCGCCCCGCCTCGGGAAGATCGTAGTGCCCCTCGAGATGGCCCCACAGCTGCCGGTAGCCTACGGCGCGCATCGAGGAATGGGCGGCCGTCAGATCTCCCCGGTCGCGCAAACGCCTCACCTCATCGAGAAAGCCGCCGGCCATCATGGTGTCCAGCCGCCGCGCCAGACGCTCGTGCAGTACGGCCCGGTCGGGCGGGTTGAGCATCCAGTAGCGCACGTCGAAGGGCGCGAGCGGACTCACCGTCGCGCGCTGCAGCTCCGAGATCGGCTGACCCGTCGCGTGCCAGACCTCGAGCGCCCGTTGGATCCGCTGCGCATCGTTCGGCGCGATGCGCGCGGCGGCCGCGGGGTCGAGGCGTGCGAGCTCGGCGTGCAGTGCCGGCCAGCCGGCGCGGGCGGCGCGCGTATCGAGGTCGCGCCGGAGCTCTGGATGCGCCTCCGGCAGATCCGCCAGACCGTCGAGCAGCGAGCGCAGATATAACATGGTGCCGCCGACCAGGAGCGGCACCCGCCCTCGGGCGTGGATGGCGCCGATGGTCTCGAGCGCGTCGCTCACGAACCTCCCGGCCGAGTAGCTCTCCGCCGCATCGCAGATGTCGATGAGGTGGTGCGGGATGCGCGCGCGCACCTGCAGCGCGGGCTTCGCGGTCCCGACGTCGAGCCCCCGGTAGACCATGGCAGAGTCCACGCTCACGATCTCGACGGGTGCGGCTTCGGCGAGCTGAATCGCCAGGTCGGTCTTGCCCGCCCCGGTGGGACCCGTGAGCAGGAGTATGGGCAGGCGATGGGCGCCCGAGGCTTTGCCCGGCACTCAGCGCCCCCGGAGGAACAGCTGGTCGAGCTGCTGGAGCGACAGACGCGTCCAGGTAGGCCGGCCGTGGTTGCACTGGTTAGCGCGCTCGGTTGCCTCCATCTGCCGCAGCAAGGCGTTCATCTCAGGGATGGTCAGCCGCCGGTGCGCGTGGATGGCGCTGCGGCAGGCGAGCGTGCCGAGGAAGCGGTCCGCGGCCGCTTCGAGATGATGGCTATCGGCGTCCGCGACCAGGTCGCGGACCCAGGCGGTCATGAGCTCGCCCACGTCACGTGCATCGAGGAGCGCCGGCACGGCGCGTACGGCGAGCCGCGTGGGACCGAGCGCATCGAGCTCGAAGCCCGCCCGCTCGAAATCGCCACGGCGCTCGAGGAGCGCGGCGAGCTCGTGGGCCTTGAGCTCAATCACGAGCGGAGTGAGCAGCCGCTGGATGGCGGGAGGCCCCACGGCACGCTCGGCCTTCATCTGCTCGTAGAGCACGCGCTCGTGGCCGGCGTGCATATCGACCAGCACCAGCCCTTCGCGGTTCTGCGCGAGGATGTAGACGCCGTGCAGCTGCGCAAGCGCCGCTCCCAGGGGCTGCTCGCCGGCCGGCAGCGGCACCGGCTCGTCCCGCACCAGGGCGGCGAGCGCCCAGGGATCGGGCGCCGAGTCGGCAAAGGCGAGCGGCGCGCTCGCCTCGGCTGAGTACACCGGGGACAGCGGTGGCGCTCCAGTGCCTCCGCGACTCACGGCGGCGGGTGCGGCCGCGAGATTCGGCCGGGTGGCCGAGAGCGCGCGCTCCACCGCGCGAAACACGAAGTCGTGAATCTGGCGGCTGTCGCGGAAGCGCACTTCGAGCTTGGCGGGATGCGCGTTGACATCGACCAGCGAGGGGTCGAGCGTGAGATAGAGAACGTAAGCGGCGTGGCGGCCGTGGTAGAGGACGTCGCGATACGAGAGCCGCACCGCATTCATCAGCAGCCGGTCGCGGACGGCGCGACCGTTGACGAACCAGAACTGTTGATCGGGCTGCGCGCGCGAGCGGGTCGGGAGTCCCACCCAACCCGAAAGCATGACGGGTCCGGCCGCATGCCGGATGGGCACGGCGCCCGCGGCAAAATCCTTACCCAGGACCGCATCGAGCCGCGCCACCTCTCCCCCCGCACCGCTCACGGCCGGCGTCTCGAGGAGAACCCGCGCCCCATGGCGGAGGCGAAACCCCACATCGAAACGCGACAGCGCCAGGCGCTCGACGAGGCGCACGATGTGCGTGAGCTCGGTCGCCTCCGAGCGCACGAACCTGCGCCGCGCCGGCACGTTGAAGAAGAGATCGCGCACCTCGACGCTGGTTCCGGGCGGGTGCGCCGCGGGCCGCACCGCGCCGACCGCGGCGCCGTCGACCGTGATCTCGGCGGGCTCGCCCGCACCCGCCGCGCGCGAGGTGATCCTGAGGTGCGACACCGAGCCGATCGAGGGCAGTGCCTCGCCACGAAAGCCCAGGGTTCCGATCGCCTCGAGATCCTCGAGCGTCGCGATCTTGCTCGTGGCATGGCGCGCGATCGCCTGCGGCAATTCGGAGGCGGGAATTCCGGCGCCGTCATCGCGCACGCGGATCAGACCGGTTCCGCCGCGCTCGACGTCGACCTCGATGTGGCGCGCCCCCGCATCGAGCGCGTTCTCGGCGAGCTCCTTGACGACCGAGGCCGGCCGCTCGATCACCTCACCCGCGGCGATCTGATCGACGAGCTCGCTCGGTAGAACACGAATAGGCATGCCGGCTTACACGGATGATTGGCTGCGCGCAGGTTGAGCGCGCAGCGCAGTGTACAGGCGACGTGCGCCCGGCGCGGTGCTTGCGCGGTGTCTGGAACCTTATTGGCTCAAGGGCGCCAGGGTGGCGGTGCCGCCGCCCGCGGCTGCCACCTCGGCGGCGCTCGCCACACGGCGCTCCTGCTTGAAGCGCGTGCCATCCGGCGGGTTGGCCACGAAGTAGCTGCGCACGCCGCCGCAGATCGCCTCCGCGAGGCGCGACTGCTGATCGGGACTCCTCAGCCGGCGCTCTTCGGCGGGATTGGAGATGTAGGCGGTCTCGATGAGCATCGAGGGGATCCCGGGGGATTTCAGCACCACGAAGCCGGCGCGCTGCACCTGGGCCTTGCGCACTTCGCCCACGCGCTCGAGCTCGGATACCACGCGCTCGGCTGCCGTGGCAGAGAGGCCGATCGACTCCTGCTGGGCGAGGTCGAGCACGACCGGCTTGGCCTCCGCGCCGGCATTGGCGAGGACTCCGCCCATGAGGTCCGCCGCGTTCTGTCCTTCGGCGAGCTCGCGGGCCGCCTCGCTCGATGCCCCGTGCACGGACAGGATGTACACCGAGGCCCCCGAGATGCTGCGATCCGGGATCGAGTCGGCGTGGATGGACAGGAACATGTCGGCGTGCGCCGCGTGCGCACGCTGGATGCGATCGCGGAGCTCGAGGAATTCGTCCCGATCGCGGGTGAGCACGGCGCGCATCCCGGGCTCGGTGTCGATGCGCGCGGCGAGATCGCGCGCGATCGCGAGTGTCACGTCTTTCTCGCGCGTGCCGCCGTGGCCGATGGCGCCCGGATCGATGCCGCCGTGGCCTGCATCCACCGCGATGATCACATCCCGATCGCCATCGCCGGGCGCGTGCGCCGCCCGCACCACCCTGGGTCCGGTGTCTACGGCTGCCGCCGCCACCGCGGGCTCGCCGAGCGTCACGGTGAGCTCCCGCCCCGAGGCACCGGCGGCCTGAGAGCTGCGAACGGCGACCGCGGATTTGAGCTCGAGGACGATGCGCAGCGTCCCATGGGGCTGCTTGCCTAAGCGCACGGCGCTCACCAGACCCGTGGCCGCGGGTATGGCCAACCCCTGCCGGGCGTGGGTGTCGGGAAGATCGATGACCACGCGGTCCGGGCCATCGAGCGTGAAGACCCGGGAGGGCGGGCCGCCGCTCAGGCGGAACATCACGAGGGCAGATTCCCCGGCCGCAGACAGCTGGATCGAGCGCAGCTCTGAAGCAGTCGCCGTCGCAAGGACGGCCAGGGTCAGAAGACCGCCGGCGAGTCCTCCTAGAAATACCTTTCTAATCATCGAGTTCGCGGCGCAATCTGCCGCGTAATTTACGGCGTTCGTCCATGACTTTCAAGTTGGACCAGCCAGGCAGCCCCGAGTGCGGACTGGCTCGTAACCTCGATGTCGTGCCCGGCCCCGCCGGCGGTAAACCGCACGATGAGATCGGCCGCGGGGAGGCGTCCGGCCCCATGTTCCGGCCATTCGATGAGCCACGTGTGCTTCGGCGCCGCCCACTCGCGCAGGCCGAGAGAATCAAGCTCGGCCGGGGAGCCTACCCGGTAGAGGTCGAGGTGCACGAGCGTGCCAGCGGTGGCGGGATAGAGCTCGAGCAGCGTGTACGTGGGGCTCCGCACCAGGCCATGGACGCCTGCGGCGCGCGCAAAGCCGCGCACGAATGTCGTCTTGCCCGAGCCGAGCTCGCCTGACAGATATAAGACCGCGAGGGAAGGGTCAGTCGAGAGCTGCGCACGGGCGAGGCGCGCCCCGAGCTCCTCGGTGGCTTCAGGGGTCTCCGTCCGAGTGCGCACCTGAAGCGGCTCTAAAGGTTCACGGCGTGGTGCAGCTCCCGCGCCAGATCGCTCGCCAGCACCCCGCGCTCGCCGACGCGCGCGGCGGCATCGCCCGCCATGGCGTGCACCAGTACACCGACGCGCGCGGCCGCCCAGGGATCGCGGCACTGCGCGAGGATCCCGGCGATCGCCCCGGTGAGCACATCGCCCGAGCCGGCGGTCGCCATACCGGGATTGCCGCGCTCACACACCCCCGGGATGCTGCCGGTGGCGCCCACCAGGGTTCCAGCACCCTTCAGGACGATCGTGCCCCGGAAACGCTCGAGCAGCCGGTCGAGGGCGACGAGGCGATCGCGCTGGATCTGCTCCGTCGTCACGCCGAGCAGCCGCGCAGCCTCGCCCGGGTGGGGCGTCAGGATCCAGTCATCGCGCGGGCGGACTTCGGCCTCGGCGAGGAGATTGAGCGCGTCCGCATCCACCACCAGCGGCTTGTCCGCAGCGAGTACCGCGTGGAGCGCCGCGCGCGCCCAGGCGCTGCGGCCGAGGCCCGGGCCGACCGCCACCACGTCCGCGCGCGCGAGCGCTTCCGCGAGCACCTGCTCGTCGGTCAGCGCGAGGCAGATGAGCTCGGGCCGGCCGGCGGTGATCGCGGCCACGTTCTCGGGCGCCGCCGCCACCGTCGTCAGGCCCGCCCCGACGCGCAGGCACGCCTCGCCCGCGAGCCGCGACGCGCCCGGCATGCCGCTGCCGCTGCCGACGATCAGCACCCGGCCGAAGTCGCCCTTGTGGGCGGCCCGGCGCCGCCTCGGGAGCGCCGCGTGAATCTCGGCCTCGACGATCCGCGTGAGGCGCGGGACGAGCTCGCCGGGGGGCGGCGTGACCTCGAGGTCGTCGAAGACCACGGTGCCGGTGTATTCCGGGCCCTCCCCGACCAGGAGCCCGGTCTTCAGTCCAACGAACGTGACCGTGCAATCGGCGCGCACCGCCTCGCCGAGCGGAACGCCCGCGTCGCTGTCCAGACCCGAGGGCACATCGAGAGCGAACACGGGCCGGCCGCTCTGATTGATAGCGCGAATCGCCGCGGCGTACTCGGCACGCACCTCGCCGCGGAGGCCCGTGCCGAGGAGTGCATCCACCACGATCTCACCATCCGCGAGGAGCGGAGCCTCGAATGGGTGCGCCTGCGCGCCGGTCGCGCGGAAGTCCTCGTACGCCTGGCGCGCCGCGCCACGCAGCTCTTCCGGGTCGCTCGAGGCGAGCACCCTCACCGCGAGTCCGGCCGCCTGCGCGAAGCGCGCCAGCACGTAGCCGTCGCCGCCGTTGTTGCCACCGCCGCAGACGACCGCGACACGGTGCGCCTTCGGCCAGCGCGAGCGCAGGTGGCGCAACGCCGCCTCGCCCGCGCGCCTCATCAGGGTATAGGCGGGGATGCCGAGCGCCTCGATCGCATGAGCGTCGAGGGCGCGCACCTGCGCGCTGGAATACAAGGCGATCGGCAGCGCCATGGGCTCATTATACTGACCAGGGAAAAGCTCCATGACCGGGCCCGTTTCCATCGACCTCGACGCGGCCAAACGCGCGCTACAAGCCCAGGCGCATGCCCTCGGCTTCGACGCGCTGGGCGTCGCCGCCATCGACATCCCGGAGGACGAGCGCCACCTCCTCAAATGGCTCGACGAGGGCCTGCACGGCGAGATGGGCTACATGCAGCGGCACGCGCGGCTCCGCGTCCGCCCGCAGGAGCTGCTGCCCGGCGCGGTGCGGGTGGTGAGTGTGCGCATGGATTACTGGCCGGGAGAGGCGCGCGCCGCCGGGGAGGTACTGGCGAACCCCGCCCTGGGCTACATCTCGCGCTACGCGCTCGGCCGCGACTATCACAAGGTCCTGCGCCGCGCCCTGGCGAGGCTCGCCGCGGATCTCGCGCAACGGATCGGCGCGTTCGGCTATCGCGTCTGCGTCGACAGCGCCCCGGTGCTCGAGAAGGCGCACGCCCGCAACGCCGGCCTCGGCTGGATCGGCAAGCACACCAACCTGATCGCGCGCGACGCCGGCTCGTGGTTCTTCCTCGGCGAGATCCTCACCGATCTGCCGCTGCCGGTGGACGAGCGCGCCAGCGCCCACTGCGGCACCTGCCAGGCCTGCATCCCGGCCTGCCCAACGGGGGCAATCGTCGCGCCGTTCAAGCTCGATGCCCGGCGCTGCATCTCCTATCTCACCATCGAGCACCACAGTGCTATCCCAGCGGAGCTGCGTGCGGCGCTCGGCAACCGCATCTACGGCTGCGACGACTGTCAGCTGGTGTGCCCCTGGAACAAGTTCGCGCGCGCCGCGGCCCACCCCGATTTCAAGGTGCGTCACGCGCTCGATGCGCCCGCGCTGCCGACGCTCTTCCTCTGGACCTCCGCCGAGTTCGAGGAGCGCATGCGGGGATCGGCGATCTACCGCTTGGGGTACGAGCGCTGGTCGCGCAACGTCGCAGTGGCCCTGGGCAACGCGCCGACCTCGGAGGCGGTCGTGAGCGCGCTCAGGGCACGGCGCGAGGACGCCTCGCCGATGGTGCGTGAGCACGTGGAGTGGGCGCTGAAGCGGCACAGCCTGCCCGGAGCCTCGGGAGGTCGGGGCGGCGCACCACGGCCCGCCCATTAGGCTCGGGTCACCTGCACGTTGTCGATGAGACGGGCTTTCCCCAGGCGAGCGGCCGCGAGTACCACCAGCGCGCGCGTCTCAAGGCTCGGGGCGGTCAGGTCATCCGCCCGGCGGATTGAAAAGTAGTCGGGCCGCAGGCCCGAGCCTTCGAGCGCCTGGAAGCCCGAGCGCTCGATGCTGGCAAATTGCGCATCCCCGGCCCGCAGCCGCCCCGCCGCCGCCTCGAGCGTCGCGTAGATAACGGGCGCTACCTTGCGCTCGGCGGGCGTCAGATACTGGTTGCGCGAGGAGAGCGCGAGTCCATCGGTATCGCGCATGGTCGGGGCGCCGACGATCTCGACCCGCATGCAGAGCTCAACCACCATGCGGCGGATGACGGTGAGCTGCTGGTAATCCTTCTCGCCGAAGATCGCGACGTCGGGCTCGACGATGTGAAAGAGCTTCGCCACCACCGTGCTGACACCTTCCATGTGACCCGGGCGGAACTCGCCCTCGAGGATGCGCGACAGTCCCGGCACCTCGACCCGCGCGGCACGCTCGGAGCCGTGCGGATAGATCTCGGCGACATCCGGCATGAACATCAGGTCGCAACCCGCGGCCGCGAGCATGCGCTCATCGTCGCGCGGTGTGCGCGGGTAATGGGCGAAGTCCTCGTTCGGGCCGAACTGCATCGGGTTCACGAAGATGCTCGCGACGAAGCGCGCGCCGTGGCGGCGTGCGGCCTCGATGAGGCTCACGTGACCGGCGTGCAGATTCCCCATGGTCGGCACGAACACGACGCGCTCGCCCGCGCGGCGCCACGCGTGCACCCGCTCGCGGACCGCGCTGATGGTGGTGACGGTCTCCATGGGTCGGGGCGGGAGCGGCCGGGAGGCCGGCTCAGAAACAGTGCTCGGGCGCCGGGTATTCGCGCTGCTTCACGGCGCGCACGTAACGCTTGAGCGCGTCGAGGTTGTCGGCGGCGCCTTCCATGAAGTTGCGCACGAAGCGCGGCTTGCGCCCCGTGGTGATGTCGAGCATGTCGTAGGTGACGAGGATCTGGCCGTCGGTGTCGGGGCCGGCTCCGATGCCGATCACCGGCACGTGCAGCTCGGCTGCGATGGTCTTGCCGAGCGCGGCCGGAATGCACTCGAGCAGCACGATGTCGGCGCCGGCGGACTCGAGGCGCCGCGCCTCCTCCAGCAGCCGCGCCGCGGTCTCGCGCTCGCGCCCCTGGACACGAAAGCCGCCGGTCTTGTGCACCGACTGGGGCTTGAGTCCCACGTGTGCACACACGGCGATGTCGTGGCCCGCGAGGAACTCGACGATGTCGGTCTGCTTGCCGCCGCTCTCGAGCTTCACCATCTGCACCCCGCCATCCTGCATCAGGCGCACCGAGTTGGTGAGCGCCACCTCGCGCGAGGGGTAGCTCATGTACGGCAGGTCGCCGATGAGGAACGGCCGGTGAATGCCGCGCGCGACGCAGGCGCAGTGATAGACCATCTGGTCCATGGTGACCGGCACCGTGGTCGAGTGTCCCTGGATCACCATGCCGAGCGAGTCGCCCACCAGCACCACGTCGACGTCCGCGGCGTCGAGCAGCACGGCGAAGCTCGCATCGTAACAGGTGAGGCTCGCGATCTTCTCGCCGTCCGCCTTCATGCGCGCGAGCGTCGAGAGGGTCACCGGCGGTCGGGTGGCGTCGCGTTGCAGGTGCGTATACATAGCCGCTCAGAGTGTACTTAGATGGCGCGGCTGCGCAACGGATTGTAGTAAAGCCGCCCGCGGCTCATGCGTTTGATGGCCGCCAGCAGCTCGTCGTAGTCCCGCTGATTGCTGATGGGGTCGATGGAGGCGGCGTTGACGATGAGGAGCGGCGCAGAATCGAACTCGTGGAAGAAGCGCGCGTAGGCTTCGTTCAAGCGCTCGAGGTAACCGCGATCGATGTACTGCTCGTAGGCGACGCCGCGGCGGGCGATGCGCTCGAGCAGCACGTCGACCGGGGCCTGCAGGTACACCACCAGGTCCGGCTTCGGCACCTGGATGTCGAGCCGCGTATAGAGCTGATCGTAAAGCGCGTACTCGGCGTCATCGAGCGTCACGCGCGCGAACAGCCGGTCCTTTTCGAGGAGGTAGTCGGCCACCCGCACCGGAACGAACAGGTCGGCCTGCTTGAGCGCCGCCAGCTGCTGCGCCCGCTGCAGGAGGAAGTAGAGCTGCGCGGGCAGCGCCCCGGCGCGTGGATTCTTATAGAAGCGCTCGAGGAACGGATTCCGGGCCGCCTCTTCCAGCACCGCCTGCGCCGAGAGGCTGGTCGCCAGGCGTCGCGCAAGGCTCGTCTTGCCGACGCCGATCGGGCCTTCGACCGCTATGAAGCGATGAGTTGTCTCGTTCGCCATGTACGTTAAGGAGCCGCGCCCCTCTACAGGCGCCAGAGGCCCTCGGCCGTAACCTTTCCCGCGAGCCCGGCTACGCGCCCGAGCCCGGGGAGGTCGAGTTCCGGGGCAATGTCCGCGAGAGGATACAGAACGAAGTTGCGCTCCGGTATCCCGGGGTGGGGCAGCACGAGCTCAGGTCCCGTGCGCCGCTCGTGCGCGTAGGAAAGGAGATCGAGGTCGATCACGCGCGGGCCCCAGCGCTCGTGCCTGGCCGGGCGGCCAAGCGCCGCCTCGAGCGTGCGGAGCTCCGCGAAGAGCGCCGCCAATTCGAGCTGCGTGAGAAGACCCGCGACCGCATTCACGAAGTCGGGTTGGGCAATCGGTCCCATGGGCCTCGAGCCATAGAGGGTTGAGGCCAGCTCGAGGCGTGTGTGAGGCAGCTGCGCGAGGCGGCTCAAGGCGCGCACAACCTGAGCACGCGGGTCCTCGAGGTTGCTGCCCACTCCGACATAGGCGGGCCGCCAGAGCGCCATCAGGGCGGCCGATCAGGTCCGCACGGCGGCCCGGGGCCGGCGGCGCCGGCGGCGTCCGCCGCGACGCGCCGCGGGTGCCCCGCGCCCGGAATCCTCCCCGGCGAGCGCATCCGTCATCCGCTCGCGCTCCTCGGGAGAAACCTCCTGCAGCTTCGTCCACCAGGCAGCCATCTCAGGCGGGGCCAGTCCGAATTCGGCACGCAGCAGCAGCAGGTCGTAGCCCGCGCGAAAGCGCGGATGCTCGAGCACGCGCAATGCGCGCCGGCCGCGCGGATGCTCGAGCCGCGGCTGCAGCGCAAACATCTCACGCACGCCCAAGGCAAAGCGCTTCGGGATCGCGATGTGCGTCTGCGCCTCGCGCACCGCCTGATCGCAGGCGTCCAGGATGGTTCCGAGCTCGTGCCAGCGCTCGGGCGGGGTCGCCTCGATGATGGCCGCGATCGGCCCATATAAAAGGAGAGCGAACAGGAAGGTCGGGGTGACCGGCTTATCCTCGAGAACGCGCCCGTCCGTGTTGGCGAGACCCTTCACCAGCAAGCGCTCGACGAGGCTCCCCGGGTGACTCACGAACCAGGAGTCGACGCTCGGCATGAGCGCGGCCAGGAGTCCCCGGCGCCGCAACACCTCGAAGCTGCGCGCTCCGTGGCCGGTGAGAAAGAGCTTCAGGGTCTCGTCGAACAGGCGCGCCGGGGGCACGGCCGAGAGCAGCTCGCGCAGAGTTGCGATCGGCCGGGCCGTATCAGGATCGATCGCGAAGCCGAGCTTCGCCTCGAAGCGCGCGGCGCGCAGCATCCGTACCGGGTCCTCGCGGTAGCGCGTCTCGGGATCGCCGATGAGGCGCAGCCGCCGTGCGGCGATGTCCTCGACGCCGCCCACATAGTCCCAAATCGAGAAATCGGCGATGTTGTAGTAGAGGGCGTTGGCGGTGAAGTCGCGCCGCCACACGTCCTCGTCGATGGTGCCGTAGACGTTGTCGCGTAGGATCCGTCCACTGGCATCGAAGGCGCGCGCGGTGTTGTCCTCCTCGGGCTCGAGCTCGGGCGCCTCGCCGTCCTCCGGATCAGCCTCGGGCAGCGGCTCCTCGCCCTGCGCGGGCGCGCCGGTCGCGCGGAAGGTCGCCACCTCGATCGTCTCGCGGCCGAAGAACACGTGCGCCAGGCGGAACCTGCGGCCAACGAGGCGGCAGTTTCGGAAGAGCTTCTTCACTTCCTCCGGCAGCGCATCGGTCGCGACATCGAAATCCTTGGGGTCGAGTCCGAGCAGCAGGTCGCGCACGCAACCGCCGACGAGGAATGCCATGAAGCCCGCCTCGCGCAGCCGGTACAGCACTCGCAGCGCGTTCGGGGAGATATGGGAGCGGGAAATCGAGTGCTCGGATCGCGGGATGATCCGTGGGGTGGCTCGGGGCGTCGCGACGGACGCGTCGGGGGGGTTCAATTCCTTTGGTTTCCTTGGCTTTTTTCGCTTGAGCAATCGGGGCCGCTCTCTATAATACCGCGCTCCTGATTGAGGCCCGGCCAGGACGCTCCCTTCGTCTAGAGGCCCAGGACATAGCCCTCTCAAGGCTAGTACACCGGTTCGAATCCGGTAGGGAGCGCCATCTAATCAATAACTTATAAGATCTCTGAGATTCACGTACGGATTCCGTACGGAAAATTGGGCCAGAATCTTGGCCTGCACTTACCTGGAAACACGCTGACGTCTGGGGACGGGTCGACCTCGATTTGCCACAACGCTAGACGCTGCTTGACGCTGGTTTGGAAACCAGATCACCCGCGCGGGAAATCCGGAAGCGCTGCTTCCCCTATCTACTGGTCAAGATCGCTACTGAGAGACTCCAAGAGGCTCTTCCGCCCTTGAAGACTCCAGTGTGTCTCTAGAGCCTCTAGCAGTCTCTTCTGGCGAGCGTCGATGACCTCAGGC
>DATIXU010000007.1:0-1939 GCA_035518275.1 Steroidobacteraceae bacterium
CACGTGCGCAGCCTCAACTCCCACGGCGTCGTCGGCGTGCGCGACAAGGAGGTGAGTCACGGCGACGTCGAGCACGTGATCGATGCGGCCAAAGCGGTGGCGATTCCCGCCGACCAGAAGATCCTGCACGTGCTGCCGCAGGAGTTCATCGTCGACGGTCAGGAGGGGATCCGCGACCCGATCGGCATGTCGGGGGTACGGCTCGAGGCCAAGGTGCACATCGTCACCGGCGCGGATTCGGCGGCGCAGAACATCGAGAAGTGCATCCAGCGCTGCGGCCTCGACGTCGACGACGTGGTGCTCGAGCAGCTTGCCTCGAGCTTCGCGGTGCTCACCGACGACGAGAAGGAGCTCGGTGTGTGCCTGGTCGACATCGGCGGGGGCACCACGGATCTCGCGGTGTTTGCCAATGGCGCGATCCGCCACACGGCGGTGATCCCGATCGCCGGCGATCAGGTGACCAACGACATCGCCGTCTCCATGCGCACCCCGACGCAGTACGCGGAGGACATCAAGATCCGCTACGCCTGCGCACTGTCACAGCTCGCCAATCCCGACGAGAGCATCGAGGTGCCGAGCGTCGGCGAGCGCCCGGCCCGGCGCCTCGCACGGCAGACGCTCGCCGAGATCGTCGAGCCGCGTTACGAGGAGCTCTTCGGCCTGGTGCGTGAGGAGCTGCGGCGCAGTGGCTTCGAGGAAGTGATCGCCGCCGGCATCGTGCTCACCGGTGGCAGCGCCAAGATGGAAGGCGCCATCGAGCTCGCCGAGGAGGTGTTCCACGTGCCGGTGCGCCTCGGCGTACCGCAGACCGTACACGGTCTCACCGACGTGGTGCGCAACCCGATCTTTTCCACCGGCGTAGGGCTGCTGCTCTACGCACGTGACAACGCTTTGCCCGCGCGCCGTGCGGGCTCCCTGGGGGGCGCGAAGTCGATGTTCGACCGCATGCGTTCCTGGTTCCAGGGGAACTTTTGAAGCTGACAGAGCAAGAGAAGCGACGACTCAACCAACCACTTGTATTCGTTTAGAGGAGCGACAACATGTTTGAACTGATGGACGCCTACAGCCAAAGCGCCGTCATCAAGGTGATCGGCGTGGGCGGCGGCGGGGGCAACGCCGTGGCGCACATGGTCACCTCCGGCATCGACAGTGTGGAGTTCATGTGCGTCAACACCGACAGCCAGGCGCTCAAGCACGCCAAGGTCAAGACGGCGCTGCAGATCGGCTGCAACATCACCAAGGGGCTCGGCGCCGGTGCCGACCCCGAAGTCGGCCGTCAGGCGGCGATGGAGGACCGGGACCGCATCGTCGAGCTGGTCGAGGGGTGCGACATGCTGTTCATCACCGCCGGCATGGGCGGCGGCACCGGGACCGGCGCCGCACCGGTGGTGGCGCAGGTGGCTCGCGAGCTCGGGATCCTCACCGTCGCGGTGGTGACCAAGCCGTTCGAGATGGAAGGCAACAAGCGCGCCTACGTGGCCGATCACGGCATTGCCGAGCTCGGCAAGTACTGCGACTCGCTCATTACAATTCCTAACCAGAAGCTGCTGACCGTGTTGGGACCGCAGACCACGCTGCTCGATGCCTTCAAGGCGGCCAACCAGGTGTTGCAGGGTGCGGTGCAGGGCATCGCCGAGCTCATCACGCGCCCCGGCCTGATCAACGTAGACTTCGCCGACGTCCGCACCGTAATGGCCGAGACCGGCATGGCGATGATGGGCTCGGGTGCGGCGAGCGGCGAAGGCCGCGCACGCGCCGCCGCCGAGGCCGCCGTTTCCTCGCCCCTGCTCGAGGAAATCAACCTCGCCGGCGCGCACGGCATCCTGGTCAACGTGACCGCGGGCATGGACCTGTCGATCGGTGAGTTCCAGGAGGTTGGACAGATCGTCAAGCAGTTTGCCTCGGACGACGCCACGGTCGTGGTGGGCACGGTCATCGA
>DATIXU010000008.1:0-13448 GCA_035518275.1 Steroidobacteraceae bacterium
CACATCTGAGTGCCTCCATGAGCCCTGAATCGCCCGGCGCAAAGCCGATCGTGCTCGCTTATTCCGGAGGCCTCGACACCTCCTTTCTCGTGCCGTGGGTCGCGGAGCACCATGGGCGTCCGGTCATCACGGTGACGGTGGACACCGGCGGCATCGATGCGGCGGCGGCCCGCACGCTCGAGGAGCGTGCACGGCATCTGGGCGCGGTGGCCCACCACCTGGTCGATGCGCGCGCCGACTACTTCGAGCAGGTGCTGCGTTTCCTCATCATGGGAAACGTGCGCCGCGGTCAGCTCTACCCGCTCTGCGTCGGCGCCGAGCGCGTGATGCAGGCACAGACGATCGCGCACATGGCCCGGCGCCTCGGGACCAACACCATCGCGCACGGCTGCACCGCGGCGGGCAACGATCAGGTGCGCTTCGAGGTGGCACTGCGCACACTCGCACCCGACCTCACCGTGCTCGCGCCGGTCCGCGATCAGGCATTTCAGCGCCCGCAGGAGCTCGCTTATCTGCAGGCGCGCGGTCTGCCGATCCCGCCGTTCGGCGCTGCCTACTCGATCAACCGCGGCCTGTGGGGCGTGACGATCGGAGGCAAGGAGACCCTCACCTCCCACGGCAGCATTCCGGATGAGGCCTGGGTGCTCACGCGCGAGGCATTCACCCGGCCGCGCAGCCCCGAGCGGCACGTCATCTCCTTCCAGAAGGGTCGCCCCACCGCGCTCGACGGGCAGGCACTTGCCCCGGTCGCACTCGTCGAGGCGCTCGAGGCGCTCGCGGCGGCGTTCGGCATCGGCCGCGGCATCCATCTCGGCGACACCATCATCGGTACCAAGGGCCGCGTGGCATTCGAGGCGCCGGCGGCGGAGACGCTGCTCAGCGCTCACCGCGAGCTCGAGAAGCTCGTGCTCACGGCGCGCCAGCAGCGCATCAAGGAGCTGGTGGCGCAGCCCTACGGCGACCTGGTGCACGAGGGCCAGCTGCTCGATCCGGTGTGCCGCGACATCGAGGCGCTGCTCGTCTCCTCGCAGCAGCGCGTCAGCGGCGAGGTGCACCTGCTGCTGCAGACCGGGAGCCTGTTCGTCGAGGGCGTGGAATCGCCCTACTCGCTGCTCGCGGCCTCCAAGGGCGTTTACGGCGAGGCGGCCGGCGAGTGGTCGGCGGCGGATGCGCTCGGCTTCTCGCGCATCGTGTCGCTTCCGGGTGTCTTCTACACACGCGCCGGCGAGCAAGCGGCGGGGAAGAACTGAATGGTCAGCATGCGTTCCGTCATCGTCGACAAGCTGGCCTCGGTCACCCAGGCCTGCGGCCTGTCGCACGAGGTGCGCGTCTCCGCCGACATCCCCGCCGAGGAAGGCGTCGTGATCGTGGTCGAGGTGCTCAACAACAAGTCGACCTACAACACGCTCGAGCTGGTGAGCGGCCGCATGGCCAAGGTAGGCAAGGGCGACATCGTCGCCGGCGCCCTCGGCCATCGGCAGGCGCTGTTCGGCTACTCCGGCCACGTGCCCGAGTCCTTGAAGCCCGGCGACGTGATCCAGATGCTCAATATCGGCGGCGTGCTCGGCGTGTGCGACTCGATCAACCCCGAAAAGGGCAAGCCCTTCGACTGCCGCGTGCTCGGCGTGGCGCTCAACTTCCCCTACCTCGGCGAGCGCATCGGCGTGCCGGCGCGCGTCGGCTATAAGCGGCTCGATGCGAATGCGCCACTCGAGACCCGCGGTATTCCGGTGGTGGCCCTGGCCGGCAGCTGCATGGAAGCCGGCAAGACCGCCGCCGCCTGCGCCATCATCTCCCGCATGCGCCACCGCGGGCTCACGGTCGACGCCTTCAAGGCGACCGGCGTGTCGCTGCGGCGCGATATCCTCGCGATGGAGGACGCGGGTGCACGGCGCTGCGCGATCTTCACCGATCTCGGCGTGGTCACCACGACGCGCGTCAACGGGCCGGCCCTCACGCGCACCATGGTGACCGAGCTCGCCGGCGGCAAGCCCGACGTGCTGCTGTTCGAGCTCGGCGACGGCATTCTCGGCACCTACGGCGTGGACGCCATTCTCGAGTGCCCCGACATCCGCACCGCCCTCACCGGCGTCGTGTTGTCGGCCAACGATCCGGTGGCGGCCTGGGGCGGGGTCAAGCTGCTGCGCGAGCGCTTCGGGATCGAGCCGTGCGTGGTCACGGGGCCGTGCACCGACAACCAGGTGGGGGTCGAGATCATCAGCACGCAGATGGGCGCGCCGGCCTTCAATGCGATCTCGAGCGCCGCGGCGCTCGGCGACCGCGTGATCGAGGCGCTCGGGCTCACCGCGGCGGCGGCCGCATGAGCGCGGTGACACCCGCGGTAGTGCTCGGCGGCACCGGCTACGTCGCCGGGGAGCTGCTGCGCCTCATCGCGGGCCATCCGAACCTCGGGCTGCTTGCCGTGATGTCGGAGGGCTCGCCCGGCGAGCCCGTGGCGGGCGCGTTCCCGCACCTCGTGTCCGCCTATCCCGAGACGCGCTTCGCGACGCTCGGCCAGGTGACCAGGCTCCTCGCCGAGACACCGAAGTCGGCGGTGTTCTCCGCCGCTCCCCACGGCGTGTCGGCGGGCCTCATCGAGGCGGTGCTCGCCGAGACCGCCCGCGCCGGCACGAGCGCGCGGGTCGTCGACATCTCGGCCGACTTCCGCTATGCATCGCCGGAGGCTTACGAGAAGGTCTATGGGCACGCGCACGGCGCCGCCGCGCTCCTCAGGGACTTCACCTGCGCCGTGCCTGAGCACCTGAAGGACCTCGCCACTCCCCACGTCGGCCACCCGGGCTGCTTTGCCACCGCGGTGCTGCTCGCGGCGGTGCCGCTGCTGGCGCTCGGGATCGCCGAGCCGGCTCTGTTCGTGAGCGGCGTCACCGGCAGCACGGGCTCCGGCCGCAAGCCGGTCGAAGGCACGCACCATCCGCTGCGCCACGGCGATCTCTACGGCTACAACCCGCTCGCCCACCGGCACGCACCGGAGATCGTCGCCTGCGCGCGCGCGGCGACCGGGGTCGAGGCCGAGCTCGCCTTCGTGCCGCACTCCGGGCCGTTCGCACGCGGCATCCACGTCACGGTGCAGGCGCGCCTGACGCGCGCGCTCGACACGGCTCAGGCGCGCGGGGCGCTGCAGGAGTACTACGCGCGCGCCCCCTTCGTCCGGGTGAGCGAGCGCGCGCCACACGTGAAAGAGGTGGCGGCCAGCAACTACGCCCACCTGTCGGCGGCCGCCAACGGCCGCACCATCGCCGTCATGTGCGCGATCGACAACCTGGTGAAGGGCGCCGCCGGCGGCGCCGTGCAATGGATGAACCGCATGCTGGGACTTGCCGAGACCGCAGGGCTCACCCAGCCGGCACCGGGCTGGACCTGAGAGGACGGGTGATGGCGCAGAAACCGGCGAAGCCGACTGGCACGACCAGCAGTTCCCGCAGGGCGGTGAAGCCGCCTGCGACGCTGAAGCCGCCGGCGCGCGACTTCCAGGCGCAGGTGTTCGCGCGGTATCCGGTCGAGATCGCCTCGGGCGAGGGCGTGTGGCTCATGAACACCCGCGGCGAGCGGCTGCTCGATCTCTACGGCGGCCACGCGGTCGCCGCCCTCGGCTACGCCCACCCGGAATGGACCACGGCGCTCGCCGCCCAGGCGCAGAGCTGCCAGTTCCAGAGCAACGCGGTCGCCATGCAGGTGCGCGCCAAGGCGGCACGGCGCCTGGTGCGCTTCTCCAAGCTGCCCTTCGGCAGCGTGTTCTTCGTCAACAGCGGCGCCGAGGCCAACGAGAATGCGCTGAAAGTGGCGCTGCGCATGAGCGGGCGCGCGCACGTCGCCGCGGTCGAGGGCGGCTTCCATGGGCGCACGGCCGCCGCGGGCGCGGTGACCTGGGGCGCGCAGGCCAAATGGTACGGATTCCCGCGCACGCCGTTCGACGTGAGCTTCATTCCGCGCGGCTCGCTGAGCGCGATCGCCGCGCACGTCACCACCGAGACCGCCGCGGTGATCGTCGAGCCGGTGCAGGGACTCGCCGGCGCCGTGGCGCTCGGCGCCCCGTTCCTCGCGGCGCTGCGCGCGCGTTGCGATGAGGTCGGCGCGCTCCTGATCTTCGACGAGGTGCAGTGCGGCATGGGCCGCACCGGCGAGCCGTTCGCCGCCACTCTCTACAACGTGCGGCCCGACATGCTCACGACCGCCAAGTCGCTCGGCAACGGCTTCCCGGTGGCGGCGCTCATGATGTCGCCGCTGGTCTCGGCCTCGCTCAAGACCGAATCCCTCGGTACCACCTTCGGCGGCGGGCCGATGGCCTGCGCGGCCGTGAACGCCGTGCTCGCGGCGATCCGCGAGCAGCGCCTGCTCGAGCGCGTGCGGCGGCTCGGCGCCTACATCCGCACGAGCTGCATCGTGGGTCCGGTCACCGCCGTCCAGGGCGCCGGCCTCCTGGTGGGCCTGCGCACCACGCGGCCGGCGAAGGAGATCCAGGCCGAGCTGCTCGAGTGCGGCATCCTCACCGGCACCTCGAGCGACCCGCAGGTCGTGCGCCTGCTGCCGCCCTACATCCTCGAGGAGGAGCACGTCGACCTGCTGCGTGATGCGCTCAAGGATCTCGACGCATGAAGCGCTTCGTCGATCTCGGTGATTTCAGCCGCGACGAGATCCTCTCGCTCCTCGAGCTCGCCCGGCGCCTCGAGCGGCAACCCGAGCCGCGGGCGCTCGCCGGCAAGATCCTCGGACTCCTGTTCTTCAACCCCTCGCTGCGCACGCTCGCCTCCTTCCAGGCGGCGATGGCGCGCCTCGGCGGCAACTCCTTCGTCATCAACCCCGGGCACGGCAGCTGGGTGCTCGAGACGCGCCGCGGCGCCGTCATGGACGGCGCGGCCGCCGAGCACGTGCGCGAGGCGATCCCGGCGCTCGCCTCCTACTGCGATGCGCTCGGCATCCGCGTGTTCGCCGAGGGACGCGACCTGTCGAGCGACCTCGCCGAGACCACCTTCAACAGCATGGCGGAGCTCACCGACAAGCCGCTCATCAACCTCGAGTCGGCGCTCAACCACCCCTGCCAGGCGCTCGCCGACTGGAAGACGATGGATGACCTCGCGGTGCCGCGCGGCGGGCGCTTCGTGCTCTCCTGGGCCTGGCACCCGCGCGCACTGCCGCTGGCGGTGCCGGCCGCGGCGCTGCACATGGCGGCACTGCGCGGCATGGAGGTGATCGTGCTGCGCCCCGAGGGCTTTGCGCTCCCCGCCGCGGTGATGGAGCGCGCGCGGCGCGCCGCGGCGAGCGCCGGCGGCTCGGTGCGCGAGACCGCCGTGCGTGAGGAGGCGCTCGCGGGCGCCGACATCCTCTACGTCAAGGAGTGGGGCGCGACCGCCTGCTACGGGGATGCCTCGGGCGATGCGCGGCTGCGCGGCGCGCTCACCGGCTGGTGCGTGCGCAACGACTGGTTCGCGCGCAGCGCGCCCGGGTGCCGCCTGATGCACTGCCTGCCGGTGCGGCGCAATACGGCGATCGCGGATGAGGTGCTCGACGGCCCGCGCAGCGCGGTGCAACGCGAGGCCGCCAACCGCCTGACGGTGCAGACCGCCGTCCTCCATCAGCTCTTGAAGTCGTGAAGATCAGGGAAT
Source organism: Steroidobacteraceae bacterium (assembly GCA_035518275.1). Taxonomy (GTDB): domain Bacteria; phylum Pseudomonadota; class Gammaproteobacteria; order Steroidobacterales; family Steroidobacteraceae; genus 13-2-20CM-66-19. The sequence goes on from DATIXU010000008.1 coordinate 5,622, forward strand.
CCGCAGCATGATCATGCATCGAGCCGATCAGACCCTGGCGATCCGCGCCTTGAAGAGCGCGGCGCCCTACATCCGCATGTACAAGGGCAAGACCTTCGTGGTGAAAACCGGCGGCGGGGTGTTCGCCGACGCCGACTCGACCCGCGCGCTGGTCGAGCAGATCGGGATCCTGCATCACTTCGGCGTGCGCGTGGTGCTGGTGCACGGCGGCGGGCCACAGCTCACCGAGCTCTCCGCCGCCCTCGGCGTGCCGACCCAGATGGTCGAGGGCCGCCGTGTGACCGACCAGCGCTCGATCGACGTCACCGCCATGGTCCTGAACGGCCTCATCAACACCCGCGTGCTCGCCATGTGCCGCGATCTCAACATCGATGCGGTCGGCATCAGCGGCGTGGACGCGGGACTGGTGCGCGCCCACAAGCGCCCGCCGGTGCTTCTCCACGCCGACAGCGAGCCGGTCGATTTCGGCTACGTCGGCGACATCGACGCGGTCGACACCACGGTGCTGAGGAAGCTGCTCGACAACGGGCTGATGCCGGTGGTGAGCCCGCTGTCGGCCGATGAGAACGGCACGCTGCTCAACATCAACGCCGATACCGTGGCCGCGGCCCTGGGCGCCGCGCTCGGCGCCGAGAAGCTCATCCTCTGCACCGGCACGCCGGGAATTCTCGGGGCGGTGAACGATCCCGGCTCACTCATCTCCTATACGGACCTCGCGGGCCTGAAGCGCCTGCGCGAGTCGGGCCAGATCGCCGACGGCATGCTGCCGAAGGCCAAGGCCATCGAGGACGCGATCCGCGGCGGGGTGCGGCGCGTGCACGTGGTCTCGTACCGTGCCCCCGAGGGTATCCTCAGCGAGGTATTCACCAACGAGGGCACCGGCACGCTGATCGTCGCCGACATCAACGCGCTCTCCCCGGCCGAACAGCACGGGACGCTGCCATGACGCGCCTGTGGGACAAGGGCACGCCGCTCGATGAGCGCGTGCTGCGCTACACGGCGGGTGAGGATCACGCGTTCGACGACCGCCTGGTGCCCTTCGACGTGCGTGCCTCGATCGCACACGCGCAGATGCTGAACACCCAGGGGCTGCTCCCGCTCACCGACCTCGACGCGATCCGTGAAGGTCTCACGGAGCTCGCCGCCGAGCACGCCCGCGGTCTCTGGCACGTCGAGCTGGCCGACGAGGACGGACAGACCGCGCTCGAGCGGCGGCTCACCGAGCGCATCGGCACGGCGGGGGCGCGTATTCATCTCGGGCGCTCGCGCAACGACCAGGTGCTCACCGCCATCCGCCTCTACCTGCGCGAGGTGGTCGAGGACCTGCAGAGCGGCGCATTGCAGGTGGCGGATGCGCTCGACGAACTCGGGGTGCGCGAAGGCGGCACGGCGCTCCCCGGCTACACGCACATGCAGCAGGCGATGCCGAGCTCGGTGGCGCTCTGGGCCGGGGGCTTCGCCGCGGAGCTCCGCGATGATGCGCAGGGCCTCACCGAGGTCGCGCGGCGCATCTCGAAGAGCCCGCTCGGGTCCGCCGCCGGCTACGGCACCCCGGGGCTGCCCATCGACCGCGAGGCGACGCGCGAGGCGCTCGGCTTCGCTTCCGCGCAGGAGCCGGTCACCGCCGTACAGCTCTCGCGCGGCAAGGCGGAAGCGCAGCTCTTGTTCGAGATCACGCTCCTCATGCAGGACCTCGGCCGCTTCGCCGCCGACGTACTGCTCTACGCGACGCAGGAGTTCGGTTTCCTCACGCTGCCTGATGCCTTCACCACCGGCTCCTCGATCATGCCGCAGAAGCGGAACCCGGACGTGTTCGAGCTGATCCGCGGCCGCTCGGCCACGGCGCTCGGCTGCCTCACCGAGGCGCTCGCGGTGTGCGCCAAGCTCCCCTCGGGCTACAACCGCGACCTGCAGCTCCTCAAATTCCCGCTGTTCCGCGGCATCGATCTGGCGCTCGAGACGCTCGCGATCCTGCCACCGGCGATCGCCGCCATGCGCTTCGACCGCGAGGCGATCGACCGCAAGCTCGATCCCGCGATCAACGCAGCCGAGGAAGCCAATCGGCTCGCGGTGCGCGAAGGCATTCCGTTCCGCGAGGCCTACCGGCGCGTGGCGGCGAAGCTCAAGCGCTGAAGCGCGGGAGGCCGGGGCACCATGGTGAAGCTGCTGGGGATCTCGGGAAGTCTGCGCCGCGGCTCCTATAACTCGGCGCTGCTGCGTGCCGCGACCCGCCTCATGCCGCCTGAGGCCCAGCTCGCGGTGGCCAGCATCCGCGACATTCCGCTCTACGACGGCGACGTCGAAGCGCAGGGGATCCCGGCCGCCGTCGCCCAACTCAAGGACGCGGTCGCAGCGGCCGCCGGCGTGCTGCTCGTGACCCCGGAGTACAACAACAGCATCCCGGGCGTGTTCAAGAACGCGATCGACTGGCTGTCGCGCCCGAACACCGACGTCAAGCGCGTCTTCAGGGGCCGGCCGTTCGCGGTGATCGGCGCTTCGCCCGGCGGCTTCGGCACCACTCTCTCCCAGGCGGCGTGGCTGCCGGTGCTGCGCACGCTGGGCGCGCAGTTCTGGGCCGGCGGACGGCTGCAGGTCTCGCGCGCGGGCTCGGTGTTCGACGAGGCCGGCAATCTCAAGGACCCGACCATCGAGGAGCAGCTGAAGCAGTTCCTCGCCGGCTACGTGGAATTCGTGCGGCGGGGAGCCGCGAGCAGCGCTTAAGCAGATCGGCGGTCGAAAAGCGGTCCATCGAGCCGGCGACGCGATTTTCCCGACGGCAGATATCCCCTGCTCGCGGAAGCGCGCGGCGCCCACGCTCGCTTTGAGTGATTTGACGCGCAGGGCGTACCATGTGGTGCGCCGGACGCAAAGAACCAAGAGAACATACGTCGGAAGGGGGAATGCCTATGGCGGCAACGATCGGTGCCCACTCGGCGCGCGGCCTGGACACGACGCGCTTTTACTTCCGCATGGCGGTGGTCTTCGTGATCATCGCTTTCGCTGGCTTCACGCCCACCTATTGGGCGCCGTTGGCCTCCGGCACGTTCTCCGAACCGCCGATCGTTCACCTTCACGGTACCCTGCTATTCAGTTGGACCCTTCTGTACCTGATGCAGACGGCCCTCGTCGCCTCCGGTCGGACCGCACGGCACCAGGCGGTCGGTCTCTTCGGCATCGCGCTCTTCAGCGTAATGTGCTGTTCGATCGTCGCCACGCGGTTGATCCTGCTGCGGGGCGAGGTGCACGCAGGTTTCGGTGATGCCGCCCGGCGCTTCTCTGCGATCGCGTTGTGCTCCTTACCCCTGCTGATCGGACTCTTTGCCGCGGCGATCGCCAACACCCGCCGCGCGGAACTCCACAAGCGGCTGATGTATCTCGTGATGGTCTGTCTGATGATTCCGGCAATCGCACGCGTTTTCCTCGTGCTGCTGAAGCCGGCCGGGGCGGTCGGTCCGCCACCGGTTCTGGTACTGATTCCGCCGACTCTTACGGCGGCGCTGCTGATCGTCGTTGCCATCGTTTACGAACGGCGGCGCTACGGCCGCGTTCACGCGCTGTACATCTACGGTGGCGCAACGCTCGTGTTGTGGACGCTGGCGATTGTTCCCTTTTCCGGCACGGCGGCATGGTCCGCAACGATCCGGGCGCTGGAAGGACTTGCCGGCTGACCGGCGGGCGCAGCGGCCTCGTTGGGTCATGCTGCAAGGCGCTCAGCAGCCCACGAGACGGCCAAGTGGAGCAACGGGTCGCTTCTTGACGCCCGCAGCTTCACGGTCACCCTTACATCGGAACGTCCCTGCAGTCCCTGACACCCGTGGGCACGAGTCTCTACTCGATCCCCGAGGTCGCAAGAACGTAACGCGGCAAACGCGTGTCTGGCGTCCGTACATGGACGCCCCCAACCTTGCCAGGCTGCGAGGGCGCCAGAAGCTGCCGACCGTTGAACGAGGCTCGTAGCGCTGTCGAGACCGCAGGCGGTGCGATTTCGCAGCTTTGCGACTTGACAACCTGGTCCCCTGTGTAGGACTGTATGCATAGTCTCATACAGGCGCCCAGCGGTGCTGAATCTTCAACTCGACAATAGCGGCGTGCCGATCTATGTGCAGATCCGCGATCAGCTGCTGCGTGCCATCGGGTCCAGAACCCTGCGTCCGGGCGAGCAATTGCCCACGATGCGCGAGCTGGCCGTGCAGTTGAAGGTCGACTTGAACACGGTTCGGCACGCCTATGACGAGCTCGAGCAGACCGGGGCCATCGTCATTGTGAGGGCGCGTGGAACGTTCGTCGCAGAGACGCCGCCGCCTTTGGATGGGGCGCGACAGACGAAGAAGATTCAGGCACTGTCACAGCAAGCTATTGCTCTTGCCGTGTCTGCAGGGCTCGATCCCGCCGAAGTCGCGCACGAGATGCTTCAGCTTGCAAAACGTCATGGGGCAAAACGATGAACACCTCACTAGGCACGATTCCTTACGGCCAGAACGCTCCGGCGACCGTGCTTTCCATCCTGCTTCTCCTCGCCGGTCTCCTACTCGCATTGAGCGTTCGCGCTACCTACGCGTACCTGATTGCGGGGCTGTTAGTTCTGAGCTCGGTCCTATTGCCACTGTCCCTGCTAATGGCAAAACAGTGGGAGAAGGCGGTCGTGCTGCGCTTTGGCAAATTACGCGCGATTCGCGGCCCGGGGCTCTTCATGATCGTTCCCTTTGTCGATACGGTTGCAACCTGGGTAGATCAGCGAATCCAGACGACAGAGTTCAACGCCGAGCAGGCACTCACCCGCGACACGGTTCCTACCAACATCGATGCGATCTTATTCTGGCAGGTACACGATGCCGAGCGCGCGGCGTTAGAGATCGCGGACTATCGGCAGGCAATCACGCGGGTTGCGCAGACCTCGCTACGCGAAATGATCGGTTCTTCTCCCCTCAGCTCCTTGCTCTCGGAACGCAAGGCAGCGGATCTTCAGTTGAAAGAGGAGATCGGGCGAAAGACCGCCGAGTGGGGCGTATCCGCCGTGTCGGTCGAGATTCGCGATGTTGCGATTCCGGCGCAGTTGCAGGACGCCATGAGCCGTCAGGCCCAGGCGGAGCGCGAAAAGGCCGCTCGAGTGATTTTAGGCTCTGCCGAGGAGGAGATTGCGCAGAAGTTCCTGCGCGCCGCGAATACCTATGGAGCGAACCCCGTGGCTTTACAGCTTCGCGCGATGAACATCATCTACGAAACGACCAAAGAGCGCGGTGCCACGATCCTCATTCCATCGTCCATGGTCGATAGCATGAATGCCGGTGGTGTGCTTGGGCTTGCTGCCGCATCCCAACAGCAGTCAGCGGCCATTTAGGGAGCCACGCTCCCACCCGGTGGAGATCTCGTGCCATGGCAAAGCTGGTCTACGGAATGAACGTGTCCCTGGATGGCTACGTCGACCATCTGGAATTCAGGCCGAGCCCGGCGCTCTTTCGTCACTTCATAGAGCAGGTGCGCAACCTGACGGGCAGCGTGTACGGTCGGCGCATGTACGAGGTGATGCGTTACTGGGACGAAGACTCCCCGGACTGGGGCGCGGAGGAACGCGACTTCGCGGCGGCGTGGCGGAGCCAGCCGAAGTGGGTCGTGTCGCGCTCGTTGAAGTCGGTCGGACCCAACGCCACACCGGTCGAGGATGATATCGAGGCGCTGGTACGTGGGTTGAAGGCTCAGCCGGTCGGGGAGATTGAAGTTGCCGGACCCGACCTGGCAGGCAACCTGACCAGGCTTGGTCTCATTGATGAGTATCGACTCTACCTCCACCCCATCGTGCTTGGTCGCGGCAAGCCATTCTTCTCCGGCCCTCGGCCGCCGCTCCGCCTGGTTGCCAGCGATCTCCTTCTCGGGGACGTGGTTAGGTTGACGTACGCTCCCGCCTAATCGCGCGACTCGCCCGGACGGACTGCGCCGACCCGTCAGGCCGGCTTTGGGTCAGGACTTGCCGAAAGCGGAAACCAGGGACCTGGCTGCCATTGCCACGCTCAGCCGCGCCGGCCGTGGCCGATTCAGGCCAAGCCGCCACCCGTTTCAGGCTCTACACTTCGGTTTGCCCGGCCATTTCAAGGGCGTCGTCGATCTTAGCTTGCGCATAAGGCGCTTACCGTTGGGACTCCCCAGGCTCGTACGAAGAGTAGTCGCGGAAGGAATCGAACCCTCGATCTCCGGTTTGTAGGCCCGGCGCCTTACCGTCTTGGCTGCGCGACCATAATTCAAACCGAGAGAGTGACGTGATTCGAACCCGCAATCGGCATTCGCTCTGCACTCCGATCCGGGGGCCGCATGATTTCCGATATCAAGACCACACGAGGTAGTATTCATAAAGGGTGAAATCATACCCGGAAAAGGATACCATTTCCCAATGCCGGACCTGGAATGCACCGGGAGGAGCAAACATCGCGGTATGGTCCCGCCGCGAGGTTTCTAGCAAGGAAGGGTACCGTATGAGCGGTGAAGGTTTCACATTCGATCTGTCGGAAGAAGTGGATAAGTTCCTTGGGAAGTCGTCGTTGCATGTCGAGCAGACCCAGCCGCGGTTTGTCCTGCTGCTCGGCGGCGTTTGCACGGGCAAGACCTCAATGCGAAAGGCTACTTACTCCAAGGACTATGTTGTGCTGGACGCGGGCGAAATCTTCTTGAACCTCAGTCGAGGTGAATACTACGAATTCGGCGAGATGTTTGAGCAGCCCCTGGACATGATCGGATATGGGGTCGCTTACAAGGCTATTCGTGGTCGCCGCAATATTGTGACCGAGCTAATTGGCAGCGACTATGGCCCGACGAAGAGTGTCATTGATGCGATGCAGTCGCTCGGATACAAGGTCGAGGTTATAGGAGTGGACTGCGATCTCGAAGTCGCTATGGCGCGGAATCTGAACCGGGGGTTAGACAACATCTCTGCCCATTTCACTGACCCCTATCACATCCGCTGGCTGCTTCAGGCGGCAGCGGAGAATGTGTCTTAAGGGGCGCCCTCGCGCCAAGGGGCCGGGAGGACTCGAAACCGCAAGTGGCTTTGCGACTTCAGGCACGGCCTTCACAACTGAAAACAAGAGCGAGTGACGGGATTCGAACCCGCAATATCCTGCTTGGAAGGCAGGCGCTCCGCCGTTTGAGCATCACTCGCAAAATGGGGCCGACAGTGAGAATCGAACTCACAACCTCCGATTTACAAGATTGGCGCACCGCCGCTTGTGCTATCGGCAACGCCTGCTGGCCTGGCAGAGTCGGCCCCCGACTGTAGCAACCCAAGACGGCCTTGCGGTACAATTGAATTCGGGCCTGAATCGGAGGGCTAGCAAAATGCAAACCGTCAAGTTCGTCTACTGGGAAGACAAAGGCTCTTGGCTAGGGTACCTGGTGGACTTTCCGGACTACTGGACGCAGGGCGAGACTCTCGACGACCTCAAGGAGCATATCAGGGATCTTCATTCGGATCTTACGGGGGGCGACCTTCCGGGTATCCGGAGAGTGGATGAGTTGGTCGTCGTGTGATGCGTTCTGAGCATGAAACACTCGGACCTTGTTAGAGCCCTCGAACGGTTGGGCTGCGTGCTAGTGAGGCATGGCGGCAAGCACGATTGGTATAGCAATCCGCTGACTGGTATGTCGCAACCAGTTCCGCGACACCGCGAGGTCAACGAAGTTTTGGCGAAGCGGATCATTAAGATGCTGAGCCAGCCAGTCGACAGCAGTGCCGTCCCTCCTTCGGACGACAAAGGCGATGAGTAAGGCCAGTCGACGGGGAACGATAACATCCCGAGCGTCCTCATCGAACTAGAAATCCCTGGAGATAGCTATGCGAGT
>DATIXU010000009.1:0-15916 GCA_035518275.1 Steroidobacteraceae bacterium
AGCCACTCGCCCACCCGGCCGTAATACACCACCGCGGCGGCGAACGGCAGCTCGCAGGCCGCGAGGTAGGCGAGGCTCCCGCCCCAGCAGTAGCCGACGACGCCCGTGCGGCCGGAGTGGCGCACCACCGCGGCCGCCGCCGCGATGTCCTTCAGCGCGGTCTCGGCGGGGATCTGCTTGCGGTAGCCGGCGCCTGCCTGCATGTCCGCCGGCGAGTACTGAAGCTCGATGCCGCGCCGCACGCGGTCGAAGAGCGACGGGGCGATGGCGGTGTAGCCGGCGGCGGCGAAGCCGTCGGTCACCGCGCGGATGTGGCCGTTGACGCCGAAGATCTCCTGGATCACCACCACCGCGCCACGCGCCCGGCCGGTGGGCGCCGTGAGCCACGCCTGAAACTCGTGACCGTCGCGGGCCATGATGGTGGTGAGCTCGCCCATGAGGGGAATCCGAAATAGCAACGCCTTGTAGACCATGGCATTCTAACCTGTCGCGCTCACGGGGGGTGTCATGCTCGTCGGTCAAGCAGCCAGGCGCGTCGCCATCATCGGCGGCGCGCGCATTCCGTTCGCCCGCTCGTACAGCGTTTACGCTACGACCGGCAATCAGGAGATGCTGACGGCCGCGTTGCGTGCGGTGGTCGAGCGCTTCAAGCTCCAGGGCGAGCGCCTGGGCGACGTCGCCGCCGGCGCGGTGATCAAGCACTCGCGGGACTACAACCTGACGCGCGAGTGCGTGCTGGGGGTGGGACTCGATCCGCAGACGCCGGGGCTCGACCTGCAGCGCGCCTGCGGCACCAGCCTCGAGGCAGCGATCGCCATCGGCAACAAGATCGCTCTCGGCCAGATCGACGCGGGGCTTGCCGGCGGCACCGACTCGATCAGCGACGCGCCGATCGTCTATCCACGCTCCTATCAGCAGCTGCTGCTCGCGAGCTACCGGGGTCGCAGCGCCTGGCAGCGTCTGAGGCCTTTCTTCGGCCTGCGGCCGAAGCATTTCCGGCCGGTACTGCCGGCGGTGGTCGAGCCGCGCACCGGGCTCTCGATGGGCCAGAGCTGCGAGCTGATGGCCAAGCGCTGGGGGATCACGCGCACCGAGCAGGACCAGCTCGCCTACGACAGTCACATCAAGGCGGCGGCGGCGTGGCGCGAGGGCTTCTACGACGACCTGGTGGTGCCCTTTCTCGGCTTGAAGACCGACAACAACGTGCGTGCCGACACCAGCGTCGAGAAGCTCGGGAAGCTGCGGCCGAGCTTCGCCTCGGACGGCACGCTGACCGCCGGCAACTCGACGCCGCTCACCGACGGCGCGAGCGCCATGCTGCTCGCGACGCCCGAATGGGCCGCCAGGCGCAATCTCCCGGTACTCGGGTATCTCGCCTACGGCAAGGTCTGGGCGGTCGACTATGTGAGCGGCAAGGAGGGTCTGCTGATGGCGCCCGCCCATGCGGTGCCCGCGATGCTCCGCGATGCGAACCTCAAGCTCCAGGACTTCGACTACTACGAGATTCACGAGGCGTTCGCCGCGCAGGTGCTGTGCACGCTCAAGGCGTGGCAGACGCCCGAGTACTGCCGCGATGTGCTGGGTCTCCCGGGCCCGTTGGGTTCGATCGACCACTCGCGGCTCAACGTGAAGGGTGGCAGCGTCGCGCTCGGCCATCCCTTCGCCGCGACCGGCACGCGCATCCTGCCCACGCTCGCCAAGCTGCTCGCCGGCAATCCTGCCGCCAAGCGCGGTCTCATGTCGGTATGCACCGCCGGCGGGATGGGAGTCACAGCCATCGTGGAGCGGATATGAAAGCCATAATTCTGTGCAGCACCTTCGCGGCCGCGGCGCTCGCCGCCGCGGCCGCTCAGGCCGGCTTCAACGCCGCGCTCGCCGACTACAAAGCCGGTCACTACGAGACCGCGCGGCGCCAGTTCAGCGCGATGGCGGAGCTCGGCGACTGCTCCTCGCAATTCAACCTGGGCAGCATGGTGCTGCAGGGTCTCGGCGGGGCGAAGGACGTCGGCAGGGGCGTCGGCTGGCTCCAGGCGGCCGCCGCCAACGGCTGCCAGGAGCTGGTCGGCGGCCGCGTCGCCGCGCTCCAGGGCGCGCTCAGTCCACAGGAGCTGCGGGCGGCCGCCGACATCGTGGCGCGCTACGGCCACGAGGCGCTGCACGCGGCGGGAATCGTCGACCCCGACCTCGGGTGCCCCGAGCGCACGAGCGCGGCGTTGCAGCAGGGGGCCAAGCCCGAATATCCGGACTCACGCCCACGCCGCAATGGCCTCGTGATCGGCGAGCTCACGATCGGCGTCGACGGCCGCCCGCGCGACCCGGAGGTTCTGCTGGCCGCGCCCGATGAGGCATTCGCAGCCGCGGCGGTCGAGGCCTGGATGCATTCACGCTTCACGCCGGCGTCGCGCGACGGCGCGCCGGTGGAATCGCGGCTGCAGGTGCGGCTGCCGTTCGTCATCACCGGCGGCGAGGCGCTGTGGGCGAGCGCGCCCTACAAGGACGCGCGCGCGGCGGCGGATGCCGGCGATCCGGCCGCCGAGTACCTGGTGGGGCTTGCCGCCACGGGCGATCCGTCGCTCGGCATCGGACCGGCCCACGCGACGGAGCTCCTGATCAACGCGGCACGTGACGGTAACGCGAGCGCCCAGTACTGGCTCGGCGAGCAGCTGCGGTCGGTGGCCGCCTGCCATCCGCAGACGACCGGTGCGGCGTGGCTCACGCACGGCGCCGCGGGGGGCGATGCCTCCGCGCAGCTCACCCTCGCTGCGGATCTGCTGAGCGGGACTCCCACCGATGCGCAGGTGGGCGAGGCGCATACGCTGCTCGAGCACGCGGCCGCCGCCGACAGCTACTACGTGAGAAAGCACGTCGTGGCGCTGCTCGCCGCCTCGCCGATCGCGGCGCTGCGTGACCCGGCCACGGCGCAGCAGGTGGCGTTCAAGCTCTCCGCCGGCAAGATCCAGTCCGACCCGCAGATGTTCGAGGCGCTGGCAGCCGCGGCCGCCGCCGGCGGCGACTTCGCCGGCGCCGCCTCGCAACAGCAGACCGCGATCCGCAAGGCGCGTGATCTCTCGTGGAATACGCACGCGATGGAGGAGCGGCTCGCCGCCTACAGGGGCGGCAAGGCCTGGCAGGGCAACCTGTTCTGAGTTTGAGGCGCTGGATCGGGGCGTCCTGCCCCGGCCACCTGCGGCGGCCGGGCACGTCGCTGTGCCTGCTCAGAGCCGCAGGAAATCCACCAGCGCGCGCTGCGCCACGCTCAGGCTCCCGAGCGGCGTCACCAGGGCGCCTTCGAGGGAATGGCGGCAGGGCCGCGACTCGTCTTCCACGTACTGCGCCGCCACCGCCGCGAGCAGCTCCTGGACGCGCTCGAGGTTGTCGCGGAACAGGGCGACAATCTGCGCCGCCGAGACGTGCTGCGTCGGATCCTCCAGCCAGGAATCATAGTCAGTGGCGAGCGCGATCGTGCAGTAGCCGAGCTGCGCCTCGAGGGCGAGGAACACCTCCGGCACGTTGGTCATCCCGACCACGTCGGCCCCGGCGGCGCGCAGGCAGAGGCTCTCGGCGCGCGTGCCGAGGCGCGGACCCTCGACGCAGGCGTAGGTACTCCCTGCATGCACGCGCAACCCGAGTGAGCGGGCGACGCGCGCAACCAGCGCCGCGGTGCTCGCGCACACCGGCCGCGCGCTCGAGACGTGCGCGACCACACCGCCGCCGAAGAAGCTCGCGGCGCGCGTTCCCCGGGTGAAGTCGAGGAACTGGGACGGCAGCGTCAGCTCGCCGGGGCGGATGTCCTCGCGCAGGCTTCCGACCGCCGAGACCGCGATCACGGTGCGCACGCCGACGCTCTTCAGCGCCCAGATGTTGGCGCGGAAGTTGATCTCGCCGGGCAGCAGCCGATGGCCCTCGCCGTGCCGCGCGAGGAACGCGACCTCGCGTCCGGCGAGCGTGCCCCGCAGCAGCGGGCCGGAGGGCGCGCCGAAAGGTGTCGGTACCTCCTGCGCCTGCATCCCCGCGAAGCCGCGCATGGCGTACAGGCCCGTTCCGCCGATGATGCCGATCATGGTCTCTCCCGTTCGGCATTTGCGCCGACCGCCCGGCAGGCGGCAAGATGCCTCAAAGGACTCGCCAACAACAACCGGGGCTCGGGAAACACCTCATGGGCAGCAGTGCAGCACCGCACCGATCGCGCTACGCGAGCTTTCGCGAGTTCTATCCGTTCTACCTCCGCGAGCACACCAACCGCACCTCGCGCCGCCTGCACGTGTGCGGCACGCTGCTCGCGCTGGCGCTCGCCGGCAGCGCGCTCCTCAGCGGCCGCCTGGCGCTGCTCTGGGCGGTGCCGGTCGCCGGCTACGCCTTCGCATGGGCGGGGCACTATTTCTTCGAGAAGAACAGGCCGGCCACCTTCACGCATCCGTTCTACAGCCTGCGCGGGGACGTCACGATGCTTTATGAGGTGCTGACGGGCCGCATGCGCTGGTAGCGGCTTCGAGGCACGGATTCCCATGAGCAGCGCGGCCATCGATCGCGTCTTCGAGCGACGCCTCGCCTCCCTCGTCAACAGCGGCGAGCCGCAGATCCTGCAGGGCGGAGCCAAGGGCGTCGAGAAGGAGTCGCTGCGGGTGACCCCCGAGGGCCACCTGGCGCACACGCCGCACCCGAGGTCCCTCGGCTCGGCGCTCACCAGCGAGCACATCACCACCGACTTCTCCGAGTCGCTGATCGAGCTGGTGACGCCCGCCTTCACGCAAACCTGGGAGCTGCTGCAGTACCTGCTCGATCTGCACCAGTTCGTCTACCGCCATCTGGGGGACGAGCTGCTGTGGGCCACCAGCATGCCGTGCACGATCGACGGCGACGCCGACATCCCGCTGGCGCAATTCGGCAGCTCGCACGTCGGGCGCATGAAGACCGTATATCGCAACGGCCTCGGGCTGCGCTACGGGCGCATGATGCAGGCGATCTCGGGCGTGCACTTCAACTACTCCTTCCCGCTGCCGTTCTGGGAGGCCTACGCGGCATTGCGCGCCGAGCGCGCCGGCGGGAGCGAGTTCATCTCGGCGAGCTACTTCGACCTGCTGCGCAACTACCGCCGCCACGGCTGGCTGGTGCTGTATCTCTTCGGGGTCTCGCCCGTGGTGTGCAAGTCGTTCCTGCGCGGACGTGACGTGAAGCTGCCGGAGCTCGGCATGGGCACGGCCTACGAGCCCCATGCGACCAGCCTGCGCATGAGCGATGTCGGTTACCGCAACCGCACCCAGGCGGGGCTCACCGTCTCGGTGAACAACCTCGGGGAGTACGTGCGCGACCTGCAGCGCGCCATCACCACGCCGCACCCGCCCTACGAGGCGCTCGGCGTGAAGGTGAACGGCGAGTGGCGGCAGCTGAACGCCAATATCCTGCAGATCGAGAACGAGTACTACAGCTTCATCCGCCCCAAGCGCGTGGCGCGCTCGGGCGAGCGGCCCACCAAGGCCCTGAAGCGTGCGGGCGTCGAGTACGTCGAGGTGCGCGCCCTCGATGTCAGCGCCTTCGACCCCGTGGGAGTGAATCAGAACAAGCTGCGCTTCCTCGAGGCGTTTCTCGCCCTGTGCCTGCTCAAGGAGAGCCCGCCCATCGGCCTCACCGAGCAGGCCGCGCTCGATGCGAACCATCTGGCGGTGGCGCGCCACGGCCGTGAGCCCGGGCTCACGCTCGAGCGCGATGGCCGGAAGGTGCCGATGCGCGAGTGGGCGGGTGAGCTCCTCGACTCGATGTCGGGACTGTGCGAGATCCTCGATCAGGGCGAGGCGGCCCGGCCTTACGCCCATGCGCTTGCGGCGCAGGCCGCCAAGGTCGCCGACGTCGCACTGACCCCCTCTGCGCGCCTCCTCACCGAGCTCGCCTCCGGGCAGTCGTTCTTCGACCTCGCGCTGCGCATGTCCGAGACGCACAAGGCGTACTTCCTCGACCTGTACCCGCCGAACGAGGAGCGCCTGAAGGAGCTCGCGGAGGAGGCACAGGAGTCGCTCGCCGCCCAGCGCCGTATCGAGGAGAGCGACCGGGGCACGTTCGATGAGTACCTGGCGCGGTACTTTGCCGACTGAATCGGGCGGATACCGAGTCGGATATCAGGGCGGGTACCGTCGCCCTTTGGCGGCCTGCAACATGAGCTTAACAAGAGTTTTACATAATCAATGGGTTAGCCGATTGTCTTTTGGCGATCGGACTCCTACACTTCCAAGCTCTGTCGCTGCATCGCGACAGAAGAGAAGAAGCAGCCAGGGAATAACAAGAGGGCTAGCAAAGCCGATGACCCGAGATACTGCGGAGGGACTGCTTCCCGTGGAGCGCCGCGCGGACCCTGCGGCAGCCAACGAGGAATTCACCGGGATCGTGACCCGCCTCGACACCACCCGGCGCGAGAGCGGATGGGATCCGTACGAGGTTTGGCGAACGCGCGTCAGAGCACCAGCCAAAGCCGCCCGGGCCAGGAAGGACCGCCCGCGCGACCCTCAGCGCTGAAGGCAGCGCAGACCCTGACGAGCTCGAGGCCCTCAGGGCCAGGCTGAGGCTGCGCCGGTCAATCCCCCGCCGGAGGCATGGGAGCGCGCTCCCAGTGCTTACTTGCACCCCGGCGCGTCACGCCCGATCCTGATTGCAGTAATGAATGCCCTTTCCGTCCGCGGACTCACCAAGACCTACAGGAACGGCGTCGAGGCCCTGAAGGGCATCGACCTCGATGTCGAGCAGGGGGATTTCTTCGCGCTGCTGGGGCCGAACGGCGCCGGCAAGACGACGCTCATCGGCATCATCACCTCGCTCGTCAACAAGACCGCGGGCCAGGCGTGTGTGTTCGGCCACGACATCGATCGCGAGCTCGAGGCGGCCAAGTCCTGCATTGGCGTCGTGCCGCAGGAGATCAACTTCAACATGTGGGAGACGCCCTTCACCATCGTGGTGAACCAGGCGGGCTTCTACGGCATTCCGCGGCCGGTGGCGCGGGTACGCGCGCAGAAGTACCTGAAGCAGCTGCAGCTGTGGGACAAGCGCGGCGGCATCTCGCGCGCGCTGTCGGGCGGCATGAAGCGGCGCCTGATGATCGCGCGCGCGCTGATGCACGAGCCGCGGCTGCTGATCCTCGACGAGCCGACCGCCGGAGTCGACATCGAGATCCGCCGCTCGATGTGGGATTTCCTGCGCGAGATCAACCACCGCGGCACCACCATCATCCTCACCACCCACTACCTCGAAGAGGCCGAGACCCTGTGCCGCAACATCGCCATCATCAACGGCGGGCGCATCGTCGAGCGCGACCGCATGTCGAGCCTGCTGCGCCGGCTGCATGTCCAGACTTTCGTGCTCAACGTCCGCGATCCGCTCAGCAGCGCGCCGCGGCTCGATGGCTATGACGCCACGCTGGTCGACGACCATACGCTCGAGATCGAGGTCTCGAAGGACGAGAACCTCAACGACATCTTCGCGCGGCTCTCGGCACTCGGCATCGCCGTACTCTCGATGCGCAACAAGGTGAACCGCCTGGAGGAGATCTTCATGGCCCTGGTCGAGGGGCGATGAGCACCGTGGCGCTGCCGGCCGCCGCCCCGCAGGTCCCGATGGGCGTGGTGCGCTGGATCGGCTTCAAGACGATCGTGATCCGCGAGTACGGGCGCATCATCCGCATCTGGGGGCAGACCATCGTGCCGGCGGTCATCTCGGCCACACTCTACTTCGTGATCTTCGGCAACGTGGTCGGCCGCCGC
The DNA here is from genome assembly GCA_035518275.1 of Steroidobacteraceae bacterium. GTDB lineage: Bacteria > Pseudomonadota > Gammaproteobacteria > Steroidobacterales > Steroidobacteraceae > 13-2-20CM-66-19. Next base: position 7,743 of record DATIXU010000009.1, read on the forward strand.
GTCGGCACCATGGACGGCTTCGACTACCGCCAGTACATCGCGCCGGGGCTGATCATGATGCAGGTGATCACCAACTCCTACGGCAACGTCGTGGCGTCTTTCTTCGGCGCGAAATTCGGCAAGCACGTCGAGGAGATGCTGGTGTCGCCGCTGCCGAACTGGGTGATCGTCGCCGGCTACGCCTGCGGCGGCGTGGTGCGCGGGCTGCTGGTGGGCGCGGCGGTGACCCTCGTGTCGCTGTTCTTCGCGCACCTGCATGTGCAGCACGTGCTGGTGATCCTTGCCGCCGTGCTCCTCACCTCGCTGATCTTCGCGCTCGGCGGCTTCCTCAACGCGCTGTTCGCCAAGAACTTCGAGCAGGTGAACTGGATCCCGACCTTCGTGCTGACGCCGCTCACTTATTTCGGCGGCGTGTTCTACTCGATCGCGCTGCTGCCCGACTGGGCTCGCCGGGTGTCGTACGCGAACCCGATCCTGCACATGGTCAGCGCCTTCCGCTACGGCTTTCTCGGGACCTCCGACGTCAATCTCGGTGTCGCCTTCGCGCTCATGGTGCTGGCGGCGGCGGCGTTGTTCGCCACCGCGGTGACGCTGCTCGATCGCGGCACGGGAATCCGCGATTGACACCGAAGGTGGCGCTGGTGACCGCGCGGGCCGCGCGCGGTCTCGACGAGGACATGCCGCCGCTCACGGCGGCGCTCGCGGCCGCGGGCGCCGGGTCGCAGATCGTCGACTGGGACGATCCCAGGGTGGAGTGGGCGCGCTTCGACCTCGTGGTGCCGCGCTCCGCCTGGGACTACGCCGAGCGGCTGCCGGAATTTCTCGCCTGGGCGGAGCGGGTCACGCGGCTCAGCACCCTCGTCAATCCGCTTGCCGTGGTGCGCTGGAACACCGATAAGCACTATCTCGGCGAGCTCGCGCGCGCCGGCGCGCCCGTCGTTCCCACCTGGTACGTCGAGCCGGGCGAGGATGCCGGGCGCACGCTCGATGAGTTTCTCGCCGCCGATCCCTGCCGTGAGCTGGTGGCGAAGCCGGCCGTCGGCGCCGGCTCGCGTGATGCACGGCGGCACGCGCGCGCCGATCGCGCCGAGATCCTCGCGCACATCGGGCCGCTGGCCGCCGCAGGGCGCAGCGTGATGCTGCAACCATATCTCGCGAGCGTCGACACGTACGGGGAGACCGCCCTGATGTACATCGACGGGCGCTTCAGCCATGCGATCAGGAAGGGTGCCCTACTGCCTGCCGCCGGCGCGCCCTCGACCCCCGGCCTGTTCGCCCCCGAGGAGATCATCCCGCGCACGCCGGGCGCGGACGAGCTCGCGGCCGCGGACCGCATCCTCGCCGCGGCGCCCTTCCGGAGCCTGCTCTACGCCCGGGTCGATCTGCTGCGCGATCCGCGGGGCGCGCCCGAGCTCCTCGAGCTCGAGCTCACCGAGCCGTCGCTCTTCCTGGCGCACGCGCCGGGCTCGGCCGAGCGCTTCGCGGCGGCGCTGCTCGCGAGTCTCGACGGTCGCTAGCTCAGAGCGCCCAGAATATGTGAGGCAGCACACACAAAAGAAGCAATAAGTCATTGTAGAAACAAAACTTTCACATTGCTGTCACGCCATTGTCGCGCTGCAGCGCGAGCCTCTAGGACGTATGAAAGCGCCCGGCCTCAACGCCTTCATGGCCCGGATCGACGCGGCGGAGTACGGCCTTTGCCGGACGCTGAATCGCGGGGCTGCGTTCGCCACTCCGCGGCACGTGTTCAGGATCGCGAGCCGCCTGGGAGACGGGATCGTCTGGTACCTGCTGATCGTGCTGCTGCCGGTCCTGTACGGATCGTCCGCGCTGCGTCCGGCGATCGTGATGGCGCTCACCGGCGTCCTCGGGCTCAGCCTCTACAGGCTGCTGAAGCGCGTGTTCGTGCGCGAGCGCCCCTTCATTACCCACGCCGCGATCGACCTGGAGGGTGCGCCGCTCGACCGCTACAGCTTCCCCTCGGGCCACACTCTGCACGCGGTGTCCTTCGCCTGGCAGGCCACCGCGCACTTCCCGGAGCTCGGCTGGGTGCTGGTGCCGCTGGCGACCCTGATCGCCGGCTCGCGCGTGGTGCTCGGCCTGCATTACCCGTCCGACGTGCTCGCAGGGGCGGCGATCGGCGCGGCTCTCGCGGAACTCGGCACGTCCCTGGCTTAGAATCCCCCGGATGACTCTTCACACGATGGCGCGCTTCAGGCGCGCACACCCCTGAAGCCTTGCGCGTCCTCTTCGTCTCGGACGTCTACTTCCCGCGCGTCAACGGCGTTTCCACTTCCATCCGCACTTTCCGCCAGGACCTCGCGGCCCACGGCGTCGAGACGCAGCTGGTCGCGCCGGCCTACCCGATCGCGGCGCCGGCGGCAGCGGAGGAGCCGGGGGTGCTGCGCGTGTCCTCGGCGGGCGTGCCGCGCGATCCGGAGGACCGCCGCATGCGCTGGGGCGCGCTGACGCGCGCGCTCGATGGGCTGGCGCCGTCGGCCTTCGACCTGGTGCACATCCATACGCCCTTCATCGCCCACTACGCCGGCGTGCGTTTCGCGCGCCGCGCGGGCATCCCCTGCGTGGCGACCTACCACACTTTCTTCGAGGAATATCTGCACCACTATCTGCCGGTGCTGCCGCGCCGCGTCGGGCGCTGGCTCGCCCGCAGCTTCACCCGCTCGCAGTGCGACGACGTGCGCGCACTCGTCGCGCCGTCCGAGCCGATGCGGGCGGTGCTGCTCGAGTACGGAGTCACCACGCCGATCCACGTGCTGCCGACCGGGCTTCCGGGCGACCGCTTCCGGGCCGGAGACGCAGGCGCCTTCCGCGCGCGCGCGCGGATCGCGCCCGATGCGCGCCTCGTCACCTACATCGGGCGCGTGGCGCACGAGAAGAACATCGGCTTTCTGGTCGAGATGTTCACCGCAGTGCGCAGGCGCGTGCCGCAGGCGATGCTGGTGATCGCCGGCGAGGGCCCGGCGCGCGCCGGGCTGCAGCAGCAGGTGGCGAGCCTCGGCCTCGCCCCGCACGTGCACTTCGCCGGCTATCTCGACCGCGACACGGCGCTGCTCGATTGCTACGCGGCCGCCGACGTGTTCGTGTTCGCCTCGCGCACCGAGACGCAGGGGCTGGTGCTGCTCGAGGCCATGGCGCAGGGCGCGCCGGTCGTCTCGACGGCAGAGCTCGGGACGCGCTCGATCCTGGTGCCGGGGAGCGGCGCGCTCGTGGTTCCGGAGGAGCAGGCCGCGTTCGCCGCGGCCGTGGTGCGCGTGCTCGAGGACCGGGAGCTTCACCAGGAGCTCGCGCAGCGCGGACGCGTTTACGCACGCGGCTGGTCCTCCTCGGCCATGGCCGGACGGCTGAGGGAGCTCTACGGGACGCTGCGCAGCGCGCCGGGCGCGGCGGGCGTTGCGGCCTGAGCGCCGCCTGGGGAACGGACGTGCTGACGCCGGCGTGCCCCTTTCCGCTGAGCGAGGAGTTCCGGCCGCCGCTCTGGCTGCGCAATCCACACGTGCAGTCGATTCTCGCGACCACCTTCGTGCGCCGCGGTGGCATCGAGCGCCGTGCCGCGCCGCTCATCGCCGCGCAGCGCGAGCTGCTGCTCGAGTGCGGTGCGGGGGTGCGGCTGCAGTGCTTCATCTCCAGCCCGCCGCAGAGCAGCGGCAAACCCGTGCTGGTGCTGCACGGCTGGGAGGGGAGCGCCGAGTCGATCTATGTGCTCTCGCTCGCGCAGCTGCTGTTCGCGCACGGCTTCGAGGTGGTGCGGCTCAACCTGCGCGATCACGGCGAGACTCATCACCTCAACCGCGAGATCTTTCATTCCTGCCGGCTGCCGGAGGTGATCGGCGCGGTGCGCTCGCTCCAGGCGCTCTACCCGGGCCAGCGGCTCAGCGGCGTCGGCTTCTCGCTCGGCGGCAACTTTCTGCTGCGCGTGGCGGCCGCGGTGCGCGAGTCCTCGCTCGATCTGGCGCGTGTCATCGCCATATCGCCGGTGCTCGAGCCGACCGAGACACTGGTCGCGCTCGAGACGGCCATGCCCGGGTACCAGGGATTCTTCGTGCGCAAGTGGCGGCGCTCGCTGCGCAAGAAGCAGCGCGCCTGGCCCGGCAGCTACGATTTCGCGGACGTCGGCGGGGGACTGCGGGAAATGACGGCCGAGCTGGTGCGCCGTCACTCGGAGTTCGCGACGCTCGAGGAGTATCTCAACGGGTACTCGATCACCGGCGCGCGGCTCGCCTCACTCGCGGTCCCCGCGAATATCCTGACTTCGCTCGATGACCCGATGATTCCGGTGGGAGGACTCGCGCGCCTCGCGCGCCCGGCCGCGCTCGACGTGACGGTCACGCGCTATGGCGGACACTGCGGTTTCATCGAGTCGCTCGCGGGCCTGACGTGGGCCGAGCGGTTCGTGTTGGCGAGGCTTCAGGCGGTTTAGGCGCTGCGTCTCTCGTCGAAGCGCATCACCGGCTGGCCGCTGGTCACGGTCACGGCGCCCTCGATCACCGCGCCGCGTGCGATGGCGATGGTGCGGGCGACGATATCGGCCTGGATCACTGCGGTGGCGCCGACCTCGAGCTTCTCGTCGACGACCAGCCTCCCGGTCAGGCGCCCGGCGATCACCGCGGCGCGCGCGTGCACCTCGCCGTGCCACTCGGAGTTGGCTGCCATGCTCAAGGCTCCGCCGATGCGCCCGTCGCCGCGCACGATGCCGCAGACCACCAGGGGACCCATGGTCTCGAGGTCGCCGGCGACACGGCTCCCGGGCGCCACGAAGGTCGGCGCATCGCCCAGCTGGTCGAGCATTCTGCGACGTTGCGTGTCCTCACCCATGCTTACGGTGCTCCCGGGAAGCTGCCGGGTCATAATACGAGCCGCCAGGGGACGAGAATGCCGACCACGATCACATTCCGAGCATGCAGCGCCGCGCTGGCCGCGGCGCTGCTCACAGTTGCGGCATGCAGCGCCGAGCAGCAGGACTGGCGTGCCGCCGAGGCCGCGGGAACCAGCGAGGCTTACAAGCACTTCCTCGAGCAGCACCCGGAGAGTGAGCTCGCCGGGAAGGCGCGCGAGCGGGTAGGCGAGTTCGCCGAGGATCGTGACTGGCAGGAGGCCAGCAAGCTCGGCACGGCCGATGCCTACCGGGCATTTCTCGCGTCGCATCCCGACGGCCGCTGGTCGCAGGAGGCGCGGATCCGCGTCGAGAGCTTCGCGCTCGGGTCGATTCCCCGCATGGAGCCGCAGATGCCGGGGCAGACGGCCTCGCGCCCCGCGGGGGTGAAGCTGCTGCGCCTGGCGAGCGCTTCGTCCACGGTTCCAGCGGGCGCACTGCCCGAGGCCTCTGCGGGCAGCGTGCAGGTTCCCACGAGCTATGCGATTCAGCTCGGGGCCTTCGGGACCTCGGGCAGCGCCAACCGCGAATGGCAGCACCTGAGGATGCGCTTCGGGCCGCAGCTCTCCGGTCTCTCGCCACAGATCGTTCGGGCCGGCAGCTCCCTCGGGGAGCTGTACCGGCTTCAGGCCCGCACGGGGAGTGAAGCGCAGGCGCGCTCGATCTGCAGCGCGCTCAAGGCCCAGTCCCAGCCCTGCGTGCCCGTCCTGCCGCACTGACGGACTCTGCTGCTCTTCGGTCCAAACTGACAATTCTCGTCACCCCTCTGTCGGGTGCTTCAGTGCCATAAGTATCTGTTTCATATAGATTTCACTCTTTGGCACAGGCCTTGCTCTTATCAGGATGCGGTGAATCGGACGATCACCGCGAGGTTCGTCGGACGCGCCCCCTGAGTGCGTCCGTCACCTGAGTTGCGAACAACTTCCCCGTGTTCGCTACTGCGCGCCGCGATGCGACTTCCCCCGCTCGCGGCGCTTTTTTTTGCCCGGCTAGAATTCGATGCGCGTTGAGTGGCGCGCGGATTGGCTCCATAAAGGCGCTCATGGAATATCGGGATTACTACCAGCTTCTGGGTGTGACGCGGACCGCGACCGCCGACGAGGTCAAGACGGCGTACCGCCGGCTGGCGCGCAAGTACCATCCGGACGTCAGCAAGGAGGCGAACGCCGAGGAGCGCTTCAAGGAAGTGCAGGAGGCCTACGAGGTCCTGAAGGACCCGGAGAAGCGCGCCGCCTACGATCAGCTCGGGAGCGAGTGGAAATCCGGCCAGCAGTTCCGGCCGCCGCCGGACTGGGGCAGCGGATTCGAGTTCGGCGGCGGCCGCGCGCGGCAGCGCGCTCGCGCGGGCAGCGACGAGGAGGTCTACGCCGAGGAGGGCTTCAGCGATTTCTTCTCGTCGCTCTTCGGCGGCGGATCGCCCTTCGGCGGCGCGGCTCGCCGCGGCGGCCGCGACCATCACGCGCGCATCGATATCGACCTCGAGCACGCCTTCCACGGTACGACCAGCACGCTCGAGCTCAAGCGCCCCGAGCTCAAGGGCGACGGCACGCTCGAGCTGCGTACCCACGCCGTGCGGGTCATGATCCCCGCCGGGGTTACGGACGGGCAGCTCATCCGGCTCACCGGCCAAGGCGAGCCCGGGGCGGACGGCGGACGCGCCGGCGATCTCTATCTCGAGGCGCACCTGTTGCCGCACCGGCTCTATCAGGTGGATGGCCGCGACGTCACGCTCACGCTGCCAGTAGCCCCCTGGGAAGCGGCCCTCGGCGCCGCCGTCACCGTGCCGACGCTCGGCGGTCCCGTCGAGATGCAGATCCCGGCCGGCGCGCAATCGGGTCAGAGGCTGCGGCTGCGGGGCCGCGGGCTGCCGGGAAAGCCCGCCGGGGACCAGTACGTGCAGCTCAAAGTGGTGCTGCCACCGGCGACCACCGCGGCGGCCAAGGCGGTTTACGACGAGATGCGCGCCAAGCTCAATTTCAATCCGCGCGCCGACCTCACGGGGTGACGCATGAGCCAGGTGACGAAAATCACGACCGGACAGGTGCTCACCGAGAGCGACTGGATCGCAGTCACCGAGATCTGCCGTGTGTGCCGGATCGACGCGGGAGCCGTGCATGAGCTCGCCGAGCTCGGGATCGTGTCCCCGCGCGGCAGCGTGCCCGGCGAGTGGGAGTTTCCCGCGACGGTGCTGCCGCGGCTGCGCGTCGTCGGGCGGCTGATGCGCGATCTCGGCCTCAACGCCAGCGGCGCGGCGCTCGCCGTCGAGCTCCTCGAGGTGCAGCACGAGCTCGAGCGGCAGATTTTGCGGCTCGAGCGGCTGCTTGGCGGGCAGGGCTGAAACCACCCGGGGCTACTGCCCGAAGCTCGTCCCGCCTTCCTGCAGCCACTCAAGCTCCTCGGGCGTGCTGACGCGCCCGAGCAAGGTGTTCCTGTGCGGAAAGCGGCCGAACCGCTCGATGATCGAGCGGTGCTTCTCGGCAAAGCTCAGCGTGTCCGCGAAGGTCTCGTGCAGCTCCGGGGGCACCTCGGCGAGCAGCCGGCGGAAGGCCGCGACGGATTCATCCTGCGCGTCGCGGTTCTCGGCGTGCTCGAGCGGCATATAGAAGAAGAGCCGCTCGACGAAATCGAGGGCGCCGTCGGCGCCGGACTGCATGCCGGTGAGCGCCAGCGTGAGCGCCTGCGCGTCGTACTCGAAGGCCCGCGCCGTGCCGCGGAACATGTTGCGCGGAAACTGATCGAGCAGAATGATGAGGCTCAGGCGGCGCCGGGGGCTCGCGGCCCAGGCACTGAGCTCGCCGCGCAGAGCTCGGATCACGAGCGGCTCGAAGCGCGTGCGAATCACGTCATCCAGCCCAGTCTTGCGCTCCGGGGCATCCCCCGCGCCGAACCAGAACTGCAAACGCTGCGCGAGCGCCGCCGCGGACATGGGCAGCCGCCCGAACCAGAATTCGCGTATCTCGCGGGCCTGATCTGGCATGCCCGCCTCCGCTCAGTCGGCCCTCACACCCTCGACTTCGATGCGGAGCTTCACAGCCATGTTGAATCCGTAAGTGCGGCCATAGTCGATGCCGAAGTCGGCACGATCGAAATCAGCCTCGGCATCGGCGCCGCAGACTTCCTTCTTTACGAGCGGGTTCACCATGCACTTGAATTGCCTGATAGTGAGTGCCACGGCCCGCGTGACACCGTGCAGGGTGAGTGTTCCCTCAGCCGCCGTCGGCACGTCGCCCTTGAAAGCGGAGAACTTGCCACTGTAGGTCGCCATCGGGAACTTGGCTACGTC
>DATIXU010000010.1:0-20870 GCA_035518275.1 Steroidobacteraceae bacterium
GACACCCTGAGTCTTCTCATCTCGGGCGCGAAGAGCAGCAACGAGCTGCCGAACGTCCCGGGTCTCGCGCCGCAGTTCGACCTCGCGGGCGTCCCGGTGCCGCCCTCCTCCGCCGAGATCGACTCGTCTCTCAACTTCAGCGATGTGCTCACCGTGCTCGCCTTGAGCGGCTCGCTCGGCAACGACGTCTCCTACCAGATCGCCGCCGCCCAGCACGCCATTGCGCAGCGCTTCGCGCCCGACCCCATCGGCGAGCTCATCTACCAGGGCGTCGCCTCGACTGCGAGCCACGAGGACCACGACGTGACGCTCGAGGGCGACCTCTCCTTCGCGCTCGCATCCCACACGCTCAGCAGCGGCTTTTATCTCGGGCAGTACCGCGTCGCCGCCAATGATTCATCGCTGGTCTTCCCCGCGGACGATGCCGGCAACCAGCTGAGCGACGTGCCCGTGACCGTCGTCAACAACGACCACGCCAACAACGTGGTGGCGGGGGTCTACGTGAGCGACCTGTGGCGGATCGCGGCGCCACTCAGCGCTTCGATCGGGCTGCGCTGGGACAGCTTGAGCGGCTTCACCTCAGGCCACCAGTTGAGCCCGACGCTGAGCCTCGTCTACCGGCCGGATGGCGCCACCACGATTCACGCAGGCTTCGCGCGCTACTTCCAGGTGCCCTCGCTCCTCGGCATCTCCCCGACCGCGCAGGCCGCCTTCGCCGGCACCACCGCCGCAGGTTCCCCCGGGATCCCGGCGCCGCTCACCGAGGACGACCGCGAATGGGACCTGGGTGTCGTGCGCGAGCTCGCGCCGGGCCTGTCGGTCTCCGCCGATGCCTACTACGAATGGACCACGCGCTATCTCGATACGGGTCAGTTCGGCGTCGTGCCGATCTTCGCGCCCTTCAACTACGGCACGGGTCACATCTGGGGAGCCGAGCTCGCCAGCCGCTATCAGAGCGGCGGCCTCAGCACTTATGCCAACCTGACGATCGGCCGCAACTGGCAGCGCGGCGTCGTCACGGGCCAGTTCAACTTCGACGCCGAGGAGCTCGCCTATATCGACAGCCATTCGATCGTGCTCGATCACCAGCCGCTCACCGGCGCCTCCGCCGGGGCGAGCTGGCGTACCGGCCCCTGGGCGATCGCGGCCGACGGACTCTACAGCAGCGGGTTGCGCTCGGGGTTCGCGGACCTCACGCAGCTGCCGCACGTCGTACAGGTGGACCTGAGCATCGAGAGGGCCTCACAGACCGCGGGCTCGATGCTGCTCACGCAGCGGCTCGCACTCCTCAACGTCCTCGACCGCGTGAACTTCATCCGCCCGGCCGAGGGCATCGGCATCTTCCAGTCCGCCTACGGCCCGCGGCGCACCTTGTACTACACGCTCACGCTCCACTTCTGAAGGTGCGCGCGGCCTCAAGCCGGATTCTCCAGGCTGAAGGCCTGAGCGTGGTCGTCGTAGGCGAAAGCTTCCGCGTAGCGTCCCCAGCTCACGATGGTGCGCAGCGTCTGCTCGGCGGCATCCTCGGCCATGTAGTCCTCGAGCTCGTCGAAGAAGCGGCTCTTGGGCGCTGAGTGGCTCGCGCGCTCATCCAGCACCCGGCGGATGTGCGCCGCGAGCGGCACGTAGGTGATGAGATGCCGCGCAAACAGCTTCTTGCGCTCATCGGTCTCGCCGCGCGCGAACTCGCGCCCTGCGTCGGTGAGGCGAATGTCGCCGCCCTCGACCTCGGCGAGGCGCAGGAGCTGCAGCGCCTCCGCCGCGGGAAAGAGCTCGTCCACCTCGAGGTGCTGCTCCTCGGCGATGACGGGCAAGTCGGCCTTGCCGTTATAGGGCGGCGCACTCACCGCCTCGATGAGGCCGGTGAGCACGTTCGAGGACACGTGGGTGAGAACCGTGCCGATGCCCGTGCCGGGGAAACGCTCCTTGGGACCGGTACGGACCTCGCCGCGCGGCCGCGCGGTCATCTCGACGTACACCCGGTCGATGAGCGCGCGGACGCGCGGATCCTGCGTGTGGCGCGGCTGGGGCAGCTCGATCCCGATCTCGCTGATCACGCGCCCGGGGTTGCTGGAGAAGATCAGGAGGCGATCGCACATCTGCACCGCCTCCTCGATGTTGTGGGTCACGAGCAGCACCGCCTTGATCGGCAGCTGCCCTTCTCCCCAGAGGTTGAGGAAGTCGCCGCGCAGCGTCTCGGCCGTCAGCACATCGAGCGCCGAGAACGGCTCATCCATCAGGATGATGTTGGGGTGCACGACGAGCGCGCGTGCGAAGCCCACGCGCTGGCGCATGCCGCCCGAGAGCTCGCGCGGATAAGCGGACTCGAAGCCGTCGAGTCCGATCAGGTCGATCGCCTGCAGCGAGCGCTTGCGCATCTCGTCCTCGGCCACTCCCTGGGCCTCGAGCCCGAGCTGCACGTTCTCGAGCACCGTGAGCCAGGGGAAGAGCGCGAAGCTCTGGAACACCATGGCGATCCCGGACGCCGGCGCCAGCACCGCGTGGCCGAGATAGTTGACGACACCGCTGCTCGGCGTATCGAGCCCGGCGATCTGCCGCAGCAGCGTCGACTTGCCCGAGCCCGAGCGCCCGAGGAGCCCGACGATCTCGCCCGGGCGGAGCTTCAGATTCACCTTCTCGAGCACCACGAGCTCATCGCCATCGGGCTTGCGGAAGGACTTGCACACGTCCTGCACGTCGAGGAGCGGCGCGAGATTGAGCATGGGGGCGACGGCATTCATGGGCGTCTCCTCAACTGATGCGGAACTTGCGCTCGGCGCGGGCGTACAGTGGCCGCCAGAATAGCCGGTTGAGTGTTACCACCAGCAGGCTCAGCACCATGATACCGAGCACGTTGCGCTGAAAGTCGCCGGCGGCAGTGGAGTCGGCAATATAGGCGCCGAGCCCGTGGGCGCGTACGGTCTCCGTGCCCCAGGCGGCTACCTCCGCGTTGATGCTGGCATTCCAGGAGCCCCCCGAGGCGGTGATTGCGCCGGTGACGTAGAAGGGAAACACGGCGGGCAGCGCCACCCGGCGCCACCACAGCCACCCGCGCACGCCGAGATTCTCGCCCGCATAGCGCAGGTCCGGCGCGATCGCGGAGGCGCCGACGATCACGTTGAAGAGGATGTACCACTGCGTGCCGAGGATCATCAGCGGGCTCAGCCAGATATCGGGGGTGAGCTTCAGGATCACGATGGCCGAGACCACGATCGGGAAGAACAGATTCGCCGGGAAGGCGGCCAGGAACTGCGCGATCGGCTGCACCACGCTCGCCACCCGCGGCCGCAGGCCCACCCACACGCCGATCGGCACCCACACGAGGCTCGCGAGCGCGATCAGCACCGAGACCCGCACCAGGGTGATGAGCCCGTAAAGGAGCACGCGCCCGATCTCCGCAAGCTGCACCTCGCTCAGCACGAACCAGGCGATTTTCCACACTGCGCCGATGCCGATCAGAATCAGCACGGTGTACCAGGCGTAGTCCAGCCGACGCGAGCGCCACACGGCAGGGGGACGCGGTCCCGCGGCGCCCCAGACCGCGACCGGCTTTACCCCGGCGTGCAGCAGGTAGGCGAAGCCCGAACTGAGGAAGCGCAGCAGGCTCGAGCGGCGCATCATGGTGAGCGCCCAGGAGTGACTCGGGGTAAATCCCGCCTCCTGCTCGAGGCGGAACCAGTCGGCGCTCGCCATCAGAGGGCGGAACAACAGCTGGTCGAACGCCAGGATCACGACGAACATGGCGGCGATCGCCCAGCCGATGGCGGCGAGGCTCTTCTGCTCGATGGCGAGCGCGATGTAGGAGCCAACACCGGGAAGCGATACGGTGGTGTGCCCGACGGTGATCGCCTCGGAGAACACCAGGAAGAACCAGCCGCCGGACATCGACACCATCATGTTCCAGATGAGCGCCGGCATGGCGAAGGGCACCTCGAGGCGCCAGAAGCGCATCCAGGGACTCAACTGGAAGTTGCGCGCCGCCTCCACCATCTCGTCCGGGATGCTGCGCAGCGAGTGGTAGAAGCTGAAGGCCATGTTCCAGGCCTGGCTGGTGAAGATGAGGAAGATCGCGGCGAGCTCGGCGCCCGCCACGCGCCCGGGGGTGAGCTGCAGGAAGAACAGGATCGTGAACGAGAAGCCGAGGATCGGCACCGACTGCAGGAAATCGAGCAGCGGCACCAGGATCACTTCCGCGCGATGGCTCTTGGCGCAAAGCGTCGCGTAGGTGAACGTGAACAGCAGCGAGGCCAGCATCGCGAGCACCATGCGCAGCGCCGTGCGCGCCGAGTAGCCGAAGAGCGCCGTCGGGTCGAGCGAGATCGGGGTGGCCTGCAGCCGTGCCAGCGAGCCGGTGAGCCCGTGCGCGGCCTGTGCGCAATAAATGAAGAAAACAAACACCAGCGCAAACGCGAGCAGGTCCCAGCCGCCCGGGACGTAGCGGGTCCTCAATACCGCGATGGGCAGCCGTTCGAAACGCATTCGCCGAAGTTTGCCCGAATGTCTTGACGATTGGCACCGCAACTGAGTGGCGAGCGGTGCGGCCGCAGGGCGACTGTCGTACGATACCTGCCCATGAAAGCCAACCTGTTAGCTGCGGCCGTCATGGCCGCCGTCGGCCTGACGGCCGGAGGCCTGCTCTGCGCTCAGGAGATCCAGAGCTCCGGCGTCAAGGAGACCGTCAAGGAGGACGCCAGGACCGCAGGTCATGCGGTCGCCGACGCCTCCCGGAAGGTCGGACACGAGATCGCCGACACGTCGAAGAAGGTCGGGCACGAAGTCGCGGACACCTCCCGCAAGGTCGGGCACGAGATCGCCGAGAAGACCGCGCCCGCGCGCGAGACGGTAAAAGAGGACTCGAAGAAGGCCGGGAAGGCGATCGCCCACGGCGCCAAGGCGGTCGGCGAGAAGGCCAAGGACGCCGTGACCTCCAAGAGCGGCGACTCGAAGCCGGACAAGTGACTTCGGCCGTGCGCCTGATGCGCGCCCCAGCCGGGCTGCGGCTGGATTACCTGTCGCCGGCCGAGTACCGGGCGGCTGAGTGCGCCGACGTGCTCGGCGTCGCCACCTTCAACGGCCCGCCCGCCCCCGCGCCGGGGTCGGGTGAGATCCCGGTCGCCGAGGTCAACACCCCGCTGCTGCTGGGCACCGCGGATGTCTACGAGGTCTGGCGCTCGGGACAGCCGGCCGAGTCGGGCCGGCGCAACCGGGTGCGCTTTCGCCGCAGTGAGAACCTGCTCTTCGGCTGCATCGCGCTCGCGGAATCTGAGATTGGCCCCGCGATGCCCGGTCACGCCGCCCCCTCGGCATTGGAGGCGGCGACCGAGGAGGCCTACCGCGAGATCTGCGCCACCCTCGATGCGCTCGGGTTTCCGCACCTTCTGCGGGTGTGGAACTACCTGCCGGATATCAACCGCGACACCGACGGCATCGAGCGTTACCGCCAGTTCAACCACGCCCGCCAGCACGCGCTCCGCGCCTGCGGCCGCGCGGTCCGCGGCAAGGTCCCGGCCGCCTCGGCGCTCGGGGCCGCGAGCGGCAGTCCCCTGGTGGTCTATTTCCTGGCCGGCCGCCAGGCGCCCGCCTTCATCGAGAATCCGCGCCAGATGAGCGCCTACCGCTACCCGCGCGAGTACGGCAGCCACGCGCCGGTGTTCTCCCGCGCGACGCTGCTGCGCCAGAAGGGGAGCCTCACGCTCTTCATCTCGGGCACCGCGAGCATCGTCGGCCATCGCTCGATCCATGTCGGCGACACCGCGGCCCAGACCCGCGAGACCCTCGCCAACATCGCGGCACTCCTCGAGCAAGCGAACCGGGTGGAGCGCGCGGCGCGCTTCTCGCTCGGCTCCCTCGCCTGCAAGGTTTACGTGCGCCGCCCGTCGGACGTCCCCGTCATCCGCGCCGAGCTCGCTGCAGCGCTCGAGCCCACCTCGAAAGTGATCTACCTGCAGGCGGACATCTGCCGCCAGGACCTGCTGGTCGAGATCGAGGCGACCGGCATGTGCCCGCTCAAAGCCGACGCGTGAGCCATCGCCGCCGCGGAGTCGGGCCGCGCGTCCTCGAGCGCGTCGCGCTGGCCGCGGCGCTCATCGTGCTGGCCTCGCTCGTTCCGCGCCCGCTGTGGCCCGCAGAGCAGCCGCTGTGGGAATTCGGCCTGGGGGTCGGGGCGCTGGTGTTCAACGACTACCGCGGCGCCGACACTACGCACGCCTACCCCGTGCCGGTGCCCTACTTCGTGTATCGCGGCAGGTTCCTCGAGTCCGACCGCGACGGGCTGCGCGGCAAGCTGTTCCATCAGGAGCGCATTGAGCTCAACCTCAGCATCAACGCCACCACGCCGGTCCGCGCCAACTCGGCCCGCGCGGGGATGCCGGATCTGCGCTCCACGGTTGAGATTGGCCCCTCCCTGAATGCGCATCTGTGGCGCTCGGCGGACTCGCGCGCGAAGCTCGACTTACGTCTACCGGCGCGCTCCGCGTTCACGGTCGAGGCCCACCCGCACGGCATCGGCTGGTTTTACGCGCCGCACCTCAACCTCGACCTGGCGCAGTACGCGGGCCCAACCGGCTGGAAGCTGGGACTGCTGGCCGGCCCACTGTTTGCGCAGCGCCGCTACGACGATTACTTCTACAGCGTCGCGCCGCAGTACCTAACTCCCACGCGCCCCGCCTACGCCGCACCCGGCGGCTACGCCGGCACGCAGGCGCTGGTATCGCTCACGCGACGCTTCCCGGACCACTGGATCGGCGCCTACCTGCGGCACGACTCGCTCGGGGGCGCCGCCTTCGCGGACAGCCCGCTGGTGACGCGCGACAGCTACTGGAGCGGCGGGGTGGCCTACGTGTGGATGATCGGCGCCTCGCAGCGCCTGGTCGAGAGCGACGAATGACGCGCTCGGCGACTCATCTGGTGCTGATCCCGAGCTACAACCCGGGCCCGCGGTTGGCGGACACGGTGCGCGCGGCGCGCGCGTGTTGGGATCCGGTGTGGGTGGTCGTGGACGGCAGCACCGATGGCTCGGTGGCGTTGCTTAAGGGACTCGCGCGCGACGACCCGGGACTGCGGGTGCTGGTCCGGCCGCAGAACGGCGGCAAGGGCGCGGCGGTCCTCGATGGGATCACCGCGGCGGCGAGTGCCGGCTACACCCACGTGCTCACGATGGACTCCGACGGCCAGCATCCCGCCGAGTGCATCGAGGCTTTCATGCGCGCCTCGGCGGCGGCGCCCGGCGCGATGATCCTCGGCGCGCCGGTGTTCGACTCGAGCGCGCCTCGCATCCGCCTGCGCGGGCGGCGCATCGCCAACTGGTGGACCCAGTTCGAGACCCTGTGGTCAGGGATCACCGACACGCTGTTCGGGTTCCGGGTCTACCCGATCGCGCCGCTCCTTCAGGTGATGCAACGGACGCGCTGGATGCGGCGCTTCGACTTCGATCCGGAAGCGGTGGTGCGCCTCTGCTGGCGCGGCGTACCGGTGCGCAACCTCGCTGCGCCCTGCCGCTACTTCACCCAGGCGGAAGGCGGCGTGTCCCACTTCAATTACTGGCGTGACAATGCGCTCCTCACCTGGATGTATACGCGGCTCTTCCTGGGCTTCCTCCTGCGCCTGCCGCTGTTGGTCGCGCGCCGCATCGCGCGCTGAGAGTGCCGCAGCGCAGCCGCGGGGCGCGCCTGGGCGTGGTTCCGGCTTCTGGTTGCCCAACGACCCGCCCTTGTATAATGCCGGCCACTGTTTCCAACTCGCTTCAGTCAGCAATGTCCGACAACGTGTCATCGCTTCGACAGCCGGCGGGATCCGCCGGCATCACCGCTCTCACCCGCGAGCTCGCCGGGCTGATCGTCGCGGCGCTCAACCTCGAGGTGCCTGCGGCCGACATCGGCCCGGACCAGCCCCTGTACGGTGAAGGACTGGGCCTCGACTCGATCGACATCCTGGAGATCGCCCTGGTGGTCTCCAAGCAGTACGGGGTGCAGCTGCGCGCCGACAGCGAGGACAACGAGCGCATCTTCGCCTCGCTCCGCCACCTCGCCGAATACGTCAACGCACACAGGACGAAGTAACAGCCTGGCCACGCTGCCGCTGATCGCGCATGCATCGGCCGACGCGGTGCTCGCCTACCGCGCCGGGGCGC
This sequence comes from Steroidobacteraceae bacterium, assembly GCA_035518275.1. Taxonomy (GTDB): domain Bacteria; phylum Pseudomonadota; class Gammaproteobacteria; order Steroidobacterales; family Steroidobacteraceae; genus 13-2-20CM-66-19. The sequence continues at coordinate 8,129 of DATIXU010000010.1, forward strand.
CGATCCTCGTCAGAGAGTTCCTCGCCGACGTCGCGCGCGTCGGCGCCGCGTTCGGCGGCGGCGGGAACGTACTCAACGTCTGCGTCGATCGTTACCGCTTCGCGGCAGGGCTCGCCGCGGCGCTCGCGGCCGGCAAGGTGAGCCTGCTGCCCTCGACCCGAACGCCTGAAGTCATCGCACACCTCAAGCGCTTCGCCCCGGACGCCGTGTGCCTCACCGACGAGGACGACTGCGATGTCGAGCTGCCGCAGGTGCACTTCCCCGAACCCCCCGCGAGAGAGCCCGCGCGTGAATCCCCCTTCACCGCACCCGTCCCACGCATCGAGGCGGGCCAGCGCGCGGCCTGGGTGTTCACTTCAGGGTCGACCGGCACGCCGGTCCCGCACGAGAAGACCTTCGGGAGACTCCTCGATTGCATGGCGGTCGAGGCCGAGCGGCTCGGCCTGACGCCGCACGTTTCGCACGCCATCGTGGCCACCGTGCCGCCGCAGCATATGTATGGCTTCGAGGCGAGCGTGCTGCTGCCGCTCGCGAGCGGCAACGCGCTCACCGCCGAGCGGCCCTTCTACCCGGCGGATATCTGCTCCGTGCTGGCGGGGGTGCCGAGGCCCCGCGTCCTCATCACGACCCCCATCCATCTGCGCGCGCTCGTGGCCGCGAACCTCGCCATTCCCGACATCGACCTCATCGTGTCGGCAACGGCACCGCTCTCCGGACAGCTCGCCGCCGACGTGGAGCAGCGCTGCCGGACACGCCTGCTCGAGATCTACGGCACGACCGAGACAGGCTCGATCGCCGTGCGCCGCACCACCGAGACGGCAGAGTGGCGCCTGTGGCCCGAGGTCACCTTCGAGTCACGCGGCGAGGAGACCTGGGCGCGGGGCGGCCACGTCGAGCAGCCGACGCGTATGTGCGATGTCATCGAAGTCGTGGATCGCGGCCGCTTCCTGCTGCACGGGCGCCTCGCCGACCTCGTCAACATCGCCGGCAAGCGCAGCTCGCTCGCCTATCTCAACCATCAGCTCAACTCCATCCCCGGGGTCCTCGATGGCGCTTTCTTTCACTGTGACGCCGCGGGCGATGCGGCCGTGAGCCGGGTCGGAGCGTGCGCGGTGGCACCGGGGCTCGACGCCGCGGCGATCACCGCGGAGCTGCGCCGGCGCGTCGATCCGGTGTTCCTGCCTCGGCCGCTGCTCCTCGTGGCGAGCCTGCCGCGCACCAGCGCCGGGAAGCTCCCGCAGGAGGCCTTGCGCTCGCTCGCGGCGGCGCAGCCGAAGCCGGCCCGCGCGGTGTGAGTCCGTGGGCGCGCGGACGACTTTCACGATCGACGACCGCCATCCGGCGCTCGCGGGCCATTTTCCAGGCTCTCCGGTGCTGCCCGGGGTGGTACTGCTCGATGAGACGGTGCGGGTGGTCGAGCAGGCGAGCGGCGGCTTGAGCGTGCGCTGGACCGTCGGTGCCGCCAAGTTCCTGAAGCCGGTCCAGCCGGGAGAAACCCTCACCCTCGAGCACGAGCCGCTGCCGAACGGCTCGATCCGCTTCGCGGTCTCGAGTGCCGGGCGCCCCGTGGCGGCGGGCGTGCTGCGGCCATCGGAAAAGCTGCGCGCCGCCGAGGCCGGCGCTGCCTCCGAGCCGCGCACGAGCGATGCGCACTGGGCCCAGGCGCGCGAGCGCGGCAGCGCCACGCTCACGCGGATCATGATCTTCCTCTCGCTCACCCTCGGCCGGCGCACCGCCCGTGTTCTCCTCTTTGGCATCACCCTCTATTTCTTCCTGTCCGGGCCGCGGGCGCGCCGCTGCGCGCGCGCGTATCTGCGGCGCGTGCTTCCCCATGAGCCGACCGCCGCCGACGTCTTCCGCCAGGTGTTCACCTTCGCATCGACCATCCTCGACCGGCTGTATCTGGCGAATGAGCGTTACGAGCTGTTCGACATCACGGTCGAGCACGAGCCGCTGCTGCGCTCGATGGTGGCGCGCGGAACCGGCGCGTTCCTCCTCGGCGCCCACCTCGGGAGCTTCGAGATCATGAGCGCCATCGGACGGCGCCAGCCGGGACTGCGCGTGGCGATGGCCATGTACGAGGACACCGCCAGCAAGCTGAACGCGCTCGCGGTGTCGAAACCCGCCTCCGCGCCGCAGATCATCCCGCTCGGGCATCTCGACGCGATGCTCCGGATCCGCGACTGCCTGGAGACCGGGAGCTTCGTCGGCATGCTCGCCGATCGCACCATCGGCGAGGCGCCGGCGCAGCGCGTCACGTTTCTCGGCAGCCCGGCGCTCTTTCCCTCAGGTCCCATGCGGGCCGCCGCCGCCCTCAGGCGCCCGGTTTTCTTCATGGCCGGCCTCTACCGCGGCGGCAACCGCTACCACGTGGTGTTCCGCGAGGTCGCGGACTTCTCCAACCTGCCGCGCGGCAACCGCGACGCCGAGGTGAGTGAGGCGATCCGCCGCTACGCGGCGCTGCTCGAGGAGTGCTGCCGGTCGGATCCCTACAACTGGTTCAACTTCTATGACTTCTGGCACGACGCCGCAGGCGTGGCTCCCGGAGCCGCGGCATGAGCGCTCGTGGCCCGCATTCGACTCTCTGGGCGTTGCTCGTGGCGTTCGCTGCGGCCTCTCCCGCAGGCTCGGCTACGGCCTTGAATGCAGCCTCGGACCCGCTCGATGCGCTGATGCATGAGCTCGCCGCGCACCCCTCAGGTCACGTCACCTTCACCGAGGTGCAGCACCTCGCGGTGCTCGACCGCCCGCTCGAGTCCTCGGGCGAGCTCTTGTACCAGGCGCCCGACCGTCTGGAGAAGCGGATCGAGAAACCCCGGCCCGAGACCCTGGTGCTCGCGCACGGGGTCCTCATTGCGACCCGGGGCAAGCACACCCGCACGATGGAGCTCGCGGCCTGGCCGCAGGTCGCCCCGCTCCTCGAGAGCCTGCGCGCGACGCTCACGGGGGACCGCCCGACGCTCGAGCGCATCTTCAGCGTCGAGCTCGAGGGCGATGCGGCGCGCTGGACGCTCAGGCTCACGCCGCGGGACCCCGAGGCCGCGCGCGTGCTCACCCGGGTGATCATCACCGGCGAGAACGCGAGCCTCAGGACAGTCGAGGTCCTCCAGACCGACGGCGATCGCTCGCTCCTCACCATCGGCGCGGAAGTCGCGCCATGACGCGCGCCGGCTGGTCCACGCTCGTCTTCGGGGTGCTGGCGGCGCTCGCGCTCGCAGTCGTCGCCCGTGCGACCTACACCGCGGATCTCTCGGCCTTCCTGCCGCGCTCCCCGACCGGCCGGGAGCGGCTGCTGGTCGATGCGCTCGGCACCGGGCTTGCCTCGCGGGTCGTCATGGTGGCGATCGAGGGCGGGGATGCCGCGCAACGCGCGCGCCTCGCCGCCGATCTCGCGCGACGCTTGCGTGCGGATCCTGGGTTCGTCGAGGTGAGCGACGGCGACCGGGCCGGCTTGGAGGAGACCGCGGCGTTTCTCACCGCGCACCGCTATCTCCTCAGCGATGCAGTGACGCCCGAGCGCTTCACGGCGGCAGGCCTGCATCGCGCCATCGACGAAAGCCTCGCGGTCCTCGCCTCGCCCGAGGGACTGGCGGCGAAGAGTCTGTTCACGCGCGACCCGACGGGCGAGACGCTCCACATCGTCGAGGCTCTCGGCGACCGCGGCCCGCCCACTGCCGGCGGCGTGTGGAGCTCGCGCGACGGCCGCCGCGCACTCCTCCTCGCGGAGAGTCGCGCCGCCGGATCTGACACCGACGGACAGGAACGCGCCTGCGACGCCATCCGCCGCTCCTTCGCCGCCGCCGCGGGCGCGCTCCCCGGCGCGCCGGGAACCCTGACACTGCGCATCAGCGGACCCGGGGTGTTCGCGGTCAGATCGCGCGAGCTGATCCGCAATTCCGTGATCCGGCTCTCGGCCGTCGGCTCGATCCTCATCGCGGGACTCCTGCTCGCGGCCTACCGCTCGCTGCCGGCGCTGCTCCTGACTTTCGTGCCCGTCGCCTCGGGCGCGCTCGCCGGCGTGGCGGCCGTGGCTCTCGGCTTCGGCACCGTACACGGCATCACACTCGGCTTCGGCGTCACGCTGATCGGCGAGGCGGTCGACTACTCCATCTATCTCTTCATCCAGGGAGCGCCCGGCGCGGACTGGCGAGGCGCCGTGTGGCCGACGATCCGCCTCGGGATGCTGACCTCCGTGTGCGGCTTCGCAGCGCTCCTGCCGTCCGGCTTTCAGGGACTCGCACAGCTCGGGCTCTATTCCATCGCGGGCCTGGTCGCGGCAGCCCTCGTGACGCGCTTCGTGTTGCCCGGATGGCGCCCGCGCGCACTCGCGACGCGCGATCTCAGCGCGCTCGGGACGAAGCTCGCGCGGCTGCTGTCTCTGATCCGCCCGGCGCGCATCGCGCTTGCGCTCATCCCCCTCATCGCCGTGCTCGTCCTCTACGCAAACCGCGCCGCGCTCTTCAGCCGCGAGCTCTCGGACCTGAGTCCGATTCCACAGGATGCGCAGCAGCTCGACGCGAGTCTGCGTGCCGACCTGGGCGCGCCGGATGCGCGCTACCTGGTCGTCGCCTCCGCGCCCGGCCTCGATGCGGCGCTCACGGCCGCGCAGACGGTTGCCGATCGCCTGACTCCGCTCGTCGCGGAAGGCGTGATCGGCGCCTTCGAGACGCCGACGCGTTACCTCCCGGACGCGGCCACGCAACGCGCCCGCCAGGCGAGCCTGCCGGCGCCTGCCGAGCTCAGCGCCCGTCTCGGGGAGGCGCTCGCGGGGCTCCCGGTGAGTGCGGCGCGCCTCGAGCCGTTCGTGCACGACGTGGAGCAGGCACGCACTTCGCCTCTCCTGACGCCGGCCGATTTCGCCGGCACGCCGCTCGGCGCCGCGCTCGATGCATTGCTTCAGAGCTCGGGAGGAGGCGTCACCGCCTATCTTCCGATCACCGGCCCCGGCGGCGGCGATCTCTCCGCTCTCGCTCTCGAGCGCCTCCGCACCGCCGCCGCCGCGGCGACCCCGGCGGCCACCCTCCTCGATCTCAAGGCCGAGGCGGATGCGCTCTATGCGCGCTACCTCCGCCAGGCCGTGTCCCTGTCGCTGGCCGGGCTCGCCGCCCTCTGTGTGCTCCTCGCCTGGACGCTCTCACCGGCGCGTGCCGCTCGCGTCGTGGCGCCTCTCGCTCTCGCGGTGCTCACCGTCGCCGCGGCGCTCGTGGCCGCAGGCGCGCGGCTCGGGATCCTGCATGTGGTCGGGATGCTCCTCATCATCGCCGTGGGCTCGAACTACGCCCTCTTCTTCGATCGCCTTGCCGAACGCGAGCCTGCCGCCGTGCCGCGAACGCTGGCCTCGCTTATGATCGCAAACCTCGCGACGGTGGCCGGTTTCGGCGTGCTCGCATTCTCCGGGGTGCCGGTGCTGGCCGCGCTCGGCCGCACGGTCGCCCCTGGCGCGCTGCTCGCGCTGCTGTACTCCGCGTGGCTCGCGCGGCTCGAAGCAGTGCCCGCCCCATGACGCGCGAGCTCCTCGCTCCGGCGCACCCCGGACAGGTCGCAGCCCGGCGGATGCTGCTCCTGCCGCCGGCCTACTCGCGGCCTGAGGATTTCATGCGCGAGGGATTTCACGATGCCGTGCGCTTGCGCGGCCTCGATCTCGACCTGGTGCTGGTCGAGCTGCGTTTCAGGTCCGTCAGCGACCGGAGCGTCCTCACGCATCTCGGGGAGCTCATCGCCGCCGCGCGCGGCGCCGGCTGCACGCACGTCTCCCTCGTCGGTATCTCGCTCGGCGCCTATATCGCGCTCGCCTGCGCTGAGCGCGGGGCGCACCTCGATGGGCTGTGCCTCTTCGCCCCGTACCTCGGCAGTCACATCGTGACGCGGGAGATCGAGCGCGCCGGGGGCGTCGCGGCCTGGGAGCCGGGCGATGTGGCCGAGGACGATGAGGAGCGCCGCATCTGGCGCTACATCAGGAGCCACGCGCACGGCACGCCGCCGATTCACTTAGGATTAGGAAGCGAGGACCGCTTCGGCGCGCGCCACCGGGTGCTCGCGGCCGCGTTGCCCGCCGGGCGCGTCGACCTCGTGCCCGGCGGTCACGAGTGGCCGGTGTGGCGGACGCTGTGGGAGAGATTCCTCGATGCCGGCATCCAGCGACAGCCCGCCTGACCCCGCCGAGCGCCGCTTCCGCCCCTCGGCCTTCATCCGTGGATCGGTGGCGCTGCATGCGGTCGCGGCCGGCGCGCTCATCCTCGAGCCGCAGCTCTGGCCCTGGGCGCTCACCGCCGTGGTGGCCGACCACCTGAGCCTCACGGCAGCGGGCCTCTGGCCGCGCGCCTCGCTCCTCGGCCCGAACCTCACCCGGCTGCCGCAGCGCGCGGCGGCGCGCGGCGAGATCGCGATCACCCTCGACGATGGCCCCGACCCCGAGGTGACGCCCGCGGTGCTGGCGCTCCTCGACCGCCACGCCGCGCGCGCGAGCTTCTTCTGTGTCGGGGAGCGCGTTGCGCGCCACCCGCAGCTCGCGCGCGAGATCGTCGCGCGCGGCCATAGCCTCGAGAATCACAGCCAGCGCCACCTCAACCGCTTCTCGCTGTTGGGTCCCCGGGCGCTGCGCGCGGAGATCGCCGGCGCGCAGGAATCCATCGCCTTCGCCACCGGTGCCGCGGCGCGCTTCTTTCGTGCGCCCGCCGGGCTCCGTAACCCCTTCCTCGAGCCCGAGCTCGCCCGCGCGGGCTTGAAGCTCGTCAGCTGGACGCGGCGCGGATTCGACACGGTCTCGAGCGATCCCGATCGGGTGCTGGCGCGGCTCCTCAAGGGGCTCGCGGCCGGCGACATCCTGCTGCTGCACGACGGGCACGCCGCGCGGGCGGCGGGCGGGACACCCGTCATTCTCGCCGTCCTCCCGCCGCTCCTCGCCGCAGTGCGTGCGGCGGGCTTGAATCCCGTGACGCTCGAGGCGGCGTGCACATGAAGGGCGACGACCCGGTCATCGCCTCGCTCGTCGATGCGGCGAGCGAGCCGTACCGCGCCGCGGGGCGCTTCGCCTGGCATTTCGCCCGCGGCAAGCTCAAGGGTGACCCGGCGTTCGCGGCGATCCTGAAGCGCGGGCTCCTCACGGACTCCGCGCGAATTCTGGACCTCGGGTGCGGCCAGGGGCTGCTCGCCTCGTGGCTGCTCGCGGCGCAGGCGGCGCGGCTCGCCGGAAGGTGGCCGCAAGAGTGGCCGCCGCCGCCCGCGCACCCCGAGCTCCTCGGCGTCGAGATCAACCCGCGGGAGGTCGCGCGGGCGCGCGCGGCGCTCGGTGAGCAGGCGCGCATCGTCGAGGGCGACATCCGTCACGTAGACTACGGCTCGGTCGATGCGATCGTGATACTCGACGTGCTGCACTTCACCGACCACGCCTCGCAGGAGGCGGTCCTCGAGCGGGCGCGGGCCGCGCTCAGGTCCCGCGGGCGGCTGCTGCTGCGGGTCGGGGATGCCGAGGGCGGCGTGGGCTTCGGCTTGAGCAAGCTCGTCGACCGCATCGTGGCGCTCGCTCGCCGCCATCGGCTGCCGCGTCTCACCTGCCGGCCGGCGCGCGAGTGGCGCTCGCTTCTCACCGGGCTCGGCTTCCTCACCGAGGCGTTGCCGATGAGCCAGGGGACCCCCTTCGCCAACGTGCTCCTCATCGGGAAGCTCCCGTGAGGCCGCTCGCGCTGAGTGCCTTCACCGCCACCAGCGCGCTCGGCCGCGGGCTTCCCGCGACGCTCGCCTCGCTCGAAGCCGCCCGCACGGGACTCGCCCCGTGCCGCTTCGAGACCGTCACCCTGGATACCTGCGTGGGTGAGGTTGCGGGCGTGGACGAGGAGCGCCTGCCCGGGGAGCTCGACGAATTCGATTGCCGCAATAACCGCCTTGCCGCTCTCGGACTCCGGCAGGACGGCTTCGATGAAGCAGTGCGGGCGGCAGCGAAGCGCCTTACGCCTCAACGCGTCGGTATCTGGCTCGGCACCAGCACCTCGGGGATTCTCGAGACCGAGCTCGCCTACCGGCGGCGGGATCCCGAGACCGGCGCCCTGCCCGCCGGCTTCCGCTATCGCGGCGCACATAACACCTTCTCCGTGGGCGCCTTCGTGCGGCAGGCACTGGGGCTCGAGGGACCGGCGGCCGTCATCTCCTCGGCCTGCTCGTCCAGCGCCAAGGTGTTCGCCTCGGCGCAGCGCGCGATCGCAGCGGGCCTCGTCGATGCCGCGGTCGTGGGGGGCGTCGATTCGCTGTGTCTCACGACGCTCTACGGCTTTCACTCGCTGCAGCTCGTCGCGCGCACGCCCTGCCGGCCGTTCGACGCGGAGCGCGACGGGCTCTCGATCGGGGAAGCTGCGGCGTTCGCGCTGCTCGAGCGCGCCGAGAGTCCCCCCGCGCCCGGCGCCCTGCTGCTCCTCGGCACGGGCGAATCGAGCGACGCCTGGCACATGTCCGCGCCCCATCCCGAGGGGCGCGGGGCGGCCGCCGCCATGACGCAGGCGCTCGCCGCCGCCCACCTCGCCCCGCAGGATATCGACTACCTCAACTTCCACGGTACCGGCACGCCGAGCAACGACGCCGCCGAGGCCCGCGCGGTGGCCGCGGTCCTCGGTCAGCGCCTTCCCGGCAGCTCCACCAAGGGGGCGACCGGGCACACGCTCGGCGCCGCGGGGGCGCTCGAGGCGGTCATCTGCGCGCTCGCGCTCCGTCACGGCTTCATGCCGGGCGGCGTCAACACTAAGGCGATCGATCCCGCGCTCGGCGTCACCTACCTCCTCGAGAATCGCCGCACGCCGCTCAGGTATGTCATGAGCAATTCCTTCGGCTTCGGCGGATCCAACTGCAGCCTGGTGCTCGGGCGCGCCGCATGAGTGCTCCGCTCACGGCGTGGGTCGAGGGAGTGGGACTCGTGGGTCCGGGACTGCCGGACTGGCCGGCCGCGGCGCGGGTGCTCGCCGGCACGGCTCCCTACGAGCCGCGGCGTACGGTGTTGCCGCCGCTCGAGTGCCTGCCGGCGGCCGAACGGCGCCGCACCGGCAGGGTCGTGCGGCTCGCGCTCACCGCCGGCCTCGAGGCCGTCGCGCGTGCCAGCGCCGATGCCCAGGCGCTTCCCGCCGTGTTCTCCTCCTCGGGCGGCGACGGCGAGAACTGCCACGAGATCTGCCAGGTGCTCGCCGGCACCGACCGGCAGATCTCGCCGACCCGCTTTCACAACTCCGTGCACAACGCCGCCTCCGGCTACTGGGGGATCGCGACCGGCGCGACCGCTGCCTCGAGCGCGCTGTGCGCCTACGATGCGAGCTTCGGCGCCGGGCTCCTCGAGGCGCTGGTGCAGATCCGCATCGATGAGACGGCGGTGCTGCTCATTGCCTATGATGCGGACTATCCGGAGCCGATGCGCAGCGTCCGCCCGATTCCGGATGCGTTCGCCGTGGCACTGCTCCTCACGCCGTCGGCGCGGCCGGGGTCGATAGCGCGGCTCACGGTAGACCTGAGCACCGAATCTGCCGAGCGCCTCGCCGACCCGCAGCTCGAGGCGCTGCGCGCGCAGGTGCCGGCGGCCAGGAGTCTGCCGCTGCTGCGCCGCATGGCGCGCGGCGAGCGCGCGGCGGTCGTGCTGGATTACCTGGAGAGCCGGCATCTGGCGCTGGAGGTGAGCCCATGCCACTAGACCGTCAGTGGATCGAGCAGCACATCCCGCACAAGGGACGCATGTGCCTGCTCGATGAGGTGCTCGCCTGGGATGCCGCGCGCATCCGCTGCCGCAGCGACACGCACCGGGCTCCCGACAACCCGCTGCGCGCCCACGGACGGCTCGGAGCCGCCTGCGGCATCGAGTACGCGGCGCAGGCCATGGCGGTCCACGGAGCGCTCATCGCCGCGAGCGCGCCCTTGGCGAGCACGGTGTCGAGCCACCTGCGCGGCAGCATCGGTGCCACCGTCGGCTATCTCGCGAGCGTGCGCAACGTCGCGCTCAACGTGAGCCGGCTCGATGACCTCGAGGAGGAGCTCATCGCCTCGGCCGAGCGGATCACCGGCGACGGGCGCACGGTGCTCTATGAGTTCAGCGTGTCGAGCGGTGGACGGGTGCTGCTTTCCGGCCGGGCCAGCATCGTCTTCGATGCTGCCTTCGGCGCACAGCCCGCGAGCACGGGGACCCACGCATGAGCGCGGCGGCCAAGCGCGCCCTCGTCACCGGCGGGAGCGGCGCCATTGGCGGGGCGATCTGCCGGCGTCTCGCCCGCGAAGGCCACCATGTCCATGTCCACTGCCATCGCGGCACCGCGGCGGCTGCCAAACTCGTCGGCGAGATCGAGGCGGCAGGCGGTGCGGCCGAGGTCGTGAGCTTCGACATCACCGACACCGATGCGACGCGCACCGCGCTCGAAGCGGTGCTCGCCTCAGGACCCATCCAGATCCTCGTCAACAACGCCGGGGTGCACGATGACGCGGTGCTCCCCGGAATGAGCGCCGGGCAGTGGCGGCGGGTGATCGACGTGTCGGTCAACGGCTTCTTCAACGCCACGCAGCCGCTCCTCATGCCCATGATCCGCGCACGCTGGGGCCGGATCGTGAGCGTCTCCTCGGTCGCGGCGCTCATCGGCAACAAGGGCCAGGTCAACTACGCCGCCGCCAAGGGCGCGCTCAACTCCGCGACCCGCGCGCTCGCTCTCGAGGTGGCGACGCGCGGCGTGACCGTCAACGCAGTCGCGCCGGGAATCATCGCGACTCCCATGACCGACGGCCTCTTTGATGCCGCGGCGATCGAGCGGCTGGTGCCGATGAACCGTCTGGGACTGCCGGAGGAAGTGGCCGGTGTCGTCGCCTTCCTCACCTCAGATGATGCCGCTTACGTGACGGGCCAGGTGCTGTCCGTGAGCGGCGGGATGGCGTAGAGCTCAGTCGCCGGCCTGCGCCAGCTGTGTCAGCAGGCTGGCGGCGATCACGGCGGCTGTTCCCCACGCCATCGCGGGATGCACGCGCCCGTTGCGCAAGGTATCGGCCGCGGCGCACACCAGGGCAAAGGTCACCGTGGCCGCCGCAGCGATCAGCAGATTCCAGCCGCCCGCGGGCAGCAGGTACTCGGCGATCCGGCCGATGGCCGGAGGCAGCAGCGCCACCGTGGCGCAGAGCATCAGCCGCTTGTGCAGGTCGCTCCTCGAGCGCCCGACGACCGCCGCGAGCACCAGGGCCCCGAACACCCAAAGACTCAGCCCGTCGAACCCGACGAAGATGCGCCCGAAGCGCGTCAGACCGGCGTCGGGGAAGCGCCGGTGGACGGCGGCGGCGACCGTCAGCGAGCCGACGATCACGATCACCGCCGCGAGAGCGGCGCCCAGCACTCCCAGCCGGCGATGCAGTGCGACGCGCCGCCTCGCGATCAGCCGCGCCTGGGTGACGAACAGCACGATCCAGCTGGTCATCAGGACGCCGTGCACGTGCGCGAGCGGCGTCAGGTGGCGGGCGCTCAGGAACGCGCGCAGGTAGTAGCTGCGCGCGAAGCCGGCAAAGACGAGGGCCACGATGCCGAGCGCGGCGTATGAGTAGAGCCGCGACGGCGGATTCAGGCGGGCGCTGAGCTCACTCACGGCGCGCGCTCGGGCAAAGCATCCCTGCTGCGGGGGCGCTCATCTACCCACCAAACACTCTATACACGATAGACATCCAGCCCGGCGTCTGCACTGCGAAGAAGCTGAGCTGGAAGGCGGCGATGACTGCGAGCCCGCCCCAGCCGAGTACCGGGTGCAGCCTGCCGTGGCGCAGCGTGTCGGCGAGTACGCAGGCAGCGATGCAGGCGTAGAACGCCAGAAACTGCGGCAGTGGCGCGTGCCCGAACAGCAGCGCAATGCGCGCGGCGGCCGGCGCCACCAGCGTGACCGCCGCGAGCAGCATCAGCCGCTTGTGGACATCCGCGCGGGCGCGCAGCGCGAGGCCGCTGCCGACGAAAGCGCCGAACAGCAGCAGGTTGACGGCGTTGATGAGCAGCAGGTAATGCCACCTGCCCTGTACGTGTGCCTGGATCTCCCGCTCGAGCCCCATCAGGGTGAGAGCGGCGCCGGTCAGGATGATGAGCACGGCGAGTACGGCCGCGCCGGCGCCCAGCCGCCGATGCCACGCCGCGCGCCGCGCGGCGATGAGCCAGGTCTGAACGACGAACACGACGATCCAGGTCGACATGATCAGCCCGTGCAGGTGCACCGCGAGCGGCAGGGCGCCGGTGCCGAACACACTCTTCAGGTAGTACGTGCGCGCGAAGCCGACGAATGCCACGGCTGCGATCCCAAGCGCCAGCCACGCGAACAGGCGCGTGCGCAGCGCCGGCTTGCTGCGTGCCACGATCGCTGCGCACGCGGGCGCGTTCACGGCTGCGGATCTGCGGCATTCCAGATGTCGACGGCGCACTTCCAGGAGCCGTCAGGCTGCTTTCTCCACACCGCCACCGCCTTGTCATGCTCGACGACCGCCTTGCCGTCGGGCGTGGTCAGGCGGATGGTGTCGGTCCCTACCGCATAGGCGACTTCACCCGACTTCGCCACCCAGATGTGATCGGTCACCCAGCTGATCGAGAAGTCGGGGATCGTGAAGGCCCCGGCCACGTAGCGCCGCAGCGCCTCCTTGCCCACCATCGCCGGTCCGCCCGGCGGCATCATGTAGACATCGTCCGTCCAGTACGAAACCGTCTGCTCCAGATCGTGGGCCTGGGCCGCCGCGAGCCAGCGGGCATCGGTGGCGCGGATCGCGGCCTCTTCCC
>DATIXU010000011.1:0-18448 GCA_035518275.1 Steroidobacteraceae bacterium
ACCAGCACCGCGGCTGGTTCCATTCCTCGTTGCTCACCTCGGTCGCGATGCACGGCAAGGCGCCGTACGACGAGGTGCTCACGCACGGCTTCACCGTCGATGCGCAGGGCCGCAAGATGTCGAAGTCGCTCGGCAACGGCATCGAGCCGCAGGACGTGATGAAGACCTACGGTGCCGACATCCTGCGCCTGTGGATCGCCGCCGCCGACTATCGCAACGAGATGGCGCTGTCCGACGAGATCCTGAAGCGCGTGTCCGATGCCTACCGGCGCATCCGCAACACGGCGCGCTTCCTGCTCGGCAACCTGCACGGATTCGACCCGGCGCAGCACCTGCTGCCGGTCACGGACTCGCTGCTGCTCGACCAGTGGGCAGTGCAGCAGGCCTGCGACGTCCAGCAGGCGGTCATCGCCGCGTACGCGAAGTACGACTTTCCCGAGATCGTGCAACGCATCCAGAACTTCTGCACGAACGAAATGGGTGCGCTGTACCTCGACATCACCAAAGACCGGCTGTACACGATGCAGGAGGGCAGCCACGGCCGGCGCAGCGCGCAGGGCGCGATGTACCGCATCCTCGAGGCCCTCGTGCGCTGGCTGGCGCCGATCCTGTCGTTCACGGCCGAGGAGATCTGGCGCTACCTGCCCGGGGAGCGGGCCGAGTCGGTGTTCCACGCCACCTGGCACACGCCGCCCGAAGTACCGGCGGGCGCCATCGACTGGGACGCGTTCATCGAGCTGCGCACGGACGTGACGCGCGAGCTCGAGAAGCTGCGCGACACGGGCGCGATCGGCGCGCCGCTCGATGCCAGCATCGATGTGTACTGCCTGCCGGAGCAGCAGCGCCGCTTCGCCTCGCTCGGCCCGGAGCTGCGCTTTCTCCTCATCACCTCCGAGGCGCGCGTGCACGAGGTCACTGCCCCACCCGCAGGTGCTGTCGCTGCCGCCCAACTCCCCGGCGTGTGGCTTGCTGCGGCTCCGAACACCGATCCCAAGTGCGTGCGCTGCTGGAACCGGCGGCCGGACGTCGGGACACACACGCACCATCCGCAGCTCTGCGGGCGCTGCATCGTGAACCTCGGGATGCCGGGCGAGGAGCGGCGCAGCGTATGAGCGCGACCTCGCTCCCTGCCGCCGCGAGCGGCTGGCGCTGGCTGCCGCTGACCGCGGCCGTGATCGCGCTCGATGGGGCTTCGAAAGCCTGGATGCTGCACCATTTCTTCCTGTTTGAGCGCGTGCACCTGCTGCCGGTGCTCGACATCATTCTCACCTACAACACCGGCGCCGCCTTCAGCATGCTCGCCGATGCCGCCGGCTGGCAGCGCTGGGTGTTCGTGGCGCTGGCGCTCGGCGTGAGCGTGACGCTCACCGTGTGGCTGCGGCGCCTGGCGGCGGCGACCCAGGGCCTTATCTCCTGCGGGCTCGCGCTCGTCATCGGCGGGGCGCTCGGCAACATGATCGACCGGCTGCGTCTCGGTCACGTGATCGACTTCATCTATCCCCACTGGGGGGTTCATTACTTCCCCGCCTTCAACGTCGCCGACTCCGCGATCACGGTCGGCGCGGGCCTGCTGCTGCTCGATGCCTGGCTCGAGGCGCGCCGCGGACGCCGGGGGAGCAGCTAGATGCAGGTGCTGCTCGCCAACCCGCGCGGCTTCTGCGCCGGTGTCGACCGCGCGATCGACATCGTCGAGCGGGCGCTCGAGCTCTTCGGCCCGCCGATCTACGTACGGCACGAGGTGGTCCACAACCGCCACGTGGTCGAGCGGCTGCGCGCCCTCGGGGCCGTGTTCGTCGACGAGCTCACCGAGGTGCCCTCCGGCTGCACCGTGATCTTCTCCGCGCACGGGGTATCGAGCGCCGTCGAGCAGGAGGCGCACGGCCGCCGCCTGACGGTGTTCAACGCCACCTGCCCGCTGGTCACCAAGGTGCACATGGAGGTGCAGCGCTACGCGCGCGAGGGACGCGACGTGATCCTGATCGGTCACGCCGGCCATCCTGAGGTGGAAGGCACCATGGGCCGGTTCGATGAGTCCTTCGGCGGGCACATCCACCTGGTGGAGAACCTGGACGACGTTGCGGTTCTCAGCGTTCGCGATCCGGCGAGCCTCGCGCTCGTCACCCAGACGACGCTCTCGGTGGACGACACTGCCGGGATCGTCGCGGGGCTCAAGGCTCGATTTCCCGAGCTCGCCACGCCGCGCCACGAGGACATCTGCTACGCGACGCAGAACCGCCAGGACGCGGTCAAGAAGCTGCTCGAGCAGTGTGACGTGCTGCTGGTCGTCGGCTCGCGCACCAGCTCCAACTCCAACCGCCTGCGTGAGCTCGCCGACCGCGCGGGAGTTCCCGGCTATCTGGTGGACGGGCCGGACGACCTGCGCGCGGAATGGTTCGCGGGCAAGCGCGCCGTCGGCGTGACGGCCGGGGCGTCGGCCCCGGAGCTGCTGGTGCAGCGGGTGGTGACGCGCCTCTCGGAGTGGGGCGGGCAGAGCCCCCGCGAGGTCACCGGCCGCGAGGAGCGTGTGGTCTTCACGCTGCCGCGCGAGCTCAGGCGCGGCGAAGCCGCCGAGCGCACCGAGCCCGCCAAGCGCTGACGCGATCCGCGTTCCCGCGTCCCGGCGGCCGGAACCGCCTTGCCTCCCCGCGCCACCTACGGGTCGGGCAACAACTTCATCAGCGGGTCTTCCTATGAAACCACTCATGACTCTGGCCGGCGCCTGCATGGCGACGGCTCTCGCCGCCTGCGGCGGCTACGGCGGCGGCAGTTACGGCGTCGGAGGCGGCAGCAGCTGCGGCAACGGCTACCAGGTCATGTGTCCGCCGCCGACCGTCTCCTTAACTTCCCCGATGGGCGGAGCGACTGTGAGCGGCAGCGTGGCGATCACCGCGACCGCGGCGGCCGGTGCCGGATACAACCTCACGATCACGAGCGTCCAGTTCTACGTGGATAACGCGTCGATAGGCACAGCGACGACCTCGCCCTACACCGTCAACTGGGACGCGGCCATGGCGACCAACGGCAGTCATTCGCTCACCGCCAAGGCGACCGACAGCATGGGCGACGCGATGACCTCGCAGGCGGTGATGGTGACCGTGACGGGTGGGGTGGCGGCAGCGGTGATGTCGTCCGTGCAGGTCTTTCCCACCCCGGACTCCAGGGCCTCCGGCATGGCGCGGATTCACGTGGATTCGAACACCGGCGCCGTGAGCGGCACCGTCACCTTGAGCGGCATGACCGCGCGCACGGTGTCCCTCAACCAGGGCTTCGCGGGCTCGGCCGGGGAGGCCGTGGTCACGCTCGTGCCGCGCGCCGGCAGCGCCGGTGAATTCGTGGTGCCGCCCAATGTCACGCTGAGCGCAGAGCAGGCCGGCGCGTTCGTGCAGGGCCGGCTCTATGTCATCGCGACGTCCGACGCCAACCCGAACGGTGAGATCCGTGGACAGCTCGCCCCCGAGAGCGTGCGGGTGACTTTCTCCGGGCTCGACGCCTCGCCCGAGGCCGCCGCTCTCGGCCTGCGCGCCTCCGGCGTCGCCGCAACGACAGTCGACACGCGCGCCGGGACTCTGACGGTGCACGTCAACACCGCGGGTGTCGAGGATGCGACGGCCGCCAGCGTGCTGAGCGGGGCCGCGGGTATACCGCTCGCCGAGCTCGCCAGGAGCCCCGTCGAGATGGGCCACTTCTCGACCGAGCTCGCCCGCATCAGCGCGGCGGATGTCGAGAGCTTCGAGGCCGGGAGGCTTTCGGTGTCCGTCGCGGCCTCGAGCGCGCCCGCCGCCGCGCTTCGCGGAGCGATCAGCCCGGATGCAGCGACCGCCGGCAATTGAAGCGACAGGTCCCCTCTGGCCGGCCCGTGCAGGAAGCGCGAGCCGGCTTTCTTTTTCAGCGGTCCTGGTAGACCGACTTCCTGAGCCTCCAGCGCTTGTGCGACCACGGCCAGTCAGGCGGCGCGGCGCGGATCTGCTCCTCGACCAGGCGCGCGTAACGCTCGGTGAGCGTGCCGGCCGGCATGGCACGGCCGGCGGCGGCGAGCGGCAGGAACTCCATCTCGTAGTAGCCCCGGGCCCGGCGCCGCATGGCGATGAAGAACACCGGAAAGCGAGTCACCCGCGCGATCTCCTCGGGCCCCATGTAGAAGGCGGTGTCGCGGTTGAGGAACCGCGTCCAGTATTTGCGCTCGGACTTGGTCGGCTCCTGGTCGGCGACCATCGCGACCGCGCGCGTGACGGCCTGGCGCTTGAGGATGTCGGGCAGCAGCTCCTGCGCGGGCACCAGGCGGCTGCCGAAGCGGGTACGGAGCTTGCCCATCTCGCGCTCCGCCCAGGGGTTCACGAGCGGCTTGTAGGCCGCATCGAGCGGATAGCCGAGCTCGAGCGAGAGGGCGAGCAGCATCCACTCCCAGTTGCACTGGTGCGCGGCCACGAGCAGCACCGACTGGCCCTGTGCGAGGAGCGCCTGCGGCTCCTCGAGGTTCACGATCCTCACCCGGCGGCGGATCTCGGCGGGCGTGAGTGCGGCACCCTTCAGGAGCTCCGCCAGCATCTGCGCGAAGCCGAGGCAGTAGCGGCGTCGCACGGCGCGCAGCTCCTTCTCGGAGAGCTCCGGGAAGGCCTTGGCGAGACTCCCCTCGATCATCCCCGCGCGGTAGGGAACGATGCGATAGGCGAGCCAGCCGGCGAAGCCGGTGATGCCGTAAAGAGCCGCGAGCGGCACACGCGAGAGCACGCGCACCCACCAGGCCGGCCTTGCGGCCGGCCGCGGCGGTGCGGGGGAAACGGGTACCCGGGGCGCGACCTCGGCGAGCATGCCCTCTAGGTTACAGGACGCGGCCGGGACCCAGGCTCGGCCGGCTGCGGCGGCGGCTGCGCTACCAGCACCCGGCCCACCTTGGGCGCGAGCCAGCGCTCGATGTCGTCGATGAGCGTGAACGCCGCCGGCACGATCACCAGCGTCAAGCCGGTCGAGGTGATGAGCCCGCCGATCACCGCGATCGCCATCGGCTGGCGGAAGGCGGTGTCGCCGCCGAGTCCGAGCGCCACGGGCATCATGCCCGCGACCATGGCGACGGTCGTCATCACGATCGGGCGCGCCCGCTTGTGGCCGGCCTCGAGGATCGCGGTGACGCGGTCGGCGCCGGCGCGCATCTCCTCGATGGCGAAGTCGACCAGCAGGATCGAGTTCTTGGCGACGATGCCCATGAGCATGAGGAGGCCAATGAACACGCCGAGCGAGGCGGAGAACCCGGTGAGCACCAGCGCCAGCACCACCCCCGCAATCGAGAACGGCAGCGCGAACAGGATGGTGATCGGCTGCAGCACCCGCGCGAACAGCAGCACCAGCACCGCAAACACCATGAGGATGCCGGTTCCCATGGCGATGACAAAGTTGGTGATCAGCTCGTTCATGTACTTGGCATCGCCCACCTCGACGCGATGCACGCCCTGGGGCAGGTTCTTGAGCGTCGGCAGATTGTAGATGGCCTTCATCGCCGGCCCGAGCTCCATGCCCTTCAGGTCCGCATCGATAAACAGGCGCCGGCTCTGGTTGTAGCGGCGCACGCGCGTCGGGCCCTCGCCGAAAGTGATGTCCGCGACCGCCTTGAGGGGCACGGTGCCGCCCTTGGAGGTGGGCACCGGCAGGTTCTCGAGCGTCGAGAGGCTCTTGCGGCTGTCCTCGGTGAGGCTCACGCGGATCGGCACCTGGCGGTCGGCGAGCGAGAACTTGGCGCTGTTCTGGTCGAGATCGCCGAGCGTGGCGATGCGGATCGTGTCGCTGATGGTCTCGACGGTCACGCCGAGCTGTGAGGCGAGATCGAGATGCGGATGGATCAGGATCTCGGGGCGCGGCAGGTCATTGTTGATGCGCGCATCGCGCACGAAGGGCAGCGTCGCCATTTCGTCCACCACTTTGCGGGCGGTGTTGTAGGTGAGCTGCGGATCATCCCCGGTGATGTAGATGTTGACGTCGCGGCCGTTACCGTTGCGGTTGAAGTGGATCTGTGCGTCCGGGATGCTCTTGAACTCCTGCAGCATACGATCTTCGAACTGACGCTGGGTGACCTTGCGCTGCGACTTGGCTACGAGCGCGATGTCGAGCTCGCCCGCGCGCACCCCCTCGTCGCCGTTCCCGACCTGCTCGACCACATCGCGCACCTCGGGTTGGCGCGCGAGCATGCGGTAGGCGGCGGCGGTCGCAGCCGCGGTCTCCTCGAGTCGCACCCCGGGAGGCAGCTCGACGCTCGCCCAGGAGAAGCCACTGTCCGCCTCGGGAATGAAGGAGAAGGGCACCAGCGCCACCCCGACGATCGACAGCACGAAGATTCCGAGACCTGCCAGCACAGTCTTCCAGCGGTGCAGCGTGGACCAGCGCAGCACGCGCTGATACCAGGCCATGATCGGTCCGTCGGCATGGTGGGCGACGCCGTCGGACCTGAGCGTATAGGCAGCCAGCACGGGTGTGATGAGGCGGGCGACCAGCAGTGAGAAGAACACCGCCGCGGCGACCGTGAGCCCGAACTGCTTGAAGTACTGCCCGGTGAGGCCACCCATGAAGCTCACCGGCAGGAACACCGCGATGATGGTCGCCGACGTCGCCACCACCGCGAGCCCGATCTGGTCGGCGGCATCGAGAGCTGCCTGGTAGCCGCTCTTGCCCATGCGCATGTGGCGCACGATGTTCTCGATCTCGACGATGGCATCGTCCACCAGCACGCCGGCGACCAGCGACAGCGCGAGCAGGCTGATCGAGTTGAGCGTGAAGTCCATCGCCTGCATGAACGCGAACGCCGGGATCGCCGAGAGCGGAATCGCGAGCGCGGAGATGAGCGTGGCGCGCAGGTCGCGCAGGAACAGGAACACCACCAGCACCGCGAGGATCGAGCCCTCGATGAGCGCACTGATGGCCGAGTGGTAAGTGTCCTCGGTGTAGTCGACGCTGGTGTAGATCAGCGCCATCGAGACCTGCGGGTTCTCCTTGCGGATCTTGGCGAGTTCCGCCTGGATGCCCTTGTCGACGGTCACGTCCGAGTACCCTTTGGCCTTGACGACGCCGAAGGTGGTGGCGGGACGCCCGTTGAGGCGCGCGATCTGGCGGATTTCGCCCACACTGTCGCGCACGTCCGCGAGGTCGGAGAGCCGCGCGAAGCGCCCGCCCGGAAGCGCGATCTGCGTCTCCCCGAGCGCCAGCGCCGTGTGCGCCCCGCCCATCACGCGGATCGACTGCTCGCCGCCGCCGAGCTGGGCGCGGCCGCCGGGCGAGTCGAGGTTGAGCGAGCGCAGCTGATCGTTGACCTCGACGGCGGTGATGCCGAGCGCCTGCATGCGGGCCGGGTCGAGCTCGACGCGGATCTCGCGGTTGACGCCGCCGCTGCGCTGCACCTGCGCGACCCCGGTGACCGACAGCAGCCGCTTGGTGATGGTGTTGTCGACGAACCAGGAGATTTCCTCGTCGGTGAGCGCGCTCGAGCTCACCCCGTAGTACTCCATCGACCCGCCGTCGGCGTTGACGCGCTGGACGGTCGGCTCCTGGATCCCGAGCGGCAGCAGCGGGCGCACCCGGGCGATGGCGTCGCGCACATCGGCCACGGCGCGATCGATCGGCGTGCCGATGTCGAACTGCACCATGATGTTCGCCTGGCCTTCGACCGCCCAGGAGGTGATGTTGTCGATGTTGCCGATGCCGGCGACGGCGCCCTCGACCTTCTGCATCACCTGGGTTTCGAGCTCCTGCGGCGCCGCGCCCGGCTGGTTGACGGTGACGAACACGCCGGGGAAGGAGATGTCAGGGTCCGCAGTGATGGGCAACCGCACGAACGACACGATGCCCATGAAGAGCAGCACCACGAACAGAACGATCGGGGGCAGCGGGTGGCGGATCGCCCACGCAGAGATGTTCTTCACGAGCGCCTCTCCTGAAGAGCGTCAGCCGGCCGGATTCACGGCCGCGGCGACCTTCACCGTCTCGCCGTCGTGCAGGAAGCCGCCGGCCGTGACCACGACGCGCTCGCTACCCGTCAGGCCCGAGGCGATGATGACGCCTTCGTCGGACGTGTCGGCGACACGCACCGCGCGCCGCTCGGCGTGGTCCTGGCCGTCGACGATGAACACGTAACTGCCCTGGGTATCCGTGAGCACCGCGGTCTGCGGCACCACCGGCCGCTGCGCGTTGCCGACCGCGACCGTGCCGCGTGCGAAGGCGCCGGGTCGCAGCGCCGCATCAGGCGTGAGCGCGATGCGGATCTCGCCGAGGCGGGTCTGCGGGTCGATGACGGCGCCGAGGAGGCGCACCTTGCCATCGAAGGACTGTGGCAGGCCGGTGAGGCGCACGGTCGCCGGATCACCCACTTTGACCTGCGCCAGATCCTGCTCGGCGAGCTGGCCGCGCATCTCGACCTCACCACCGCTCGCGACGCGGAACAGGGCGTCGCCGCCGGGGCTCGCGATCATGCCGACCTCGGCGCGGCGCGTCAGCACCGTTCCGGCGATCGGGGCGATGATGCGCGTGCGGTTGAGCCGCGCCTGCGCCTCCGCGAGCTGCGCGGAGGCGACCTTGACGTTAGCCGCATCCGTCACGGCCGTGGCACGGCGCTTCTCGATGTCTTCGGCCGAGAGTGCGCCCGCGGCCTGGACTCCGAGTGCGCGCTTGTACTCAGCGGCCGAAAGAGCCGCCTGCGCCTGCGCCTGCTCGAGCGAGGCCTCGAGCCGGTTCACCTGCGGGGCGAGCACCGAGTCGTCGATCCGGGCGAGGAGCTGACCCTTCTGGACGTGATCGCCGGCCTCGACGTACACGGCCACGATGCGGCCCGTGTCGCCGTCGTTGCCGATCGGCATGTCATAGCGCGCGAAGATCGCGCCGGTGAAGGTCACGTTCGACGTAACGGAGCGGATTCCGGGGGTCACGACCGAGATCAGCGGGATGTCCTGCTGATCGGCCAGCGCCACGTGCGCGGGACCCCCGCGGTGAGTCGCCCAGACGATCGCACCCAGCACGGCGAGCACCCCGACGCCGATGGCGATCCAGCGGGTGCGCGGATCGGCCGGCAGCCCGATGGGGGAAACCGGCTTCGTGGTGGGCTCGGCTTTCGTAGTGGGCTCGGCCGGCGGGATGCGGTCGAAGCCCCCTCGGTCGCGCCCGATCCAGGTGACCTGTTCGTCGTCGCCGTGACTGCTCATGTGTTCCGGGTTGGTACCCACGGAGATTCCTTTTAAATCCGTCCCTTAACGCTCACAAGCCGCGCCACTGGCTTAGATCCGGCGTGTTGCGCCGGAGTTTAATCGTAACGAACAGTATTTCCCGCCCCTGACGCGGCGAAGGGACGTGCCCGGGCGACGGGCCGAGGGGCGCGAAGCATAGCAGGATGGCGTCAGCCGCCGGGGCTGCGCGGGGGTGGTGCCGGGAATAGGACTCGAACCTACGACCCGCGCATTACGAATGCGCTGCTCTACCAACTGAGCTATCCCGGCCCCGGGAGAGCGGCAATTCTACGGAAAAGCTACGGCTTTTTCCGCAGCCGGATCACGAGATCGATGCCCGCGACCTCGGTGCCGGGGGGCGGCGCGGGCAGGCGGCTGAACTCGACCTCCGGCACGGGCACGTCGATCAGGGCGCCGCTCGCGAGATCGTGAAAGTGATAGTGGGGGTCGACGTTGGAATCGAACCAGGCGCGCGACCCGTCGACCGAGAGCTGGCGGATCAGGCCGTGCGAGGCGAAGAGGTTCAGCGTGTTGTAGACGGTGGCCTTGGATACCCGGGCGCCGCTCGAGCGCAGGTTGGCGAGGATCTGCTCCGCGGAAAGATGCTGCGGGGCCGAGAGCAGCAGGCTCGCAATGCGCACGCGCTGGGCCGTAGGGCGGATGCCGCACCCGCTCAGGCGGCGCTCGCAGCGGCCCGGCGTCGCGGTGGTGGAAAATACTTCAGGCTCCATAATTGCATGATTATAGACACGAAATGCCCCGCGCCCGCCAGTTTTCCGCTACGCCCTCAGGTGGCGAGCTTGGTCTCGAGGTGCTTCGCGAGCTCGGCGATCGTCGGGAAGTCGAAGAGCTCGGTGAGGTCGATCTGGCCGGGGTAGAGCCGGTCGATCTGCTCGTGGATCTCGATGAGCTTCAAGGAGCTCGCGCCGACCTCGAAGAGGTTGTCGTTCACATCGACCCGCTTGCCTTCGAGCGCCGCGTCGCAGATCGTCTTCAGCTGCTCCTCGAGCTCGCTGCGCTCGCGGTGCTCAGGGCTCCGCTGTGCGGCCTTGAGGGCCGCGAGCTCGGCGAGGTCCGCGTCGAACTCACCGTCGACGTAACTCTCCTCGAGCAGGTGACGCTGGATCTTGCCGCTCGTGGTCTTGGGGATGCGCTTGACGGGGACAACTTCCGCGACCTCGAGACCGGTCTGCTCGTTGATGAGCCGCGACACCGCAGTTGCGAGCGGCAGGAAATCCGCAACCCCGCTCCGGTGCAGCACGAACACCACGAGCTGCTCGGTCTCGGCGCGCGGTAAGCGCACGCCCGAGGCGACCACCTTGCCGAGCTCGAGGCCGGGCGCGCGCTGCGCGATCGCCTCGAGATCGTGCGGGTAGTAGTTCTGGCCGTTGACGAAGATGATTTCCTTGGCGCGCCCGGAGATGTAGAGATCGCCGGCGTGCACGAGCCCTAAGTCGCCGGTGCGCAGCCAGCCGTCGGCGGTGAAGGCGGCGGCATTCGCCGCGCTGTCCTCGTAATAGCCGCGCGTGACGTTCTCGCCCGTCATGTGCACGTGGCCGATGCGATCCTCCGGGAGCTCCCGGTCGTCGTCGCCCGCAATGCGTACGCGGGTGTAGGGGATCGCCTTGCCCTCGCTCACCAGGCGCAGTGCATTCGGGTCCTCGGCGGCCACCGGCTCCACCGGATCGCCGGGATTCAGGCGATGCCGATTGAGGGTGATGGTCTTCAGCGGCGCGCCGACCGGCGGGAAGCTCACCGCCAGCGAGGCCTCCGCGAGCCCGTACACCGGGTACATGGAGTTGCAGCCGAGGCGTGCGGGCGCGAGGCGCGTCAGGAACTCATCGCAGAGCTCCACCGAGATCGGCTCGGCGCCGTTGAAGATGAGGCGTACGGAGGAGAGATCCAGACCCTCGACGGGACGCTCGCCGAGCACCTTCAGGTAATGCTTGTAGCCGAAGTTCGGCGAGCAGAGGATCGTGGCGCGGATCTTCGACGCCAGCTGGAGCCACAGCAGCGGGCGGCGGATGAAGAGCTCGGTCGGCATCAAGTGCGAGTGCACCCGGTTCGCAAACATGACGAGGTGAAAGCCGATCAGCCCCATGTCGTGGGTGAGCGGCATCCACGAGAGGCTCACGTCGTTCTCGTTGAAGCCGGCCGCCTCGGTCGAGCCGCGCCAGTTGGCGATGATGTTGCGGTGGGTGAGCACCACCCCTTTGGGCTCGCTGGTCGAGCCCGAGGAGAACTGGATGAAGGCCGTGTCGTCGGGCTCGGCGCGCTGGATCGAGCCGGCGCGCGAGATGTCGTCGAGGTCATCGACCAGGAAGGTTCGGCCGCGCAGCTTCTCGAACAGCGGTGTCTCGCTCACCTGGGCTGCGAAGGCGCCGATGCGCTCGAGCGTGCGGCGCTCGGTGTAGAGGTAGGGCGTCCCCAGCCGGCGCGCGATGCGCAGCACCTTGTGACGGTGCTCCTCGCTGATGCCGAGCGCCACCGGCACGGGCACGATGCCGCCGAGGATCGCCGCCCAGAACACGTCGATGAACTGCTCGTTGTTGCCGAGGAACACGATCAGCTTGTCGCCGCGGCGCGCGCCGATGCGCTGCAGGTGATAGAGGATGCCGAGGGCGCGCTCGTAGAGCTCGCCCGCCGAGACGCTGCGCGACTCGTTCTCGCCTTCGAGGTAGGTGATGCTGCGCGGGAAGGCGCGGTTCGCCTCGAGCACCTCGGTCAACGTCGTGGCCTTGATCATCGGCGCTCTTCCAGCCTCATGTGGAGCGGGTGGCGGGTACGGAGGTTGATCTGCGCTTCGAGCTCTAAGGGCTTGTCGGGCACGTACACCAGGCGGTAGCGGCGCGCCACCTTGTAGAGGTGCATCAGCATCTCATAGAGCGCGAAGGTCTCCCCTATGCAATGGCGCGGGCCGGCGGCGAACGGCATATAGGCGAAGCGCGGCCGCTCGGCCTCGTGCTCGGGCGCGAAGCGCTCGGGTGCGAAGCGGTCCGGCTCCTTCCAGTAGCGCGGGTGCCGGTGCAGCAGGTAGAGCGGCAGCAGCACGTTGGTGCCGGCGGGAACCTGGAAGCCGCCGAGCACATCCGCAGCCACCGTGCGCCGCGACAGCAGCCACCCCGGCGGATAGAGCCGCAGCGCCTCGTTCACCACCTGGCTGGTGCAGGAGAGCGCTTCCATCTGCGCGAGGCTCGGTGCCGCCATCTCCGGCGCCGCATCGAGCTCGGCGTGCAGCCGTGCCTCGGCCTCGGGATGCTGCGACAGGAGATACCAGGTCCAGTTGAGCCCGCTCGCGGTGGTCTCGTGGCCGGCCACGATCAGCGTCATGACCTCATCGATCAGCTCGCGCTCGCCCATCGGCTCGCCGCTCTCCTTGTCGCGTGCCGCCATCAGCATCGCAACGTAGTCGAAATGCTCCTCGGGCTCTGCGCGGCGCCGCGCGATGAGCTGCGCCACGAGCCTGGTGAGCGAGCGGAACTTGTAGGCGAACTGCAGATCACGGCTCTGCTCCCGGGTGACCACCTCGAAGGGATTGCCGCCGAGCTCGCCGGAGAGGCGGTCGAGGTCGCGGCCGAAGATCGAGCGCAGCACGATATCGAGCGTCAGGTCGCTCATCTCGTCGGTGAGATTCACCGGCTCGCCGTGCGCTGCCAACTGCTCCCAGCGGCTCAGGCGTCGCTCGTTGGCGGCCGCGATCAGCTGCGCGAACCCGGTGAGGACGCGGCGGTGGAACAGCGGCTGCATCATGTAGCGCTGGCGCTTCCACAGCTCGCCCTCGCTCGTCATGATGCCCTTGCCGAGGAGGATCTTGACGCGGTCGAGGCCGAGGCCCTTGGTGTAGTTCCTGTGATTGCTCACCAGCACCCGCTTCACGTCGTCCGGGTGATGGATGACATAGGTATAAGATTTGCGTGCCGGGACGAACACGCGATAAGTGTCACCGTGGCGGGCAAACAATTCGATCATGCGCTCCAGCGAATCGTCGGTGGAGCCCACGTCGAATTGCAGCTCGGCTTCGGGGGGAAGGGTCTTCGCGGACGCGGCGGCGGTCATGCAAGCTGTTGAAAGCCAAACCTTAATCTTATATCACTCGGACCTGCGCGGTCAGTGGCCGGAAGAGGGAGCGCGCTCGCTCGCGGCCCGCCTGCCGTATGCGAAGCGGCTCGAGGTCGCCGCACACGCAGCCGCCGCGCCCGCGACGCTCGCCGGCGTGGCGCTCGCGCTGCGCGCGCTGAGCGAGCTCACGGGCGTCCGGGTCTCGCCCGGCGAGCTCGCCTTTCCCGACGGCGGCAAGCCACATCTCGCACGCACGGCGGCGGCGGCGCAGGACGAGCCTGACTTCAGCATCAGCCACTCCGGACCCTGGGTGGGCTGTGCGGCGGTCGCGCACGGGCTCGTCGGCTTCGACGTCGAGCTCGGCACCGAGCCGCGGCTTTCCGCCTGGGCGGCGCGCGAGGCGGCGCTCAAGGCCTGCGGCGCCGGCCTCACGGAGGCACGCGACGTCGAGCTCGTCGCCGGTGGCGCGCGCTGCCGCGGCGTGGCCCTCAAGTCGCTGCCGCTCGAGCTCTTTCCCGGCGCCGCGGCCTGCGTCATGACGAGCCTCCCGGTGGGGCGCCTCGAAGCGCGGGCGTTGTCGCTCGCGGAGCTGTTCGCGCCATGAGCGACGGCGACGACGGAAGGCTGCGCAACACGCTGTATCGCACCGCGACCCGCTCGAGCCGGCGCATGACGCGCGCCCGGCGCGCGCTGTACGCGGTGGCGGTGCCGCTCGGCGTGGCGCTCATACGGGCGTGGTGGCTCACCTGCCGCGTGGTACGCATCGAGGGCGAGGAGCATCTGGCGGCGGCGCTCGCGCGCGCGCCATCGCTCATTCCCTGCTACTGGCACCAGCACCAGCTCTACTGCGGAAAGTTTCTCATCGAGCAGCGCGCGCGCGGCCTCGCGCCGGGCTGGCTCATCAGCCCCTCCGTCGACGGCGAGCTCGGCGCCATGATGGTGCGGCGCTTCGGCGGCGCCGTGATCCGCGGCTCCTCGACCCACACCGGCGCGCGGGCGCTGCGCGATTACTATCAGGCGCTCACCCGCGATCGTATCTCCCCGGTCATCACGCCCGACGGCCCGCGCGGGCCACGCTTCAAGTTCAAGCCGGGGGCGCTCTTGCTCGCGCAGATGTCGCAGCGTCCGATCGTGCCGATGGCGTACGCGGCCTCGCGCGCCTGGCTCGTGAAGTGGGACAAGTTCGTCATCCCCGTGCCGTTTCTCGCGCGCATCGCCATCGCAATCGGCCCGCCCCGTTACATCCCGCGGGTGATGGATGCCGCCGGGCTCGAGCGGCTCGAGGGCGAGATGGAGCGCGAGCTGCATCGGTTGTTCGGCGTCGCGCGCGCGGCGCTCGGGGGGCGCGCATGACCGCGCGAGGCGCGCAGGTGCCGCCGCTCGTCATGCGCTGCGGCGCCTTCGGCGACATGGTGCTGCTCACGGTGCTGCTCGAGCAGCTCCACGCGCGTTTCAACGCGCGGGTGGATGTCATCGCCTCCGGTCCCTGGTCCGAGCCGCTGCTGGCCGGGCATCACGCCGTAGGTAGGATGTTCATCCTGCGCAGCCGACGCACGCCGTATTGGTTGAGCCTCAGCCAGCAGCGGCTGGTGGCGTGGCTCAGGGCGCGGGGCGCCGGCCCCACCTGGTTCTGCGACCGCGGCGAGGGCCGCGAGCTGCTCGCGCGCGGCGGCGTGCCCGATGACTACGTCGTCGATTCGACCCGGTATCCGTTTCTCAAGGGCGAGAATTTCGCGGACCGGTACCTGCGCCTGGGCGCTCTCAGCCCGTCGGCGTTCGAAGGATCGCTGCCGCCCGCGGCCCCCGGCGTGCCGCGCGTGGCGCATCTCGTGGTTCCCGACGCCGCCCGGCGTGAGCTCGACGGCTGGCTCGCCGGGCGCGGGCTCACCGGACGCCCCTACATGGTCATCCACCCGGGAAGCCGGCACGTCGCACGGCGGCGCCTGCGCTCGCGCTCGGGAGCGGCGAAATACTGGCCCGAGGACCGCTGGGCGGCGGTGGTGCGGGGCGTGCGCGCACGCTGCCCGGACCAGGCGATCGTTTTCTCAGGTGTGGGAGCCGAGAGCTCGTTCGTCGCCGACGTCCTGAGCCTCGCGGGCGTAACGGACGCCGTGAACGCTGCGAACGATCTGCCGGTGACCCGGCTGCTGGCGCTGCTCGAGCGCGCTCGCAGCTTCATTGCGGTGGACACAGGGCCCGCGCACGCGGCCGCGGCGCTCGGTTGCCCCACCGTCGCGCTGTTCGGGCATGTCGATCCCTGGATCTACCGCCCCGGAGGCGCGACGACTCCGGCCGTCACGCTCACGGGCACGGTGGACGGCAAGCCGAACATTCTCGGTATCGAGGCCGACCGCGTGATCCGCGCGTGGGAGGAGCTCACGAGGGTGCATGGCGCGCGGGCGATGTCACGTTCTGTTAACTCACAAGCCTTGTCTCAACAGGGCTTTAGCTTGTAATCCTGAATCAGTGTGCGAGAATCTTATGTAACCCTTGGAAAACGGCACTGAACAATGACGTGCTTCCGTGACGGGGTATCAAGTTCTCGACGTAACATTTGAATTAGGCTGCGTCGATTCGGTAATGGGAGGTCACGGATAAATGGCGATTCCGCCCCCGCCGGATAAGCCACAGGACTTCACCGCGTCCGACATCCTCTCGGCGGACGCCTGGACCGGTCGCCACACCAAGCCTGCCCTCGGGCTCGACGTCGCCTGCACCAAGATCGCCGTCGATTTCCAGAACATGCGCCGCGACGAGGTCGACGGCTGCGTGCGCCGGAATCTGGAGCTGCTGCGCGGGGCCACCGGCTGCGACTGCGCCTTCCTCGCCGCCCTCAATCCCGAAGAGGGGGTGATCGAGGATGTGCAGGTCGCCCGTGGCGCCTTCGCACAGTGCAAGCCCGAAGGGCTCGCGGGCCTCTCTCTCGACAGCTTCCCGTGGCTCAAGGGCCGGCTCGATCACCTGCGCCTCTCGGAGCTGCGCGACACGAGTTCCCCGCGCAAGGAGCAGGCGGCTGAAGCCGGCAAGCTCGCGGATCTGCAGATCGGCTCGGCGCTCCTCATCGCTTTTCGCGTGCAGGACAAGCCCGCCGGCCTCCTCGGGCTCATGCAGACCATGCCGCGCGGGGCCTGGGACGTAAACCTGCAGCTGCTCATGAAGCTGATCGGCACGAGCCTCGCCACCGGCCTCGAGCGCATCCGCACCGAGGCGCGGCTCGCCAAGCTCGAGGAGCGCACCAATCTCTTCCAGGCTGCCGCCAACGACGGCCTGTGGGACTTCGACGTCGAGAGCAACGAGGTCTTCTTCTCGCCGCGCTGGAAGGCGATGCTCGGCTACGCGGACGAGGACATGCGCGGCTCCCCCGACTGGCGCAGCCTCGTGCACCCGGACGACCTGGCGCGGGTGCAGACCGCGATCCGCGATCACGTCGCCGGCAAGACCCCGATCTTCGAGAGCACCCACCGCATGCGTCACCGCAACGGCGAGTGGCGCTGGGTCATCAGCCGCGCCACGGCGCGGGTCGACAAGCACGGGCGGCTGCTGCGCCTGGTCGGCGTCGAGCTCGACATCACCGAGCGGAAACTCTACGAGGAAGCGCTGTTCCGCGAGAAGGAGAGCGCGCAGATCACGCTGCAGTCGATCGGCGACGGCGTCATCACGACGGACGCCAACTCGACCATCGACTACATCAACCCGGTGGCCGAGGAGCTCACCGGCTGGCGGCTCGAGGACGCAATGGGCCGGCCGGTGGAGGAGATCTTCCGCGCCTTCCACGAGGAGACCTGCGAGCCGCTCGAGAATCCACTCACGGTCTCGATCCGCCGCATCCGTCCGATCAAGTCGGTGCGGCCGATGCTGCTCATCCGCCGCGACGGCAACGAGCTCTACGTCGAGAGCACTGCCGCGCCGATCCGCGACGGCCAGGGGCACGTCGCCGGCGGCGTGCTCGTGTTCCACGACGTCAGCGAGTCGCGCGAGCTCAACCGGCGTCTCTCTTATCACGCGAGCCACGACCTGCTCACCGGCCTCGTGAACCGGCGCGAGTTCGAGAGCCGCCTCGAGCGGGCGCTGAAGAGCGCCAAAGCGCGCGAGGCCTCGTACGCGCTCTGCCACCTCGACATCGACCAGTTCAAGATCGTCAACGACACCTGCGGCCACAGCGCCGGGGATGCGCTGCTCGGCCAGGTGGGGGCGCTGCTCAAGTCCAAAGTGCGCTGGCGCGACACGCTCTCGCGCCTCGGCGGCGATGAGTTCGGCATACTGCTGGAGAGCTGCTCGCTCGATGAGGCGATGCGCACCGCGGAGACGCTGCGCGAGGCGGTGCGCAACTTCCGCTTCACCTGGGAGGACCGGGTGTTCCGGCTCGGCGCCTCGATCGGCGTCGTGCCGATCACCGCCGAGAACGAGGACGTCGCCTCGGTGCTGTCGGCCGCCGGCAGCGCCTGTACCGCGGCCAAGGAGGGCGGGCGCAACCGCGTCCACAGCTTCGCCGAGAACGACATCGAGCTGATGCGCCGGCGGCGCGAGATGCAGTGGGCGGCGCGCATCAACGCGGCGCTGGAAGAGGGGCGCTTCGAGCTGTATCGCATGGCGATCCAGCCGCTGCAGCGCGTCGAGACCGGCGCGCACTACGAGCTGCTGCTGCGCCTGAAAGACGAGACCGGGCGCATCGTGGCGCCGAACGACTTCATCGCCGCGGCCGAGCGCTACGGCATCACCCCGGCGATCGACCGCTGGGTGATCGAGAACGCCTTCCGCTGGCTAGTCTCCGAGGCTGACGAGCGCCAGAACCTCCTGCAGTGCTCGATCAACCTCTCCGGCCAGAGCCTGGGCGACGACAAGTTCCTGCCGTTCGTCATTGAGCAGCTCCGGCACAGCGGGCTCGACGCCTCCAAGATCTGCTTCGAGATCACCGAGACCGCGGCGGTGGCCTCGTTCTCGCAGGCCAACCGCTTCATCCAGGCACTTAAGCAGCAGGGCTGTAAGTTCGCGCTCGATGACTTCGGGACCGGTCTTTCTTCGTTCGGCTACCTCAAGCATTTCCCGGTCGACTTCCTCAAGATCGACGGCAGCTTCGTGCGCGAGATCCTGCGCGATCCCATCGACCGCGAGATGGTGCGCTCGATCAACGAGATCGGGCACCTCACCGGCAAGCAGACCATCGCCGAGTTTGCCGAGAACGCCGAGATCATCCA
>DATIXU010000012.1:0-107119 GCA_035518275.1 Steroidobacteraceae bacterium
GGCATCCAAGGCGTGGGCGGAGTTGGCCACCACGGCCTGGTAGGTCTTGCCGGGGTGATCGGCGAACACCAAACCGGCGGTGAGTCCCTGCTCGATGGCAGAGGCATACGGCTGGGGCACGGACACGTAGATGCGCAGCCGGTGCGTATCGGCGACCCGAAACAGGGCGTTGCCAGGATTCTGACCGGCGTTAATGAGCGCCCCGACGTCGGTATTTCGCTGGGTCACGATCCCGGCGAACGGTGCCAGAACGCGCTTGAACGATTCTAGCTCCTGCAGGCGTGCCACGTTCGCCGCCGCCGACTGTCGCGCGGCCGATTTTGCTGCGGCGTCGCCAGCGCGCTGGTCCGCGTCCTGCTGTGAAACCGATTCCGTCGCCAACAGCCCCTTCCAGCGCTCGTTGGTCGTGCGTGCCAGCTGATAGTTGGCCTCGGCGGTCGCCAGGTCCGCCTGCGCCTGCCGCAACTCCTGGTCGATCTCGGGCGTCTCGATCTCGGCCAGCAACTGGCCCTTCTTTACCGGAGTGCCAATGTCGGTATACCAGAACTTGAGGTAGCCGCTCGTGCGGGCGTAGATGGGCGCCTCATAGAAAGCCTGCACGCTCCCGGGCAGCACCAGTTTCTCCGCACCCGGACCTGCATTTGGCTTGGCGGTCGTGACCGTGGCCACGGCGGCAGTTGCAGCCTGCTTCTCGAGCGCATTGCGTGCGCTGATGCGACTGACGATGCCCCACACGGCGATGATGAGCGCGAGTGCGGTGAGCACCCACAGGTAGCGGCGCGTCCCGGAATCGCCTGCCGGCGCGGCCTGCGGATTCGAGGGCTGCTCAGACATCACGGACTCCGGCGCGAGTGTATAAGGGAGAAGACCGTCGGCACGAAGAAAAGCGTGGCGACCGTTGCGAACATCAGCCCGCCGATCACAGCGCGTCCCAGGGGGGCGTTCTGCTCGCCGCCCTCACCGAGGCCCAGGGCCATCGGCACCATGCCGATGATCATCGCGAGCGCCGTCATCAGCACGGGGCGGAAGCGCATGACGCCCGCCTGGAGCGCCGCGTGCCGCGCATCGTCCCCTGCGTCCATGCGCTGACGCGCAAAGCTCACCACCAGCACGCTGTTGGCGGTAGCCACCCCCATGCACATGATGGCGCCGGTGAGCGCCGGCACGCTGACGGGCGTGTGCGTGAGGAACAGCATCCAGACGATGCCGGCGAGAGCCGCGGGCAGGGCGGTGATGATGATGAACGGGTCGAGCCATGACTGGAAGTTGACCACGATCAGCAGGTAGACCAGCACCACGGCCCCGGCCAGTCCGACGAGGAGCCCGTTGAAGGAGTCCGTCATGGTGGTCACCTGGCCGCGCACCGTCACCTTCGAGCCGCGCGGCAGATCGTGACGGGTCTCGTCCACGAGTCTGTTGATCTGCGAGGACATGAAGCCGAGGTCCGCGCCCTGCATCGAACCGTAGATGTCGATCACCGGGGTGGCATCGTAGTGGCTGACGACCGCCGGGCCGACGCTGCGATGGAAGCTCGCGAGATTGGCCAGCATCTGCGCGCCGCCCCGGGTCGCGGCCGGGCCGGTGATCGGCGTCGTCGCCAGATCCGGGAGCGAGGCCAGGCGGTACTGCGGGGTTTGCGCCGCGACGCTGTACTGGGTGCCGTTCTGCGGGTCGATCCAGAAGGAGGGTGAGGTCTGGAAGCTCCCCGAGAGCGACACCAGCAGATTCGAGGCCACGTCCTGCTCGGTGAGCCCGAGTAACGCGGCCTTGCTGCGATCGACCACCACGTCGATCTGCGGGTAGTCGTAGGCCTGCTGGATGCGTAAGTCCACCGCTCCGGGGATGGCGCGCATTTTGTCGAGCAGGGCGTTGGCGTACCCACGGTTGCCATCCACGTTGAAGCCCGCGATCTGCACGTCGAGCGGCGCCGGCAGACCGAAATTCAGGATCTGGCTCACCATGTCGGCGGGCAGGAAGGCGAACGTGACTCCCGGGTACTCCCGCGGCAGCTGCGCACGCAGGGCGCGCACGTACTCGCTCGTCGGGCGATGGCCGGCGGTCAGATTCACGAAGACGTCGGCATCGCCGGAACCGACCGGACCCGAAGTCGAGTAGGTGAGATTGATGCCGCTGTAGGGGATTCCGATGTTGTCGACGAGACTCGCAATCTCCGTCTTCGGGATCACCGTGCGGATGCTGGCTTCGACGTGATCGCAAAGAGCGGCGGTCTCGTCGATGCGGATCCCGGTCGGGCCGCGCAGGTGCAACAGGATCTGGCCGGCATCGACGGTCGGGAAGAAGTCCTGGCCGAGCCCCGGCAGGTAGCGGCCCAGCGGGAAGGCGAGCAGCGCCGTGGCGGCCATCGCGCCGAGAAAAGGCAGGGCAAAGCGCGGCCCCGCCCCGAGCACGCGATCGAGCATGGCACTATAGCTCGCGCGCAGCCGCTCGAAGCGCTGCGCAAAGCCCGCCTGCAGCCGCGCGAAGCGGCTCCGGGCGTTCGCATGGGCGCCGGGATCGTGCCGCTGCAACCAGTACTTGGCGAGCGTCGGCACCAGCGTCCGCGACAGTAAATAGGAGGTCAGCATCGCGAACACCACCGCCTCGGCCAGCGGGATGAACAGGAACCGCGCGATTCCGACCAGCATGAACATCGGCACGAACACGATGCAGATCGCGAGCGTCGAGACCAGCGCGGGCAGGGCGATCTCGTGGGCGCCGGTGAGAATGGCGCCCTCGACCTCCATGCCCTGCTCGAGGTGCCAGTTGATGTTCTCGATCGTCACCGTCGCATCGTCCACCAGGATCCCGACCGCGAGCGCGAGTCCCCCGAGGGTCATGATGTTGATGGTCTCGCCGAGCGCCGACAGGCAGACGATCGAGGCGAGGATCGACAGCGGGATCGAGATGGCGATCATCACGGTGCTGCGCCAGCTGCCGAGGAACAGCAGGATCATGAGCGCGGTGAGGGCCGCAGCGATCACCGCCTCGCGCACTACGCCCTCGATCGCCGCGCGCACGAACAGCGACTGGTCGCCCACCAGGTCGATGTGGAAGTCGGGGGGCAACGCGGCGCGGATGCCGGGCAGCCGCTGCTTGACGCTGCTGATGATGTCGAGTGTCGAGGCGGCGCCGGTCTTCAGCACGCTCATGAGCACGCCACGGTGACCGTCGCGCCGCACGATGTTGGTCTGCGGCGGGTAACCATCGCGCACGTGCGCGACGTCGTGCACGTAGATGACGCTGCCGTTGCGGGTAGTCACCGGCAGGTTGTTGAGCTCGTCGATGGTCTGCGGGCTGGCGTTCACCGTCACGAAGTACTCGCGGTCGCCGATCTTCTGCGTGCCCGCGGGCAGGATCAGGTTCTGGTTGCCGATTGCGTTGGTGACGTCGTTGCCCGAGAGCCCCTGGGCGCGCAGCGCGTCGGGGTCGAGATCCACCTGCACCTGGCGCTGCAGGCCCCCGTAGGGCCAGGGCATGGAGGCGCCGTAGACGGTGGCGAGCCCGGTACGGATGATGTTGTTGCCGAGGTCGAAGAGCTCGGCCTCCGAGAGGCTCGGGCTCGAGAGCGCGAGCTGCAGGATCGGCACCGAGGAGGCGTTGTAGGCGAGGATATAGGGCGGGGTCGTGCCCGGCGGGGCCTGGCGCAGCGCCGTCTGCGAGACGCCGGTGATCTGCGCGAACGACATCTCCTCCTTGGCGCGCGGCTGGAAGAAGTACTTGACGACAGCCGTGCCGGCCAGCGACTGCGACTCGGTGTGCGCGACGTCGTTGACGGTAGTCTGCGCGTTGCGCTCGGACCCCAGAACCAGGCGCGTCGCCATCTCGTCCGGCGACAGCCCGCTGTAGCGCCAGATCACCCCGACCACCGGGATGTTGATGTTGGGGAAGATATCGGTGGGCGTGCGCAGGATCGCGAACACCCCGAGCAGGAGTATCACGATCGCGAGGACGATGAATGTGTAAGGGCGCCTCAGCGCCAGTCTGACGATCCACATCGGCCCGGCACACTAACCCACCGCGCCTCGGGGGCACCACCCCCCTGAGGAGTGGTGGGCGGCCGGGAGCCCGCCGCCTGAAACTTGCGACTTTACAATCCCTTGCAGGTGATCGGCCGCGGTCGCGGGAGCTCAAGCGGTCTCGCGGGCGACCTTGAGGATCGCGGACAGGCTCTTCTCGACGTCCGCATCAGTAGTCGCCGCGCCACTGACACTGATGCGCATGGCGGTGCGTCCCTGCCACAGGGTGCTCCCGCACCAGCAGGTGCCGTCGGCCTGCACGGCCGCGACCACGCGCCGGGAGCGCTCCGCGTCGCCGAAGGCGACGACTACCTGATTCAGCACCACCTCGTTCAGCACCTCGTGTCCGGCCTCCGCGAGCCCCGCGGCGAAGCGCCGCGCCTGGCGGCAGTTGCGCTCGATGAGCTCGGCGAGACCGGCGCGGCCGAGCGTGCGCAGCAGCGCGTACACCGGGATGGCCCGGCCGCGCCGCGACTCCTCGGGAACGAACTCGTGCGGGTCGCGCAGCCGCGTACTGGTCGCGAGATAGGGTGCGGACTGCGCCGGCGCCGCGAGCGACATGGCGCTGCGGTGGGCGGCCTCATCCGCACAGAAGACGATGCCGCAGTCGTACGGCACGTTCAGCCACTTGTGGCCGTCGGTGGCGATCGAATCAGCGTGCTCGACGCCGCGTACCAGGTGGGCGCGGCCCGGCGCCGCCGCCGCCCACAGGCCGAAGGCGCCGTCTACGTGGAGCCAGCCGCGGTGCTGGTGGGTGAGGCCAGCGATCTCTTCGAGCGGATCGAAGGCACCGCTGTTCACGTTCCCGGCCTGTGCACAGACGATGCAGGGTCCCTCGACCGAAGCGAGCAGCGTCGCGAGCGCATCGGCGCGCATGCGACCCTGACGGTCGACCGGCACCCGCTTGAGGCGGCTCCCGCCGAGGCCGAGCAGCCGCAACGCCATGAAGATGGTGTAGTGCGCTTCGTCGCCGACCAGCACTTCGATCGCCGGTGCCCCGAACAGGCCCTGCGCCTCGACGTCCCAGCCGGCCTCACGCAGCACGCGATGCCGCGCGGCGGCGAGTCCGGTGAAGCTCGCCATCTGACAGCCGGTGACGAAGCCGACGGTCATCGTGGGAGGGAGCCCCGCGAGCTCGCGCAGCCAGCCGGCGGTGACCTCCTCGACGGCCGACACGAGGGGAGAGGTGGCGTGCAGGCCGCCGTTCTGGTCCCAGGCAGACACGAGCCAGTCCGCGGCGAGCGCCGCCGGCGTGCTGCCGCCGATCACGAAGCCGAAATAGCGCGGGCCGGCGCTCGCGACGCTCCCTTCGGCCCCGATCCGCGCCAGCGCCGCGATGACCTCCTGCGGGCTCTCGCCCGCGTCCGTCAGCGATACCGCAAGCGCACGCAACAGCTCCGCCGGGTCGAGGAGTGAGCGCACCGGCCGCTCGCCGAGGGACTCGCGGTAGGCGGCGGCCAGCCGCGCCGTGTCTTCCAGCAGCTCTCGTGCAGGACTCACGCTCATCTCGTCCTCCATCGCGGACGTAAATACCGCGCAGCGCCGGCGCGGCCCATGCACGCACCCACCCGTCGCAGCCGGACTGTGTGGTTTCGGGCCGCTACGCGGCCTTGGCGCCCGCGAGCTTCAGTGCTCCGCTGGGAGCTGGCTGTCCGTCGGTGCAGCGGCAGGCCGGGGGGCGAGCGCGGCGGCGCCCACCGCGGGCTCAGCCTTATCGCCCGCGTGCGCCGCGAGCGTGCCGCACAGGATCAGGAGCGCCATCCGCGAAGGCCGCCGCCGCATGTGGTGCTCGCGCGTTCGCCTCACCTCAGGCCTGATAGTCGGCCGCGACCGTCTCGTCCGCCGCCGGCCTGCCGGCCTGCAGCGCCTTGAGCACGAGCGTCAGCACCACCGCGACGGCCAAATTGAGGATCAGCGTATAGAAGGCGGTGTAGCCCGGGAGAGTCCAGTCACCGAGCTTGAGCGGGTAGGTGGGCTTCAGATCCTGGGCGATCGCCATGGCGGTGCCGGCGTAGGTGCCGAGCGCCCAGCCAACGAGCAGCGCCCAATCATTCAGCCAGCGCGTGTAGGCGCCGATCACCAGTGCGGGCAGCGTCTGGATGATCCAGATGCCGCCGAGCAGCTGCAGATAGATCGCATATTTGGTCGGCACGAACAGGATGAATATCAGTGCGCCGGCCTTGACGATGAGTGACGCCCACTTGGCGAGCTGCGCTTCCTGCTGCGGCGTCGGGTTGCGGTTGATGAACTCGCAGTGAATGTTGCGGGTGTAGAGATTCGCCGCTGCAATCGACATGATGGCCGCAGGCACCAGGGCGCCGATGCCGATCGCGGCAAACGCAACGCCGACGAACCAGTCCGGGAAGCTGTGCAGGAACAGCGCCGGCACCGCGAAGTTGTTGCCGAACTGCTTGAAGCCGGCGGCGAACTCCGGGAGCCTGGCGACGCCGGCGCCGAGCGCGAAGAAGCCGACCAGGGCGAGCAGCCCCAGCATCAAGGAGTAGCCCGGCAGGAGCGCCGCGTTGCGGCGGATGGCCCGGCCGCTGCTGGCGCTGAAGATGGCGGTGAGCGAATGCGGGTAGAGCAGGAGCGCGAGAGCCGAGCCGAGCGCGAGCGTCGCGTAGGCGCCGTAGGCGCCGGTAGTGTTCTCCCCCGGGACCGCCAACAACAGCTTGTCATGCGGCACGGCCGCGAAGATCTTGCCGAAGCCGCCGAGCTGGATGGGAATGACGATCACCGCCGCGAACGCGGTGAGGTAGATGAGGATGTCCTTGACGATCGCGATCGAGGCGGGCGCGCGCAGGCCGCTCGAATAGGTGAAGGCCGCGAGGATCAGGAAGGCGATGATGAGCGGCAGGTCGGCGACCGGGCCGGTGCCGGAGATACCGAGTCCGCCGATCACCACCTGAAGTCCCACGAGCTGCAGCGCGATGTAGGGCATGGTGGCCACGATCCCGGTGACGGTGATCGCGAGCGCCAGCCAGCGATTGCCGTAGCGGCCGCGGACGAAATCCCCGGCGGTAATGTAGCCGTGCTTGTGGCAGACGTGCCAGAGCCGCGGAAACACCAGGAACAGCAGCGGATAGACCACGATGGTGTAGGGCACCGCGAAGAAGGCCACCGCGCCCGCGCCGAAGGCGAGCGCCGGCACCGCGATGAAGGTGTAGGCGGTGTAGAGATCACCTCCGACCAGGAACCAAGTGACCAGCGTGCCGAAGCGCCGCCCGGCGAGCCCCCACTCGTGCAGCTGTCCGAGATCCCCCTTGCGCCAATGGGCCGCGGCGAAGCCGAGCCAGGTGATCAGACCAAACAGCACCACGAAGACGCTGAGCGCCACCCAGTTCACGTTCTGCATGGCGGCGCTACCTTTCGGTGATCACGTAGATGATCGCGGTCATCACCGCCGCGACCACCACGCACGCGAGCTGGTACCAGTAGAAGAACGGCATGCCGAGCAGGGCGGGCTCGACCTTGTTGTAGAACGGCGGCCATAGCACCGCGACGAACTGGATGAGAAACAGCAGGTACCACCAGCTCCAGGCGCTGCGCTCACCGCGCTTATCGCCCGCGTTGCTGTTCATTGCCAGACCTCCACGCGCTGCGTTGCGCCGCTACCTCACGTACCGGTCCTTTGTTCAGCAGTCGCTACGCCTTCGCCCCATGTTCCTTCCAGATGCTGATGTGCCGCGTCTCCGGCATCAGGACCAGGGCGAGCACGAAACACACCGCGGGCACCGCGATCGGATAGTAGAGCGCGCTGCCGAGGCTGTGCGTTGCCTGGTAGGCCGCCGTCGTGATGAGCGGGACCAAGCCGCCGCCCCAGCCGTTGCCGATGTGATAGGGAACCGACACCGAGGTATAGCGGATCCGCGCCGGGAAGTACTCGGCCAGAAACGCGCCAATGGGCCCGTAGACCAGCCCCACGTAGCAGACCAGGATGGCAACGATCAATATCGCGAGCGGATAGTTGATGTTACCGGGGTGCGTGACGGCTCCCAGCCAGGAATACAAGGGGTAGTACGTGATCGCCGCGAGCAGGAAGCCTCCCAGGATGACCGGCTTGCGACCGATGCTGTCGGACAGCCGCCCGAAGAGGATCAAACTCGGCGACGCGATGAGGAGCGCGACTCCGACTATATAGGTCGACTGTAACAGATCGACCTTCGACACCTGCTGCAGGAAATACAACGCCCAGAACTGGCCGCTGTACCAGACGACGCCCTCGCCCAGCACCACGATGCTGGCGATCAGGACGTAGCGGATGTTGCGGCTGAGAAAAGCCTCTTTCCAGGGGTTCTTGGCCATCTGCCCCTTGGCCTTGATCTCTTTGAAGATGGGCGTTTCCTGCAACTGCAGGCGGATGTAGATGGCGATCGCCACGAGCAGGAAGGAAACCAGGAACGGGATGCGCCACGCCCAGGCCTGGAAATCGTCCTTGCCGAAGTAGCCGCGGACAATGGCCACCACGGCCAGCGAGACCACGATCCCGAGAGTCGGCGAGGTCTGCAGCCAGCCGGTGTAGTAGCCGCGGCGCTCGTCGGAGACGTGCTCTGCCACGTAAGTGATGGCGCCGCCGTATTCGCCGCCGAGGCACAGTCCCTGAATCATCCGCAGCCCGAACAGGATGAACGCCGCGGCCACGCCGATCGACTGGTACGTGGGAATGAGTCCGATTGCACCCGTGCCGAGGCCCATGCCGCTCAGGGTGATGAGGAACGTGTATTTGCGGCCGACCTTGTCGCCCAGCCATCCGAACAGGAAGGCCCCGAGCGGGCGGACCAGAAATCCGGCCGTGAACAGCGCGATCGTGCTCAGCAGTGCCGCGACCGGGTTCGATTTCTCGAAAAACTTGACGGACAGAACCGCAGCCAGACTGCCGAAGATGTAGAAGTCGTACCACTCGATGATATTGCCGACCGACGCCGCGAGGATCACCGTGCGGAAATTCTTCGGAATATGATCCGCTGCTGCAGTCATGTGCCTCTCCTGCGATCGATGTGAGGGGGGGGCGGATGCCAGCTTGTTGTTATCGGCCGCAGCCTACCTCAAAAGCGGATGCGAGCGCCATCGGACAAAGCGCCCGGGTGCCGCGCGTGTCAGCCGCGGGTACGTCCGAGGGCAGCGAGCTTGCTGTGCGTGCGCGCCGCGTCGTCGTCCTCGCGTGGCGGCTGGTTGGCGTGCGACTGCTGCACCAGGGCCACGAACTTCTCGGCGGGGAGCGCCGGGCTGAAGTAAAAGCCCTGGTACTGATCGCAGCCCAGGTCGGCGAGCAGCGCCAGCTGCTCGGGCGTCTCGACGCCCTCGGCGATCACCTTGAGGTGCAGGCTGTGGGCGAGCGAGATGATGGCGCGCACGATCGAGGCATCCTCGGAGCGGCGGGTCATTTCCTCGACGAAACAACGATCGATCTTCAGCTTGTCGATCGGGAAGCGGCGCAGGTAGCTCATGCTCGAGTAGCCGGTGCCGAAGTCATCGACTGACACCAGGACTCCCATGCTACTGATCGCCTCGAGGATGAGGATCGACTCCTCGGCGTCGCTCATCACCGCGCTCTCGGTGAGCTCGACCTCGAGCAGCTGCGGATCGAGTTCGGCCGCATCGAGAGCGCGGCGGATCTGGTCCACCAGGTTGGTGAGACGGAACTGCGAGGGCGCGAGGTTCACCGCCACGCGCAGCCGCGGCAGCCCCGCCTCCTGCCAGGCCCTGGCCTGGCGGCAGGCTTCGTGCAGCACCCACTCGCCGATGTCGTCGAGCAGGCCACAGTCGTCGGCGATGCCGATGAAGTCTGCGGGCGGCAGCAGCCCGCGCTCGGGATGACGCCAGCGGATGAGCGCCTCGGCGCTGTTGATGCGCCCGCTCGCGGTATCGACCTTGGGCTGGTAGTGCAGCTCGAACTG
Organism: Steroidobacteraceae bacterium; assembly: GCA_035518275.1. Classification (GTDB taxonomy): domain Bacteria; phylum Pseudomonadota; class Gammaproteobacteria; order Steroidobacterales; family Steroidobacteraceae; genus 13-2-20CM-66-19. The sequence continues at coordinate 9,914 of DATIXU010000012.1, forward strand.
GCCGCCGTGCAGCGCCGCGTGCAGCTCGCTCTCGAGTCTGACGCGGTCCTGCGTGCCGGCGCTCATGCCCGCGGCGTAGCACTGCACGTTGTTGCGGCCGCGTTGCTTGGCGGTATACATCGCGGCGTCGGCGTGCGCCAACAGCGTGTCGGCGGTGCGGCCGTCGTGCGGGTAGAACGCCATGCCGATGCTCGGCGAAGTGTGCACGTCGATGCCGAGCAGGCGCATCGACGGCTCCATGAGCTGGATCACGCGCCGCGCGACCGCGAGCGCCTCGGATTGCGTGATCGGCGGCCCCAGGAGGATCACGAACTCATCGCCCCCGAGGCGGGCGGTGGTGTCGACCGAGCGTACGGCGGTCTTCAGGCGCTGCGCGACCTCGCGCAGCAGCTCATCCCCGGCCCGGTGGCCGAGCGAGTCGTTGATGATCTTGAAGCGGTCGAGGTCGATCACCAGGACGGCGAACTCGTGCGACTGGCGGTCCGACTGGGCGATGGTCTGGGTGATGCGGTCGTCGAGCAGCAGGCGGTTGGGGAGCCCCGTGAGCGCGTCGTGCGAGGCGAGATGGCGCAGCTTGCGGTTGGCCGCCTCGAGTCCGCGCGTGCGGTCGGTCACCACCAGCTCGAGGCTCTCGACGTGTTGCCTGAGAGCGCGCGCGTTAGCCCATTTGCGGCTGAGCGCGCTGGCGCATTGCAGGATCTCGATCGGCTCGAAGGGCTTCTTGACCACGATCAGCTTGTCGGAGTGCCCGAGCCGCGAGAGCAGCTCCAGCCAGTCGTAGTCGGTGTAGGCCGAGCAGACCACCACCTGGATCTCGGGATCGATGGCCCACAGGTGCTCGATGGTCTCGAGACCGTCCCAGCCGGGAGGCATGCGCATGTCGACGAAGGCAACCGAATAGGGGCGGCCCTCGGCGAGCGCCTGGCGGGCGCGCTCGACGCCGTCGCGCCCCTGCATGGCGGAGTCGACATCGAAGCTCGGGCGCTCGACCGCAGGTCGCTGCTCGCCGAACAGCGCCGCTTCGGCGGCCGACATCTTGCCTGCCTCCTGGCCCGCGAGAATCTTGCGGTAATCTTCGTGGATCGACGCGTTGTCGTCGATCACCAGGATGCGATGGGTCAGAAGATCCGCCTCGCCGGTCATTTGACCGGCTCCGGCGTCGCGAGCGGCAGCGTCAGGGTGAAGGTCGCGCCCATGCCCGGTCCCGGGCTCTCGGCGCGCAGCGTGCCGCCGAGCTCGCGGGCGGCCAGGGCGCTCGAGTGCAGGCCGAAGCCATGCCCCTCGGCGCGGGTGGTGAAGCCGTAGCTGAAGATCTTATCGAGGTTTTCGCGCGGAATGCCGACGCCGGTGTCGATCACCGCGATCAGCACCGCCGAAGTCGAGGCGCGCACGCGCACCGTGACCCGCCGCTCGCCGCCGCCCTTGGCCTCGGAGCAGGCGTACTTGGCGTTGCGGATCACGTTGACGAGGATCTGCAGCACCTTGTGCTTGTCGACCCGCACCATTGGAACGTCCTCGAAGTCGCGCACGATGGTGACACCGTGGCGGTTGAAGGCGCCCTCGTTCATGCGCAGGCTGTCATCGACCAGAACGCGCACGTCCACGGTGTCGGTGATGCCGCCGAGCCGCGCATAGCCCTGCTGCATCGCCACGATTTCCTTGATGTGCTCGACGTTGCTGCGCAATGCGGTCAGCTCCGCGACTGCCGCATCGCGCTCGGCGAGCAGCTCGTTCGCGAGCTCCATGAGGTAGGCGGGCAGGTGCCTGCCCTGCGGACCGCCGACGAAGGCGGCGAGATCCGCGGCGTGATCCTTGAAGAGTGTCGCCACCTTTCCGAGGCCGGCGCACTTCGAGCGCTTGATGCGCTCCGAGACCATGCTGGCGGAAACGTTGACGCTGTTGAGCACGTTGCCCACGTTGTGCAGCACGTTGGTGGCCACCTCGGCCATGCCCGCCTGCCGTGAGGCGGTCAGCAGCTGCTTGTGGACGCGCTCGAGCTCTTCCTCGGCCTCGCGCCGCTCGGTGATGTCCTGCACCATGGCGAGCGCCCCGAGCGGCTGGCCCTCGGGGCCGATCAGACGCTGTGAGCTCGACAGGATGATGCGCGTCGCGCCATCCGGCCGCACGATGACGAACTCCACGTCCTTGCAGATCTCGCCGCGCAGCGCCTGCGCCAGCGGTCGCGCCTCGCGCGGCACCGCCGTCTTGCCGTCGGGCAGAAAGACCTGAGAAGTGATGGGGTAGGGATTGCGCGGGCCGGAGGCGCTCTGCGCGGCAATGCCGAACAGCTCGCACGCCGCGCGGTTGTAGTGCGTGAGCTGGCCGCGCACGTCGCAAGAGAGCAGGGCGATCGGCAGCTCTCCCACCACGGTCGAAAGGAGAGTCTGGTTCTGCAGCAGCGCCGCCGCCATCTCCTTGCGAACCGAGATGTCGCGCAGGAACTCCACCGAGCATTCGGGCTTGCCGCTCGCGCCCTCGACCAGCGAGGTCGTGACCCGCACCCACAGCGGGCTGCCGTTCTTGCGGATGTAGCGCTTCTCGACGTCGAGATGGGTCAGCTCGCGGCGCCAGAGCCGCTCGAGGCCTGCCCTGGTGGACGCGAGGTCCTCGGCGTGCGTGAGGCTCTCGATCGACTGTTTGCGCAGCTCCTCGGCCGTGTGGCCGAGCATGGCGCAGAAGGCGAGATTCGCGTGGCGGAAGCTGCCGTCGGGATTGGCGTAGGCGATGCCGACGGGCGCGTGCTCGACGGTATTACGGAACAGCGTCTCCACCGCGGGCCGGGCCGCGGTCGGCACGCGGAACAGCCCCGTGGCTCCCGTTTCTTCGGCAGCAGCATCCGGATCGCCCACGGGCTTGGAGCTCACGCCTGCCCACTCCTGAAAGTAGCTTTCTGGGGATATACCGCGCGCATACAGACGCTATCGGCCGCCGAGCGACACTCCCAATGCATCGACTTAACAAAACCGGGCGGGAATTCCACCACGCCGCGCTGCATCACACAGCGAACTGAGTCGCACCTCAGGGGCGGCTCAATCGTGAACGCGTTCGCGCTTCTGAGTCAGGTGTCTTGCGGGTGTTTGACAGGGTGGGAGTAGGAGCAGGGGCGGTGCGAGAGAGGGGAGCTGCCTCACCCGCCGCTCGTGGGGGCAGGCATCGCCTTCCAGGCAGCTATGTATCTAATTTCACATAATATACATTATGCGCACTCACAGCCTCGAGAGGCCTAACCGCCTCCGGCCCTGCGGACCCCAACGCCTTGCGGCGGATCGTAGTGCACTTCGACCACGGCCCTGTCGCAGAGGAACTTAGGGTCCTGAGGCATCGGAAACGTGCTGAAGCCGTGCAGATAGGCCAGGGACTGGGTACGAACGTGGTAGGCCTTGGCGATGCGTGCCGCGGTCTCTTCCGGGTCCAGATCCTTGCGGACCAGAACCCAGCCTCCCTGGTAGCCGCCCGAGTCGGTGCCCACGACCTTGACGGAATTCCGGCACGCCGCGGGCCGATGCGACGCGCACGCGGAGCTCAGTACCACAAAGCCCGCCAACATGAGCACCCGAGCAATTTCTCTGCAACGCACGCTTCTCGCCCCGACAGCCGTTCCAGCGACCATTTTCGTGCGCCGGGACTGGTCGGTCTCCAACGCCGCACGGTTTCTGCGGGAGCGATCACAGTCTCTCGAGCTGCTCGGCGGACCGGCACCTGGGGCTGGGCGCAGGCCCGTGGGCAGGACTCGTGCGCAAAGGTCATGCGCATACGCCATGCGCATACGCCATGCGCATATGCCATGCGCATGGGTTCTGCGCACACGCCTTCTGCCCGGATCGATAATGGCATCGGAACTTCCGGGACCCGACCGGCGTCCGAAGGGGGCTGCAATAATGGGAGCATTCGACATGCGAGCCACGCTCACGTTATTGATCCTGGCGCTGGTCGGCGCCTGCGCTGCGGCCGCCATCGCCGACGAGGCGCAGCTGACCGCTCCGCCTAAGCGCACGGTGTATCTCAATGGCCCCTCAGACCTGGCGCGACTCCGGCAGGTCAACCCGGCCCATTACGCGCGCGCGCAGCGCATTCTCACGGCCGCCAACCACCTGTGCCGTCCCGGCCCCGGGCAGCTCCAGGAGGCCGCGGAAGCACGCGATCTGACCTGTGATGGGTCTTTCTTGAGAACCAGCAACCCGCCGAAGTGGCAGATCACCTTCACGTTGGACGACACCCGCTACGTGGCGCTCGTCACGGTAACCGACGATCCGTCCCGACTGACTCCCGCCCGCTAGGCCCGCCTCAACAACAGCCCGTGGGCTTCCCGCCCGAGCGATTTACTGGGTCGCCGGATACAGCTCTCGAGTGATCGTCGCGATCAGCGCGGAGCTCTGCTTCGAATCGTCGATCCCGCGCGGCCGCCAGCTAACAGCAGACATCCGCAGGCAGGAACAACTAGTCGCAGAACGTTCACGCGATCATCGCCTCCTGCGCCTGCGAATGGCGACCGCGCCCGGCGTTATGTGCACTCTACCCGACCGCCCGTAGCCTGCCCGGAACCGTCCGTCGGACCGCCCGCCCGATGTGACGCAGTACCCCTTTCGCAGCCTCTGTTCTCCATTAAATTGCCGCCCCATGAAAGGGCAAACCGGTTTCACGGTCACCGAGCTGCTGATGGCGATGGTTGTCATGGCCATCCTCCTGAGCATCAGCGTGCCCTCCTATCGCTATATCACCAATTCCTATCGCCTTTCCGCGGAGGTCAACTCGCTGCTCGGGGACCTGCAATACGCGCGCGCCGAGGCGCTGCGGGAAGGCCAGACCGTCACGGTATGCGTCTCTGCCGACGGCGCGACCTGCGCGGGCACCGTGAACTGGCAGAGCGGCTGGGTGATCTTCTCCAATCCCACCAACGCCGCCAACCCGCCCGCCGGCTCGATCCTGCGCCTGCAGAGCCGGTTCACCGGCGGTCCGGACACCTTCGTGGCGAGCAACGGCGTGACCACCGTCAGCTATAACCGCGAGGGCTTTGCCCTCGGGGTTGCCGGCACGGTCATCACGCTCCACGACCCGACCAACAGCCCTGTGTGGACGCGCTGTCTGTTGCTCTTCGGCCCCGGCCTTGCGCGCACAGCCATGCACCAGGCGAGCCCCGCCACGTGCGGTCCCTGAGGCGACAGACAGCCATGAACGTCAAAGCCAATGACACCCGCTCCCGCGGCTTCACCCTCGTCGAAGTCATGGCGGCGGTTGTTGTGATCTGCATCGGCCTGCTCGGGATCGCCAAGATGCAGGCGCTTGCTTTGTCCAACACGACGATCGCGCGCCAGCGCAGCCTGGCGGCCATCGAGGCGGCGAGCCTCGCCTCGGCGCTGCACTCCAACCGGCTGTACTGGGCGTCCAACGCTCCGCCGGCCCTCACCAGCTGGAGCGCGCAGGCGAACCCCGCCTTCACCTCCACCGATGGCGCGCTGGCGGCGCAGGCGAACGCGTATGTCACCCCGCCGGGCAATCCTAACGTCTGCGTCGGCACGTTCAATGGCGGTCCCATGTGCGGCGGTGCGGCCGGCGCTGTGAGCCTCGCGGCGGCCGACCTCGCGCTGTGGGCGGGCGACGTCAGCGTTCAGCTTCCCAATGCCGGCCTCAGCATCCAATGCCCCGTGCCTCCGGGTGGCAATGCGCCCCAGGTGTGCGTCATCCAGATGACCTGGAGTGAGGCCCGCGTGGGCATCAACAACCAGCAGACCGGCAACCTGCAGGCGCCAACCTACACGCTGGAGGTCGAGCCGTGAGCGCCACCATGACCTGCAAGGCTTCTCCTGTGCCGGTGGCGCGCGCCCGCGGCTTCACGCTCGTCGAGCTGATGGTCACCGTGGCCATCGCCCTCTTCCTGCTCGGCGGCCTGGTCACCATCGTGCAGAACGTTCGCGGCGCATACAACAACCAGCAGCTGCTCGCGGGGCTGCAGGACGAGGAGCGGTTCGCCATGACCGTCCTCGCCGACATCGTCCAGACCGGCGGCTACTACCCGAGCCCGCAGGGCGCCAACGTCTGGCAGCCGGGCAATGCCCTGCCCGCGGCCGGCACGACGCTCGCGGCCACGCCGGGCTTCCTCAACGGCCAGCCCTTTACCGGGGCGGTCGTGGCCGGCCAGGCCGACACACTCGGGGTGCGCTACCGCACCGCGGTCGGCGACGGGATCATGCTGTGCGACGGCACAACCAACACCGCCAACGCCCCCGACCACGCGTACGCCAATCAGTTCTGGGTCGTGCCGGCCGCCGCCGGCACACCCGGGCAGCTGTGGTGTCAGGTCGATGCCAACGCGGCAGTGCCGCTGGTCGACGGCGTGGTCGGAATGACGATCTTCTACGGCGTCAAGCGCGACTTCGCCACCAGTGACTACAACGTCGACACCTACCTGCGTGCCAACCAGATGAACGCGGGAGGCCCGAACGGCGGCGACTGGGCCAACGTCAGCACGGTGCGCATCCAGTTGACCTTCACCAACCCGCTGGCCGGGCAGCAGAACCAGCCGGCGACGATCACCTTCGAGCGCATCGTAGAAGTCATGGGGCGCGCGGGGATACACACATGAACGGCACGTTCCGAGCCGACCGCAGCCGGCAGCGCGGTGTGGCGCTCATCAGCAGCATTCTGCTGCTGCTCATCATCACCATTCTTGCCCTCAGCATGTTCCGCGCCATCGGCACGGAGGAGAAGATCGCGGGCAACACGCGCGACAAGGAGCGCGCGCTGCACGCGGCCCTGGGCGCCCAGCAGTACGGCGAATGGTGGCTCCTGCAGGGCAACAACGCCCTGGTCGGCAATGCCATCGCCTGCGGCGCCACGGTCGACGCCAATCTCGGCGCCGGCCAGATCTGCAGCAATCTGCCGGTCAACGTCACGCAGCTCCCCTGGCCGATCGCCACGCTCTACACGCCACAGGACATGGGCATCGCCGGACTCACCGCGGCGCTTGCCGGCGACTACGTCTACGCCCTGCGGCCAGGGTTCTATATCACGGACCTCGGTACGGCGGCCGACGGCCTGGGCGAGACGTACCAGGTCGACGCCTACGGCTACGGCAGCTCAGCCAACTCCGTGTCGGTCGTCGAGAGCGTTTACGAGGTCGCCCAGGGCATGGGCTGCCTCAACTGCAGTCAGTAAAAATTTCAGCGAGTTGTAAGCCATGAACCACCACCACCGCATCAGACCGAACCCTACCGCAGTGGAACGCAGCGCGCTCTGGGCCGCGCTGCTGGCACTCGCGGCACCCTTGGCCGCGCCGGCGCAGACGCCCGTCAGCGAGGACTTCACCTCGACCACGACCAGCAACCCGTGGTACTTCTTCAACGGCGCGTGCCTCACGGCCGGAACTGCCACGGGCGTGGAGCCGACCCCCACCAGCATGGGCCAGATGCCGGGCTGCAGCACGATCGCCGCCAGCTATTACAATAAGACCGCGGGCGAGATCCTGGTGGGCGGCTGGAACGGCGTGGCGTGGAACGGCTCAGGCCCGAACACCAGCACCCTGCCCGACCCCAACGGGCGCGGCGCGCTGCGCTTCACCAACGGCGCGCCGTTCGGCTTCAGCGAGAATGGCGCGATCGTCTCGACGATCCCCTTCCCGACCGGCCAGGGCGTCTCCGTCACCTTCAAGACGATCGCATACCGCGGCAACTCGGGCGGCATCGGCGCGGGCTTCAGCTACAACGACGGTGCCGACGGCATCAGCTTCTATCTGCTCGATGCCACCATGCTGAACGTCGCCGACATCACCGGCGTAGCAAGCGGCGACGGCAATGGCATCGGCTCCTGGGGCGGCAGCCTCGGGTACAGCTGCTCGAACGCCAACCCGCCCTACAACGGCCTCGTCGGCGCCTACCTGGGACTCGGCATCGACGAGTACGGCAACTTCCTGAACGGCGTAAACCTCGTGTCGGGATACACCGGCACCAACACCGCATCGGGCGACAACAGCGCGTACGGTTACGGCCGCCATCCGAACCGCATCGGCATGCGCGGCGCGGGTAACATCGCCTGGAACTGGCTGAACCTCACCTATCCGCTCGTTTACAAGAGCACTCTCACCTCGGCGCAGCAGCAAACCGCGGTGCAGGAGACCTGCCAGCAGGGCGTGCTGTGGGATGGAGTAAAAAACCACGCCGTCGACGCCAACGACAATAATGTGAGCTCGGCCAACCAGGTAGCACTCTACGACTACCCGCCGATCCCGAACGCCTTCGCGGAGCTGCCCACCACGCAGAAGATCGCCAACGAGAGCGCAATGAGCCGCCAGTCGGCGACGCCCATCTTCTATCAGCTGAAGATCTCGCAGAACGGACAGCTGAGTCTTTCCTACAGCATCAACGGCGGCGCCTATCAGCAGGTGATCACCCGGCAGAACATCACCACCGCCAACGGCCCGTTGCCGGCCAACCTCCTCTTCGGGTTCGCCGGCTCGACCGGTGGCAGCACCAACATCCATGAGATCCTGTGCTTCAAGGCGCAGCCGGCCACCAGTGCCTCGAGCTCCGCGGGCGCGAGCGAGAAGCAATCGGCAAAGATCGAGACCGGCACCCAGGCCTTCTTCGCCTACTACAACCCGAGCGGCTGGACCGGCCGCGTCACCGCGACCGGCCTGGGGACCGATGCTTACGGCGACGTCGTGCTCGCGGCGACGCCCAACTGGGATGCCTCGTGCACCCTGACCGGTGTAGCCGTCACCAAGACCTGCAGCGGGACCGGCGCCGCCGGCCCGATCGCCGCCGAGGGCCCCACCAGCCGCACGATCCTCAGCTGGAACGGCAGCAGTGGTATTCCTTTCGAGTGGGGCAATCTCTCCACCAGCCCCGCAGGCGGTGAGCAGACCGCGATCGACGCCGGCGATGCGACTCCTTACACGGCTACGCGCGTCAACTATCTGCGTGGCGACCGCACCAACGAGATCAACACCTCCGGCGTCGGCCTTTACCGCTCGCGCACCGACGTCCTGGCCGACATCGTCGACTCCAGCCCGACCTGGGTGGGACCGCCGGGCGCGAGCTTCCCGACTTCGTGGAGCGATCGCATCCACACCACCGCCAGCGTGCCGGAGAACAACGCCGGCGCGCAGAGCTACGCGAATTACATGACCGCGGCAGAGACCCGCACCAACGTGGTCTACGTCGGCGCCAACGACGGCATGCTGCATGGCTTCCGCAGCGGCTCCTTCGACGCGAGCCACAACTACGTCGCCACCAACAACGACGGCCTCGAGGTGCTCGCCTACCTGCCGGGCGCGGTGGTGAAAAGCGCGGTGGCCGCTTCGCTGCAGCAGACGATCCACTCCACCACGGCGAGCATCGACTACGCCAACGCCAACTACGGCCACAACTTCTTCGTCGACGCCACCCCGGGCACCGGCGACGTGTTCTACAACAACCAGTGGCACTCGTGGGTCGTCGGCGGCCTGGGACCGGGCGGCTCGGCCCTGTACGCGCTCGACGTGACCAACCCGGCGAACTTCAGCGAGGGCAACGCGGCCAGCCTGGTCGTGGGTGAATGGACCCCCGCGACCATCACCTGCGCCAACGTCGCGAATTGCGGCCACAACCTCGGCAACACTTACGGCACGCCGCAGCTGCGCCGCCTGCACGACGGCCGCTGGGCGGTGATCTTCGGCAACGGCTTCGGCAGCGCCTCGGGCGATGCGGGCATTTTCGTCATGACGCTCGACCCGACCACGGCCGCGCCGACCTTCTACTATTACAGCAGCGGCTGCCTGGCCGCCGGCACCTGCAGCGCGAGCAATCCCAACGGCATCGCGTTCGCGAGCCCGGCGGACCTCGACAGCGACCACATCACCGATTACGTCTATGCCGGCGACCTGCTGGGCAACGTCTGGCGTTTCGATCTGACGAGCAGCTCGGAGTCCGCCTGGGCGGTGACTCCGGGGCCGGTGTTCACCACGCCGTCCGGCCAGCCGATCACCACGGAAATCGCCGTGGGCGGCGGTACGGCCAGTGCCGGCATGCCGACCCAGGTGATGCTGCTGTTCGGCACGGGACAGAAGACCCCCCTGAGCAACACCAACCCCGCGACCTACCAGACCGCGACCCAGAGCCTCTATGGTGTGTGGGACTGGAACATGTCCGCCTGGAATGCCCTGGGCAGCATCCAATACGCCTCGATGAGCGCCGCCGCTACCGGGCTGACGGCCAGCAACCACCACATGACGCAGGCGAACCTGCAGCAGCAGGTGATGACCGTCAACGCGGCCACGCAGGATCGCGAGATCAACAGCTACACGGCGATCTGCTGGCCGACACAGTCGGGCTGTGGCGGCAGCAACGCGCGCTTCGGCTGGTACATGAACTTCCCGGGTACGCAGGAGCAGGTCATCTACAGCCCCGAGCTCGTGCAACAGGCAGTCACCGTGAATACGATCGTTCCCGCGCCGATCGATCCGACGTCCTGCGCCACCAACAACGATACCGGCTTCACGTATGTGTTGAACGCCATGACCGGCGGGCCGTTCTACCAGGTGTTTCTGCCCGCGAGCGCGGCCCTCAACCCGGCCTACAGCGGCAATCCCCGGTACACCGACACGACGGCGATCGGAATAGGGACGAATGCGACCGGCAGCTCGTTCGACGTCAGGAACGCCACCGGCATCAACTTCCTGGTGTACCAGACGACCCAGGGCTGCACCGGCCTCAGCTGCCAGCCGCTTCCGACCAACATACCCACGAACTCGACCGGCCGGCGCATCAGCTGGGTCGAGAAGCGTTGAAGGCCCTGCGAGAGTGACCATGCATTCGCTCAGCTCCCTGCGCTCCACTCGCGGCTTTACCCTGATCGAGCTCATGATCGTGGTGGTCATCGCCACGATCCTGCTGGCGATCGCCGTGCCCTCCTACATGCAGCAGATCCGCCAGTCGCGCCGTACCGAGGCGAAGACCGCGCTGCTCGATCTCGCCGGGCGCGAGGAGCGCTTCTTTGCCACCAATGGCGTCAACTACTCGCAGATTCCCTCGGATCTCGGTTACACCGCGCTGGGAGCGGCGTTGCCGGTCGGCAGCGGCTACTACGGCCTGAGCGTCTGTACCCCGGCCGCCGCGGGCTGCGGCGGTACCGTCAACCCGCCGGGTACCTGGGCACTGCCGGCGGCACCGAACTATCTGGTCATCGCGACGCCCATTGCGGGTCAGAGCCAGGCCAACGATACCCAGTGCGCCTCTTTCTTCGTGGACTCGACCGGCAAGCAGATGGCGGTCGACAACACCGGCGCCGACAACTCAGCCTATTGCTGGGCTAATTAACGCAGTAAAAACAATTTTATAGACGCATGACTTCATGTCGATTCTGTTCCGGCGGCGTTGACGCCCGCTGACCGGGCCGCGCACCTCCTGCCGCCATTCACTGCGCTTCCGCGGCTGCGCTGCCCACGCCCGCGGCAGCAGTTGCCGCCGGGCTGGGCCCCCGCCCACCCCCGCTCGTCACCGAATGGTCACCGATTGACCATATTTTTTTCCTAGAGTCTGAGCTATATTTCGGCCGCAGCTGCTTGAGTGTGCTTGGATTCCAGGACCGCATAACAAGAACTAACTGACGCCGACCCGCCGCGCAGGCTCGCAGAAGACGAGCCGAGAAGCGGGAGGCGTTCGACGAGGTAGTGATGAGCACTACATGGGAACAGCTTGAGGGTGCCGCTTTGTCGCTCGTGCGCTCGGGACCGATCAAGGATCGGCTCGCCGAGGCGTATCGCAATCATCTCGCCTACGTGCGCGCAGAGGACCTTCCGCAGGCCCTGCGCGAGGACTTCCGCGCCTGCCACGATGCGCTGACGCGCGAGCGTCCGCTGCGCGGCGAGGATGCGGTGCGCGCGACGGTGCGCAAGATGTCGAGCACCGAGGCCGACGAGCTCGCCTGCAGCGTGGTGCGCCTGTTCGCCGCGATCGCGCGCGAATGCGCCACGGACGAGGCGCAGGCGCTGGCGACGAAGAGCAACGGCGTCGCGCTGAATGGCGTTTCGCTCAATGGGGCGGCGCTCAACGGCTTTAACGGACACGCGGCGGGCGCGCGCGCCAAGAACGGCGCGTCGCAGGCGATCTCGGTTGGGGCTTAATCGAGCTTGAACTCGATGGTGTCGAAGCGCGTCGTCTCCTCGTGACGCGCCTGGCGCCGGATCGCGTCCACCAGCGCCCGCTCGTCCCATTCCACCACCTCGTCGGCGAGATCGAGGATCGCCTTGGGAGCCTCGCCTTTCCCGCCGAAGGGCTTGAGCAGCACCACCGGCTTGTGGTTCGCCTGCGCGTAGAGCAGCTGGAAGGTGAGCAGGTCCGGCTGCGCCGCATGCAGGCTCGAGAGCGCGATCACGATCTCCACCGGAGCGATCTGCCGCCGCAGATCCTCGCGCAGCGCTTCCTTGTCCCCGGTCGGGCGCTTGTCCGGCGTACTGTAGTTCTTGTAGAAGAAATTGCGCGCGCTCTCGAGGTACTCGAACACGCGCAGATAGTCGTCGCTGTTCTCCCAGGCATGCGTGACGAACAGACGCACAGGGTTGGCTTGCGACATCGGAACCCCCTCGGGCCACGCGGGCGGCGCCCGACCCAAGTCTGGCACACGGGCCGCAGAGCGCAAGGGCGCGAACCAGGAGTCGCCGCCGCACGACAGCGGCATGCGGGATAGAATGCCGGCCTCGTGCGGCTGCTCGTCTACAACATCCGCTATGCCACCGGTACCGGCCCGGCATTTCACCTGCCGGTGCCCGGCGCCGGCTACCTGCGCAGCAACCGGCGGGTGCTCAACGGCATCACCGAGTTCATTCGCGGCGAGCAGCCCGACGTGGTCGGGCTCATCGAGGTGGACACCGGCTCGATCCGCACCGGCATGGTGAACCAGGCCGAGCACATCGCCCGCGAGCTCGGCCACTACTCGACCTTCCAGTGCAAGTATCGCAGCGGCTCGATCAACACCTTCATGCCGATCGTGCGCAAGCAGGCCAACGCGTTCCTGTCGGGGCCCAACGTGGCCGGCGAGCGCTTCCATTACTTCGACACCGGCATCAAACGGCTGATCATCGAGCTCGAGCTCAGCGACGTGTGCGTGTTCCTGGTGCACCTGTCGGTCAAATTCCGCCACCGCCAGTACCAGCTGCGCTCGCTCCACGACCTGGTGGTGCAGGCGTCCAAGCCGGTGATCGTCGCCGGCGACTTCAACACCTTCTGGGGCACGCACGAGCTGTTCCTGTTCATGCGCGCCGCCGGGCTGCGCAGCGCCAATACGGCGGGCCTGCCCTCCTTCCCGGCGCGCGTGCCCCGCATCGAGCTCGATTTCGTTCTGGTAAGCGAGGGCATCGAGGTCACGGGTTTCCGCGTGCCGGACGTGCGCTTCTCGGATCATCGCCCGCTGGTATGCGACTTTCAGGTCAACGCCCGCCGCGGCGCCGGCAGGGAAAACACCGCGGCCTCGGCCGGCCTGGAGCTGCACCCATGAGCAACGAGGCCGCGCGCAACTGGAGCCTGGAGAGGGACGCCGAGGGCGTCGCCTGGCTGACGCTCGACAAGCCCGGCACCTCCGCCAACGTGCTCTCCGGCCCGGTGCTGCTCGAGCTCGACGGCCTGCTCGCCTCGCTCGAGCGAGAGCCGCCGCGGGCGCTGGTGGTGCTCTCGGCCAAGAAGAGCGGCTTCGTCGCCGGCGCCGACATCCGCGAGTTCACCGGCGTCACCGATGCCGACAGCGGCTACCTGCTGATCCACCGCGGCCAGCAGGTGTTCAATCGTCTGGCCGCGCTCCCTTGCCCGAGTGTGGCCGCGATCCGCGGCTTTGCGCTCGGCGGCGGGCTCGAGCTCGCCCTCGCCTGCCGCTACCGCGTCGCGGTGGGCGATGAGCGGCTCTCGCTCGGGTTGCCGGAGGTGCAGCTCGGCATTCACCCGGGCTTCGGCGGCACGGTGCGCAGCGTGCAGGTCGCGGGCGTGCGCGCCGCGATGGAGCTGATGCTGACGGGTAAGCCGGTGCGGGCCGACAAGGCGTTGCGCCTGGGTCTGGTCGATGCGCTGACTAGCGAGGCCGAGCTGCGCAATGCCGCCCGCGCGCTGGCGCTGAAGAGCCCGCCCCCGCGCCGCGCGCCGTTGCTGCAGCGGCTGCTCTCCGCGGCACCGCTGCGTCCGCTGGTGCGCCGCTCGCTGATTGCCCAGGTGGCGCGGCGCGCGCCGCCCGATCACTACCCGGCTCCCTACGCCATCATCGAGCTGTGGGCGCGGCACGGCGCGCGCGGACCCGCCGCCTACGAAGCCGAGGCGCGCTCGATCGCGCACCTGTTCACGACGCCGACTTCGCGGAATCTGGTGCGCGTGTTCCTGCTGCAGGATCGCCTCAAGAATGCCGGCGGCAAGAGCCCGCTCGAGATCCGTCACGTGCACGTGGTGGGCGCGGGGGTGATGGGTGGCGACATCGCCGCCTGGTCGGCGCTGCGCGGCTTCACGGTGACGCTGCAGGATCGCGCCCGCGAGTACATCGAGCCCGCTCTCAAGCGCGCCGCCGAGCTGTTCGACAAGCGCGTGCGCGATCCGGCCGAGAACGCGGCGGTGCGCGCGCGGCTGCGCGCCGACGTGCCAGGCGACGGCGTGCCTCAGGCGGATGTCGTCATCGAGGCCATCTTCGAGAATCTGGACGCCAAGCGGGAGCTGTACGCGCGGCTCGAGCCGCGCATGAAGCCGGGGGCGCTGCTCGCCACCAATACCTCGAGCATCATGCTCGAGCCGCTCAGCCGTGGGCTGGCGCGGCCCGAGCGCCTGGTCGGCCTGCACTTCTTCAATCCGGTGGCGCAGATGCCGCTCATCGAGATCGTGCACGCCGACGACACCGACGCATCCGCCGTCCAGGCTGCCACCGCCTTCGCGCGCCGGCTCGACAAGCTGCCCATACCCTGCCGCAGCGCGCCGGGCTTCATGGTGAACCGCGTGCTCACGCCCTACATCAATGAAGCCATGTACGCCGCCGAGGAAGGCGTGGCGCTCGCGGCGATCGACCGCACCGCCGTGCGTTTCGGCATGCCGATGGGACCGATCGAGCTCGCCGACGTCGTGGGGCTGGATGTCGGGGCGCACGTCGGCGAGATCATCGCTCGCGAGCTCGGCCGGCCCGTGCCGGAGCTGCCGCGCCTCGCGGCGCTGCTCGCGGCCAAGAAGCTCGGCAAGAAGAGCGGCGAGGGTTTCTACCTCTGGCGGGACGGCAAGCCCGTGAAGAGCGGCGGCGCGGGCGCGGCGCCCGAGGATCTCGAGGACCGGCTGATTCTCGCGCTCGTCAACGAGTGCGTCGCGTGCCTGCGTGAGCGCGTGGTCGAAGACGCGGATCTCGCCGATGCCGCGGTGATCTTCGGCACCGGCTTTGCTCCCTTCCGGGGCGGGCCGCTCGCTTATGCCCGTGCCCGCGGAGCCGGCGCGATCCTCGCGCGCCTCGAGGAGCTCAGCTCGCGTCACGGTCCGCGCTTTAAGCCCGATGCCGGCTGGGCGCTGTTCGGTGCCGGCCAGAAAGCGTGAGGCGGCTGCGCGCGGGCCCGGCAAGGCCGTGTGCTACCATCGAGCCGGCGTTGCGCCGCGGTCCATGCCGGCGCGGCCAACCTTAACTTAAGCGGTCGGCTTCGGGGGTCCATGGCGGCAGAGCGCGAAACCAGCGTGCAGGTGCTCAAGGCGTTTGCGCCCCTCGACGGAATGAAGCGCGAGAACCTGGCGGCGCTGGCGAAGAAAATCACCGTGCGCACGCTCAACTCCGGGCGCCTGATGTTCGATCAGGGTGACACCGACAAGCGCACCTTCTGGCTGGTCACCGGGGCGCTCGAGATCAACGAGGGTGAACGCACGGTCACGACGCTGCGCGGCGGAACCCCGGAGGCGCGCAACCCGCTCTATCCCCAGCTGCCGCGCCGCGTGAGCGCCCGCGCCCGCGGCGAGGTCACCTACCTCTCGATCGACAGCGACCTGCTGGACGTGATGATCACCTGGGATCAGACCGGCACCTACGAGGTCGCGGAGCTGCAGGCGCAACTGCAGAACGCCGGCTCCGACGACTGGATGACGACGCTGCTGCAGACCAAGGCTTTCCACCGCATTCCGCCCGCCAACATCCAGGCGATCTTCCAGCGCCTGCAGCGCGTGCCCACCAAGGCCGGCGAGGTCGTCATCAAGCAGGGCGGCGAAGGCGACTACTTCTACATCATCGTGAGCGGCAAGTGCGCGGTGTCGCGCGAGACGCCGCTCAAGCAGGAAGGCATCCGGCTCGCCGAGCTCGGCGTCGGCGACACTTTCGGCGAGGAGGCGCTGATCGCCGAGGCCAAGCGCAACGCCACGGTCACCATGATCACCGACGGCGTGCTGATGCGGCTGAAGAAGGAGGATTTCCGCGAGCTGATGAACGAGCCGCTGCTGCAGTGGGTGAGCCGCGAGCAGGCGAGCGAGATCGTCGCCAAGGGCGGACGCTGGCTCGACGTGCGCCTGCCGAGCGAGCATCAGACGCTCGCGATCGAGGGCGCCCTCAACATTCCGCTCTATCTCATCCGCCTGAAGCTCTCGACGCTCGATCCCGCGGTGCCCTACGTGGTCTACTGCGACACCGGGCGGCGCAGCTCCGCCGCCGCGTACCTGATGGTCGAGCGTGGCTTCGACGCCTACGTGCTCACCGGGGGACTCTCGAACGGCAGCACCGCCCCACGCGCCGCTGCCGCGCCGGCCAAAGCAGCGCCGCAACCGAAGCCTCCGGGCGGCAAGTGACGCGCCAGGGATCCGCGCACCGGCGCGCGCCGCGCGCTACATGGTATGGGTGGCTTTATCGCCCGAAAGAGCGCCGGCCAGGTAAGTCTCGATCTTCTTCTGAGTCTGGCCGCGATCCTGCTCGCTGAACTGCACGCCGATGCCGGCGGTGCGCTTGCCCTGCGCGCCCTTCGGCGTCACCCAGATCACGCGCCCGGCCACGGGCAGCTTCTCGTCCTCGCCCATGAGGTTCAGCAGCATGAAAACCTCGTCGCCGAGGCGGTAGTTGCTGTTGGTGGGAATGAACAGTCCGCCGTTCTTCACGAACGGCATGTAGGCAAGATACAGGGCACTCTTGTCCTTGATGGTGAGCGTCAACAGACCTGGCTTGTTCCCGCCCGCTCTCACGGCCCTTTCCCCACCCATCGTATGTACCGGTCGTGCGTGCATCCTTACTTCCTTATGCTGCGACCCCCGCACCCTGGGGTGCCAGCCGTCGCAGCAGAGCCTCGAGCGCCAGTGCGCGGTTGAGCGCCACATCGAGCGCGGTCCTTAGCTCCCGGACCTCGTCCAGGAGCCCGAACAGCTCACGTATATTCAAGAACGCCTGCGTCCCTGGCAAGTAGGGGCCAGCACGCACTTCTGGCATTAAGTTGCCCCCGGCCTGGCCGCGACGGATACGTTCTGTGAGCCAATTCTCAAAGCACCGCAGCCGCAGCGCCAGCTCGCTCTTTGCCCAGCGCTCCGCCGTCGCGAGCGGGTCCGCCCGGCCCGCGGCCACCGCATCCAGGGTCCGGGGCATTTCCGCGCCGATCTGCGCCAGCGGCTCGGGGTCCGCCTGCAGAAGCACCATCGGCGCCTCCCCCACCGTCTCGAGCGCCGCGTCCCAGGAGCCCTTGCCGCGCACCTCCGTGAGCCAGGCGACGGCCTCGGCGCGCGCCGGTGCACGCACCCTGAGCCGCTGGCAGCGGCTGAGGACCGTCGGCGGCAGCCGCGAGGGCTGGCTCGCGACCAGCACGAGCAGCGTCCGCGCCGGCGGCTCCTCGAGGGTCTTGAGCAAGGCGTTGGCGGCGAAGCGGTTCATGGAATCGGCCGGCGTGAGGATGCCGACCTTGTAGCCCCCCGCGTGGCTCGTGAGCGCGAGCTCTGCCGCGAGGTCGCGCAGCTGCTCGATGCGGATCTGGCGCGAGTCCTCGAGCGGCGCCACCAGAGTGAGATCCGGATGCTGCCAGGCGAGCACCCGGCGGCACGCCACGCAGCGTCCGCAGGGCGCCTCCCCGGATCGCTCGCACAGTGCCAGGCGCGCGGCCCAGTGCGCCAGCCAGTCGCCCCCGGCGCCGGGTGCCTCGTGGATGAGGAGCGCATGCGGCAAGCGGCCGGAGCGGTGGGCAGCCGCGAGCGCCGCCGTCGCGGGCTCGATCCAGGGCGGCGTGACGGCCGCGGGGTCGCTCATCCGAGGTCCCCGAGAATCCCCTCGACCCGGGCCTCCACCGCATCGAGCGGGGCAGCCGCATCGATGATGTGAAAGCGCCCAGGCTCGCGGCGCGCGAGCTCGAGGTATCCGGCGCGGACCTTCTCGAAGAAGGCCTGGGTCTCGGCCTCGAAGCGATCCGCTTCTCCCCTGGCCCTCCCGCGCGCCCGGGCGAGCCCGACGCTCACCGGAAGGTCGAGCAGCAGCGTGCAATCGGGCGCGAGTCCCCCGTGCACCGCGGCGGCGAGCGCCTCGATGAGATCCGGGTCGACGCCGCGGCCGCTCCCCTGGTAGGCGCGCGTCGCATCGGTGAAGCGGTCGCATACCACCCACTCCCCGCGCGCGAGCGCGGGGCGGATCACATGCTCGAGGTGCAGGTCGCGTGCGGCGAACATGAGGAGCGTCTCGGTCACCGGGGAGAGCGGCTCCGCTCCCCGCTCGAGGACCAGCTGGCGGATACGCTCGGCGAGCGGCGTGCCGCCCGGCTCACGCGTCAGCCGCCCGGGAATCTGCTGTCGTGCCAGGTAAGCCAGCACGAACTTGGCGACGGTCGACTTGCCCGCGCCCTCGATGCCCTCGAGGGTGATGAAGCGCGCGGTCATGGGCGAGTGCCCGCACCGTGGGCGGCGGCGCGCTGTTGCCGCAGGCGTCCGAGATAGGCTTGCACCGCGGAATTATGCTCCTGCAGCGTCTTCGAGAAGTGGTGCGCCCCGTCGCCGCGCCCGCTCGCGACGAAATACAGCTCGCCGGTCTCGTCGGGCTGGACCGCGGCCATCAGCGACTCGCGCCCGGGAAGCGCGATCGGCGTCGGCGGGAGTCCGGCGCGCGTGTAGGTGTTGTAGGGCGTGTCGCTCAGCAGGTCGCGCGTGTGGATCTGGCCGTCGTACTTTGCTCCGAGGCCGTAGATCACCGTCGGATCGGATTGCAACCGCATGCCCTTGCGCAACCGCGCCACGAACACCCCGGCGATGCGCCCCCGCTCGGTTTTGAGCTGCGCCTCCTTCTCAACCATCGAGGCGAGAATGAGCGCCTGAGTCGGGCTGTCGAACGGGAGCTTCGGGCTGCGCACGCTCCAGGCCGCGGCGAGCTCCTGACTCATCTTCTCGTAAGCCACGCCGAGGATCACCGTATCGGCGGTGTTCGCCGCGAAGCGATAGGTGTCGGGGAAGAAGCGCCCTTCCGGATTCTCGCCCGGGTGCCCGAGAGCGGCCATGGCATCGGCGGGGGTCTTGCCGGCGAGCGTGTGCGTCACGTCGGGCTCGTGCGCGAGAAGATCGAGAAAGTCGGCGAAGGTCGAGCCCTCGATCACCGTCAGCTGCTCGAGCAGCACCCTGCCTTCCTCGAACATCGTGATGATCTGCTCGGGGCTCGAGTGCGGCGGGATCTCGTAGGTGCCCGCCTGCATCCGCGGGTGCTCGGCCAGGAGGCGCAGATACCACACCACCGCGCGTGCGTGGTGCACGACGCCCTGAGCCTCGAGCCGCGCGAGCACCGCGCGCACGCTCGCGCCCGGCTCCACCTGGATGCGCGCGGGCACGGCGGCCGGGCCCGGTGCGAAATATTCACGCTTCAGCCAGTCATGCACCACGGTCGCGGCCACCAGCAGCACGGCGAGCGTGACGGCCGCGGCGAGCAGCGCGCGGCGCAGCCAGAGGCGGGTCGGCTCGGCGCGCTCAGCCATCGGTCGCCTCCGCGAGCAGCGGCGCGAGGCGCTGCTGCAGCTCGCGGGTCACGGCCCCGATCTCGCAGCGGCGCCCGTCGAGTGAGCGCACCGGGCGCAAGCCGATCACGGCGCTCGTGAGAAAGAGCTCGCGCGTACGGGCCAGGTCCTCGGCCGCGAGCGGCGCCTCCTCGGCGGCGATGCCGGCGCGCGCCGCCTCGCGCAGCACCACCTGGCGCATGATGCCGGCGACCCCGCAGCGATCGAGGAGCGGCGTTCGCAGCCTCGCGCCGTCGACGAGAAACACGTTGCTCATGACACCCGCAATGAGTCTCCCGCTCGATGAGAACATCAGGGCCTCGGCGATGGCGCCATCGCTCCACTCGCGCCTGGCGAGCACCTGCTCGAGCCGGTTCAGGTGCTTGAGTCCGGCGAGCGCCGGATTCTCGCCCAGACGCAGCGCCGCGAGGCGCACGCGAACACCGTCGCGCGCGAGCCGCGGATCCTCCTCCCAGCGATAACGCAGCGTGAGGCGCGTCGGCTGCTCCGATCCGGTGGTCGCATAGCCGCGCGCCAGCGCAGGCCCGCGCGTCAGCAGCAGCTTGACGATGGCGCGGCCAGGTCCGGCCGCGAGAGCGAGGATCTCATGGCGCAGCTCCTCCGGGGCGGGGAATTGGATTCCGAGCCGCGCGCAGCCACGCGCGAGCCGCTCGAGATGGAGATTGAGGAATCGCGGCCTGCCCTCGAGGCAGGCGATCGTCTCGAAGAGTCCGTCGCCGTAGTGCAGCCCGCGCTCGAGGGGCGAGAGCGCTGCGTCCGGCCGCCCGTTCACCCACGCCCCCTCGGGTGCGTTCTCAGGCGCCATGCGCATCTGCGAGCGCGCGCAGCAGGCCCCGCGCCTTGGCGCGCGTCTCCTCGAGCTCCCGCGCGGGGTCGGAGTCGGCGACGATTCCGGCCCCGGCGCGGAACTCGATGGCGCGGTGCGCGAGTGTCATGGTGCGGATGAGAATGTTGAGGTCGAGCTGCCCATCGCGCCCAAGGTAACCGAGCGAGCCCGTGTAGGCCCCACGCCCCGCGCCCTCGAGCTCCGCAATGATCTGCATGCAGCGGAACTTCGGGCAGCCGGTAATGGTGCCGCCAGGAAAGACCGCGCGCACCGCGCCGATCGGTGTGACGTCCGCGCGCAGCGTCCCGGTCACGTTCGACACGATGTGGTGCACGTGGGAGTAGGACTCGACACGCATCAGCTCATCGACGTGCACCGTCCCCGGCTCGCAGAGGCGCCCCAGATCGTTGCGCTCGAGGTCGACCAGCATGATGTGCTCGGCGCGCTCCTTGGGATGCATCACGAGCTCCGGTATCTCCACCGCATCGCCGCCCGGGAGGCGGCTCCGCGGGCGCGTGCCGGCGATCGGGCGGGTATCGATGCGGCGTCCCGAGATCCGCACCAGCCGCTCGGGCGAGGAGGAGAGGAGCGCGGCCCCGCGCCACTGCGCGAGCGCCGCGAACGGCGCAGGGTTCGCCGCGCGCAGCCGCCGATAGAGCACGGCCGCGGCGGGGGCGGTGCGACTCGCGCCCGCGACCTCCACCGTCCAGGGCCTCGAGAGGTTCGCCTGGTAAATGTCGCCCGCGCGCACGTATTCCTTCGCCCGGCGTACGCGCGCGAGGAAGGACTGCGGGTCCTCCTCAGCCACCGAGCGGAATTCGAGCGTGTCCGGGGGATCGGCAGCGGCGGCGGCCGCGTGTGCATCCGCCTCGATGAGTGCCAGGGTCCCGGCAGCCTCACGCTCCCCGACCGCGAGCACCCGATCGGTGGCGAGCTCGTGGATCAGCGCGCACGGCGTGCGCAGGGCGAACGCGACCCAGGGGAGCGGCGTGCGTGGCAGAGCCAGGCGGGGCTCGACCTCCTGCGCGAGCTCGTAGCCGAGATAGAGCGCCCAGCCGCCCGTAAAGGGCAGCCGGGTCGGAGCGCCCGGCGGCCTTGGCTCCCCGCCTTCCCGGCGCCACCAGCTCTCGAGGGCGGCGAGAAAAGTATCGCCCTCGACGGCCACGCCGTCGGCGCCGAGCCGCCCATCGGCGGAGAGCCAGAGCGAGGCGCGCGGCGCGGCGAGCAGAACGGTCGTGGTGGCGAGGGGTCCCGCGGCCGCGCTGTCGAGCAGCATGGGATAGCGCGCAGGATCGAGCGAGGCCAGGCGGCGCAGCACCGCTGGCGGGACGTCGAGCTCGCGAACGAGAGGCGTGTGCGTAGCGGAAAGCCCGTGAGACGCAGTGCGCGCGGCGCTAGCCGAAGCGCCGGAAGATGAGCGAGCCGTTGGTACCGCCGAAGCCGAAGGAATTGGAGAGACTCACGTCGATCTTCATGCGCCGCGCGGTGTTCGGCACGTAATCCAGATCGCACTCGGGATCGGGGGTGTGGTAGTTGATGGTGGGCGGCGCCACGCCGTCGCGGATCGCGAGCACCGAGAAGATCGCCTCGACCACTCCGGCGGCGCCGAGCAGGTGCCCCGTCATCGACTTGGTCGAGCTGACGGCGATGCCCTTCGCGCAGTCGCCGAAGGCGCGCTTCAGGGCCACCGTCTCCGCCTTGTCGCCGAGCGGTGTCGAGGTCGCGTGCGCGTTGATGTACTGCACCTCGCCGGGATTCAGGCCCGCGTCGCGCAGCGCATTGCGCATGGCGATCATGGCGCCCTCGCCGTCCTCGGGGGGCGCGGTGATGTGGAAGGCATCGCCGCTCATGCCGAAACCGACCAGCTCGGCATAGATGCGCGCGCTGCGGGAGCGGGCGTGCTCGAGCTCCTCGAGCAGCACCGCGCCGCCGCCATCGCTCAGCACGAAGCCGTCGCGGTCCTTGTCCCACGGGCGGCTCGCCTCCCTCGGCGCCTCGTTACGGGTGGAGAGCGCCTTGGCCTGGCCGAAGCTGCCGAGTCCGCAGCGGGTGGTCGCCATCTCGCCGCCGCCCGCCAAGATCACGTCGGCATCGCCGTACTGGATGGCGCGCATGCCGAGCCCGATCGCGTGCGTCGAGGTGGTGCAGGCAGTCACCACGCCGAGGTTCGGGCCCTTCAGGCCGTAACGGATCGAGAGGTGGCCCGCGATCATGTTGATGATCGTCGCGGGCACGAAGAACGGGGAGATCTTGCGCGGACTATTGGCCTTGAGGTATTCGCTGAATTCTTCCTCGATGGTCCACAGTCCGCCGATGCCGGCGCCGCACACCGCGCCGCAGCGCGTCGGGTCGGTCCTGCTGAAATCGATGCCGGAATCAGTCACGGCCTGCACGCCGGCGGCGACGCCGTAGTGCATGAACTCGTCCATGCGGCGCGCCTCCTTCGGCTGCAGGTACTGGCCGACATCGAAGTCGCGCACCTGGCCGCCGAAGCGCACCGGAAATGCCGACACGTCGAAGCGCGTCACCGGGCCGATGCCGCTCTCGCCGCGCAGGATCGCGTCCCACGCCGACTGGACGGTGCTCCCGAGCGGAGACACCACCCCAAGACCCGTCACGACGACGCGGCGCTTGCTCACCGTTTCCTGCTATGGCGCAGCCGCTTGACCGTCAGGACTTGGCGCGGCGCTCGTTGATGTAGTCGATGGCCTGGTGGACCGTGGTGATTTTCTCGGCGTCCTCGTCCGGAATCTCGATCTCGAACTCCTCTTCGAGGGCCATCACCAGCTCGACGGTGTCGAGCGAGTCGGCTCCCAGATCGTCGACGAACGAAGCGTCGTTCGTGACCTGTTCCTGTTTGACGCCCAGCTGTTCGGCCACGATGGCTTTGACCTGCTGCTCGACTGTGCTCATTAGCGGATGGTCCTCTATAGGCTCTGTTTAGGGGTCAAAAGCTGCCCGCCGGCGGGCAAGCCGGACAGCGGGCGCGGTATTGTAGGGGAACCCCCCCGTACCTGCCACTCGGCACACGCCCGCGCGAGTGGTTGTTTTTACTGGCGAAACTTCCGGTGTGCCCGCCCGCGGGTGCCCTCCTCCCGTGCGTGCATGTGGCGCGCGGCCAACGCCCCGTCAGGGCATGTACATCCCGCCGTTGACGTGCAGCGTCTCGCCCGTGATGTAAGCGGCCTGCGGGGAGACGAGGAACAGCACCGCGGCGGCGATGTCCTCGGGAGTTCCAAGCCGCCCGAGCGGCACGCGCGTCAGCAGCGCAGCGCGCTGCTCGTCGGTGAGCGCGCGCGTCATATCGGTGTCGATGAAGCCGGGCGCGACGGCGTTCACCGTGATGTTGCGCGAGGCGAGCTCCTGGGCGAGCGATTTGGTGAATCCGAGGAGTCCCGCCTTCGCGGCCGCGTAATTGGCCTGTCCGGGGTTGCCGGTAAGACCGACCACCGAGGTGAGATTGACGATGCGGCCGCGGCGCTCCTTCATCATGTGGCGCACGCACGCCTTCGAGAGGCGGAACACCGCGGTGAGATTGGTGGCGATCACGCGGTCCCAGTCCTCCTGCTTCATGCGCAGGAGCAGCATGTCGCGGGTGATCGCCGCGTTGTTGACGAGGATCGTCGGCGACTCGTCCGCTGCCTCGAGTGCGGCGATGAGCGCATCGATCGAGGCGCCATCGCCCGCGTCCAGCACCGCCCCGTGGCCGTTGTATCCGTGCGACGCAAGCGCGGCGCTGAGCTTCGCGGCGCCCTCGGCGCTGGTCGCAGTGCCGATCACACGCGCCCCGGCCCGCCCGAGCGCGAGCGCAATCGCGTGTCCGATGCCGCGCGAGGCGCCGGTCACCAGGGCGACGTCATTCTCCAGCATGGCGATCCTCCGCGGTGGCCGCGAGCGCCGCGTCGATCGAGGCCGGATCCTCGAGCGCGAGGAACTCGAGCCCGGCGCGGCGCTCGATGCGGCGGTTGAGCCCCGTCAGTACGCGCCCGGGACCGCATTCGACCACCTCTTCGATACCGGTCTCGATGATCGCCCACACCGTTTGAGTCCAGCGCACCGGGCTCGACAGCTGCCGCACGAGCAGATCGCGGATTTCCTGCGGCTCGATATGAGTGGCCGCATCGACCGCGCTCACGTAGCGGATACGCGGCGGGCGTACTTCGGTCGAGGAGAGCCGCCCGCGCAGCCGCTCGGCAGCGCCGCGCAGGAGGCTCGTGTGCGAGGGGACGCTCATCGGCAGCATCACCGCCCGCTTGGCCCCGCGTGCCTTGGCCCCGGCAATCGCCCGCTCGACGGCCGCCGCCTCTCCCCCGATCACAACCTGCCCGGGAGAGTTGAAATTCGCAGCCTCCACGACCGAGCCCGCGCCGCCACCCGCGCTCGCCTCGCGGCACGCGGCCTCCACCTCGGCGTCCTCGAGGCCGAGGATTGCGGCCATGGCGCCAGTGCCGGCCGGAACGGCCTCCTGCATCACTTCGCCGCGAAAGCGCACCAACCCCACGGCGGCGCGGAACTCGAGACTCCCGGCACACACCAGTGCGGTGAACTCCCCGAGGCTGTGGCCGGATACCAGGGCGGGCTCGGGGCCACCGCGCGCGCGCCAGCAGCGCCAGGTCGCGACCCCGGCGGCGAGCAGCGCCGGCTGCGTGCGCGCGGTCGAGTTGAGCTCTGCCTCGGGTCCTTCGCTCACGAGCTTCCACAGGTCGTAGCCGAGCACCGCCGAGGCCTCATCGAACGTGGTGCGCACAGCTGCGTCCGCGGCGGCGAGCGCCCCCAGCATTCCGACCGACTGCGAGCCCTGTCCGGGAAAGACGAACGCAAACGACATGGCGACCCCATACCCCCTGGTGAGGCGAAAATTATACCGGCTCGGGCGCGCCCTTCAGGAACGCCGCGGCCGCGAGCCCGCCGGCGGCGCCGAACAGGTGTGCATCCACTACCACCGGGTCGCTGCCCGAAAGCGGCAGCGCGCCGACCCCCTGTTCCCAGACGATCTTGCCCACGAGCAAGGCGGCCAGCAGCCAGCCGTCGCGCTCGCGGCGGCGCAGATGCGCGAGGGTGCCCGCCGCCAGGGCGCCGTGCAGCGCTCCTGAGGAACCCACGTACCACCGCAGGGTCGAATCCCACACCGCGAGCCCGGCGTCAATCACGGCCATCGAGCCGAGCAGGATGAGGAGCCACTGCCGCGGGGTGTAATCGCGGGCGAACAGTGCCCACATGAGGAGGAGCCCCAGACAGTTCAGCAGGGCGTGGTGCAGATCGAGATGAACGAGGTGCGCGGTGACGAGCCGCCAGAGCTCGCCGTGCGCGAGCGCCGCGCGGTCATAGCGCAGCAATTCGCGGCCGGTTTCCCCGGTCAGTGTGATGAGGAGCAGCAGCGCGCAGGCCGCGAGCAGCGCCCGCCCGTAGCTGGTATCGCAATTCAGCGCGCGGAGCATCCGGGCTACGCGGTTCACAGGGCGAGCTCACCCCATTTGTTATGATCCGACCCGCTTTTCAACCGGCGGCCAGGCCGCCCGCGAGCGCCACGTATGAATGACATCCTCTCCGAGGTTAGCAGACACCACAGCCGCAGGTACGTCCGGACGCGGGGTTTCACCCTCATCGAGATCATGGTGGTCGTGATCATCATCGGGCTGCTGGCGGCGGTCATCGTCCCGAGCGTGATGAAGCGGGTCGACGACGCCAAGGTCGCCAAGGCGAAGGAGGACATCCAGAGCCTCGAGACGGCGCTCACCATGTACTACATGGACAACTCCAAGTACCCGACCAACGACCAGAGCCTCGGCGCCCTCACCACGCAGCCGACCGATCCCACGATCAAGAACTGGAAGGCCGGCGGCTACATCGAGCGCATCAGCAAGGACCCCTGGGGAAACGATTACCAGTTCACCTTTCCGGGCACGCACGGCAAGGCGTACGACCTGTGCTCCCTGGGTGCCGACGGTCAGCCCGGCGGCGACGGCATCAATGCCGACATCTGCAACTGGAACCTCAACCAGTAACCCGCCTCGCCCGGCGCACCGTGTGGCGGCACGGGCCGGCGCCGGGTTCACCCTTATCGAGCTGCTGGTGGTCGTCGCGATCATCGGCCTGCTGTCGGCCGGAATAATTCTCACCGTGAGCAGCCTCACCGGCCGCGATCGCGACCTCGAGCGCGAGAGCGACCGCCTGTTCGCGCTCATCAACTACGCGCGCGAGCAGGCCGAGCTGCAGACGCGCGAGTACGGCGTCTTCTTCCAGGAGGATAGCTACGAGTTTCTGGTCTACGACGCACAGCTCGGCCAGTGGCGCGGCGTGTTCGAGGACGATGCGCTCATCGCCCGCAAGCTCCCCTCCGGGCTCGGGGTCAGGCTCACGGTCGAGACCCGCCCGGTGGTGCTGCGCCGGCCCGCGGACGCGCACGACAAGGCGCCGCAGGTGCTGATCTACTCCGACGGTGACCTGACCCAATTCGCCGTGACGCTCGAGCGCGACGGCGGAGTGCGCAGCGTCACCGTCACGCAGGATGACAAGGGCCAGGTGATCGAGCAGCCGCTGGTCGAGGCGAGCGCGCCATGAGCCCCGCCCGTGAGTGCTGCGAGCGGGGCTTCACGCTGATCGAGGTGCTGGTTGCGCTCGCGATCGTCACGCTCGGCATGGCGGCGGTGCTCGGCACGCTCACCTCCTCGGCAGACACGATCTCGTATCTGCGCGACAAGACCTTCGCCAACTGGGTGGCGCTCAATCAGATCGCGCTGGTGCGCATCAGCGGCCAGCTGCCGGCCCCGGGCAAGAGCGACGGCGACACGGATTTCGCCGGGCGCAAGTGGCACTGGCATCAGGAGGTCAACACGACCCAGGTGCCCGGCATGGTGCGCATGGATGTCAGCGTCCGTCCGTCGGATGTCGACAGCTCCGAGAGCGACCGCGGCTGGTATGCGACGCTGAGCGGCATCTCGGGAGATGCGGTGGGACTGCCGCGCGGCGACCTTCCCGATTGGGGCTCTCAACTCCTCACGCCCGGCTCGGGCGCGGCCGGCGGAACGCCGACCACGCCGGGAGGCACGCCGGGCACCGGTGTGTCGCCTCCCTCCCCGCCGGCGCAGCCCCCGGGCTCGCAATGAGGCGCGTCGGCCTCATGCGCGTCCGCAACGCGTGGCCCGCCGCGGCCGGCTTTACGCTGCTCGAGATCCTGGTGGCGCTGGCGATCGCGGCCCTCATGTTTGCGATGGGCTACGGCGCGATCAACCAGGCGATCACCACGCGCGCCGCTCTCAAGCAGAAACAGGCGCGGCTCATCGAGCTGCAGACCGCCGTGCGGGTCCTCGAGCAGGACTTCGTGCAGCTGACGCCGCGGCCGGTGCGGCAACCGATCGGCGATGAGCCCGCGCAGCCGGCCCTCCAGGGCAGCGCCGGCGGGACGCAGACCTCCGGTTTCGTGTCCTCGCTCGGGGGCGGGAGCAGCGCCGCAGCGTCCTCGACCAGCGGCGCCCCGCCGCTCCTTGCCCTGACGCGCGGCGGCTGGGCGAATCCCACCGGCCTGCAGCGCCCCGCCGAGCAGCGCGTCGCGTATTTCTTCGAGAACGGCACGCTCAGGCGCGAGTACTGGTACGTGCTCGACCCGACGCTCTCGAGCACGACCGCGAAGCGTGACCTCCTCACGAAAGTGAAGTCGGTCACCTTCGAGTACATGGATCTCACCCACACCTGGCAGCCGCAGTGGCCGCCGTCGACCGTCGCCGGCGCGCAGGCGCTCGAGAGCAACCTGCGCATCCGGCCGATGGCCGTGCGCGTCACGATCGACACCGAGGACTTCGGCAAGATCGTGCGCATCTTCGAGGTCGCGGGCTGATGCCGCCCGGCGCGCGCCGCGACCGGGGCTTGCGCGACCGCCGCCCGCCGCACGCGCAGCGGGGCGTCGCGCTGCTGGTGGCGATTCTCCTGGTCGCGCTCGGCACGATCCTCGCCGCCGCGATCGGCTACGAGAACGCCATGACCTTCCGGCGCGGCGCCGCCACCTACGCCTTCGATCAGGCGCTGCTCGTGCAGGAGGGGGCGGAGGCGCTCGCGGCTTACGGCCTGCGGCTCGCGCAGAAATCCGATCCGCAGCACACCTATGCCTCCGAAGGCTGGGCGCAGCCGGTCGGGCCCTTCGAGGTTGTGCCGGGCGTGATGCTGACCGCGCAGCTCGAGGACCTGCAGGGGCGTTTCAACCTGAACAATCTCGTCAGGCAGGACGGCACGCCCGATCCGGTCGAGGTGACTGCATTCGAACAGCTGCTCGTCATGGTGGGGCTCGAGCCCAAGTGGGCCGGATACATGGTCGACTGGATCGACCGCGACATCGTGCCGTCCGTTCCCGACGGCGCGGAGGACAGCGTCTACATGGGCCAGACCCCGCCCTACCGCACGCCGAACCGCTACATCACGAGCGCCAGCGAGCTGCTGGCGCTCCCGGGCTTCGGGCGCGACCGCTACGTGGCCCTCGCCCCTTACGTGACCGCGCTGCCCTACGGCGTGAAGCTCAACGTCTGCACCGCCAAGGGACTGGTGCTCGATGCGTTCCTCGGGCACGGGGACTTCTCGAGCGATGTGCAGGGGCTCGCCAAGAACCGCAGCACCGCCACCGGCTGCTTCCCGGCGCTGAGTGACTACCAGGCGGCGGCGGATTCCGCGACCTGGAGCAAGATCTCCACCAAGGTGCAGATGACCTCGAGTTACTTCCGGGTGCAGAGCCTGATCACTATTGGCAGCACGGAATTCAACTTGTACAGTCTTCTCTTGCAGGATCCAACGGGCCAGGTGCGTCCCATCCTGCGCAGCTACACAGCGGATTGAGGGGGCCGCCCGCGCATGGCTGACTGGCTGCTGCTGCGTTTGCCGCGTACTCCGGAAGAGCCGGCCACGTGGCTCATCGCGGGCGCGAACGGCGCGCCGCTCGCGGCCACGCACAGCGGGCCTCTGGCGGAGGCCGCCGGCGCCGCCGCCGGGCGGCGTATCTGCGCCCTCGTGCCGGGGAGCGATGTGCTGCTCGCGGATCCTGAGCTGCCGGCGAAGAGTGGCGTCAGGCTGCAACAGCTCGTCCCCTACGCGCTCGAGGAGCAGCTCGCCGACAACATCGACGAGCTGCACTTTGCGCTCGGCCGCCGCGCCGCCGACTCCAACCGCACGCCGGTCGCTGTCGTCGCGCACGAGCTCATGAGCCAGTGGCTCGCGGAATTGCGCGCCGCGGGCCTCGAGCCCGACTGCCTGTACGCCGACAGCGAGCTGCTGCCGGCCAATCCCGGCCAGGCGGTGGCGCTGCTCGAGGAGGACACGGTGTCGGTGCGCGCGCCCGGCGCGCCGCCGGTGTCGTTACCGATCGATGCGCTCTCCGAGGCACTCGCAGTCGCCGCCTCGCCGCCGCGTGCGGCCGGCGCGCCCGCGGTGACGGCAGCGCCACCCGCCGCGGGAGCCGCCGACGAGCCCGCCGTCGCGGACGCGGCGCGCGGACTGATTCTCTACAGCGGCACCGCCGAGTGGCAGCAGCATTCCGCGCAGGTCGAGGCAGCACGCGCACCTTTCGCCGGCGTCAAGGTGCAGCTGCTGAGTGACGGGCCGCTCGCCCTGTTCGCGCAGCAGCTCCCCGGAACCGCGGCGATCAACCTGCTGCAGGGAAGCTACGCCCGGAAGAGCTCGCGGGCCGCGGGGCTCTTCGCCTGGCGCGTTGCGGCCATGCTGCTGATCGCGCTGGTCGCGCTGCACGTCGTCGGCAAAGCCGCGGAGCTGCGCGTGCTGAAAGCCAAAGAGCACGAGGTCGACGCCTCGATCAGTGACACCTTCCACCGCGCCATGCCCGCCGAGCCGGGCGCCACCGATGCCCGCGCGCGCATGGAGCGGCGCCTCGCCGCGCTGCGCAACGGCGGCGGCTCGAGCGGCCTGCTCGGCGCGCTGCAGGCCGTCGCCCAGGCGCGCGGCGGCTCGGCCGGCACCAGCGTCCAGTCGCTCAACTTTCACGATGGACTCCTCGAGCTGACGCTCAACGCTCCCGACGCCGCGAGCCTCGATCACCTGAGCCAGCAGCTGCGGAACGGCGGCTGGCAGGCGGATCTGGTCGGTGGCAACACCGTCGGCGGCGCCTACCAGGGGCGCGTGCAGATCCACGCCCAGGGTCCTTAGAGGCGCGCGCCATGCAGCTGTCGTCCGAGAAGTCCTTCGACGCCGTCGCACAGTGGTTCGCCGCGCTCTCCGGGCGCGAGCAGCGCATCGTGCAGGTCGCCGCGGTGCTCGTGCCGATACTGTTCGTCGTGGGCGTGCTGCTGCCGCTTGACCGCAGCGTCGCCCAGGCGCACGAGCGGCTCACTAAGAAGCGCAATGACCTCACCTGGATGCAAGGCGTCGCGCCCGAGCTCTCGGCCTCGCCCCAGCCACCGTCGGCGGCCGGGGAATCGCTGCTCGTGATCGTCGACCGCTCGGCCCGCGAGTCGGGACTTTCCGGCTCGCTCGCCGGGAGCGAGCCTGCGGGGCCCGGCGGGCTGTCGCTGCGCCTGCAGAAGGCGCCCTTCGATACCCTCGTTGCCTGGCTCGCGCGCCTCGCGCAACAGAACGGCATCCGCGTGGACTCGGCCACCATCGACAGTGCCGGCGCCCCGGGCCTGGTGAACGCCGCGCTCGTCCTGCACACGGGCTGAAGTCTTGCGGCCGCTCTGGATCGCGCTCGCCGCCGCGGCCGCCTTCGCGGTCATCCTCCTGTCGCGCCTGCCGGCCAGCTGGGTCGTGCCGCGCTCCGGGAGCGTCGCCTGCACGAGCCCGGACGGCACAGTCTGGAGCGGGTGGTGCAGCGGGCTCTCGGTGGAGGGCAGACCCTTCGGGGATCTCGCCTGGGACGTGGCGCCGTTGCGCCTCCTCACCGGCACGCTGGCGGCGCACGTCGTGGCGCGCGGTCCGGTCACGGGCAGCGCCGACGTCGCTTTGCACGTCGGCGGCAGCGTCAGCCTGCGGAACGTGGTCACGGACCTCAAGCTCGATCCGCGCCAGATTCCGCACCTGCCGCCGCAGCTTCGTGGCAACGTCCACACGGATCTGGCGCTCGTGCGTCTCGAGCACGGCCGCATTGCCGAGCTCAAGGGCCGCATCGAGGCGCACGATCTCTCGCAGCGCACCGGCCACGTCATAGCGCTCGGCAACTACGCCCTCAGCTTTCCCGGCGGCGGCACGGAGCCCGTCGGCACGCTGGTCGATCTCGGCGGCCCCCTTGCGGTTGCGGGGACGCTGCGCCTGACCAGCCAGCCGGGCTACGTGCTCGAAGGCCAGGTGGCCCCACGCGCGGACGCCGCGCCCGAGCTGGTCGACAACCTGCAGTTTCTCGGCAGCCCGGACGCCGCCGGCCGCCGTCCGTTCAACATCGCCGGAACGTTTTGAGCCCGACGCCGAAATCGCTCCCTGATGCGCAGGCGGCAAAAGCCCGTGCGCCAACCCTGCTACGGAGTGCTCGGCTGCTGAGGTGATTGGGACTGGTGCGTATCGAGCCCCGCCTTTTGCCGCCGGCAACGAAGCTGATGTCCGGCAAAAGCACCGCAGGCGACTTTTGCCCAATCAGACAAGCTCTCGCAGCGCGCCGAGCAGCGGAAAGTAGAGCGCCGCGCGCACCGGCTGGGGACCCAGGCCACGCGCGAGATCGCGGTAGGTGCCGAGCTGGGCCCGGTAGCGCTCGAGCTCCTGATCGAGAAACTCGTCCAGCCCGCCGCCCTCGTGCGCGCTGGTCTTGTAGTCGATCACCCAGCGCGTGCCCTGCTCGTCGATGAAGCAACGATCGATGACGACGCTGCGCAGCATCCCGCCGCTCACGCCCGAGAGCTCCCACTCGCTGTGCGACTGCGCGTGCCGGCTGTCGAGGATCCAGCGCCCGCGCTCGTCGGCGAGCGTCCGCGTGAGCGCCTCGAGCACGCTCGCGCGCGCCCTCGCGCGCTCCCGCTCGGGGACGCCGGCGCGGGCGAGCTCTGCGAGCACCGCTCCGCCCTGATCCGCGATCTCCTCCGCCCGCGGCAGCCGCCCCTGCTGCGACAGGCGCGCGAGCCAGGCATGCACCACGGTGCCGACGTGGCGCGCCGTCTCGCCGACCCAGCTGAACTCGGTGGGCTCCGAGGCGAGGTAAGGCGGCGGCAGCTGCCGCACCGCGATCGGCGGTGGCGGCTCGGCGGAACGCCAGCTCGGCAGCAGCCGCTGCAGCGGCCCGGTGCGCGCGAGGCTGGCACCGGTGGCTTCCCCGCCACCCACCGTCTCGAAGCGCTGGGCGAGCGCCGGCCACAGGACGCTGAGTGCGCTCCTGCGGTCGGGCTTCACGGTCCCGTCGGCGCCGGGCGCGATGGTGCCCGACAGCCACAGCGTGCGCCGCGCGCGGGTCACCGCCACGTACATGACGCGCGAGCGCTCGTGGCTTTCGTGCTGGCGTATCAGGTCCTTGAGATACGCATTCAGGTCGCCTTCCTCCTCGCGCGCGCCGACGATGGGGGCCGGCGCGATGAGCAGATTGCTCTCGCTCGTCTCGCTCGGCAGATCGATCCAGCGCAGCAGGCGCCGCTCGGGCGCGCGCGTCGTCCGATCGAGCGCCGGCACCAGCACGTGGTCGAACTCGAGTCCCTTCGCCCGGTGGATCGTCATCACCTGCACCGGGTTCTCACCCCCGGCCGGGACGCTGTAGAGATGCTCGAGGACGGGCTCGAGGTCCTCGGGGCCGCGCCAGGGGTGGGTCGTGGCCCGATCGGCCAGCGCGGCAAAAAAGGCGCGCGCGTCGGCAAGCTCGCCACGCGCGTAGGCGTCGGCTGCCCCGAGGCGCAGCCAGGTCGCCTCGAGCCAGCTCGCCAGCGGCTGCGCGCCGCGCCCGGTGAGGGCCGCGCCGAGGACCGCGCGCACCCGCTCGAGATGGAGCCGGTCGCCCGCGTCGCAGCGCGCGAGGCGCTCGGGATTGGCGAGCGCCTCGATGACGAGCTCGTGGTCCTTTGCGCCCGAAAGCGCCGCGAGCGTCGTGAGCCGCGCGCCGCACCACGGGGCACGCAGCACCGCGAGCCAGGCGGCACGGTCGGCGGGATCGTGCAGAGCGCGCGTCAGCTGCACCAGATCGCGCACCACCAGCCGCTCGCGCAACGGCACCAGATCGACGCCGAGCGGCGCCAGCGCGCGCGCCTCGAGCGCGGCGATGACCCTCACCGCGTGCGCGTGCGCCACCACCAGCACGCCTACGGTGCCTGCGGGATCGAGCCGCCGCAGCTCCGCGACGCGCGCGGCGACGGCGCGCGCTTCTGCCGACGGATCATCCGGATAGAGGCGCAGCGTGACCGGCGGGATGCCGGCGAGCTCCGCGGCGGGTGCGCGGGTCGCGAGGCTTTCGCGGTAGCTCACCCCTCCGGCGCGCAGATCGTCGCGGGGCGGGAGGACCTGGGAGAAGAGCTCGTTGGTGAATTCCACCAGCGGCCGCTCGGCGCGAAAATTGCGCAGCAGCCGCAGCGGCTCGAGCGCGACGCGCCCGACGCCCGAAGCGCGCGCCCGCAGGAACAGTCCCACCTCCGCATCGCGGAACCGGTAGATCGACTGCATCGGATCGCCGACGACAAACAGCGTCCGCCCGTCGCCCTCCTCCCAGCCGACGGTGAGTGCCTCGAGCAGCTGCACCTGGGCGAGCGAGGTGTCCTGGAACTCGTCGACCAGGATGTGCCTGAGCGCGAGGCCCGTGCGCAGTGCGAGCTCGGTCGGCTCGCCGCCCTCGGCGAGCGCCTGGCGTGCCGCGCCGGTGACATAGGTGTAATCGACCCGCTGGACTTCCGCGAACGCGGCGTGCAGCTCCACCGCGGCGCGCGCGAGCAGCCGCGCCAGGGCGGCGATCGCCGCGGCATCCGCCGCGTCGAGCTGTGCCGCAGGCGCGCGCCGCAGCTCGAGCAGCGCCGTGCGCACTCCGGAAGCGGCGCGCAGGTCGTCGATCAGGTCCCGGAGCCGGGACCGCACCGCCGGATCGGTAAAGCCGGGCCGCAGCCGGTGCGCGGAGAGCTGCTTGCGCCAGTCGTTGCGGGTGAGCACCAGATGCGCGAAGTGCTTCCAGTGCACGAGGTCGGCCGGGTCCGGCCCAAGCGGCCCCGAGCCGGGCAGGCTCTCGGCACGGCGGCGCAGCGTCTCGGGCAGCAGCGAGCGCAGCGCCGCGAGGCGCGCGCGGGTCTCCGCGGCGAGACTCTGGTTCACTCGTCGGCAGAGCGAGTCCGGATCCTCGGCGATCACGAAACGCAGCCAGTGCCCGCGCTGCTCGAGCATCTGGGCGATGAGCCGCTCGAGATTCAGCCAGTGGTTGTCGAGCCGCTCGAAGAGCAGCTGCGCGTCCGGGGCGAGCGTCGGGTCGCCTTCGGCCGCGAGCAGCGTGCGCCGCGCGGCGCGCCGGTAGAGCTCGGCGGCGCTCTCCGTGATGCTCAGTACGCCGCCGGCGCGCGAGGCCACCGGCAGCTGGCTCGCCAGCCAGTAGTTGAAAGAATCGATGGTCTGGATGCGCAGCCTCTCGGGCTGCGCCTCGAGCTTCCAGCCCCGCGCCCCGCCGTGCGCGCGGGCCGCCACGGCCAGTGGGGCGAGCACCGCGGCGCCGGGATCCGCGGCCGGCAGGTCCCCGCGCAGCGCGCGGATCACGCGCGATCGCATCTCGGCGGCCGCCTTGCGCGTGAAGGTGATGGCGAGGATCTCCCCCGGATCATCGACCGTCGTGAGGAGCTTGAGGAACCGCTGCGTCAGCACCGCCGTCTTGCCGGAGCCGGCCGGCGCCTCGAGCAGGATCGAGGCCGCGGGCTCCGCCGCCGCGCAGCGCGCTGCATCGTCGAGCCGCTCGCGCGGGTCACTCATCGGCTTCATCCGTGAAGGTGCGCAGCTCCGGGGCGAGGTGCGCGCCGATGCGGCACAGATCGGTGAGGTGGCAGTAGTCGCAGGCCCTTGGCGCCGGGTCGACGCGCGCCTCTCCTGCGAGGAAGGCGCGGATCAGCCGCTCGATGAGCGCGATCCACCCCGCCTGCTGCGCGCGCCAGTCGGCCACGGCGGCACCGGTCAGCGCCGGAATCGCCTTCACTTTCGGCAGGACGTCTCCCGTCGCCGCCACGCCGGTGAAGCGCACCTCGCGCGCCGTCAGGTTGACGGTCGCGAGCCCCACGACGTCCGCGCCCAGCGCCGCGAGATAGGCGAGCAGCTGCGGGTAAGTCGGCCGCTCGCCGTACCAGTCCGGGGCTTCACGGCGTCCGCTCTTGTAATCGAGCACCACCCGGCCATCGCTGATCGCATCAACGCGATCGAGCCGCATGCGCACGCGCGCGCCCGCGAGGGCGAGCTCGGTCGTGTACTCGGTCGCCTGCACGGTAAAGGGGGTGCGGGTGCGCTCGAGGTCGCACAGCCGCCGGATGAGCCGTTGCGCGCGCGCGCACTCGCGCGTCAGCGCGGGCGAGAGCACGCTGAAGAGATCGAACTGCCCGTCCGGCACGCGGCGCGGACGCCGTCCGCGGCCGCGTACCTCGACCTGCAGCGCCTGGGCGCCGCGCGCCACACAGTCCGCGATGAGCGCATCGAGCGCGCCGTCCTCGAGGGAGCCGAGCGTCGCCGAGTCCCGCAGCCGCTCCCACAGCAGCTGCAGCGCCGCGTGCAGCAGGAGTCCCCGCTGATCCATCGGAACGCCGGGCTCGGGGTGCTCGGGCGCCACTGCGCCGAGTCGCAGCTCGGCGTAGGCGCGAAACGCGCAGTCGTTCTGCAGTGTGATGGCACGGGTGCCCGAAGGCAGGGGTGCGGGCGTGGTGAACGCGGCGCCGCGCGCATCGTCGCGCCCTTCGGTGCAGCCCTCGCGATGCAGCGTAAGTGGCAGCCAGAGCGCCTTCGGCCCCTCCTCGGCGAGCGCGAGCCCGGCGAGGCAGGGGCTCGGCAGGAGCTCGAGGTCCTGGTCGCGCGCCGGCAGGGAGAGAACGAGCTCGCCGGCCGAGCGCTGCCACGCGTCGAGAAGCGACTGGGCCTGCGCATGGCGGCCGGCCGCGCTCGCCTCCGGCATACCGGCGGTGAGCTGCGCCTGGAGCGGCAGGAACGGATCGGGCGCCGCCGGCATGGGAAACGCATCGGCGGTGAGTCCCGCAGCCCAGATGCCGTCGTACCTCACCACCGGATCGGCCAGCATCGGGGAGATCGTTACGGCCAGGTCCTCGTCAGCCGGTCGGTACGCCGTGTGAGCGGCCAGCGAGCGCAGCTCGCCGAGCGCCGCCTCGCGCCCGAGACTGCCGGCACAGGCGGCGAGCTCGCCGAATTCCTCGAGCAGCTCGCGCCAGCGCAGCCGCGTCTGCTGTACGGCGCTGTCGGGCGGCAGCCCACCCGGCCAGCTGAGAGCTGCGAGCGCGGCATCGAAACGCTCGGACCAGCGCCTTGGGGAGGCACTGCCCTCGCCCAGCAGTCCCGCCGCGCGTCGCGTGAGCGACTCGAGCTCGCGCGCCGCCACCTTGAGCTCGCGCGGCGCGAGCTGCAGAGCGCCGAGGAGCTCGCGCAGACTCGAGCTCGCCCCGCCGCGCTGGCGCAGGAACAGTGCGAGGGCGGCGCGCGACCCGCCCCCGATGCCGCCCCACCAGGGTGAGGTCAGCCAATGGCCGATCGACTCGACCTCGAGCTCCCCTCCCGCGAGGATCGTGAGAGAGAGCAGCGCCTGAGCCGGGAGCGGTTGGGAGCCGAGAGGCTCGCCTCCTTCGATTCCGGCCAGGCTGCGCTCCTCACCTCGGCCGGCGAGCACCGCGCCCGGATCGAGACAGCCACGAATGAGATCCGCCAGGCGCTCACGGGCAGAGGCGGGTCCCGCAAGCATCACGAGCAGCCGTGCCTCGGGTGAGGCTCGCAGGCGCTCACGACACCAGGACGCGATCGCCTCGAGCTGAGCTTCCCCGTCGGTGGTGCGCACGCCGCGCGGGCTCACCCCGGTAGCCGATTCGCGCGCGGCAGCCGCAGTCCCGCCGTGGTGTGCGAGGCGCGCGAGAGCGCGCGGGACCGCATCGAACCCCGAGAGCCGCGGCGCGCGCTCCGCGCCCACAGGCTCGAGGCGCGCGATCGATGCGCTGACGCTCGCAGCGCCGAGCGCGCGGCAGCGCGCCGTGAAAATCCGCTGCGCCCCGAAGAGCAGGCCCGGCTCGCTCTCGAGCGGCGCGCGTTGGAGCGCGATGTCCCATTCGGCCGCCCGCTCACTCGCGCGCCGCAGCGCCTGCGCGAGCGGCTCCAGGGAGAGGAACGGATCGCGGCCGGCGGCCTCGCGGGCCGCTTCCTGGGCCGCCTCGCGCCACAGCCACCATTCCTCGGTGGGCCCGAGCAGGCGCGGCCACTCGGCGGGGGCTCGCTCCGCACGGCGCTCACACTCGCGCCGCAACCACGCCGAGGGCACGAGCACCGCGGGGCTCGCCCAGACACG
Organism: Steroidobacteraceae bacterium; assembly: GCA_035518275.1. Taxonomy (GTDB): domain Bacteria; phylum Pseudomonadota; class Gammaproteobacteria; order Steroidobacterales; family Steroidobacteraceae; genus 13-2-20CM-66-19. The sequence continues at coordinate 48,047 of DATIXU010000012.1, forward strand.
GGCGTCACTGTCCAGAAGCGCCGCGGCGTAGGCGAGGCGCACTGCGTGCGAGCGCTGGCGCGTGGGGACGATCAGCGTCCCGCCGCGCTCGAGATGCCCGCTTACGTCACTATTTAGCCTAAACAAAACAGGCTATTAGAATATCTTCAGAGAGTTTACTTGAAGTATGATTTCGCGCTCACCACATTGTCCCGCCCCTCCGCGCGCTGCTCGCCGTTCGCGTAGGAAGCGAGCAGCTCCTCGATGCGGCTGAACACTTCCCGAAGCGTCGCCGCGTCAGGGAGATTCGTGATGCGGAAGTGGTTGCGGTACGGCACGTTGAAGCTCACGCCGGGCGCGACCAGAACGTGCTTCTGCTCGAGCAGATCGAGCGCGAACTGCTGGTCGTCGAAGCCCGGCAGACCCGACTCATCGACCCCCACGAATGCATACATCGCGCCCCGCGGTGCAGCGAGCGTGAGATGGCGGCTGCTCGCCGCAGCGTCGAGGATCACGGCACGCGACTCGTACAGCCGCCCGCCGGGAGCAACGAGATCGCGGACGCTCTGATATCCGCCGAGTGCCGTCTGCACCGCCCACTGCGCCATGACGTTCGAGCAGAGGCGGAGCGACGCGAGGAGCTCGAGCGCGTTGAGATAATCGGCGGCGGCATGCACCCGGCCGGAGAACACCGCCCAGCCGGCGCGGTAGCCGCAGGCGCGGTACACCTTGGAGAGCCCCGACAGCGTGGCGCACAGCGTGTCGTGCACCAGGGTCGCCATGGGGACGAACTCGGCGCCGTCATAGGTCATCTGGTCGTAGATCTCGTCGCTGAAGACAACGAGGCCGTGGCGCTCGGCGAGCCGGGCGAGCGCTTCGAGCACGGCGCGCGGGTAGACCGCACCGGTCGGATTGTTGGGATTGATGATGACGAGCGCGCGCGTGCGCGGCGTGATGAGCCGCGCGATCTCGGCCGGGTCCGGCACGAAGCCCTGCGCCGGCCGGCAGGGATAGTGCACCGCGCGCCCGCGGTTCAGGGTGACCGCCGCCGTCCACAACGGATAGTCGGGGCTCGGCACCAGCACCTCGTCGCCGTCGGAGAGCAGCGCGCGCAGCGTCAGGTCGATGAGCTCGCTCACCCCGTTGCCGATGAAGACCTCCTCGGCCGTGACTCCGGGGACGCCGCGCTCCTGCTGCTGCATCACCACGGCCTCGCGCGCCGGGAAGATGCCCTTCTGGTGGCAATAGCCTTCGGCCTGTCCCAGGTTCTCGATCATCGCGAGACGCATGGTCTCCGGGGTTCGAAAGCCGAAGGCGCGCGGGTTGCCGATGTTGAGCGAGATGATCTCGTACCCCTGGCGCTCGAGCTCGAGGGCCCTGCGGGCGAGGCGTCCGCGGATCTCATAGCGGACGTGCTGCAGGGCGGCGCTGGGGCGAATGCCGGATTCAGTTTTCATACGGGGGAGAATGGTAACTCGCCCGGAGCGCTTAAATCTCCTTCCACCGATGACAAGCGACGCGGTCGCCCCCGCCGGTGTCCTGCCACTCCGGTACTTGCTCGGCACACAGCTCGAGTGCGTGTGGGCAGCGGGTGCGGTACACGCACCCGCTGGGCGGCGCGAGCGGTGACGGCGGCTCGCCAGGCCGGGCGCGCCCGAGACGCGCCGGCTGGAGGTCGGGGTCGGCGACCGGCACGGCGGCGAGGAGCTCGCGTGCATAGGGATGGCGGGGCCGCGTGTAGAGGCTCTCCGAGCGCGCGAGCTCCATCATGGTGCCCAGGTACAGCACCAGGACCCGCCCGCACAGCCGCCGTACCAGCGTCAGATCGTGACTGACGAACAGCAGGCTCATCCTGGACTCGCGCCGTAGCCCCTCGAGGAGCGCCAGGATCTCGCGCTGAGTCGGCGCATCGAGCGCGCTCAGGGGCTCGTCGCACACCAGCAGGCGCGGCTTCAGGATCATGGCGCGCGCGATGCCGACGCGCTGGCATTGACCGCCCGAGAGCTCGTGCGGGTAGCGGTCCCAGAGCTGCGGCCCGAGCTCCACCCGGCGCAGCATGGCCGCGATGGCTTGCGCGCGGGCCGCGGAATCGAGCTCCGGACGATGCACGAGGAGCGGCTCGCCGACGATCTCGCTCACCGTCATGCGCGGGTCGAGCGCGCCTACGGGGTCCTGAAAGACGATCTGCAGCTCGCCGCGCAACGCGCGCAGCTCGCCGGCGCCGAGCGCGAGCAGCTCCCGGCCCATCCAGACGACTTCTCCCGCCGAGGGGCGCAGCAGCGCGAGCACGGCCCGGGCCAGCGTCGATTTCCCGCCGCCCGACTCGCCGACGACCCCGAGCGCTTCGCCGGCGGCGAGCTCGAAGCCGACGCCGCGTAGCGCCGTGAGGCGCGCCGGGGATCGGAGCCAGCCGCGGCTGACCTGAAACTCGACGCTGAGGCCCGAGACCGCGAGGGCCGTGCCATCCGGCGCGGCGGCCGACGCGGGCCCGGCAACGGCCGGCAGCGCCGCCGCGCGCACCAGCTCGCGCGTATACGCGTCGCCCGGCGACTTGAGGATCGCGGCCACCCCGCCCGCCTCGATCACGCGTCCCGCGCGCATGACGGCCACCCGGTCGGCGACCCCGGCCACGGCCCCCATGTCATGCGTGATGAGCACCATCGCCATCGAGCGCTCACGCTTCAGCTGCGCGAGCAGCGCGAGAATCTGCGCCTGCACCGTCACGTCGAGAGCCGTGGTCGGCTCGTCCGCGATGAGCAGCTGCGGTCCGCAGGCGAGCGCGATCGCGATTCCGGCGCGCTGGCGCATGCCGCCCGAGAGCTCGTGCGGATATTGGCGCATGCGCTGCGCCGGATCGCTGAGCTCAACCCGCTCGAGGAGCTCGGTCGCGCGGCGGCGCGCGGCCGCGCGACCGAGACCCAGGTGCCGTGTCATGACTTCGGTGACCTGATCGCCGACCGTGAGATGCGGGGTGAGCGAGGTCATCGGATCCTGGAACACCATGCCGATGCGCGCGCCACGCACCCGGTCGAGCGCCGCAGAGGTGAGCCCGAGGAGCTCCGCGCCGGCGAAGCGCGCGCTGCCCGAGACCCGGCCGTTGGCCGCCAGCAGGCCCATGACGGCGAGGAACGCCTGGCTCTTGCCGGCGCCCGACTCGCCCACTACGCCCAGGCATTCCCCGGCTGCGACCGAGAGCGACACATCCTCGACGGCGTTGACGGTCCCGGCCGCCGTTGCGAACGTCACCGTGAGCCGCTCGAGCGCGAGCAGCGCCGGCGGTGCGCCCGCCGCCGTGGCCTCAGTGCTCGCGCGGGTCGAGGGCATCGCGCAGGCCGTCGCCGAGCAGGTTGAGGCAGGTGAGCAACAGCACCAGGAACGCCGCGGGAACCAGCAGCATCCACGGCGCGGACTCCATTTCCTGTGCCCCCGCGTTGATCAGATTGCCGAGGCTCGCGTACGGCTCCTGCACGCCGAGGCCTAGGAAGGACAGGAAACTCTCGAACAGGATCATCTGCGGCACGGTGAGCATCGCGTAGACCACCACCGTGCCGGCGAGGTTCGGCAGGATGTGGCGCACCAGGATCCCGGCCGTCGGAACGCCGGTGGCGCGCGCCGCCTCGATGAACTCGCGGCGCTTCAGCTGCAGCGTCTGGCCGTGGACGATGCGTGCGGTCGTCAGCCAGCCGACCGCAGCGATCGCGAGCAGCAGTACCGCAATGCTGCCGCGGCCGATCACCGTGCTCAGGATGATCACGATGAAGAGGTACGGGAGCGAATAGAGCACGTCGACGAAGCGCATCATCGCGCCCTCGGTCCGCCCGCCGGCAAAGCCCGCAATCGCGCCCCACGCGAGCCCAATGCCGACACTGATGGCGCTCGCGAGCAGGCTGATCAGGAGCGAGAGCCGCACCCCGTGCAGCGTGCGCACGAACAGGTCGCGCCCCAAGCGGTCGGTGCCGAACCAGTGTGCCCCCGCGAGCCCGGGCGGCTGCGCGAGGTGGCGCCAGTCGAGACTGTCGAACGCCCAGGGACTGATGAGCGGCGCGAGCAGCGCCACGAGGGCCACCACGCCGAGCAGCACGAGCGCGGCGCGCGCGCCGCGATTCGCGCGCAGGCGCCGGCCGGCATCCCGCCACAGGCCGCGGCCGGCTGCGGACTCAGCCACGCCGTGCTCCCGGATCGAGCCAGCCGTAGACGAGGTCGGCGGCGAGATTGCAGGCCAGCGTCAGGGCGGCGTAGACGATGACCATCCCTAAGACGAGCGGGTAGTCGCGGTCGATGGCGCCCTGCACGAGGTAGCGGCCGCTGCCGGGCAGCCCGAATACCGTCTCGATCACGAGCGATCCCGTGACCACGAAGGCCACGGCGGGACCCAGGTAGCTCACCGCCGGCAGCAGCGCGGGGCGCAAGGCGTGGTGCCACAGCACGCGTGACGCCCCTAAGCCGCGCGCGCGCGCGCTGCGGACGTAGTTGGTGCGCAGCACCTCGAGCAGGCTCGCACGGGTCAGACGTGCGAGATAGGCCGCGACCGGCAGCGCCAGTGTCACGACCGGCAGCACGAGATAACGGGGTGCGCCCCGCTCCCAGCCCGCCACCGGCAGCCAGTGCAGATGCAGCCCGAAGACGAGCGCCAGGGCGGGGCCCGTGACGAAAGTCGGCAGGGCGATTCCGAGCGCCGCCAGTGCCGTGAGCGCGTAATCGCTCCCGCCGCCGCGCGCGAGGGCCGCGGCGATCCCGGCCGGTATGCCGACGAGGATCGCCAGCAGCACCGCCGCGAGGCCCAGCGTCGCACTCAGCGGCAGCCCCTGGCCGATGAGCTCACTCACGGTGAAATCACGCTGGCTCAGCGAGGGCCCGAAGTCGCCGCGCGCGAGCGCGCCGAGGTAATGCGCGTACTGCACGGCGAGCGGCTGGTCGAGCCCGTAGACGCGGTCGAGATTGGCGCGTACCGCGGGGGTCAGCGTCTGCTCCTGATCGAACGGGCCCCCGGGAGCCAGGCGCTGCAGCAGGAATGAAAGGCTGATGACGACGAGGAGGGTCGGGACGGCAACGGCGGTGCGACGCAGCGCGTAGCTCAGCATGGCCGCCGACTTTAGGGAGAGGGCGCGCAATCCGTCAACGCCGTGGCGTCTCCCGGCAACACCACCCGATGCCGCCCGCTATACTGCAGGGCTTATGAAACGCATCCTGGTCGGTATCAAGCGTGTCGTCGACTTCAACGTCCGCATCCGTGTCAAGCCCGATGGCAGCGGCGTGGTCACCGACGGCGTCAAGATGAGCGTCAACCCCTTCGACGAGATCGCGCTCGAGGAGGCGCTGCGCATCAAGGAGCGCGGCGGCGCGGAGGAAGTGGTGGTCGCGACCGTCGGTCCCGCCGACACCCAACAGCAGCTGCGCAGCGCGCTCGCGATGGGCGCCGACCGCGCGCTGCACGTACAGGCCGACGGCGTCATCGAGCCCCTGGTGGCCGCGCGCGCGCTGCTGAGGCTCATCGAGCGCGAACAGCCCTTCCTCGTGATCCTCGGCAAGCAGGCGATCGACGACGACAACGGTCAGACCGGCCAGGTGCTCGCGGCGCTGTGGAATCGCCCGCAGGCCACCTACGCCTCGAAGCTCGAGCTGCTCTCCGACACCACCGCGCGGGTCACGCGCGAGGTGGATGCCGGGCTCGAGACGCTCGAGGTCGACCTGCCGGCGGTCATCACGACCGACCTGCGCCTCAATGAGCCGCGCTACGTGAAGCTCCCGGACATCATGAAAGCCAAGAAAAAGCCGCTCGAGACGCTCAGCCTCGCGGCGCTCGGCGTCGAGCCGCGCCAGCAGCTGAAGCTGGTGCGCTTCGAGCCGCCGCCGCAGCGGCAGAAAGGTGTCCGGGTCAAAGACGCGGCGGAGCTGGTCGAGCAGCTGAAGAAGAAGGGGATCCTGTGACGGCCAAGATTCTCATCGTCGCCGAGCACGACGGCGCCCGCCTCAACGTCAGCACCGCCAAGTGCGTGAGCTGCGCACGCACCCTGACCGGCGCGGAAATCACCATTGCCGTCTGCGCCGCCGATCCCGGCGCGGTCGCCGCGCAGGCCGCCGGGCTCGCCGGCGTGGCACGCGTGCTGACGGTGGCGAACGCGGCCAACACGCACGCGCTCGCCGCAGTACTCGCCCCGCAGATCGCCGCGCTCGCCGGCCCCTTCACTCACGTCCTCGGACCCTCGACCACCTACGGCAAGGACCTGATGGCACGCATCGCGGGGCTCCTCGGCGCGCCGCAGGTGAGCGACATCATGGGGCTGGAGAGCCCTACCCGCTTCCGCCGCCCCGTGTACGCCGGCAACGCGATCCTCACCGTCGAGGCCGAGGCGGGCGCAAAGATCGTCGGCACGGTGCGCATGGCCTCCTTCGAGGCGGCCGCCGCCGGCGGCTCCGCTGCCATCGAGAAGGCGGCGGTGTCGGTGGAGCTTCCCACCCACACACGCTTCATCTCGGTGTCGGCGGCCAGGAACGACCGGCCGGATCTGCAGACCGCCGCGCGGGTGATCTCCGGCGGCCGGGCGCTCGGCAGCGCGGAAGGATTCAGGATTCTCTACAGCCTCGCCGACAAGCTGGGGGCGGCGGTCGGGGCCTCACGTGCCGCGGTCGATGCCGGCTACGCGCCGAACGAGATGCAGGTGGGCCAGACCGGCAAGATCATCGCGCCCGAGCTCTACGTGGCGGTCGGCATCTCCGGAGCGATCCAGCACCTGACCGGCATCAAGGACGCGCGCACCATCGTCGCCATCAACAAGGACGGCGAGGCGCCGATTTTCGAGGTGGCGGATTTCGGGCTGGTCGGGGATCTCTTCCAGATCATCCCCGAGATCGAGAAGCTGGTGTCCTGATTGGGCCCTGACCATTCCTGACCACGAGATGGTTCATTCGGCAATAGTTAGGCAAGCGCCTAACTATTGCGGAAAGGACCTATCAACGCTGCGCCGGGCGGGCGCTCCGCCGCACGGCCCCTGACCGGCCTCGCGGGCGCTACAGCTGCCCCAGCACGTACTCGGCGGCCGACACCTTGAACTGGCCCGGCTCTTCCACGTCCACGTGGCTTGCGACGCCGTCCTTCACGATGATCGCAAAGCGCTGGCCGCGCCTGCCCATGCCGAACTTGCTGGCGTCGAGCTCGAGCCCCAGGGCGCGTGCGTAGTCGCCGTTGCCGTCGGCGAGCATCGTCACCTTGTCGCCGACGCCCGAGGCCTTGCCCCAGGCGTTCATCACGAACACATCGTTCACCGCCATGCAGGCGATGGTGTTGACGCCCTTGGCGAGAATCTGGTCGGCGAGCTGCACGAATCCTGGCAGGTGCTTCGCATCGCAGGTGGGCGTGAAGGCGCCGGGCACCGAGAACAGCACCACGCGCTTAGCTCTGAAGAGCTCGTCGGTGGTCAGGTCCTTCGGCCCTTCCCTGGTCATGCGCTTGAACGTGCCCGCAGGCATGCGGTCGCCGACCTTGATTGCCACGGTGGAGCTCCTTTCCGCGTCCGAAACTTAAGCCTGGCGCGCGTGCAGCGCCCACAGATTCGCCAGGCGCTCGAGGACCGGATCACCCTTGACCGCCTTGAAGGCCTTGACGGCATCGTCCTTGTGACCGGCCTTGAGGTCGGCGATGCCGAGCATCAGCTGGGTCTCCGGCGGGTTCTTCAGGCTGCCCTTGGTGATGGCCTTGGTGTACTCGTCGACCGCCTTGTCATACTGGCCGTAGCCGAGGTAGGCGAGCCCCATGCCGGCATTCTGGCTCCCGGTGGGAGCGGTGTCGGCCTGCTTGGCGATCTTATCGAGCGTCGGCTGATCGGCGGCCGCCTTCTGCTTCGCCTTGTCGAGCAGGCGCTGGGCCTTTTCCTTGTTGCGCTGGTCGGCGAAGACGTTCTTGTCGAAGCCTCGCTGCAGCGCCCGCTGCGCCTCGCCGGGGGAGCCGGCGTCCATCGCCAGCTGCGCCATCTCGATGTAGTCGTCGGCGTTCTTCAGCACGTCGACCTCGAACATCAGCCGGTAGGCCTGCAGCGTATTGGCGTCGCTGTTCGCGGTCTCTTTCAGCAGGCCGAAGAGGAGATTCTGCCAGTACTCGGGCTTCGGGTAGTAGGTGACCAGCTTCTCGAGCGCCTTGGTCGTGCAGACGTTGTCGTCCATCTTCACGCACGCGCTCAGTACCAGCTGCAGCGACTCGCTGCTCGGATTCGCACCGGCCTTGATCGACGCATCGACGAGTCCCTCCTCGAATTTCAGCGTGTCCTTCCAGTCGCCCTTGAGGTAGTACGCCTGGCCGACGATCTTCTTGGTCTCCTCCTCGCCGAAGCCGCCCTTGAGGGCGCGCTGCCCGAACTCGACGGCCTTGTCGTAGTTCTTCAGCTGGTAGTTGAGCGCCGCCAGAGCCCGGATCTTCTGCTGCTGCTCGTTCGCCGGCGTGAAGCCATCATCGAGCTCGGCCTCCATCGCCTTGGCTGCGTCCGGGTAGTTGCTGGTACGGATGTAGGCGAACGCCAGCATGTCGTTGATCAGGTGCTGATCGTAAGGCGTCTTGCCGGCGGTGCCGTCGGCTTCCTTGAGCTTGGCGATCGCTTCCGGGTACTTCTTCGCGTTCAGATCGTCGTGCGCTTCCTTGAGGGGCTTGGCGAGCTTGGCGCTGTTCTGCGGCTTGTCCGCCCCCATGGCCGTGGCGCCCAGGAACAGCAGGCTGGTCGCCAGGGCAGCGACGGCGGGGATGGACGTTGCGGAGGTCTTCATGCTGATGTGTGCCATTACCTGACCGTTACTCGGCGAATTCTGCGGTGTTGACGAAGCCGATCTTTTTCATGCGGTTGCGCTGCGCCGCCGCGAGCACCCTGGCCACCACGTCGTATTTGGCGCGGCGATCGGGGCGCAGGTGAATCTCGGGCTGCGGATCCTTGTCGGCGTAGGTGTGGAAGTAGCCCTCGAGCGTGTCCATGTTGGGGACGGGCGTGCCGTTCCAGACCACGGTGCCGTCGAAGTCGATCTCCAGGTCGATGACCTCGGGCTTGATCTGATCGGGCGGCGGCGGCTGATTCAGCTGCGGCATGTCGAGCTTGACCGCGTGGGTCATGACCGGAAGGGTGATGATGAGGGTGACGAGCAGCACCAGCATGACGTCGATGAGCGGCGTCGTGTTGATGTCGCACATCTCCTCGCCGCCGCCGCCTACCTGCATTGACATTGTGTTTGCTCCTGAGACTTCAGCGGTAGCCGCGCACGCCGCGATCGGGCTCGGTGAGGAAGCCGACCTTGACGATGCCACCGCGCTGGATGGCGTACATCACCCGCCCGACGAACTCATAGCGCGCGTCCTTATCAGCGCGGATGTGGATCTCGGGTTGCGGAACCCGCACCGCCGCTTCCTTGATGTAGCCCAGCAGCACCTCGCGGTTGGCCATCTTCTTCTCGTTCCAGTAGATGTTGCCCTCCTTGTCTACCGCGATGGTGATGTTCTCGGGCTTGGTCTGCGTCGGAATGTTGACGGCCTTGGGCAGGTCGACCTTCACCGTCTTGGTGATCACGGGGATCGTGATCAGGAAGATGATGAGCAGCACCAGCATCACGTCGACGAGCGGCGTGGTGTTGATGGTCGCCATCATGCCGCCGCTGCTCGACTCGCCCACGTTCATCGACATGGTCAGCTACTCCTTGATAAGAGCGCGCCGGGCCGGCCCGCCATGGGGCCGGCCCGCACAGCCTTCTTCAGCGAACGGGCGGGGCAGCCTTGGCCGCCGCCGGACGGGCGCCACCGCCGCCGGTGCCACTCTCGACCTTCACGCCGCCAACCAGATAGGCATGCAGGTCGCTGGCGAAGTTCCGCAGGGCGTCCTGGAGCACCTTATTGCGGCCGAGGAGCCAGTTGTAGCCCCACACCGCGGGCACCGCCACGAACAGGCCGAGTGCCGTCATGATGAGCGCCTCGCCCACCGGGCCGGCCACCTTGTCGATGCTCGCCTGGCCGGCGATGCCGATGCCGACCAGCGCGTTCAGGATGCCCCACACCGTGCCGAACAGTCCGACGAAGGGCGCGGTCGATCCGACCGTCGCGAGCAGGCCCAGTCCGCCGTTCAGCTTGCTGTTGACGCCGTCCACCGCGCGCTGCAGCGACATGGTGATCCACTCGTGCAGGTCGATGCGGTCGGTGAGCCGGCCGTCGTGATGGGAAGCGGCGCGCAGCCCGTCCTCGGCGATGCCACGGAAGTCGTCACCTTTCTTCAGGCGATCGACGCCGTCCTTGATGGAGGGCGCGTTCCAGAACTGCTTGTCAACCGACTTGGCCGACTTACGCAGCGCCCGCTGGTCCCACAGTTTCGTCAGAATCACATACCACGAAGCGAGCGACATGAGGAGCAGAAGAATCAGCACGGAACGGGAGACCAGGTCTCCGGATACCCACAGTGCGCTCAGGCCGTAGGGATTGTTAACGGTTACGCTCGGTTGGTTTTCCATAGTTTCCTCGAAACAAAAAAGAAGCCGCACTCCTGGGAGGTGCGGCCGGTGTTCATCTCAGCTGGAATTTGACGTTGTAGTTGATGCACTTGGTGATCGGGTGGCCTTCCTCGGTGGCGGCGATATATTTGCCCGAGCCGGCCTTGGCGAGCTTCGTCGCGCCCCCATCGAGCCGCGCGCTGCCGGAGCTCCTGACGACCGTCGGCTCCTCCGTGAGCCTGCCGTCCGGACCGACGCAGACGTGCACGGTCGCGACCCCCTGCTCCTCGAGGCGCCGCGAGGCGTCCGGGTAGAACTCGTCGCTGTTGGGAAAGCTCCTGCCGAAGCCGACCGGGGTCCCCGGCTTGGACACCGCCACCGGCGGCGCCTTGACGACCGGCGTGTTGGTGACGCGGATCGCCGTAGTCTCCGTCTCCACCGGCATGTTGATCGTCACGTCCGGAGGCGGCAGCTCGACCGGCGGCCGCTCGAACTGCGGCGGCGGCGGCGGCGGCGGCGCCTCCTCTTTCTTCGTTTCCTCGACGATCGTCGTCTGGATCGGCGGCGCCAGCACCTCGATCGCCCGGCGCGCGAGGCCCGTGGCCAGCGCCCAGCCGATGAAGACATGCAGCGCGATGATCGCGGCCAGCACGGCGCCGCGCCGTGTCATGAATGTTGAGTCGTGTACTAGGGCTGCCATGTGTTGTTGATGCGCTTTTGCTTCAGCCAGAACCCCGTTGCCGGCGGGCGGACCCGTCGGTTCCCCGGAATCATACTTGCGAACTCACATCGTCAGGCAAGCGCACGGCGGGCGTGAAATTCTCAAATCCCCCCGGACGATGCCCCGCAGTGTGCGCTGCGACGAATTGCTTTCGCGAACTGTACCGGGTGCCTCCGGGGCTGACAACTCCGCCGGCCACTCAGGAATTGCGGCGACGCGCCTCGAGAGCCTCGGTGACTGCGCCCTCCGAGGCGCTGCCGACGAGCCGCGCGTACTTGGCGAGCACGCCGGCCCGCGCCGCAGGCCGCGGGGGCTGCCACGCCCGCCGCCGTTTGCGCAGCTCCGCCGCCGGCAGCTCGACGCGAAGCTCGCGCTTGGCCGCATCGATCGTGATGCGATCGCCGTTGCGCAGCAAACCGATCGGGCCACCCACCGCCGCCTCCGGAGACACGTGTCCGACGACGAATCCGTGGCTGCCCCCGGAGAAGCGACCGTCGGTAATCAGCGCCACTTTGCCGTCCAGGCCCCGCCCGCTGATGGCGCCCGTGGGACTCAACATCTCGCGCATGCCCGGACCTCCCTTCGGCCCCTCGTGGCGGATCACCACGACGTCGCCCGGCCGCAGCTTGTCGGCGAGAATCGCCTGCGTGGCGCGCTCTTCACCCTCGAACACGCGCGCCCGCCCCTCGAAACGCTCCCCTTCCTTGCCGGTGATCTTGGCCACGGCCCCCTCGGGGGCAAGGTTGCCGTAGAGAATCACGAGGTGACTCTCCTTCTTCAGCGGGTCCGACAGCGACCGGACAATCTCCTGCCCTTTCATGTACATGGGAATCTTTTCCAGATTCTGCTGCATTGTCTGCCCAGTGACCGTGAGGCAGTCCCCGTGCAGGAGGCCCCCATCGAGCAGCATTTTCATGAGCGGTTGGATGCCGCCGATCGCGACCAGCTCGGACATGAGGAAACGGCCGCTCGGCCGGAGGTCAGCGAGCACCGGGGAACGGCGTCCGACGCGGGTGAAATCGTCGAGGGTGAGGCGCACGCCCGCGTCGCGCGCGATGGCGAGCAGGTGCAGCACGGCGTTGGTCGAGCCGCCGAGGGCGGTGACGACGGTGATCGCGTTCTCGAACGCCTTGCGTGTCAGGATGTCGCGAGGCTTCAAGCCGTCACGCACCAGGCGCACCACCGCCGCTCCGGCCCGCGCGCTGTCGGAATGCTTAGCCTCGCCGACCGCGTCCTGTGCGGAGCTTCCCGGCAAGGATAAGCCCAAGGCCTCGATTGCCGAAGCCATGGTATTGGCCGTGTACATGCCGCCGCAGCTCCCGGGGCCCGGGATGGCCGTGCGCTCGATCTCCAGCAGGCCGCTCTCCGAGAGCGTGCCGGCCGAGCGCGCCCCGACTGCCTCGAATACGGTCACGATGTCGCGCCGCTGCGCACCGGGGCGGATCGTGCCCCCGTAGACGAATACGGCCGGGCGGTTGAGCCGCGCCATGGCCATGGCGCAGCCAGGCATGTTCTTGTCGCAGCCGCCGATCGCAACGAAGCCGTCGAAGCCCTCCGCACCGACCACTGCCTCGATGGAGTCCGCAATGATCTCGCGGGACACGAGCGAGTAGCGCATCCCCGGGGTGCCCATCGAGATCCCGTCGGACACCGTGATCGTATTGAAAAGAACGCTCTTGCCACCCGCGCCGTCGACTCCTGCGGCGGCCGCATCGGCCAGCGCTCCGATGTGCATGTTGCACGGGGTCAGGTTGGCCCAGGTCGAGGCCACTCCGATCTGGGGCTTGGCGAAGTCCTCCTCGCGAAACCCCACCGCGCGCAGCATCGCGCGGGCCGGTGCCTGCTTCACTCCGTCGACGACGATGCGCGAAAACGCGCGCGGATCCACGGCTTTTTTCATGACGGTGAGATTAACACCGTGCCGGGCACGCGCGCGGCTCAAGGACCGCGCTTAACTCGTTGACAAGTCCGCGGTTCCTGTGATCCCATCGGGCCAACAGGTTTGGTTCCCGTGACACCCGACACGACAGCGCCTCTGACCCGCGCCGCGGCACCCGCCGCGACGCTCGCGCTGCTTATCGGACTGCCCGCGCTGCTGCTCCTTAGGGAGCGAACCGGTGCGGGGCACGCGAACGCCTGATCCAGCAGGCACGAGCGAGAGCCAGGAGGACTCAGGACCCCGCACCGGCTGAAAGCCGCTGCGGGGTTTTTTACGTTTGCAGTGCGGCCAGCGCCGCAGGAGTGATGCGATGAGGCTTTATTCGAGTAAGGACGTCGACCGCAAGGCCCTGAAGGGCGCGCGCATCGCCATCCTCGGTTACGGCAGCCAGGGCCGCGCGCACGCGCTCAACCTCAAGGACAGCGGTTTCGACGTCGTGGTCGGAGTGAGAAAGGGTGGCGCGAGCTGGAAGAAGGCGCGCCGCGACGGCCTCGAGGTGGCGGAGCCCGCCGCTGCCGCCGCGAGCGCCGATCTCGTCGCCATGCTGGTGCCGGACCTCGCGCAGAAGGCGCTCTACCAGGACATAAAGAAGGTCCTGAGGAAGGGCGCGACGCTCCTGTTCGCCCACGGATTCAACATTCACTTCAAACAGGTGAAGCCGCGTCCCGACCTCGACGTGGTGCTGATCGCGCCCAAGGGGCCGGGCGACCTGGTGCGCCGGCAGTACCAGCAGGGGCGCGGAGTCCCGTGCCTGCTGGCAGTGGCGCAGGACGCCACCGGCAAGGCGCATGCGCGCGCCCTCGCCTACGCCCACGGCATCGGCGGCACGCGCGGCGGAGTGCTCGAGACCACCTTCGCCGAGGAGACCGAGACCGACCTGTTCGGCGAGCAGGCGGTGCTGTGCGGCGGCACGACCGAGCTCGTCGTCAAGGGCTTCGAGACCCTCGTCGAGGCGGGCTATCAGCCCGAGGTCGCCTACTACGAGTGCCTGCACGAGCTGAAGCTGATCGTCGACCTGCTGCACGAGGGCGGAATCTCCAAGATGCATCAGTTCATCTCGGAGACCGCCAAGTACGGCGATCTCACCCGCGGCCCGCGCATCGTGGACGAGCGCGTCAAGCAGCAGATGCGCAAGGTGCTCAAAGAGGTGCAGAGCGGCAAGTTCGCGCGCCAGTGGATCAAGGAGAACGAGAGCGGCAAGGCGAATTACCACAAGCTGCTCGCGGCCGATGTTGACCGGCAGATCGAGAAAGTCGGCGCCAGCCTCCGGGCCCGAATGCCGTGGCTCAACGAGCGGCGGGCATGAGGAACTACACATGACCATCAATCCCGACCGGGTACTGATCTTCGACACCACGCTGCGCGACGGCGAGCAGTCGCCCGGCTGCAGCATGACGCAGCCGGAGAAGCTGCGCGTCGCCCGCGCGCTCGCCGAGCTCGGTGTCGACGTAATCGAGGCAGGCTTCCCGGCCGCCTCGCGCGGCGACTTCGAGAGCGTGCAGGCCGTGGCGCGCGAGGTGCAGGGGCCGATCATCTGCGGGCTCGCGCGCTGCAACTCCGAGGACATCGAGCTCGCGGCGAAAGCGCTCAAGGACGCGCCACGCCGGCGCATCCACGTGTTCCTGGCCACCAGCGCCATCCACCGCCAGTACAAGCTCAACATGGCGCAGGACGAGATCCTCAAGGCCGCCGCGGACGGCGTCGCCCGCGCGCGCCAGCTCGCCGACGATATCGAGTTCTCGCCCGAGGACGCCTCGCGCACCGAGCTCGAGTTCCTCGCCCAGGTGGTCGAGACCGCGATCGCCGCCGGCGCGACCACGGTCAACATTCCCGACACGGTCGGTTATACGGTGCCGGATGAGTTCGCCGAACTGTTCCGCTACCTGCGCAAGAACGTGCGCGGCATCGAGGGCGTGCGCCTCTCGGTGCACTGCCACGACGATCTCGGCATGGCCGTCGCCAACAGCCTGACCGCGGTGGTCGCCGGAGCGCGCCAGATCGAGTGCACCATCAACGGCATCGGCGAGCGCGCCGGCAACTGCTCGCTCGAGGAGGTGGTGATGGCCTTGAAGACCCGCGCCGCGTTCTTCAACGTGGCGACGGGCATTCACACCCAGCGCCTCTACCCCACCTCGCGCCTCGTCTCGAGCATCACCGGCATGCCGGTGCCGCGCAACAAGGCGGTGGTCGGCGAGAATGCCTTCGCGCACGAGGCCGGCATTCACCAGCACGGCATGCTCAAGCACTACTCGACCTACGAGATCCTGCGGCCCGAGGACGTCGGCCTGTCGCGCAGCCATCTGGTGCTCGGCAAGCACAGCGGCCGGCATGCGCTGCGCGAGCGGGTGCAGGCGCTCGGCTTCGAGCTCGAGGAGGCCGAGTTCAACCAGCTGTTCGAGGAGTTCAAGGCCCTCGCCGACCGCAAGAAGGAGCTCTACGACGGCGACATCGAGGCGCTGGTGCTGCGCGCGGAAGGCTCGGCGCAGGGCCCCTGGACGCTGACCGAGCTCACCACCGAGGCGCGCACCACGGGTGCGGCGCGTGCGCTGGTGGTGCTCACTCACGCCGATGGGCGCAGCGTCGAGCACGCCGCGAGCGGCGACGGGCCGGTCGATGCCGCCTTCAAGGCCATCGAGGCCGCGACCGGGATCCGCGTGGTGCTGCGCAAGTTCGAGGTCAAGGCGGTCTCCGAGGGCGAGGACGCGCAGGGCGAGGCGCGGGTGTACGTGGAGTACAATCACAAGACTTACCGCGGCGCCAGCGTGAGCACGAACATCGTCGAGTCCGCCACTCGCGCGTTCCTCGAGGTGATCAACCGTATCGAGCTGGCGCAGGCCGGGACGCGGGCGCGCGCGGCCACGCCGGCGGTACCCGCGGCGGTCTGACCTGAAGGAGCTTCCATGCCCATTCCCGCGACGCAGTTCATCTGGTTCAACGGCAAGCTGGTGCCGTGGGAGAAGGCGACGGTGCACGTGCTGTCGCACGCGCTGCATTACGGCTCCTCGGTCTTCGAGGGCGAGCGCGCCTACGAGACGCCGCGTGGCGTGGCGATCTTCCGCCTGCGCGATCACACCCGTCGGCTGTTCGACTCCGCCAAGATCTATCGCATCGCGATGCCCTGGTCGCCCGAGCAGATCAACGACGCCTGCCGCCAGGTGATCTCGGCCAACAATCTCAAGCGCGGCGCCTACATCCGCCCGATCGTGTTCCGCGGCTATGGCGAGATCGGGGTGACGCCGAAAAACGACCCGCCCACCGAGGTCGCGATCGCGGCCTGGGAATGGGGCAAGTACCTCGGCACCGAGGGCGAGGACGCGGGCGTCGACGCCTGCGTGTCTTCCTGGAACCGGGTGGCGCCCAACACGCTCCCGGCGCTCGCCAAGGCCGGCGGCAACTATCTCTCGAGCCAGCTGATCGGCTCGGAGGCACGGCGCCTCGGCTTCGCAGAAGGCATCGGGCTCTCTCCCGACGGGACTTTGAGCGAGGGCTCGGGCGAGAACCTCTTCCTGGTGAAGGACGGAGTGCTGCTCACCCCGGCGCTGGCCCATTCGGTGCTCGGCGGCCTCACCCGTGACTCGGTGATCCGCCTCGCGCGCGAGCGCGGCATCGAGGTGCGCGAGATGGCGATTCCGCGCGAGCTCCTCTACCTCGCGGACGAGGCGTTCTTCACCGGCACCGCGGTCGAGATCACTCCCATCCGCTCGGTCGACCGGCTGCCCATCGGCAACGGCAAGCGGGGACCTGTCACCGAGACGCTGCAGAATGCGTTCTTCGGCCTGTTCTCGGGGAAGACCCCGGACCGCTGGGGGTGGCTGGACTACGTCGACATGTCGGCGCCGCGCGCCGCGGCCGCCGCGGGCTGAAGGCTTGGAATCGCGCACCCTCTTTGAAAAGGTCTGGGAACGCCACCTGGTGGCGGCCGAGACGGCCGCCACTCCGGCGGTGCTCTACATCGACCTGCACCTGATCCACGAGGTCACCTCGCCCCAGGCGTTCGCGCTCTTGCGCGAGCGGGGCCTCGCGGTGCGGCGCCCCGATCTCACGCTCGCCACCATGGATCACTCGACGCCGACCCGCACCGCCCAGGTGTTCGGCGGCGCGCCGATCGCGATCGAGTCCGCCGCGCGGCAGATCCGCGAGCTCGAGGTGAACTGCGCGCAGTTCGGCGTCGAGCTGCTCGGCATGACGAGCGAGCAGCGCGGCATCGTGCACATCATCGGGCCCGATCTCGGGCTCACCCAGCCCGGCAGGACCATCGTCTGCGGCGACAGCCACACCAGCACCCACGGCGCACTCGGCGCGCTCGCCTTCGGCATCGGCACGACCGAGGTGGCGCACGTGCTCGCCACCCAGTGCCTGCTGCAGAGAAAGCCGCGCACGCTCGCCGTCGAGGTCGACGGCACGCTGCGCGCCGGCGTCACCGCCAAGGATCTGATCCTGGCAATCATCGGCAGGCTCGGCGTCGCCGGCGGCACCGGGCACGTGATCGAGTATCGCGGCGCGACCATTGGCGCGCTCGACATGGACGAGCGCATGACCGTCTGCAACATGTCGATCGAGGCGGGAGCGCGCGCCGGGATGATCGCGCCGGATGAGACGACCTATGCCTATCTCGCGACGCGCCCGCGCGCCCCCAAGGGCGAGGCGTGGGAGCGGGCCCTGAGCGGCTGGCGCACGCTGCCGACCGATCCGGGCGCGCGCTTCGACCGCGAGCTGCGCCTCGATGCTTCCCGAGTCGAGCCGATGATCACCTGGGGCACCAATCCCGGCATGGTCGTGCCGGTCACCGGGACGATCCCGCAGCAGGGCTCGGATGCGGTGTTCGCCCGCGCGCTCAAGTACATGGGCCTCGAGGCCGGCCAACCGATCAAGGATCAGCCGGTGAATGTCGTCTTCCTCGGCAGCTGTACCAACGCACGGCTGTCGGATCTGCGCAGTGCCGCGCGCGTACTGCGCGGCCGGCACATCGCGCGCGGTCTCACGATGCTGGTCGTGCCCGGCTCGCAACAGGTGAAGCGTCAGGCCGAAGCCGAAGGGCTCGACCGCATCTTTCTCGAGGCTGGCGCCGAGTGGCGCGAGTCCGGCTGCTCGATGTGTCTCGGCATGAACGGCGACACGGTAGCGCGCGGGGAGTACGCCGTGAGCACCAGCAACCGTAACTTCGAAGGCCGCCAGGGCGCGGGCGCCCGTACCCTGCTCGCGAGTCCGCTCACCGCGGCCGCCTCCGCCGTGCGCGGCCGCGTGACCGACCCGCGCGAGCTGCTCTGACGATCATGGAACCCTTCACGTCACTCCGGTCGCGCACCGTGGTTCTGCTGGCCACGAACATCGACACCGATCAGATCATCCCGGCGCGCTTCCTTACCACCACCACGCGCTTGGGCCTCGGCGCGCACCTCTTCGAGGACTGGCGTTACGACGAGAGCGGCGCGCCGCGCGCCGACTTCGTCCTCAACCGCCCGGAAAGCGCCGGCTGCCGGATCCTCATCGCCGGGCGCAACTTCGGCTGCGGCTCCTCGCGCGAGCACGCGCCATGGGCGCTGCTCGATCACGGGTTCCGCGCGGTGGTGAGCACCGAGGTCGCCGACATCTTCCGCAACAACTCGCTGAAGAACGGGCTCCTGCCCGTGATCGTCGACGAGCCGACCCACGCCTGGCTGCTCGCGCATCCCGGCGCCGAGCTCACCGTCGATCTCGCCAGCGCGACGCTCGCTCTTCCCGACGGGAAACGGGTGAGCTTTCCCATCGAGGCCTTCGCGCAGCACTGCCTGCTCAACGGCGTCGACGAGCTCGGCTATCTCCTCTCCCGCGGCCGCGAGATCGAGGCGTTCGAGCGTCGCGCATGAGAGCCCGCATCGCGGTATTGCCCGGCGATGGCATCGGGCCCGAGGTCATCGCCAGCGCCCTGCTCTGCCTGCGCGCGGTCGCCGCGCGCTTCGGCCACGAGCTCGAGCTCGAGGAGCTCGCCTTCGGCGGCGCCGCCATCGACAGCCACGGCGACCCGCTGCCCCCTGCGACGCTCGCCGCCTGCCGCGCGGCGGACGCGGTGCTGCTCGGGGCCATCGGCGGGCCGAAGTGGTCCGCGCCCGAGCAGCAGGTGCGGCCTGAGGCCGGGCTCCTGCGCTTGCGCAAGGAGCTCGGCGTCTACGCCAACCTGCGCCCGGTCAAGGTACACCCCGCCCTGGCGGGCGCCTCGACCCTCAAGCCCGAGGTGGTCGAGGGCGTCGACCTGGTGTTCGTGCGCGAGCTCACCGGCGGGATCTATTTCGGCGAGAAGTCGCGCGACGCCGTGCGCGCCACCGACCTGTGCGTGTACACCGCGGCCGAGATCGAGCGCATCGTGCGCGCCGCCGCGCGCCTCGCACGCGCGCGCCGCCGCCGCCTCACCTCCATCGACAAGGCGAACGTGCTCGAGACCTCGCGCCTGTGGCGCGCGGTGTGCCAGCGCGTCATGGAGCGGGAGTTTCCCGACGTGACTCTCGAGCACAGCCTCGTGGATGCGGCGGCCATGCACCTCATTCACCGCCCGCGCGACTTCGACGTGCTGGTGACCGAGAACATGTTCGGCGACATCCTCACCGACGAGGCTGCGATGCTCGCGGGGTCGCTCGGGCTCCTGCCCTCGGCCTCACTCGGCGAGGGACGGCGCGGCGTGTACGAGCCGATCCACGGCTCGGCCCCCGACATCGCGGGCCGCGGGATTGCCAACCCCTACGGCGCGATCTACAGCGTGGCGCTGCTGCTGAGGCATTCGCTCGGGCTCGCCGAGGAGGCCGCCGCGCTCGAGCGAGCCGCGGACACCGCGCTCGGCGCTGGTGCGCGCACCGTGGACCTCGTCCCCGCCGGCGCGCGCGCGCTGAGCACGCGCGAGGCCGCAGAGGCGGTGGTCAGGAGCCTCGCGCCGCGAGCCTGAGCGGCCGCGCCGGGAGCAGGCGCGCGGCGCGCGCGAGCGCCCGCGCGAGATCCGCACGCAGATCCTCCAGCGCCTCGATGCCGACCGAGAGCCGGATGAGACCGTCGGTGAGCCCGGCCCTGACGCGGGCATCCCGGTCCATGGCCGCATGGGTCATGGTCGCCGGATGCGCCACCAGGCTCTCGACGCCGCCGAGCGACTCCGCCAGCGAGAAATAGCTGAGATCGGAGACGAACTCGCGCACCGCCGCCTCTCCACCCTCGAGCTCGAGAGTGATCACGGCGCCGAAGCCGCGCTGCTGGCGCGCCGCCAGCGCGTGCCCCGGATGGCTCGCGAGGCCCGGGTACCACACGCGCCGGACGCTCTCCTGGCGGTCGAGCCAGTGGGCGAGCTCGTGCGCGTTGCGCGCGTGATGCTCGAGCCGCGCGTGCAGCGTGCGCAGGCCGCGCAGCGTCAGGTAGCTGTCGAACGGCGCGCCGGTCAGACCTAAGCAATTCGCCCACCAGAGGAGCTCCTCGTGCAGGGTCTGGTCGCGCGCCACCACCGCGCCGCCGACCACGTCGCTATGGCCATTCAGGTACTTGGTGGTCGAGTGCACGACGAGGTCGGCGCCAAGGGTGAGCGGCTGCTGCCACGCCGGCGAGAGGAAGGTGTTGTCGACGACGATCAAGGCACCGCTCGCCTTGCCAAGGGCCGCGAACGCCGCGATGTCCGTGATGCGCAGCAGCGGGTTGCTCGGCGTCTCGATCCACAGCAGCGCCGTCGGCCGCGCCAGTGCGGCGCGCACCGCCGCCTCGTCGCCGAAATCGACGAACTCGACCTCGCGCTCGCCGCGGCGCCGCCAGGCTTCGAAGAGCCGGTAGGTGCCGCCGTAGCAGTCGTGCGGCGCCACGATGCGCGCGCCGGCCGGCACCAGATATCCGCTGAGGGTCACCGCGGCCATGCCGCTCGCCGTGACGACCGCGCCCACGCCCTGCTCGAGCTCGGCCAGCGCCTCGGCGAGCAGGTCACGCGTGGGGTTGCCCGAGCGCGTGTAGTCATGGGCGCGCTTCTCGCCGAAGGCGCGGAAGGCAAAAGTAGACGACAGGTGCAGCGGCGGGATGACGCAGCCGGTCTCATCGCTGCACTCGATGCCGGCGCGCACGGTCTGCGTCACCTGGCTCACGCCGTTAGCTGCCGTGTCTGCGGCTGACAGAAGGTCGGTGATCCGCGTCATGAATGCTCCGCTCAGGTCCATACGTTCATCGGACACCTGCGGAGCGTGCCGGCGCGGGAGGCGCCAGCTTGTCGCGTCCATCCTCGTCCGGGGGATCCCGGGAGGCTACGCCGACCGCTCATCTATCGACCCCCGAAGGCGGGAATCGCAGGAGTTGGCACCTTTCCAGGGTGGTTAAGCCTGGCGGTTGCCCCGGCGTCCAAGGGCCTATCCCTCAGCCGGTCTCGATGAGTGTCGAGAGTTTAGTGTGCAACGCCCGTGACGCGCAAGCACAGGGTGCTGATTTGCGAGGCTTTCCTCACTGCGGGACGAGACTCGCCGCGTGCTGCTCGGCTTCCAGCGCCTCGGGAGTGCGGCCCTGCGCGTGGAGCGAATCCGCGATCAGGCGCCAGGCCGAGGCCTGCGCAGCAGGGTCACCGGTCGCGAGCGCGAGCGCCTTGCGCCCCATGCTGCCGGCCTGCCCCGCGTTCCCCTCCGAAAGCTGCACGCGTCCGAGCTCGACCCACAGCAGCGGATTGTCCGGCTCGATGCGCAGCGCCCGCTCGAGGGTTGCGCCGGCTGCCGCGTACTCGCCGGACCCGGCCTGCGCATGAGACTGCGCAACGAGCGCGCTTGCGGGAGCTCCGAGACGAAACTGCCGCGCCGGCGGCGCATAGGGCGGCGGCACGGGAGACAGTCCCGGCGAGCCGGCCGTGCCGCCCGGCACGGAGGACCCGGGCGCCGTGGGCCCTCCCAGGCCGCCGGCTGGCAGCGGGCCGGGCGAGGCACAGGCGGCGAGAGCCAGCGCGGCCGCCAGGGCGAGGAAGGTCAGTGCGTGAGGTTGTGGAGCCACTGCTGTGTGCGATCGATGAAGGTGGTGACGGGATTGCTGGTGTCGGAGAAGCCGCAGCCCGGTTTCGGCGGGACCTGCGCCCCTGCCGGCACCGCAACCGACACTCGGTCGTCGGAGCAGCCGGGCAGCACGCGCAGTCCCGTCGCGTACTCTATCTCCATATCGACGAGACTCTCCGGCATCGGCGCATTCCACGAGCTGCCGCCGACACTCGCCATGATGTGCGCCCACACCGGCAGCGCGCCCGCCGAGCCCGTGAAGCCGGTCGGCGCATCGTCATCGTAGCCGACCCAGACGACCGCGAGGTCACTCCCCGAGAAGCCGGCGAACCAGCTGTCGCGATAATCGGAGGAGGTGCCGGACTTGCCGGCCACCACCAGATCCGGCGGCAGCAGCGGTCGCGCCGAGCGCCCGGTGCCGCGATCCATGACCAGGGTCAGCAAGCGGTCGAGCTGGTAGACGTTCTCGGGCGTCGCCACCGGCGTCACCTGCACCGGAAAAGCCTTGAGCGCCTTGCCGTCGGTGCCGATGACCGCGCGCACCGCGCGCAGCGGGTTACGGAATCCGCCGTTGGCGAGCCCGTTGAAGAGCTGCGCCGCCTCGAGCGGAGTCACGTCGACCGCCCCCAGGAGCATGGCCGGTACCTGCTGGGGTGCGCGGTCGAGGCCAAAGCGCTGCAGCGTCTCGGCCACCTTCGGCAAGCCGACGTCGAGGCCCACGCCGACGGTGGCGAGGTTGAGCGATTCGGCCAGCGCGCGCGCCACCGGCACCGGCCCGTTGAATTCGTGGGTGAAGTTCTCGGGACGCCAGTGCTGTCCGCCGGCGAGCTTCAGGTCCACCGGCTCATCCTGCACGACGGTCGCGGCGTTGTAGCGGCCGCTCTCGAGCGCCGTCAGATACACGAACGGCTTCACCAGCGAGCCCATCGCGCGGCGCGCATCGAGCGCCCGGTCGAAGCCGTCGTAGCCGACGTCGCGTCCGCCGACGATCGCGATCACATCGCCGCTTTGCGGCGTAGTGACCACCACGGCGCCCTCGAGGGTCTCGGGCTCGGCGCTGCGCTTGCGCAGATGATCGAGGCGGGTGAGCTCGCGGTCGAGCGCGTGCTCAGCGGCATCCTGGGCGCGCGGCTCGAGGCTGGTGTAGATCGAGAGCCCGGCCTCGGTCAGGTCCTGCTCGCGGTAGTCGCGCCGCAGCGTGCGCCGCACGAAGTCGAGGTACGCGGGGTAGTAGGCGCCCGCGGGCCGTGCCGTGACCCCGAGGGGCCGCCGCTCGGCGTCGGTTGCCTGCGCGGTGGTGACGACGTGCTGGTCGGCGAGCTCCTTCAGCACGAGGTTGCGCCGCACGAGCACGCGATCGGGGTGGCGGCGCGGATCGTAGTAGGAGGGCCCGCGCACCACCGCCACCAGCAGCGCCATCTCCGACAGATCGAGCTCGGCGAGCGGCTTGCCGAAATAGAACTGGCTCGCGAGACCAAAGCCATGTATGGCACGGTTGCCGTCCTGCCCGAGGAAGATCTCATTGATATAGGCGTTCATGAGATCGTCCTTGGTGAAGTGCGCGTCGAGCGCGATCGCCATGATCGCCTCGCGGATCTTGCGCCCGAGAGTCTGGCGCGAGGAGAGGAAATAGCTGCGCACCAGCTGCTGCGTGAGCGTGCTGGCCCCTTGCTCGATGGCTCCGGCGCGCGCATCAACCCACAGCGCGCGCAGGATCGCCTGCGGATCGACGCCGCGGTGCGAATCGAAGCGGCGGTCCTCGACCGCCTTGAGCGCCGCCGGCAGGAGCGGCGGCACGTCGTGGGGGCTGAGGACGATGCGGTCTTCGCCGTGGCTCGGGAAGATGCTGCCGATGAGCAGCGGCTCGAGCCGGATCACCGGCACGTCCTTGCCGGCGGCGTCCTTCAGGCTCTCGATCCCCCGGGGCCCGGTGAAGATGCTGAGCAGCTGCGCGTCGCGGTTCTCATCCGCGAAGCGCGCCGGCCGCAGCGCTACGTCGATCCGCGCGCCGTTGACGCGGTAGGTGCCCGGACGGTCGAGCTGCGCGGCGACCTTGCGGTAGTGCAGCCGCTCGAGCTCGTGCGCCACCTCCGGCGCGGGCAGGGCCAGGCCCGCATACAGCTCGAGCGGCGCCGCATAGACCAGCGCGGGCAGCGTCCAGCGCCGCCCCTCGAACTGACGCGTCACCAGCAGATCGAGATAGAGCACGTACGCGGCAACGGCGATCGCCGCCACCCCGAGCAGACGGATCAGAATGCGTCTCAGAGGATCAGCTCCGTCGCGGGGCTGCGCAGGTTGTAATGCGAGCTCATGGCGTGCCCGTAAGCGCCGGCGTTTGCGATGACCAGCACGTCGCCCGCCTGCGTCGCCGGCAGCAGGCGGTCATGTCCGAGCACGTCGGCGCTCTCGCAGATGGGCCCGACGATATTGACGGGCTCCGTGGCCGGCTCATCGAGGCGGGTGAGGTTGGCGATCTCATGGTATGAGCCATAGAGTGCCGGACGGATCAGGGAGTTCATGCCGGTCGCGACCCCGACGAACCGCACTCCGCCCTTCTGCTTGAGCTGCGTCACCCGCGCCAGCAGCACGCCGGCGGCCGCCACCAGGTAGCGTCCCGGCTCGAGCCACACCTCCAGATCCGGATGCTCGGCGCGCACGGCCGCGAGCAGCGTGTCGAGCTTGCCGAGATCGACCCCGGGCTGATCGGGGCGCTCCGGCACGCCGAGGCCGCCGCCCACGTCGATCACGCGCACCTCCGGGAGGCTGCGCGCCGCCCCGGCCAGGAGGCGGGCCGTGTGCTCCCAGCTCGTCACGTCGAAGATACCGCTGCCGACGTGCGCCTCGAGCCCGGTGATACGCGCCCCCGCCGCGCGCGCGGCGCGCTCGAACGCCGGCAGCTCCGCGATCGGCACGCCGAACTTCGAGCGCGTGCCCGCGGTGCGCACGTGGGTGTGGTGGCCGCGGCCGACGCCGGTGTCGAGACGGGCGAAGATCTCGCGGCCACGGAACAGGCCGGGCCATTCCGTGAGCGCGAAAATGTTGTCAACGGTGACGCGCACGCCGCGCTCGAGCGCCCAGGCATACTCCGCGCGCGGTGCGAAGTTCGGCGTGTAGAGGATGCGGCGCGGCTCGACCTCCGGGCAGGTGGCGGTGAGGTGCTCGACCTCGCCGCGCGAGACACACTCGAACTCGATGCCCTCCCCGCGCAACGTGCGCAGGATCTCCGGATGCGGGTTGGCCTTCATCGAGTAATGCACGCGGTCGAGCGACCCGAGCCCGCGCAGCGCGCGAGCCGCGGCGCGCACGGTCGCGAGGTCGTAGACGTAGGCGGCCTCGCGCTCCGCGAGCACAGCGAGGAGCTCCGCGCGCCGCGTGCGCCACCACGGCGCCACGCGCGCGCCCGCCGCAGGCGGCGCAGCGAACAGCTGCTGCCAGGTGGGCCCCAGGACCTTGTCGCCGGGCACCGGGCGGATCAACAGCTCGTGCAGCTGCTCGACCAGGCGGTCACCCTGGTTCTCGTCGACGACGAAGGTGAAGTTCAGATCGTTGGCCGCCTGGCTCACCAGGTAGATCTTCTGCTCCTCGAAGAACTCGAACGCCCCGCCGAGCTGGTGCAGGATCGCGCGGATATTGCGCCCGACCAGGCTGACCGAGGCGCACGGCCCGATCACCTGCACGCGGCACAGATGCGAGAGGTCGGCAACCAGTGCCGTCACCTGAGAGTTGTCGAGCGTGTTGGCCGCGGGGTCGAGCGACACCGTCACGTTGGTCTCGGAAGTCGACACCAGGTCCACCGACAGGCCGTGCTGCTTGAACACCTGGAAGGCATCCGCGAGGAAGCCGACCTGGTGCCACATGCCAGGGCTCTCCATCGAGATCAGCGTGATGCCCTTCTTGGTGCAGACCGCCTTGACCTGGGCGCCCCCCTCGCCGCCCTCGGCGCTGAGCACCGTCCCCTCGAGATGCGGCGCCTGCGTCGCAAACACGTGCAGCGGGATGCGCTGCTGGCGGACCGGCAGGATGCAGCGCGGATGCAGCACCTTGGCGCCGCTGGTGGCGATCTCCTGCGCCTCGTCGTAGTGGAGCGCGCGCAGCAGGCGCGCGGTGGGCGTGGCGCGCGGGTTGGCGCTGAACATCCCGGGAACGTCGGTCCAGATCTCGAGCCGTGCGGCGCGCAGCTTGGCCGCCAGATACGCCGCGGAGGTGTCGGAGCCGCCGCGCCCGAGGAGCACGGTGTTGCCGTCGTCATCGCTCGCGATGAATCCCTGGGTGACGAGCACGGCCGGCAGCGCCTCCAGGCGCTCGGCGAGCGCCGCATCGGGCGAGAAACTGCAGACCGCGGAGAGCACGCTCGCCTTCTCCGAAGCGCTGTGCCGCGCTGAAGCGCGCAGCATGCTGCGGGCATCGACCCAGGCGACCGGGAGTCCCCGCGCCTCGAGAAAGCTCGCGCCGATTCGAGTCGCCATGAGCTCCCCGGCCGCCATCACGCGCGCGCGTGTGCGGTCGCTCACCTCGCGCACCAGCGAGATGCCCGCGGCAATCTCGCGCAGCTCCGCGAGGTGCCGCTCGACCTCCTCGCCGAGCGGCACGCCGAGCTCGGCGGCAAGGCTCCGATGGCGTTCCTCGATGGCCCGAAGCTCCGCCTCGTGGGCCTCGCCGACGGCGGCGTCGAGCAGCCGCTCGAGACGGTCCGTGATACCGCTCACCGCCGAATGCACGATGAGCACTCGTGCGCCGCTTGCCGCACGCTCGGACACGACCCCGGCAATGTTGGTCCAGTTGCCGAGCGTTGAGACGCTCGTGCCACCGAACTTCAGGACGATCCAGGCAGAGGGGATGCGCGTCAAAACTCGATTCTCCGCAACAGGGGCAACGCCGCAGCCTCACAGCTCAAGGCCGCCTCGAGTCCGACATCGCTTGAGCTTTGGAGTGAGCGGCGCGAGCCTGTTCTACAGCTCGTCGTCGTCGAAGTCCTGCAGGTCCTTCTCGAGCTT
Source organism: Steroidobacteraceae bacterium (assembly GCA_035518275.1). Taxonomy (GTDB): domain Bacteria; phylum Pseudomonadota; class Gammaproteobacteria; order Steroidobacterales; family Steroidobacteraceae; genus 13-2-20CM-66-19. The sequence goes on from DATIXU010000012.1 coordinate 75,086, forward strand.
CTTATCCGCAAGCACTTCCTCGAGGCGGCTCCAGGCGGCCTTGCCCCGCTTGCCCTGGGTTGCGCGTGCGCGCTTATCCACCCGATCGAGCATCCGGTCGTAGTCGGTGCCGTCCTCGGGTGGACTGTTCAGGAATTCCTCGTCGAGGTCGAAGCCCTCGTTGTCCCGCTCGGCCATCTGGTGGTGCAAATCCTGAATTAATTCAAAGGGTAACGTGCTTATTCGGCATGGAACAAGGCGCGAACTATAGCCGATTGGCGCCGCCGATCAACATTTGCCGGAATGGGGGTCCCCAGGGCAGAGACAAGGGCCCGGCAGGTGGCCCGGAACGCCTTAAGCGTGATCTGTGCCGTCCCTGATGACGACCGGTGCGCCCCGGCTGAGGCCCAGACCCTCGGCGGCGTTGTGCTCGGCCCGGGCGATCTCGACGACCCCGAAGGAATTGACGAGGGCCAGATACTCCCCGGGGCGCGTGTCGGCGTAGGTACGCAGCAGCCGGAAGGCATGGTTGCCGGCGTGCACCACGGGCAGGCGGAAACGCTCGATGAGCGGCGCATCGATATTGGTGATGAGGTTGCCGAAGTGGTCGATGGTGATGACGACGCCGGAGACGCTCGCCGGCTCGACGGTGGGATCGTCGACCCAGGAGGGAACGAGCGTGCTCACCGGCTCGCCGAGGTCGGCGGCCCCGCAGCGCCCGGCGGCGAGCTCCGCGGCAACCGGTGCAAAGATGTCGCGCCCATGGAAGGTCGCGCTCGGGTGGGCGATTCCCAACCGAGCGAGCCCCTGCGGCGTGAGCCGCGTGAGGCGCGCATCGGGAAAACGGCTCGCAACCGGCGCGAGCAGGCCGTTATCGGGCGCCAGAAACAGGTGTCCGCCCGCCTCGAGCGCCAGAATGTCCCGCGAGGTCCCGACCCCCGGATCGACCACCGCCATGTGCACCGTACCGCCAGGGAAGAACGGGAAGGCGCGCGCCAGCCAGAAGCCCGCCTCCGCGGGCCAATGCACTACGATCTCGTGCGTGAGATCGATGATGCGCGCCGCGGGGAAGCGGGTGAGGATGCAGCCCTTGATGACACCGACAAACGGGCCCTGATGTCCGAAGTCGGTGGTGACGGTGATGACGCCCGAGGCCGGCAAGGCTAGCCGCCCAACCGTCCGCGGCCCGGCATCGGGCGCGCTCCCTCCGCGCAGGCGCGGCACTTGTCGGTGTAGGGAACGGCCGCGAGGCGCTCGGGCTCGATGTCGCCGCCACACACCGAGCAGGTCGTGTACCGGCCCTGTGCGAGGCGCCGCAGTGCCGCCTCCACCTGCTGCAGCTCGGCGCGCGCCGAGTGCGAGATCGCGCCGAGCACGTCGTCGTTCTCGCGCTGCGTCACCTGCTCGGCGAAGTCGGCCGACAGCGGATCCGCCTCGTGCCGCAGATCCGCGCTCGCGTCGCTCGCGCGCTGGCGCAGCTCGTCGCGCCGTTTCAGCAGCCTCTCGCGTACCGCGTCGGTTTCCACCTGAACCTCCCGCGCTCTCAGGACGCCTTCTGGTTGCGCCGCTGGTCCTCGAGCCATCTCTGCAACCGGTCGAACGGCTCGATGAATTTGGCAACACCCTCGCGCTCGAGCTGCGCCGCCACCGCCTCCGCGTCGATACCGAGCCGCTCCAGACCTTCGCGGGTATCCGCGCCCTCGGCCAGGTGACGCTCGAGGCGCAGCTCCGGCCGGCCGAGCCGCCGATAGGCGTTGATGGTCTCGAGCGGCATGGTATTCACCGTTCCCGGCACCACCAGCTCCTCGACATACTTGATCGGGCTGTAGCTGGGATCCTTGGTCGAAGTCGACGCCCACAGGAGGCGCTGCGGGCGCGCACCCTGCTCAGTCAGCGCCTGCCACTGCGGCGTCGCCAGCGTCGACTCGAAGACCTCGTAGGCGCGCGCCGCGCTGGCGATCGCCGCCTTGCCGCGCAGCGTGCGCGCCGCCGGCTGGCCGCCTGCGGCGAGCTCATCCAGCAGCCTGTCGACCAGGGTGTCGATGCGGCTGAGGAAAAAGCTCGCCACCGACGCCACGCTCCCGAGCGATCGCCCCGCGCGGGCGCGCTCAGTCAAGCCATCCATGTAGGCCTGGACCACGGCACGGTAGCGCTCTGGCGAGAACAGCAGCGTCGCGTTGACGTTGATGCCTTCGGCGATGAGAGCGCGGATCACGGGCAGTCCCGCCTCGGTGGCCGGGATCTTGATGAAGGCATTCGGCAGGTCGAGGCGTGCCCAGAGGCGGCGTGCCTCGGCGAGGCTGCGCTGCGAGTCGTAGGCGAGGTGCGGCGAGACCTCGAAGCTCACGAAGCCATCGGCACCGGAGCTGCCGTCGTAAAGCCCGCGGAACAGGCCCGCTGCCGCCCGCACGTCGTGAATGGCGAGCTCCTCGTAGAGCGCCACCGCGGACGGAACCGTGGGCAGAAGGCGCGCGATCGGCTGTGCGTAGCGCCGGTCGGTCGTCATGGAGTTGGCGAAGATCGCCGGATTCGAGGTCACGCCGGCGATGCCGTCCTCGCTGATGAGGCGCGCAAGGGCGCCATTCTCGAGCATGCCGCGGCCGAGATCGTCGAGCCACGCGCTCTCGCCGAGCTTGCGCAACTCCAGGAGCGGATTGGGAACCGACGCGTTCATCGGAAGCTTCCGTTCTCGAGAGTAGCGCAGCTTAATTCCGCCGTCTCGCGGTTTCGGGCTGAATATGCGTAAATCCCTATAGGCATAATCCCCGGGCGCGACGAGACTTTTTGCAAGGAGCACCCCCTATGAGCGACGTGTTCAATGGCGAGAAGCTGGCCGAAGAGTTGCGCGCGCTGGTGAGCGAGGCGGAGGCGCTGCTGCGCAACTCCACCGAGACGGTGAGCGCCGCCGGGCGCGAGCAGGCCGAGGCCACGATGGCAGACCTGCGCAAGCGGCTGACCTCCCTCGAGCGGCAGGTCAAAGTACGCGCGCGCGAGGTCGACGACTACGTGCACGACAACCCCTGGCAGGCGGTCGCGATGGCTGGTGGTGTCGCGCTGCTCCTCGGGCTCATCATGGGTCGCAGGGGATGAGCGAGGGCGCCGCCCCCGCGGACGCGTCCTCCCCCCAACGCCCGCCGCCGCTGCGAGGGCTGCTGGCCGCGGCGCTCGAGGCGCTGCGCACGCGGCTCGAGCTCGCGGGGGTGGAGCTCGAGATCCACCTCATCAACCTGGCGCGCACGCTGATCTGGGCGGTGGCGGCGATCCTGTGCGGGCTGCTCGCGCTCGCCTTCGGCATCGCGGCGCTGATCGCGGCGCTCTGGGACTCGCATCGCGTGCTCGGGCTCCTCGGCGGCGGCCTGATCTTTGTGCTGCTGTGCGCGACGTGCGCATATATCGGGGCGCGCATCTTCCACCGCGGGCGGGGAATTCTCGACGATTCGCTCGAGCAGCTCGACCGCGATCGGCGCAGGGCCGGTGCACCATGAGCCGCCTGAAGCAGCTCCAGGCGCGGCGGCGTGTGCTGCTCGGGCGTTGCGACGAGCAGCGCGAGGAGCTTGCGGCAAGGGTCGCTGCGCTCAGTCCCGCCGCACTGCTGCAAGGCAGCGGCATCGCCAGGCTGGGACACCCGCTCGTCTGGGCAGCGCTCGCTGCCATGCTGCTCTTCGGGCGCACACGCAGGGCGCTCACCGCCGTACTCTGGGTGCGCTCGGTGTTGGCATTCGCGAGACGCGCGACGCACCTCATGCGGCTGCTCGCGCAGGCCCGCACGGCGCGCGAGGGAGATTAGCGCTTCACCGCGGCTTCGGCTCCGCCTCCGGCATCGGGCGCGGTGGCCAGCCGCGCGGGCGCGCCGGCGTCTGCCGCGGGCGCCGCGGGCGTGGCGGGCACATCGAGCGTCGCCGCGAGCCCGACGACGGTGGGAATTCCGTCCGCCGCCTGCAGAGTCTTGCGCGCGAGATCCCAGTGGATCGCCGCCACGCTGTCCCCGAGGGCCTGATCGAGGAGCTTTGAGAGCAGATCCAGATCCGGCTCGACGCTCTGGCCCTCTTCATCCACCGGCGGGTGCGCCTCGAGCAGCAGCTCCCCGTCCACCCAGGCAACCTTCACCGGCTCGTTGACCAGCCACACCCTGGTGCCGTCGGGAACCAGCGGGAACAGCGCCGCGACGTCCTCCGGGTACATGCGGATGCAGCCGTGGGTCACCGACATGCCGACCGCGGTCGGGTTGTTGGTGCCGTGGATCATGTACTCGCCGTTGCCGGCCGCGAGCCGCAACGCGAAGGCGCCGAGCGGATTGTCGGGACCCGCCGGCACCACCTTCGGCAGCGGATCGCCGTGGGCGGCATGCTCCTTGCGAATCGATTCAGGCGGATACCAGGCGGGATTCCTGATCTTGGCGATCACGCGCGTCTCGCCGAGCGGCGTGCGCCAGTCCATCTTGCCGATGCTGATCGGATAGGTGATGACGACGCGCTGCTCGTGCGCGTTGCGCGGCTTCGGATAGTAGTACAGGCGGTGCTCGGGCAGGTTGACGACGATACCCTCGCGCGGCCCGGTCGGGAGAATGCGCCGGCCCGGCAGCACGATGCGTTTGCCGGCACCGGGCAGCCAGACATCCACGCCGGGATTGGCGCGAATGATCTCGTAGTAACCGAGGCTGTACTTGTGCGCGAGGTCGGGCAGCGTGTCCTGGTACACCGTGGTCACGGCCTCATCCGTGCCCACCACCGCCGAGCCGTCGGCCGGCAGCGGGTAGACGCTCGCGCCGGCGCTCGCCGATAGCGAGAGCGCGCACGCGAGGCCCACGTTCCTCCAGGCGGAGGCACGCCTCACGCGACGCATCCTGGACTCCATTAGCTTGATTTTACTACAAAAACCCACTCGTTTACGACCCCGGCCCTCGAGGTCCAGGGATTCCGTTAGCATCAGGCGGTGGCGCAGTGTAGCAAGCCGGCGCGTGCTTTCTTCGAACGCAGTGCGCTGAATGTGGCGCGCGATCTCATCGGCATGCACCTGGTGCACGACGACGGCGTTACCGTACGGCGCGGCCGCATCGTGGAGACCGAAGCGTACCTCGGGCCGCGTGATCGCGCGGCGCATTCCTCACGCGGCCGAACCGCACGCACCGAGGTCATGTTCGGCCCTCCGGGGCATGCCTATGTCTACTTCATCTACGGATTCTGGAACTGTCTTAACGTGGTGACGGCACGCGAGGGAGTGCCGCACGCGGTGCTGCTGCGGGCCCTGGAACCGCTGGACGGAGTCACGGACAAAACCTGGGGGCCGGGGCTCTTGTGCCGCGCCATGCACGTCGACCGGCGGCTGAACGGCGCCGATCTGCTGGGCCCGGAGCTGTGGATCGAACGCCCGCGCCGCCCGCGGCGGGTGGCGCTCGGGCGCAGCCGGCGCATCGGCGTCGACTACGCGGGCGAGTGGGCGCGGCGTCCCTGGAGGTTCTTCGACCGCGCTTCATGCTACGTTTCCACCATCCGACGGAGACCGACTGAATGCCGACCCGCATCCGCTCCCTGACTCTCGCCGTGTTATGTCTGGCCGCCGTGGCGCTCAGCTTGAGCGCAGCCGCGCAGGCGCAGCTCGTGGAGGGGAAAGATTACCGGCTGCTCACACCGCCCAGGCCCACCTCGAGCCCGGGGAAGATCGAAGTCGTGGAATTCTTCTCCTACGCCTGTCCGCACTGCGCCAAGTTCAACCCGCTGGTGAGTGCCTGGGCGGCAAAGCTGCCGAAGGACGTCGCCTTCAAGCGCGTCGCGGTGAGCTACGGCCGGCCGGCGTGGACGAATCTGTCGCGCACCTACTACGCGCTCGAAGCGACCGGAGACCTGAAGAAGCTCGACGCCGCCGTGTTTCGCGCCATTCACGACGAGCACCAGGACCTCTTCGACGAGCAATCGATCGCCGACTGGGTCGGCAAGGAGGGAGGCGACGCCACCGGCTTCGCGAACGCCTACGTCTCCTTCGGCGTCAACAACCAGACCGTACAGGCCGACGAGATGGCCGAGGACTACGGGATCGATGCGATCCCGACGCTCGCCGTCAACGGCCGGTATGTCGTCATCAGTCCCACCCAGGCGGCCGACGAGGAGCAGACCTTCAGGGAGCTGCTGGTGCGAACCGATGAGGTGATCGCGATGGCGCGTGCCGCCGCGCCGCGGACCGCGGCGTCCGCCGCCGGGAAAGTGCCGGCAAAACCGCGCTGAGGCGCACCTCAGCGCTTCGCTTCCTCGGCCCGGGCGAGCTCGAGCAGCTGGCTCCCCTCGGGCACGCGATCGCCGCGGGCGAAGTGAATCGCCTGCACCGTGCCCGCGTAGGGGGCGGTGATGGTGTGCTCCATCTTCATGGCCTCGATCACCATCAGCACCTCGCCGGCGGCGACCCTGTGGCCTACCGATACCGGCACCGAGACGACGACCCCCGGGAGCGGGGTCGTGAGTCCGCCCGTGGTGGCGCTGGCGGTGAATTCCCGGGTACGCGGGTCCTCGAGCAGAAAATCGAACTGCGCGCCCTCGTCCCAGAGCGTGACCTGCGCGCCCTCGATGCGGCAGCGCGCGCGGCGGCGCCGCTCGACCAGGCGTGCGGCAATCGTGCCGACACCGCTCTCGCCGGCCGAGTAGCCGACGTCCGCGACCTGCAGGAGCGTGCGCCCGTCGACGGTCGCCGCCGCCGGCCTCCCGGCCGTGAAGCCGAGCTCCACCGTGTGGCCGTGACCCTTCCACGAGAGCGCCAAGCTCACCGCCGCCGGAAGATTCGGCGTGAAGCCGTCGCGCACCGCCCAGGGACTCGCGTCGGCAGTGGACGGCGCCGAGTGCACGGCGAGCGCCGCGAGAATGAGCGTCTCGGGCGTCACGGCGCCCGGAGCCGCGAATTCCCCCGCACCCTTATCGAGCAGCGCGATGTTGTGGCGCATCTCGAGGAAGCGCCGCGAGCGCAGCACGCGCGCCAGCCAGCGCTCGTTGGTATGGACGCCGGCGCTGAAGGTCTCGTTGAGCGCACCGGCGAGCCGCTCGGCCGCCAGCGAGCGCTCGGGGGCCCAGGCGATCACTTTGCCGAGCAGCGAGTCGTAGCAGTCGGGCACGGTGTCGCCGCTCATGAACCCGGCATCGACACGCACCGACTCGAGCACCGGCCATTCCATGAGCGCGAGCCGACCGGCGCTCGGGAGGAAACTGCGCTCCGGATCCTCGGCGCAGACGCGCGCCTCGATGGCGTGGCCGTCGAGCCGCACCTCGTCCTGCGACAGCGGCAGCGGCTCACCGCCCGCGACCCGTAACTGCCACTCCACCAGATCGAGCCCGGTGACGGCCTCGGTCACGGTGTGCTCGACCTGCAGCCGCGTATTCATCTCCATGAAGTAGAACTCGCGCCCGTCGTAGAGGAACTCGACCGTGCCGGCGCTCACGTAGCCGATCTCGCGCGCCACCACCAGCGCCGCGGCGCGCAGCCGGGCGCGCACCGCGTCCGGGACGTTGGGCGCCGGCGCCTCTTCGATGAGCTTCTGATGGCGCCGCTGTGCCGAGCAGTCGCGATCGCCCAGGTGCACGAAGTTGCCCTGGCGGTCGCCGAACACCTGCACCTCGAGATGGCGCGGCGTCGGCAGGAAGCGCTCGAGCAGCAGCGCCCCGTCGCCGAAGGCGCTCTCGGCGAGGCGCCGCGCGGCGGCGAGCGCCGCCGTGAGCTCGGACTCCTGCCGTACGATCTGCATGCCCTTGCCGCCGCCGCCGGCGGCGGGCTTGATGATGAGCGGCAGCCCGACCGTGTGGGCCGCGGCGGCGAGCTGCTTCAGATCCTGCTCCGGTCCCGCATAGCCCGGCAGGACCGGGACGCCGGCCTCCCGCATGCGGTTCTTGGCGACGATCTTCGAGCCCATCGCGGCGATCGCCGCCGCGGGCGGGCCGACGAAGGTGATCCCGGCGGCCGCGCAGGCCTCGGCGAACCGGGCGTTCTCGGAGAGAAAGCCGTAACCCGGGTGAATGGCATCGGCGTCGCAGGCGCGCGCGGCGCCGAGAATGCGCTCGATGTCGAGGTAGCTGTCGCGCGCCGGCGCCGGACCGATCCACAGCGCCTCGTCCGCCTCGCGCACGTGGCGCGCCCGCGCGTCCGCGTCCGAGAACACCGCGACCGTGCGCCAGCCGAGGCGCCGCGCGCTGCGGAAGATGCGGCAGGCGATCTCGCCGCGATTCGCGACCAGCAGCGTCTTCATGCCGTCACATCCGGTACACGCCGAAGCGCGCCGGCTCGAGCGGCGCGTGGCGCACCGCGGCGAGCGACAGCGCCAGCACCCGCCGTGTGTCGGCGGGGTCAATCACACCGTCGTCCCAGAGCCGCGCCGAGGAATAATACGGGTGGCCCTGGCGCTCGTACTGCTCGCGGATCGGCGTCTTGAACGCCTCCTCCTCGGCCGCGGGCCACTCCTCGCCCGCGCGCGCCATTTGATCCCGCTTCACCGTAGCGAGCACGCTCGCCGCCTGCTCCCCGCCCATGACCGAGATGCGCGCGTTCGGCCACTGAAAGAGGAGGCGCGGCTCGTAGGCGCGGCCGCACATGGCGTAGTTGCCGGCGCCGTAGCTGCCGCCGACCAGGACCGTAAGCTTTGGAACGGTCGCACACGCCACAGCCGTGACGAGCTTGGCGCCGTCCTTGGCGATGCCGCCGGCTTCCGCGCGCCGCCCGACCATGAAGCCGGTGATGTTCTGCAGGAAGAGCAGCGGGATACCTTCGCGCGTGCACAGCTCGATGAAATGCGTGCCCTTGAGCGCGCTCTCGGAGAACAGCACGCCGTTGTTGGCGAGGATGCCGACCGGGTAGCCGCCGAGGTGCGCGAAGCCGCAGACCAGCGTCGTGCCGTAGAGCTCCTTGAACTCATCGAGCTCGGAATCGTCGACGAGGCGCGCGATCACCTCGCGCACGTCGTAGGGCTTGCGCAGGCTCGCCGGCACCACCCCGTAGAGCTCGGCCGGGTCGTAGCGCGGCTCGCGCACGACCTGCGGCGGCGCGCTGTCGGCGGCGGGCTTCAGGCGCGCCACGATGCGCCGGGCGATGGCGAGCGCGTGCGTGTCGTTCTCGGCGTAGTGATCGCATACGCCGGACTCGCGGCAATGGACGTCGGCGCCGCCCAAGGTCTCGGCGTCGATATCCTCGCCGGTCGCGGCCTTGACGAGCGGCGGACCGCCGAGAAACACCCGGCCCTGATTGCGCACGATGACGTTCTCATCCGACATCGCCGGCACGTAGGCGCCGCCCGCGGTGCAGGAGCCGTGCACCACGGAGATCTGCGCGATGCCGAGACCCGAGAGCGTCGCCTGGTTGTAGAAGATGCGGCCGAAGTGCTCGCGATCCGGGAACACCTCGTCCTGCGCCGGCAGGAATGCCCCGCCCGACTCGACCAGGTAGACACACGGCAGGCGGTTGTCGCGTGCGATCTCCTGGGCGCGCAGGTGCTTCTTCACGGTGATGGGATAGTAGGTGCCGCCCTTGACGGTCGGGTCGTTGGCGACGATCACGCACTCGCGCCCCGCTACCCGGCCGATGCCGGTGACGATCCCGGCGCAGGCGATGTCGCCGCCGTACATGCCGTGCGCGGCGAGCTGCGAGAGCTCGAGAAAGGGGCTGCCGGTGTCGAGCAGCACCCGTACCCGCTCGCGGGCCGAGAGCTTGCCCGCCGCCCGGTGCCTGTCCACGGCGGCTCTCGAGCCGCCACGGGCGGCGCGCGCCACCTCGCGGCGCAGGTCCTCGCTCAAGGCGCGCATGGCGCGCTCGTTGTCACGGTATTCCTGGGACTGCAGGTCGACCCGGGTAGCGATGCGGGGCATGGGTACTTGCCATGATTGCCGGTTTGTCCGACAATCATACGATCTGGTCCAAGGAGAAGGCAAGCCCACATGAACCCGCTCGACTGCACCGACAGCGACTTCGGCTTGGGAAGCGAGCTCGAGGAGATCCGCCGCGAGGTACGGCGCTTCGCCACGGAGCAGATCGCCCCGCGCGCCGCCGACATCGACCGCCGCAACGAATTCCCGCGCGACCTGTGGCCCGCCCTCGGTGCCCAGGGCCTGCTCGGCATCACCGTGCCCGAGCGCTTCGGCGGCGCCAACTTAGGCTATCTCGCCCACGTCATCGTCATGGAGGAGATCTCGCGCGCCTCGGGGGCGGTGGGCCTGTCCTATGGCGCGCACTCGAACCTGTGCGTGAACCAGCTGCGCCTCAATGCCAGCGAGGAGCAGTGTGCGCGCTACCTGCCGAAGCTCGTCTCCGGCGAGCACGTCGGCGCGCTCGCCATGTCCGAGCCCGGCTCGGGCTCGGACGTCGTCTCGATGCAGCTCAAAGCCGAGAGGCGCGGCGACTCCTGGGTACTGAACGGCCGCAAGATGTGGATCACCAACGGCCCGGATGCCGACGTCGTCATGGTGTACGCGAAGACCGACCCGGCGGCGGGCGCGCGCGGCATCACGGCCTTCATCGTCGAGCGCGGCACACCGGGCTTCAGGAGCGCCCAGAAGCTCGACAAGCTCGGCATGCGCGGCTCCAGCACCTCGGAGCTGGTCTTCGATGATTGCCGCATCCCGGCCGCCAACATGGTCGGCGTCGAAAACGGCGGCGTACGCGTCCTGATGAGCGGACTCGACTACGAGCGCGTGGTGCTCGCCGGCGGCTCGCTCGGCCTGCACGCCGCGGCGCTCGATGTGGTGCTGCCCTATATCCGCGAGCGCCGGCAGTTCGGGCAGCCGATCGGCACCTTCGAGCTCATGCAGGGCAAGCTCGCCGACATGTATGCCTCGCTGAACGCCGCGCGCGCCTACGTCTACTCGGTGGCGCGCGCCTGCGATGCGCGTACCGTACGCCGGCGCGATGCCGCGAGCTGCATCCTGTTCGCCGCCGAGCGCGCCACGGCGGCCGGCCTCGAGGCCATCCAGGCCCTGGGCGGCAACGGCTACATCAACGATTACGCGGCCGGGAGGCTGCTGCGCGATGCCAAGCTCTACGAGATCGGCGCCGGTACCCAGGAGATCCGCCGCATGCTGATCGGCCGCGAGCTGTTCGAGGCCGCGGCATGAGTGTCGAGTTCGCACCACTCACGATCGAGCCCGCCTACCGCAAGGTCGCGGCGCGGATCGGCGAGCGCATCCTCTCGCGCTCGCTGCGCGAGGGCGAGCGGCTGCCGTCCGAGACCGAGCTGGCGCGGCAGTTCGGCGTAAACCGCTCGACGGTGCGCGAGGCGCTGCGCGAGCTCGAGAGCCGCGGCCTGGTGCAGCGCCGGCCCGGCTCGAAGCTCATGTCCGTGAGCCGCCCGCACCACGCGGCGGTCGCCGCCGGCGTGAGCCACGCGCTGCTGCTGCACGACGTGACGGTGCGCAACGTGTGGGAGGCGCTCACCATCCTCGAGCCGCCGCTCGCCGAGGCAGCCGCCCGCAACCGCTCCGCCTCCGACCTCGAGTGCATCACGGCGGCCGCGGACGCCTTCAGCGCGCAGCGCGCGAGCGCCAGCCAGGCGGTGCGCTGCACCGCCGAGTTCTTCCGCTGCATCGGCCGCGCCACTCACAACCCGGTGCTGGGACTCGCGCAGGAGCCGCTGCTGCAGCTGCTCGAGCCCTCGCTCGGCGTCATGATCGACAAGGTGCCGCAGGCGCGCGCGCGCATCGCCACCGCGCAGCGGCGCCTCGCCGAGGCGCTCGAGGCGCGCCAGCCCCAGGCAGCGCACGAATGGATGGCGCGACACATCCGCGACTTCAGGAAGGGCTACGAGCTCGCCGGGATCGACCTCGAGCTGCGGGTAACGGCGGCCTGAGGGCGGGCGGACGCCGGGCGCGGGTGAACTGCGCGGCCGGAGCGATGTGACGGGGTTCACGTCCTCGGCGGGTGCCGAAACCTTCACATTGCATTTGCCTTGTAAGGGGTATGCTCCGGCCCGACTTTATGCCGGCAACAGCCGCCTGCAGCCCTCAGGAGTCGCCCGATGTTAGGTCTATTGGTCGTGCTCTTTCTCTTCATCGCCGTGATCGGGTATCTCATCGGCGCCTACAACGGCCTGGTGCAGGTGCGCGCCGCGGTGAAGCTCGCCTGGTCCAACATCGACGTGCTGCTGGTGCAGCGCCACGATGAGCTGCCGAAGCTGGTCGAGGTCTGCAAGCAGTACATGCAGTACGAGCCGGGGACGCTCGAGCGCGTCATGCGCGCTCGCGCGGGCGTCGACGCCGCGCGCAGCTCCGGCAACGTGGCCTCGCTCGGCCCCGCGGAGCGTGAGCTGCGCACCGGCCTCTCGGGGCTGTATGCGGTCGCCGAGAACTACCCCGAGCTCAAGGCGAACGAGGCGTTCCGCCACCTGCAGGACCGCATCAGCGGCCTCGAGACCGCGATCGCGGACCGCCGCGAGGTGTACAACGACGCCATCAACACCAACAACGTGCGCATCGCCTCGTTCCCGGGCGTGCTGATCGCCGGGCTCGGCAACTTCCCGGAAGGACAGCTGCTGCACTTCCAGACGGACGAGAAGTCGGACGTCGACCTGAAGGCTGCCTTCTCGCGCTGAGCGGCAGCCGACCGCGCTTCCGCCGCCGCGAGCCCCGAGCCGCCGCAGATGGTGACCCACGTGCAGAACCCGGCGGTGATCGCCGCCATCGCCGGCGCGGGCGCCCTCTTCTGCCTGTGGGGGTTCTTCCGCCGCCTGCGCCGCGACCGGCTGCTCGCCGACACGCCGCTGGTGCACATCCGCTCCGCCGCCCAGGGCTATGTGAAGCTGGCCGGGCACGCGCGGCCCGCCACCGCGGCAGCGACCGAGGCGCCGCTCAGCGGCCGCGCGTGCGTGTGGTGGGACTTCAAGGTTGCCGAAGAGCGGCGCGACTCCCGCGGCCGCGTGGAGTGGCAGACGGTCGAGAGCGCGACCAGCGTCGAGCTGTTCGTGCTGGCCGACGACGATGCCTCGTGCCTGGTGGGGCCGGTGAAGGCCGAGGTCACCCCCTCGCGAGTCAACACCTGGTACGGCAACAGCTCACGGCCGATCGGTGGGCCGCCGCCGGTGAACACCGCGCTCCTCATGGGTCCGTACCGCTACACCGAACGGCTGCTCGACGTCGGCGCCGAGGTCTGCGTCATGGGCGAGCTGCGCTCGCACTCCGAGACGGGCGATCTGGCCGCCGCCACCGCCGCCAGGCTCCATGAGTGGAAACAGGACCAGGCGAGCCTGTTGGCGCGTTTCGACGCTGACCAAGACGGCCAGCTGAGCGCCGCCGAGTGGGAAAGCGCGCGCCAGGCGGCTGCCCGGGAATGCGAGTCGCAGAGGCTGCAATCCAACATCGAGCGCGTCAGCGTCGTCTCCGAGCCCGCCGACGGCCGGCCGTTCCTCATCTCCCCGCTCGGTCCCGAGCGCATGGAGAAGCGTGAGCAGCGCGTGGCGTGGCTCTACTTCGCGCTCGGCCTGCTGTGCGTGTGGGCGTGCGCCTGGGCGCTCGCGCAGGCGAGACTCGGCGGCACGTTCTGACCGGCCTCATAACCCGCGCTTCTGAGGCCATGAGTATAAATACGCAGAGCGCGCCCGCACCGGCCGGCTAACATGTCTTCCGGGAACCAACACTTGGAGGAGATCCTTGGCAGCAGCCATCGGCAGCGAGCGCGTGCTCGCCGTCCATCACTGGACCGATACGCAATTCTCCTTCACCACCACGCGTGATCGCGGCCTGCGCTTCGAGAACGGACAGTTCGTCATGGTGGGACTGCCGATCGAGGGGCGGCCGCTGCTGCGCGCCTACAGCATCGCCAGCCCCAACTACGAGGAGCACCTCGACTTCCTGAGCATCAAGGTGCCCGACGGGCCGCTCACCTCGAAGCTGCAGCACGTGCGTCCCGGCGATATCGTGCTCGTCAGCCGCAAGCCCACCGGCACGCTGGTGCTGCACGACCTGAATCCGGGCAAGCGGCTCTACCTCCTCAGCACCGGCACCGGCGCCGCACCCTTCCTCAGCCTGATCGGCGACCCGGAGACTTACGAGCGCTTCGAGGTCGTGGTGCTGGTCCACGGGGTACGCTGGGCGCGCGAGACCGAGGTGGTGCGCGCGTCGCTCGAGAAGCTCAAGAGCCACGAGCTGCTCGGGCCGCAGGTGCGCGCGCAACTGCGCTACTACCCGACCGTCACCCGCGAGCCCTACGTGCACCGCGGCCGCCTCACGACGCTGCTCGAGTCCGGACGGCTGACGCGCGATCTCGATCTGCCGCCGCTCGATCCGGCGACCGACCGCGTCATGGTCTGCGGCAGTGCCGCGATGCTCAGCGACACCTCGAAGCTCCTCGACGCACACGGCTTCCACATCTCGCCCCGCAGCGGCGAGCCCGGCGACTACGTCATCGAGCGCGCCTTCGTCACGCGTCAATGACCGCCTTCGACGAGTAGCCCGGCAGCCGCGAGCGCCTGCGCGAGCGCCGCCTCAACGCGCTGCGCTTCCGCGCGCGCCAGGCACTGCAGGTGCAGCGTCGGCCCGGTGAGCACCTCGAGGCCGCGCTTCAGCACGCTGCCGGCGGCGTGTATCCCGGCCTTGTGCTGATCGAAGCGCTCGCCCGGCGTGTAGCGGCTCATCCCCACGTAGACGCCGTACGGCCCCCTCCTGCGGTCGGCGAAGTCGAGCAGCACGAGGTAGACGTTGCTGCGGCCGCGACGGCCGGGGCGAAAGCCGAGCGCTGTCTCATAGGCGGCCGGGAGCCATTCGATGTAGCGCATCGGCAGCCACTCGGGCACCGTGGCGGCCGCGCGGCGCCAGAGCGCCTCGAGCGCCGCCTCGATGCGCGCGGCGAACTCCCCGCGCATCCACAGCTCGTGAATGCAGTGCGCGCCCATGAGGCCGTCGCGCGAGCGCAGCGCCGCCTCGAGCAGCGCCGCGACTTCGGAGGCGGTCGCCGTCGTCAGCGGCCGGGCCGCCGGTGGCAACCCGGCATCGAAGGCACGCCCGCCGCGCCTCACGCGGACACGGCGGCGGCGCGCGCCGCGCTGCGCGCCGCCGCGAACCAGATCAGCCCGCCGAGGGCGATGGCCACCGGTACGATGAGCACGGCACGAGCGAGCGAGGATTGATCCGACAGCCAGCCGATCACCCACGGTGATTGCACGTCTCCCAGCACGTGGATGAGCAGCATGCACAGTGCCATGGCCGAGGCGCGCTCGAACGGTGAGACGATGTTGACGATCGCCGCGTTGATCGGCCCGGTCGACATGAACAGCAGCAGCTCGGCGACCACGATCGCGCCGTAG
The DNA here is from genome assembly GCA_035518275.1 of Steroidobacteraceae bacterium. Lineage (GTDB taxonomy): Bacteria > Pseudomonadota > Gammaproteobacteria > Steroidobacterales > Steroidobacteraceae > 13-2-20CM-66-19. The sequence continues at coordinate 90,312 of DATIXU010000012.1, forward strand.
TAGATCGGCGGCGCATCCGCCGTGAGTGCCACCGCGGCGAACGGCACCGCGAGGACCGTCGTTGCGCCCGAGAACCACAAATACGCCTGGCGCGAGTATCTGAGCCAGTAGTCCCCCAGCCAGCCGCCCGCGAAGGTGCCGAGGAATCCGGTGATCACGACGATCGCGCCGAAACCGGTGGAGGCCTGCGCCTTCGGGATCCCGTGTGCACGCTCGAGGAAAGACGGCATCCAGCTCGCGAGCCCGCCCAGAGCAAAGGTATACGCCGCGTAGCCAAGCACCAGCAGCAGATACGGTCCCTGGCGCAGCAGGCTCAAGTACACCGCGAGCGACGAGCGCGTTGCGCCGGCGGGCGCCGTCGTGGTCCCGTCCTGCGCTCCCCGCGGCGGATCGGGCAGCCAGAGGAGCGCCGCCGCGAGCAGCAGGCCCGGGGCGCCGGCGAGGTAGAACACCGCGCGCCAGCCGAAGTGCACGCTGACCAGGCCGCCCACGATGAAGCCGAGCGCCGAGCCGACCGGGATCGCCATATTGAGCACCGCGAACACGCGGCCGCGGCTGCCGGCCTGGAAAAAATCGGCGAGCAGCGCCGGCGCGATCGCCACATATGCGGCCTCCCCGATGCCGACCAGTGCGCGCGCTGCAAACAGCTGGCTATAGCTCTGCGCGAGACCGGAGAGGACGGTAGCGAGACTCCAGACGAACACGCCGCCGGCTATGAGACGCGGGCGTGCGCCACGGTCGCCCCGGGCGCCGAACAGCGGTGCGGCGACTGAATAGACGATGAGAAAGGCGGGCAGCAGCAGTCCGAGCTTCGTGTCCGAGAGCTGCATGGCGCTCTTGAGGTCGGAAAAGATCGGCGGCACGACATAGCGGTCGAGGTAATTGACCAGGTTGATGGCGGTCAGCACGCCGAGTGCCCACAGCGCTGCCCGCCGGGTCGGAGTCGTGGTACTCAAGGGCACGACTTTAGCGCACGCCGCGGAGCGTGCCGCAGGATTTTGCGGGGCGCGCCCGCCTCAGGCCGGCGCGAGCTTCAGCCGCTCGAGGTACTGGCGCACCGGGTCGCGGAAGCCCTCGCTGCTGGTGACCGTGGTGCCGCCGGCGCACACCAGGATGAAGTCACCGCGCGGCGTGCGGCTGATCTCCTTCACGTGGCTCATGTTCACGAGGCACGAGCGGCTGATACGCAGCATCGGCTGCGCCTGGAATGAACGCTCTGCCTGCTGCAGCGTGCTGCGCGCGTGGAACACCTCGCGGCCGATGGTGAGCCGCACGTAGTTGCGGTCGGCCTCGACCACCTCGACCTGCGCCACGTCCAGCATGTGCATGCGGCTGCCGGCCTCCGCGAGCACCCGCGGTTGCGCATCGCGGGCGCGCGCACCGCGCTCGAGCTGCTCGAGCAGCGACTCGAGCGAGTGCTGGCGGTCGGCGCTGCTCTCCTCGCGCCGGCGGCGCATCCGTGCCGCGGTGGCCCGGAAGCGCGCCTCGTCGAACGGCTTGAGCAGGTAGTCGACCGCGCTCACCTCGAAGGCCTCGAGCGCATAGTGGTCGTAGGCGGTCACGAATACGATGAGCGGCAGCGTCGCCGGATCGAGCGCCCGCGCCAGCGCTATCCCGGTCATCGAGTCCATCTGGATGTCGAGGAACAGTACGTGCGGCGGGCGGGCGCGAATCGCCTCGAGCGCCGCGCGGCTGTCGCCGAATTCGCCGACGACGTTGAGGTCCGCCTCGCGCTCGCAGCATTCGCGCACCGTGCGCCGCGCCGCCGGCTCGTCGTCGACGATGATGACATCCATCATTGATCGGCATCCGGCGGTGCGCGCGGCGCCGCCTCGGGCCCGTCGCGCAACAGCGGCATGTGGATCTCCGCCACCCACTGCTGATCATCGCCGGGTCCGGCCGTGAAGCGGGCGCGCTCACCGAACTGCACCGAGAGCCGCTCGCGCACATTGGCGAGGCCGATCCCCGGCCCGTGCAGGCCGCGCCACGAGGGGGCGAGGTTGTTGAGCACCCGCAGCACCAGCGTCTCGCCGACGACGCTCGCCTCGACCCGCACGTTGACCGGACCTTCGTGGCCGCCGAGCCCGTGCACCACCGCGTTCTCGACCAGCGGCTGCAGGATCAGGCTCGGCACCCAGGCGAGCGGCGCCGCATCGCGCGGCGGCACCGAGACGCTCAGGCGATCGGCGAAGCGCCGCTGCTGCAGCTGCAGATAGAGCTGCACGAACTGCAGCTCATCGCCGAGGCGCGAGAACTCCTGCTCGCCCGCCGTCAACAGCCGACGCAGCAGATCGCCGAGCTGCACCACCATCGACTGCGCCGCGGGCGGATCCCAGGCGATCTGGCCGCGGATGGTGTGCAGCAGGTTGAAGAGCGTGTGCGGCGAGAGCTGCATGCGCAGCGCCGCGAGGTGCGCCGCGGCCAGCGCGCGCTCGAGCGCGGCGGAGCGCAGCTGCGAGTCGCGCAGGCGCTGATAGAAGCCGAAGCTGGTGATGAGTGCCAGCCCGAAACCGTAGGTGACCAGGAAGCTGGTCGCGCTCGCGATCCAGGTCGGCACCGCCGGACCGGCGAAGAACTCGGCCCAGTTCGCGTAGCTCCTGTGCTCGGGGTGGGTGATCCAGGACGTGCCGTGCCACTCTCCCACGGTCATCTCGCCCAGCACCAGCGCCGGGGCGGCCAGCACTGCGAAGCCGAGTGCGCAGGAGAGCTGGATCGGGAGCGTGCGCCACAGCGGCCGCCAGCCGATGCGCAGCGAAGCCCAGGCGCACAGTATGAAGAGCGGATAGAGGACGAGGTGCTGCACCAGGCGCGCGTCCCAGGGCGCGAAGAAATCGGTGACGTCGAACGACTTCAGGCTCTCACCCATGGTGTTGGCATACATGAGGTTCGAGAGCGCGACGTAAATCCAGAAGCCGGTGAGCACCGCCAGCTGCGGCCAGAAGTTGCGGCGGGCGCGCGCAGCGCGGCGCTCACCGGCGGCATCGCCGGCGCGTGCGACGCCGAGGACTGCGGGGGTAATCCGTTCGAGTGGCGAGACGCTCATTCGCAGGAGCATAGCCTACCCGCAAGCGCGCCGAAGTGCCGCAGCCGAGCGCAGTGGGACGATTGCGTCGATCCACGGGACGAATCCGCGTGCCGCAGCGCGCGCTGCGCGCCGCGCGCAAACGACCAGGAACGCGCCGGTACGAATTCGTGTTTGCGCGGGACCAGCGCGTCGCCGCCGCCTTTAAACGCAACGGGCATCTTGGGAATCTGATCAACAGCGTCGCGAAGGTCGTGACGCGCTCGAAAGGAGAAACCCATGACCTCTGCAACGCTCAATGCGGGCGGGCGCCTGCGCACCGCCGTGGCCTTCGGCGTGCTCGCCACCTGTACCGCCATCGGCGCCGTCGGCAACGCACATGCCGCCAGCGCCGCAGCCCCGTCGGCCACGGTCCATTATTCGGCTCTCGATCTCTCGACCGAGCAGGGATCGCGAGCGCTCTACGGGCGCATCGTGTCGGCGGCCTACCGAGTGTGCTTGCCCGATGACATCCGCGATCTGCACGCCATGGATCAGGCCAGGGAATGCCGCCGACAGGCGATCGCGCAGGCCGTGCGCGACGTCAACAGCCCGATGCTGGCCTCGGTGTACGCCGCGCACCTGCGGCAGGGCTGAGGGACGCGCCTGAGGAGGATCGTGGCGCTGACAGGGATGGTGAGACTCGCATGGGTGGCCGCACGGATCGGTCACCCGTGCGAGCGGGCTCAGCCGCCACAACCGACGACGTCGTACCAGGAGATACCGAGAACCCCCGGCCCGCGGTGCACACACACCGTGCTCCCCGGCGGGGACTGCAGGTAGAGATCCCGCGTAACCCTTACCTCCGCGGGTTCAGTCCGCGGCCCCCAGCGGTCGAGCGTCAGGTGGTAGGACGTGTTGCGGCCGCGGCTCACGTGCCGGGCGAGCACGCCGACGCGGAAATTCTCACCCGGCGAGGAGTCGAGCAGACTGTTGCCGAGCACCACCGCGCCGTATCCGTAGGCACAGCCAAGTAACAGCAGCAATAACAGCTGCGCGCTCCACAACCGTGCGCGAGCGGCTGCATCGCTCGTCATCGCCGCCCAGCTGAGCAGCGCCGCCGCCATCGCCGCGACGATCAGGGCGCGCTCGACGTCGAGGACTCCGACATCCGTCACCGCCCGCGCCAGCAGCACGAGGCCCGGGATGATCACCGGAATCGCCAGCGTGGGACGTGGATCGCCGCGTCGCGAGTCGACGCGAATGAGCCCCGAGGATTTCGCGACCAGCAGGATCGCGATCCAGGGCAGCACCGCGAGCGCGAGCACGGCGAGCGCGTAGGGCCGCGGGTAGATGTAGCCCCAGGCGGCAACCGCATAGGTCGTCACGTTCAGCGCGTTCGCCAGCTTCTTCGCCGCGCCGAGGCGCGCCAGGCGTTCCTGCGGCGTCTGCCCCAGCTCGGCGTTCGCAGCCACCTCCGCCTCGAGCGCCTGCGCGTCCTGTGCATCGAGATCGGGGAGCGCGCCAATCCAGGCGTCCCAGACAGCGTCGGTGCGCAGGGACGAGAAGGAGATCTTGAGGTCGCGCATGCGCGGGTCCTTCGCGCTCAACACCAGCATCTTCTGTCCGTATTGCAGGCTGACGACCCGCCGCCCGGCGAGACCCTCGCGCGCGAGCCGCCGCACGCGAATCAGGCCGTGGACCTCGACGGCGTCCCCGGTCAGCACGATCTTTGAACGAAGCATCGCGGCAATCATCCAGGCGCCGAAGGCCGCCACGCCGATCACCAGCAGCGCCACGCCTGCCAGCGCCCCGGGTGAACGCGCCTGGCCGCCGAGCAGAAACGCGAGAGCGCCCGCCATCACGAAGAAAGCGGCGCCCACGGCGCTCACTGCCAGACGCAGCCACAGTGCCGCGCGGTAGGTGCGCGGGTAGTCGCTGGCCGCCGTCGGATTGAACGACATGGCTAGAGCCGCGCGCGCACGAACAGCATCCAGGATGTCGGCCGATCGCCATAGGCAGGAATGAGCGTGGCCGGATAGCTGTAAGTGCTCGCGAGCCCGCCGACCCCGAGCGTCAGCGCCTGCACGCGGGCGAAGTCGAAGATACAACCGAGCGAGAGCTCGTTGATCATGAAGCTCTCGCCGGCGAGCACGCTTCCGGGCGGGAACAGCTCGTCCTTCGACACATGCTCGCATGCTACGTGCTACGGGCGCGAGGGGCTCAAAAAAAAGGGCGACCCCAGCGGGATCGCCCTTCTGATCTGTCAGCGGTGCCGGTCGGCTATCGGCGCGAGGTTCTTACGCCGCCTTCTTCGTGCCGGCGGCGCGGGTCGCGGCCTCGGCGGCGAAGCTGCTGACGGACTCCTGTACTTCGGAAGCCAGGGTCGAGAACTCCTGCGCGCGGACGCGCAGCTTCTCGCTCAGCTGGTTGCTGAGCTCGGCCTGCTTCGCGAGCAGGTCGGCCATCGCCTGGGTGCCGACCGCGGCGCGCGCGCTCAGAGCCGCCTTGGTGTGCGCGAGACCTGCCTCGAGGTAGTCGCCGGCGACGGCGTAGTTGAAGCGGGCAAAGCGCTCGAGCGCCTTGAAGCCGTCCTGCTGGGCCTTGCTGAAGGAGGCGAAGGTGTCCTTGTAGGTCTCGAGCCAGGTGTTGAGATCGTAAGTGCGGTCGGTCATGGCAGCTCCTCGCGAGGCGGTTTGGGGGTTGGCTGCCCGGATTCTACCGTGGTTTGTATGCATTGCAAGAAATAAGATAGCTAAGAATAGTAAGTGACTTATGTATCTGATATATATATGTTTCATCAAACTTTAACAGGCTCATAACGCGAATGACTTGTGCAATGCATACTGGTTATATGCCGACGACGAGCCCCATCCGCTCCCTTGGTAAGATTAGCTGATGCCCGCGAACAGAATGCCCGTGGCGGACCTGGCGAAGCACATCGGCGAGGAGATCGGCGTCTCCTCCTGGATCCTTCTGGACCAGAACCGGATCAACGAGTTCGCCCACTGCACCGGCGATCACCAGTGGATTCATCTCGACGCCGAGCGCGCCGCGCGCGAGGGACCGTTCGGCGGCACGATTGCCCACGGCTTTCTCACCCTGTCCCTGATCGCGCCGACGAGCTTCGAGGTGTTGCTCGAGCGCATCTCCCCGAAGTCGGTCGTGAACTATGGGCTGGAGAAGGTGCGGTTCGTCGCCCCGGTACGCTCCGGCAAGCGCGTGCGCAACCACATCACGATCGCCTCGGTCGACAACAAAGGCACGGGGCGCTACCTGGTGACGACCGAGAACACCATGGAGATCGAGGGAGAGAGCAGGCCCGCGCTCACCGCGAGCGCGCTCGCCATGTTCGTCGCCTGACTGTCAGGCGCGCATGCGGCTGCCGTCGGGGTCGAACGCCGCCGCCGGCTGTCGCGTCGCCTTGCAGCGCTCCCCGAGGATCTCGATCTCGAATCCGCCGGTCACCTCGGCGTATTCCTTCGGCACATAGCCGAGCGCGAGCGAGCGCTGCACGCTGTGACCGTAGCCGCCCGAGGTCACCCAGCCGATCACCCGGCCGTCGTGCCAGATGGGCTCGTCTCCCGAGGTATCGGCATCGCGTGCGTCGATGGTGAAGGTCACGAGGCGCAGCTTGCCGCCGCTCTCCTTCTCCTCGAGCGCCGCGGCGCGCCCGACGAAGCTGTCCTTCCTCAGATCCACGAAGCGCCCGAGCCCGGCCTCGTAAGGACCGTAGATGGGGCGGTATTCGCGCGCCCAGGTGCCGAAGCTCTTCTCGAGACGCATGGCATTCAGCGCCCGGCCGCCGAAGAGCCTGAGATCGTACGCGGCGCCCGCCCCGACCAGCAGGTCATAGAGCGCGCGCTGGTACTCGCTCGTCACCCAGATCTCATAGCCGAGATCGCCGGTGAAGCTGATGCGCCCGACCAGCGCCGGAATCATGCCGACGTCCATGCGGCGGAAGCTGAGGAACGGAAAGGCCGCGCTGGAGAGGTCCTCGTGTGTCACGCTCTGCAGCAGTGCGCGTGAGTGCGGCCCCGCAACCGACAGTCCTACGTACTGCATGGCACAGGGGCGCACGCTGACGCCCGCCGGCGGGGCGTGACGCTCGAACCAGCGCCGGTAGTGATTCTCGGCCGCGTAGGTACACACCAGGAACACCCGGTCCTGCGAGACGCGCGCCATGGTGAAATCGCCGATCAGCTTGCCGCGCTCGTTCAGCATCGGCGTGAGCGCAATGCGGCCGACCTTCGGCACGCGATTCGCCATCACGTGCGACAGCCACTCCTCGGCACCCGCTCCGGTCACGTCGAATTTCCCGTAGTTGGAGATCTCGAGCAGTCCGACTGAATCGCGCACCGCGCCGCACTCCGCGGCGACGTGGGCGTGCGCGTTCGAGCGGTGAAAGGTGATGAGCTCGGTGGCCTCCGCAGCGCTCGGCGCGAACCACAGCGCGTGCTCGAGTCCGCAGTAGTCGCCGAACACGGCGTGCCTCGCCTGCAGCCGCTCGTAGATCGGTGTGGTGCACAACGGCCGCGCCGCCGTCAGCTCCTCGTTGGGGAAGCGGATGCGGAAGCGCCGCGAGTAGTTCTCGCGGACCTTGGCGTTGGTGTAGGCGAGCGTCGCCCAGTCGCCATAACGCGCGACGTCCATCCCCCAGATGTCCGCGCCCGGGTCGCCGTCCACCATCCAGTGCGACAGCGCGAGTCCCACCCCGCCGCCCTGGCTGAAACCGGCCATCACGCCGCAGGCGACCCAGAAGTTCCTCAAGCCCCGGATGGGGCCAACCAGGGGATTGCCGTCCGGAGCGAAGGTGAAGGGGCCGTTGACGACCTTGCGGATGCCGGCCTCACCGAGCGCCGGGAAATGCTCGAAGCCAACTTCGAGGCTCGGTGCTATGCGCTCCAGGTCATTCGGCAGCAGGCTCTGGGTGAAATCCCACGGCGTCGCGCGCGGCGACCACGGCACGCCGGCGCGCTCGTAGGTGCCGAGCAGCATGCCGCCGCGCTCCTGGCGCGTGTAGATCTCGCCCTCGAAGTCGATGCAATGCAGCTGCTCCTTCTGTCCTTTGAGCGCCGGAATGTCCTCGGTGATGAGGTACTGGTGCTCCATGGCAAGAATCGGCAGCTCGAGCCCGACCATGCGGCCGACCTCGCGCGCCCACAACCCGCCGGCGTTCACCACGTGCTCGGCGTGCACATTGCCGTGATCCGTGATCACGTCCCAGCTGCCGTCGGCGCGCGGCTTGAGGTCCGTGACGCGCGTGTGGCGCACCACCTGCGCGCCGCCGATCTGTGCCGCCCTGGCGTAGGCATGCGTCACGCCGTAGGGATCGACGTGTCCTTCGATCGGGTCGTAGAGCGCGCCGACGAAGTGCTCCTTGTTCATGAGCGGGAAGATCCGCGCGGCCTCGTCGACCGAAATGATCTCGAGCTCCATGCCGAGATAGCGGCCGCGCGCCTTGGCCATCTTCAGCCAGTCGAGCCGCGCGCGTGTGCCGGCCAGCATGATGCCGCCGGTGACGTGTATGCCGCAGGACTGCCCGGAGATCTGCTCGATCTCCTTATACAGGTTGATGGTGTACTGCTGCAGCCTGGCGACGTTGGGATCGCCGTTGATGGTATGCATGCCGCCGGCCGCGTGCCAGGTCGAGCCGCAGGTGAGCTCGCCGCGCTCGATCAGCAGCACGTCCTTCCACCCCGCCTTCGTCAGGTGGTAGAGCACGCTCACGCCGACCACTCCGCCGCCGATCACCACCACCCGTGCGTCGTTTCTCATTCGTTTGACACCACCAATTGCACCGCCGGGGCCGCGGCGGCCCCGGCGGGACCGAAGCGCTCGATCAGCCAGGAGCGGAACAGGGCGATCGCCGTATCCGCCAGTCCCTCAGGATGGGTGATCAGGTAATAGCCGTAGCCGTCGTCGAGCGTGGCGTTGAAGGGGCTCACCAGGCTCCCGGCCCGCAGCTCATCGGCGAACAGATTGGTGTCGAGCACCGCGATTCCCTGCCCGCCGAGCGCGTATTGGGCCGCGAGCACCGCCGTGTCGAACACCATGCCCCTCTCGACATCGACGCCGGCGAGACCGTTCTGCCGCGTGAACTCCGTCCAGAAATGATGCCGCGGTGTGTCGGCGATCCTGACATGGATCAGCTCGTTCGCCTCGATGAAGGCCGCAAGGTCCTTGCCGCGGTTCGCGGCCGCGATATTGGGATGGCAGACGACCGACTGGCGCACTGACCACAGGAGGTCGGTCACGAGATCGCTGACCGTGGGCTTCGAGTAGATGACCGCGACGTCGACGTCACCCAACGGCGGACCCACGCCATAGGGACTGATGAGATCGATGTCGACGTCGGCGCAGGCGCGGCGGAAGTCGCGCAGGATGGGGACGGCGAGCTGCACCGCGAAGCTCGGCGGCATCTGCACGCGCAGGGCGCGCTGGGTCGGGGCACCCTCGTTGCGGATGTCATCGAGCGCGTACTCGAGCCGGTCGAAGGATTTGACGACCGCCGGCAGCAGGTGCTGGCCCGCCTTGGTGAGGGTGAGCGCGTGCGGTCGCCGCTCGAAGAGCTGCACCCCAGTGAGGCGTTCCAGCGCGATCACGTGGCGCGACAGGGCGCTCTGAGAGATCAGGAGCGCATTGGCTGCCGCGGTGAAGCTGCCGTGCTTGGCCACGCCTTCGAAGGCGCGCAGGGCATTGAGCGGCAGCCAGCGCCGGTCGATTGCTTTCTTGTCCATGGGCGCACCCTTTTTTTGAGCACTCATACTCGCTGAGAACAAACCCTCGCGCCAGCGGCCGGCAATTTGCGACTCGAGCACGCATGAGGGTCTCGAATTTCAATATCCAGCCGGAATGTTAGAAAATCATCTATTTGGGCTTGCTTGAGCCCCTCTATAGAGGCTCAAGGGACCTCACTTAGACGGTTTTCTAACAATTGACGGACTATTCCAGTTTCGGGACCGCATCACGTCCATTCGGCGCGACCGTCGCCTCGATCCAGCCTCTCAGGTGCTCCGCGTAGGCGCGGTCCACAACCAGCAGCGTCTCTTCGACGCGCACACACACGACCAGCACCGGCACATCCGCGAAGCGGCCGCTCCGGGCCTCGCCGACGCGCAGCGCCAGCGCAGCGCTGCCCAGCCGGCAGAGAAGCTCCGGCCCCCGCGCGCCACGCACCCTGAATGCCTTGAGCCCCCCGGTCAGGTCCACGACGTAACCGCCTGCCGCCTGCGCGAGCCGCTCCCTGAGCTCGGCAATGGGCGCGCCCTCCTCGCTCAAAGCCAGCGTCTCCGTCGGCCGAAGCCAGGCGAGCACCAGGTGCTGCGACAGGGTGGCTGTGAGCGGTGTGGGCACTGGCATTCCAGTAGCCGCAGCCACGGCCGCGGCGAAGGGTCCGGCGGGCGAGAAGTAGCGCAAAGTCGCCGCATGGAGCGGCACGGCCTCAACCATGGACGCGCGCTCCCTTGGGATCGACGAAGGGAAGCGCCACGACGCGCGCCGCAATCTCGACGCCCAGGTGATACACGCGCAGCTGCTCGCCGAGGCGCTCCCTGCCGCGCGCGAGCAGGCCGAGGGCCACCGGATGGCCGAGCTCGGGGCTCATGAAGCTCGAAGTGATCCGGCCCTCGGTCGGAGCCGGCGCGGCATGAGGGGCAATCTGGGCGCCAACCGGCAGCAGCGTGCGTCCATCGACGGGCGTCAGCCCGACGAGCTGCTGCCGCGCCGGATCGGCGGCCGCGGGGCGCGTCAGCGAGCGGCGTCCGACGAAATTCGCCGCCTTGCGCTCGATGCCGCGCGCGAGGCCCACATCCCCGGGCAGCGTCGTGCCGTCGGTGTCGGTCCCGATGTGAATGAAGCCCTTCTCCACGCGCAGCACCTGCAGCGCCTCGATGCCGTAGAGCACTCCGCCGACCGCGCCCGCCTGCGACCATAAGCGCTCGAGGACGCCGGCGGCCTCATCGGAAGGAAGATTCACCTCGTAGCCGAGCTCGCCGCTGAAGCTCGCCCGCAGCACCCGCAGCGGGCTGCGTCCGAGCGCGCTCGCGCGCAGTGTCATGTGCCTCATCGCCGCCGGCGCGAGCGCCGCATCGAAGCCGGCGCGCGCCAGCCATTCCCAGGCGCGCGGGCCTGCGACCGTGACGTTGGCCCAACGCGAGGTCACAGGTGTCACCAGCACCTCAAGTTCCGTGAACTCGCACTGCAGCCACTCTTCGAAGGCCGCCGCGGTACGCTCCGCCCCCGCGCTCGTCGTGTTGACCCAGAAGTGCTCGGGCCCGAGCCGCGCGACGATGCCGTCGTCGACCAGCGTGCCGTTCTCGTCGAGCAGCACGCCGTAGCGGGCCTGGCCGGTCGCGAGCGTCGACATCGTGCCGACGTACATGAGGTCGAGAAAGCGCGCCGCGTCCGGGCCGAAGACCTCGAGCTTGCCGAGCGGCGAGCCGTCGAGGAGCCCCGCGCCCGTGCGCACCGCGCGTGCCTCGCGCTGCGCGGCCGCCTCGAGCGATTCGCCAGGCTGCGGATAGGCCGCGGGGCGGCACCAGTCGCCGAAGTTCTCGAGCAGCGCCCCGTGTGCCACGTGCCAGGCCTCCGCCGGCAGGTGCCTGAGCGGCCGGTAGAGCGCGCCCACCCGGCAGCCCACGATCGCCCCGAGCGTCACGGGCGCGAACGGCGGGCGAAAGCGCGTCGTGCCCACCTCGGGGGCCGCGCGGCCGGTGAGCGCTCCGAGGAGCGCGAGCGCATTGACGTTGCTCGTCTTGCCCTGGTCGGTTCCCATGCCGGTCGTGGTGTAGCGCTTCAGGTGCTCGACCGAGCGGTAGTTCTCGCGGGCCGCAAGCGCCACGTCGTCCACCGACACATCGTTCTGCAGGTCGATGAAGCACTTGCCGCGCAAACGCGCGCGCGAGAGCAGCTGCGAGCACGCGTCGGCCGCCACCTTGCCAACGCCCCCCACGGGCGCCGGCGGCGCCGCGCGGCCACGCGCGAGCGCCTCGCCGACCTCGGCGGCGTGGCCCACCGCCGGGGCACGCGCAAAGGCTCCCGCGCAGGCGCCCACGCTCGCCACGCCCGGAGGGCCGCCATCGGGCACGAACATCGCCTCCTCCTCGAGCCAGCGGAGCTTCCCGCCGGCCTGCGAGTGGAGGTGGACCGCCGGTGCGTAGCCGCCCGAGTTGAGGATGAGATCGCAGTCGAGCGCGAGATCGCGCCCGCCGTGCGCAAGCGCAATCCTGCAGCCGCGCACGCCGCGCGCGCCCGCCACCGATGCGACCCGCGCCGCCGTCACGACAGGAAAGTCACGCGCCGCCTCGCTCGCCGCAGATGCCCCCCGTACGTCGAGGAGCGCCGCAATCTCCACCCCGGCCGAGCGCAGACCGGCGGCGATCGCATAGGCGTTGTCGCTCGCGGCGGCGATCACCGCGCGCCGGCCGCAGGCGACACCGAAGGCGCGGGCGTACTTCTCGGCGGCGCCGGCCAGCATGACACCCGGACGATCGTTGTCCGGGAACACCAGCGGCCGCTCGAACGCGCCCGCCGCGGCGATCACCGCGCGTGCGCGGATCTTCCACAGCCGCTCGCGCGGCCGCTCCTTCGGGACCTCCGCCGCAGCGTCCGCCAACAGCGTCTCGCAGGCGCACACCAGGTTGTGATCGTAGATCCCGAAAGCGATCGTGCGCGTGAGGATGCGTACGCCCGCCGCGGCCGCCGCGGAGGCGAGCTCGCGCACCTCGGGATTGTCGCGCCAGGCGAGCCCGCCACCGAGCCGCGCGCCGCCCGCCACCAGCATGGTCGCGGCGCCGGCGCGAGCGGCGGCCAGCGCCGCCGTGAGCCCCGTGATCCCGCCGCCGACGATGAGCACGTCGGCGCTCGCGGCGGTTTCCTCGTAGGTGTCCGCATCCGCCTCGAGCGGCGCGCGGCCCATGCCCGCCATGCGGCGGATCGCCGGCTCGAACCAGTGCCAGCTCGGCCACTTGAATGTCTTGTAGTAGAAGCCGGCGCGCAGCAGCGGTGCGAAGGCGCCGGTGAGCGCAGCCACGTCGAATCCGACGCCTGGCCAGCAATTGACGCTCCGGGCGCTGAGGCCCTCCGTGATCGGCAGCATCGTCGCGCGCACGTTCGGGGTGCAGCGCGCGCCCGCACCCACGTCGACGAGACTGCTCGGCTCCTCGAGCCCGCAGGACCAGATGCCGCGAGGCCGATGGAGCTTGAAGCTTCGGCCGATGATGCGCACACCGTTGGCGAGCAGCGCCGAGGCGAGCGTATCGCCGCGGTAGCCGGTCAGGCGCCGCCCGTTGAAAGTGAACGTCACCGGGCGGGCGCGCTCGATCCACAGGCCGGCCGGCCCCGCCAGACGAAAGCCGCTCACGGCGGGGCCTCGCCCATGGCGTACACCGCCACGACCTCGTGCGTGACCGTGTGGCGCGCAACGTTGAACCACTGCCCGCAGCCGTACGCGTGGCGCCAGCGCTCGCGATGCACCCCCTTGGGGTTATCGCGGAAGAAGAGATACTCGCCCCACTCCGCATCACTCGCTCCGAGCGCGGGGCGCGCGATGTGCGTGGTGCCACCGCAGACGAACTCCGACTCGTCGCGGGACCCGCACCAGGGACAGCTGAGCAGCATCAATGGGCGATCCCCGCCGCTGCCGCCTCGTCGATGAAGCGCCCGCTCACGAAGCGCTCGAGCTGAAATGGCTCTGCCAGCTCGTGATTCCTGCCCGTAGCGAGCACGTGCGCCAGCGTCCAGCCGCCGGCCGGGATGGCCTTGAAGCCGCCGGTGCCCCAGCCGCAGTTGATGAAGAGCCCCGGGACCGGCGTCGGCCCGATGATGGGGCTCGAGTCGTGCACCACGTCGACGATGCCGGCCCACTGGCGCATCACCCGCAGGCGGCTGAAGGAGGGGAACATCGCCAGCGTTCCGGCCAGTACGCTCTGCATCACGGCGAAGCTGCCGCGCTGGGCGTACGAGGGGAACAGATCGAGGCTGCCGCCGATCACCATCTCGCCCTTGTCCGACTGGCTCACGTAGACGCCGGTGCCGGGCGAGATCACGACGGTGTCGAGCCGCGGCTTCAAGGGCTCGGTCACCATTGCCTGGAGCGCGTAGCTCGTCAGCGGCAGCCGGAAACCGGCGAGTGCGGCCAGCACCGAGCTGTGCCCCGCAGCCGCGATCGCGACGCGCTCGGCGCCGATGCGGCCGTGCGTGGTCTCAACAGCGGTGACACGGCCCGCGGCGCCGCGCACGAAGCCCGTAACCTCGCACTGCTGGATGATGTCGACACCGAGCGCGGACGCCGCTCGCGCGTAGCCCCAGGCGACCGCGTCATGGCGTGCCGTACCGCCGCGCGGCTGCAGGAATCCCCCCAACACCGGAACGCGCGCCGTGGGCGACAGGTCGAGCGCCGGCGCAAGCGCTGCAACCTGCTCGCGTCCGAGGAGCTCGGCGTCGATGCCGTGCATGTGGAGCGTGTTGACCCAGCGCGACATCGACTCGAGGTCGTGGCGGCTGTGCGCGAGCGTCACCTGGCCCCGCTGGCTCAACATGATGTTGAAGTTGAGCTCGCCCGAGAGCCCCTCATAGAGCCTCAGCGAGAAGTCATAGAGCCGCGCGCTCTCGGGGAACAGGTAGTTCGAGCGCACTACCGTGGTGTTGCGCCCGGTGTTGCCCCCGCCGAGCCAGCCGCGCTCGATCACCGCGACGCGTGTGATGCGGTGGTTCTTCGCCAGATAGTACGCGGCGGCGAGGCCGTGCCCTCCCCCGCCGACGATCACCACATCGTAAGCGGCCTTGGGCTCGGGCGAAGCCCAGGCTGGCTGCCAATGGCGCTGTGAGGTCAGCGCGCCGCGCAGCAGCGCCAGGGCCGAGTACTTCACCGCCTTCGGTCTTCAGGCCTTGTCGCGATAGTCCGTCTGGATCTTGCGGATCAGCTTGTCGGTGCCGAAGAACGAGTGCTTGGACATGTCGACGGTGTAACGGCTCGCCGGCGGGTGGCGCCCGAGGGCCTCGGCCAGCGCACGGATGTGATGCGGCCCGGCGCCGCAGCAAACGCCGAGATAGCGCACGCCGAGCGCATACGCCTCGCGTCCGAAAGCGAAGATCTCCGCGCGCGTCGCCATGAAGGGATCGAGTCCCACGGGGAAGGCGCGCTGGTTGTTGCAGCACGGGTCGGTGAGCGACATGAACGAAGGCTGCTGCGGCGTGGTGCGGTAAGGCACCGGCAACGCCGCCACGTGACACTTCACCGCCTGCCGGATGTCGCGGATCATCGGCATCATGGTCGCCGGTCCCCGGTGACAGTTGAGCCCGACTACGTCCGCGCCCGCCTGCTCCATGCGCCGGCAGGCTTCCGCGGGCGTGAGGCCGTCGCGCAGGATTGCCTCCTGGTGCATCGCGAAGGTGACGACCGTCGGCACTTTCGACTGCCGCTTGATGGCCTTGAGGGCGAGCTCCGCCTCTCCCACCCACGCCAGGGTCTCGGCGACAAAATAATCGACACCCGCCTCGACCGCCCAGCCGACCTGCTCCTCGAAGATCCTCTCGACCTCCCTGATCGCCTTCGGGTCGTTGGGATCGTAGATGTTGGTATTGCAGATGTCCCCGGCGAACAGCGTGCCGGTCTCGCGTGCGACCTGCTTCGCGATCCTGAGCGCCGCGCGGTTCATCGGCGCGAGATCCTTCTCGCGGCCGATCAGGCGCAGCTTCTCGCGGTGCACGTAGTAGGTGAGCGCCTGCGTCACATCCGATCCTGCGTGCACGAAATCCCGGTGCAGCTGCTCGACCACCTCCGGATGCTCGAACAGGACCTCGGGCACGAAGGCCCCGGCTTGCAGGTAGCCGCGCCGCTCGAGCTCGAACACATAACCCTCGGCGCAGATCACCGCGCCCTCCTTGAGGCGCTCCAGGAGGCCGCGCCCGGCGCCGCTGCCCTTGCCCGCGCGCTTGTTCGCCTTGACGGACTTCGCCTTCGATTTGGCCCTGGCTGCCATGAATGTCTCCGGGATGTGGTGAAGGTATCTTAGCGAACCGGTCCTCAGCGTGCGTAGCCGATCAGCACCGCCCCAGCGGTGACCGTCAGACACACCAGCGCGCGGCGCAGGCTCAGGGTCTCGCCGAGGAAGAGCCGGCCGATCAGAGCGGAGAACACGATGCTGGTCTCGCGCAGCGCCGAGATGGCGCCGACGTTTCCCAAGGCGAGTGCCGCAATGACGGCGCCGTAGCTGCCGAAGGAGAGCAGACCCGCGGCGGCCGCCTTCCAGGTCTCGCCGGACCCGGCCACAGGCCGCGGCGCGATCGGGCCGCGCAGCAGCACGAAGCCCGCAGGCATCAGCGCTCCATAGATCACCCAGATCCAGGCCGCATAGGACTGGGGGTTGCCCGCGCGCCGCACGCCGAGCGCGTCGGCGATCACATAGCCGGCCACGAAGAGCGCCGTCACGATCGCGTGCGTGACGGCCTTGCGCTCGGTGCGCGCGCTGCCGAATGCCTGGCTGACGATCGCAAGGGAGATGAGCACGATGCCGAGCAGCGCCAGGCCGCCGAGGCGCTGGCCCGCGAGCAGGAAGCCGCCGACCGTTACCAGCAGCGGCACGGTCCCCCTCACGATGGGGTATACCAGCCCGAGCTCGCCGAGGGCGTAGGCATAGGCGAGCAGGAAGCTGTAGATGACCTGCAGCAGCGCCGAGACGCCGAGATACCCCCAGCTCTCCTTCAGGGGCGGTGGCAGCATCACCACCAGCGGCAGGGCGGCGAGACTCGAAGAAAAGCTCATCACGGTGACGAACCACAGGCGGTCGGCGCTCGAGCGCAGGGC
>DATIXU010000013.1:0-51342 GCA_035518275.1 Steroidobacteraceae bacterium
GAGGCGATCTGAGTGTTGAGCTTGGCGATGCCGCCGGCGAGCGAGTTCACCTGCGATATGTCGGCGCCGATCTGCTGCTCGAGACCGGTGCCGTAGGTCTGGATCTGCGAGCTGTAGGAGTTGATCTGTTGGGTCAGGGCCTGCGCCTGGCTGAGCAACGCCTGGCGGGACGCGGTCGAGGACGGGGAGGTGGAGAGCGTCTGCAGGGCGTTGACGAAGCTCTGCAGACTCGCGGTGAGCCCGGTGCTCGAGCTGCTCAGCATGTTGTCGATCTGCCCGGCCTGTGTCGCGAGCGTGTTGTAGCTCGAGTAGCTGGCCTGCGATGAGCGTACCTGCTGCGCGAGCAGCTCGTTGTAGGCACGCGTGATGCCCTGGACCTCGACGCCGCTGCCGACGTAGCCGCCGGCCGTGCCCTGGGCGGGCTCGGGCGTGAGATTGATGCTCTCGACGCTGTAGCCTAGCGTCGAGGAATTCGCGATGTTGTTGCTCGTGACGTCGAGCGCCTGCTGAAAAGCAAGCAATCCCGAGACGCCGGTCGAGAGTATGTCACCCATGGCCTAACTCCTCCCCCGGAGCCTGCCCAGTCGCCGTGGGTATCGGCCGGCCGTCGGCAAACTTGAGGGCTGAAGCGTCGGCGGAGCTGGCGCTCTGCCCGAGCGCCGCGATCACCTGGCCGGCGACCGCCGTTACCTTATGGGCATAATCCGGATCGGTGGCGTAGCCACCCTGCTGCAGCGCCGTGGCGAACGAGGCGACGCTCGCGCCGCTGCCGAGCGCCGCGCTGAAGCGCGGGCTCGTCTTGAGCAGCGCGACGTAATCCTGAAAGCTCTCGCCGGGGCTCGCGTAGGCGCGGAACGCTGCGTTGGTCCCTCGCGTGGCGCCGTCCTGAAACTCCTGCGTGCCCGCGCTGACCGATGCACCGCTCCAGCCGCCGCCGGCCTTGATCCCGAAGAGGTTGTTGCTCGAGGCGCCGCTCGCGCTGCGCGGGACACTCCGGCCCCAGTTGGTCTCGAGCGCCGCCTGTGCGATGAGGCTCACCGGATGGACGCCGAGCTGCTGAGCCGCCTGCTGGGCCTGCGGCCACAGCTGGCTGATGAAGCTGGCGCGGTCGGCACTCGAGGCGGGTCCGGCAGGCGCAGCGCCGGACACAGGGCCGCCAGTCGCACTCGCGCCAGTCGCCGGTGCGGCGCCGTTGGCCGTGGTCTTGCCGCTCGCGCCGGCCTGCTGCAACTGGCGCACCAGCATGTCGGCGAGCCCGAGGCCCTTGCCCTTGGTGAGCTCGAGCGACAGCTGATCGTCGTACATGCCCTGATAGGTCTGTGCCTGGTCCGAGCCGAAGATCGGATCCTTGCCGATCGCATCGCGCATGCTCTTGATCATCATGCGCGCAAACAGGCTCTCGAACTGCTGCGCCACCTGGCGCACCGCCGCCGGATCGTTGCGGGCCGCCCCGGACTTGAGCTTCTCGAGTCCGGCGAAGTCGCCGTACACGCTGGCGTTGTTGACGGGGGTGGTCGCCATGGTCGCGGCTTCAGATGACGATCAGCTCGGCGCGCAGCGAGCCGGCTTCCTTCAGCGCCTCGAGGATGGCCACGAGGTCGCCGGGAGCGGCACCCACCTGATTGACGGCGCGCACGATCTCATCGAGCGTGACGCCGGCCTGGAAGACGAACATGCGGGCGTCCGCCTGCTGTACGTCGACGCTGCTCTTCGGTGTGACCACGGTCTGTCCCTGCGACAGCGGCGTCGGCTGGCTCACCTCGTTGCGCTCGGTGATGGTCACCGAGAGCGAGCCGTGGGCGACGGCCGCGGCCGTGACCCGCACCTCCGAGCTGATCACCACGGTACCGGTGCGCGAGTTGATGATGACGCGCGCCGGTGCTTCGCCCGGCTCCACCTGCACCGCCTCCAGCGTCGCCAGGTAGGAAATGCGCTGGTTCGGATCGAGCGGCGCCACCACGCGGATCGACACGGCATCGAGCGCCTCGGCGCTGCCGGCGCCGAGCGCGCCGTTGATCGCACCGGCGACGCGCGCAGCGGTGGTGAAATCGGGAGTGTTGAGGTTCAGCACCAGGTGCGGGTCGGCGGCGAAGTGCACCGGCACCTCGCGCTCCACCGAAGCGCCGTTGGGGATGCGGCCGCTGCTCGGAACGTTGAGCGAGATGCGCGAGCCGTCCTTGCCGTTGATGCCGAAACCGCTCACCAGCACGTTGCCCTGGGCCATCGCGTAGATCTGACCGTCGGCACCGCGCAGCGGCGTCATGATGAGGGCACCGCCGCGCAGGCTCGAGGCGTTGCCGATGGTCGCCACGGTGACGTCGATCGTCTGGCCGGGCTTGACGAACGGCGGCAGGTCTGCGGTGACGGTTACGGCCGCGACGTTCTTCAGCTGCGGATTGGTGTTCGGCGGGATCGTGACGCCGAAACGCTGCAGCAGGTTCTGGATGCTCTGCACGGTGAACGGCGCCTGCGTGGTCTGATCGCCCGTGCCGTCGAGACCGACGACCAGGCCGTAGCCCACCAGCTGGTTGCTGCGCACGCCGGCAACCGTGGCGATGTCCTTGATGCGCTCGGCCTGCGCCGGTGCGGCGAGGCCGGCGAGCAGCGCGAGCGCGCAGCTGACGAGGAGCGCACGCATCAGAACGGCACCCAGGGCGAATTGAAGAAGCGCGCCAGCCAGCTTTGCGCGTTGGCATCGTTGATCGCGCCCTTGCCGTTGTAGGTGATCTTGGCGCTCGCTACCCGGTAGGACGGGATCGAGTCGTCCGCCGCCAGGTCGATGGGGCGGATCACGCCGGTGACCCGCACGTATTCCTTGCCCTGGTTGAGCCCGATCTGCTTCTCGCCGGCGACGAACAGGTTGCCGTTCGGCAGCACCTTGAGCACGGTGGCGGTGAGGTAGCCGGTCAGGCTGTTGCTCTGGGCGCTGGCGCCCTCGCCGTCGAACTTGCTGGCGTTGTTGATGTTGTTGTTGAGCCAGGAGACGTTCTTACCGAGCAGCTGCGTGCCGGGCATCGTGACGGTGTTCGACTTGCTGGTGGTCGTAGTGGCGCTCTTCTGCGCCGCGGTGGCCTCGTTGAGCACGATGGTCACGACGTCGCCCACGTGATGCGCAATGGGATTCTCTGCCAGCACGATCTCGCGCCCGGCCTGGTAGATCGCGCCATCGGTCGGCGGTGGCAGCTTCTCCTGGGTCCAGGCGAGCCCCTCGTCGGGCTTCGGCGGCGGCGCGCCGCTGTGACAGCCGGCGGCGCCGGCGAGTGCCGCCACCAGGGCCAGCAGGATATTGAAGGTTCGCATCGCGTACCGCTTACATGTTCTGCGTGGAGTAGGTGAGCATCTGGTCGGTGGTCTCGACGGCGCGCGAGTTCATCTCGTAGGCCTGCTGCGTCTCGATCATGTTGACGAGCTCCTCGACCACGTTGACGTTGGAGGCCTCGACCGAGCCCTGCAGCACGGTACCCATGCCGTTCAGGCCGGCGTTGCCGGTCACCGGTGAGCCGCTCGAGGCGGACTCCACGGCGAGGTTGCCGCCGACGTCCTGCAGTCCCGCGGGGTTGATGAAGTTGGCGAGCTGCACCGTGCCGACCGTGTTCGGAGCGGCCTGGCCGGCCAGCGTGACGCTGATCGTGCCGTCGGAACCGACGGTGATGCTCTGCGCCCCGGGCGGGATGGTGATCGCCGGCTGCACCTGGTAGCCGGCGGCGGTCACCAGCTGACCCTGCGCGTTCAGCTGGAAGCTGCCGTCGCGGGTGTAGGCGAGCTGACCGCTCGGCTGCAGCACCTGGAAGAAGCCCTGTCCCTGGATCGCGAGGTCGAGCGAGTTGCCGGTGTTGTTGACGCTGCCCTGGGTGTAGTTCTTCTCGGTGGCGACCACGCGCACGCCGGTACCGACGTTGAGCCCGGTCGGCGCCTGGGTATTCTGCGAGGTGTTGGCGCCCACCTGCGACAGGTTCTGGTAGAGCAGGTCGTCGAATACCGCGCGGCTCTTCTTGAAGCCGGTGGTGTTGACGTTGGCGAGGTTATTCGCCGTGACCGTCATCTGGGTCTGTTGGGCGTCGAGCCCGGTCTTTGCGGCCCACAGTGCGGGTTCCATATCAGTTGACCTCTTTCAGGGGTGTGCGGATCAGCCGGTTGCGCCCGACTGCAGCAGCTTGGTGGAGGACTGCGCGTTCTCGTCCGCGGTGTGAATGGCGCGCACCTGCAGCTCGAAGCGGCGCGAGAGCTCGATCATGTTGACGAGACAGCTCGACAGGTTGACGTTGCTCGATTCGAGCACGCCCGAGGCGAGCTGGACATTGGCGTCGGCCGAGGCCGGCGTGCCGTCGCTCTGGCGGTACAGGCCGTCCGTGCCGCGGGTCAGCGTGCTGGTCGGCGGGTTCACCAGCTTGATGCGCCCGACCGAGGCGACCGAGTTGGGTGTCTGGCCGAGCCCGACGACCGAGATGGTGCCGTCGGCGCCGATCGTGACCGAGGAAGCCGGCGGCACGGCGATCGGGCCGCTGTCGGAGAGCACCGGGCGTCCGCCGGCGGTGACCAGCTGCCCGGTGGGATCGACGTGCAGGTCGCCGG
This sequence comes from Steroidobacteraceae bacterium, assembly GCA_035518275.1. GTDB lineage: Bacteria > Pseudomonadota > Gammaproteobacteria > Steroidobacterales > Steroidobacteraceae > 13-2-20CM-66-19. The sequence goes on from DATIXU010000013.1 coordinate 4,573, forward strand.
CGCGGGTGTAAGCCTCGTTGCCGGAAGCGTCCTGGATCGCAATGAATCCTGGGCCCTGCACGGCCACGTCGAGCGGGTTGCCGGTGGTCTGCTGCTCGCCGGCGATGTCGCTCCAGCCGGTCGAGCCGGCGGTCGCGTAGGCGCGCGAGGCGAAGCCGGGACCGGTCACGCTGCGCGTCTGGAAGGCCGACAGCGCCGCCTTGAAGCCGGTGGTGCTCGCGTTCGCGAGGTTGTAGTTGTTGGCCTCCTGGGCGGCGAGCGTCTCTTTCGCCCCCGACATGGCCACATACAACGACTTGTCCATGACTTACCTGCGCGTCCCGAGCGGCGCTATCAGCCGTTACGGATGTTGATGATCGACTGCGTGACCTGGTCCTCGGTCTGGATCATCTGCGCGTTGGCCTGGAAGTCGCGCTGCGCGGTGATCATGTCGACCAGGGCCGCAGTGGTGTCGACGTTCGATTCCTCGAGCGAGCCCGACTGGATGCTGCCGAAGCCGGAGTTGCCCGCCACGCCGTTGACCGCCGCGCCCGAGGCGTTGGTCGGCGCCCAGGTGGCGTTGCCGAGCTGCTGCAGTCCCTGCGGATTCTCGAAGTTGGCGAGCGCCAGCTGGCCGAGATTGATCGAGCGGCCGTTGGTGAACTGCGCCTGCACCACGCCGGTCTGGTCGACGTTGATGCCGGTGAGCTGACCGGTGGTGAAGCCGTTCTGCTGCACGGCGGTGACGCCGAAGTTGCCGCCGTACTGGGTGGTGTTGCTGAAGTCGAAGGTCATGTTCATCGCCTGGGCGCCGGTCGCCGGCGTGTAGGCCGGGAAGGTGACCTGACCGTTGGCCGGCGTGGTGAGCGCGCCGGTCTGCGAGTAATCGAGCGTCTGGGGCGCGCCGACCGCGGTGCCGTCGACCGTCAGCTGCACCTGCCAGGCGTTCGGTGCGGTATTGATGAAATAGAGGCTCGCGGTGTGCGCGGCGCCGAGCGAGTCGTACACGGTGAGCGAAGTGGTGTTGTTGTAGCTGTTGGGATCGGTCGCCGAGAACGGCGCATCGGCCGGCGGCGCCGCGCTCGCGGACAGATTGGCGGTGATCTGCGCGGTGCTGGTGGCCTGCGGCTGGCTCAGGTTGGTATTGAGCGAGATGTTGGCGAGGCCACCGGTGTTGAAGCCGCCGTTGGCGAGCGGCGGATAGGCCTGCAGCGCCAGACCCTGGGAGTTGACCACCTCGCCGGAGCTGTTGAGCTGGAACTCGCCGTCGCGGGTGTAGTTGAGCGCGCCGTTCTTGCTGACGACGAAGAAGCCGTCGCCGCTCACCGCCATGTCGAGCGTATTGCCGGTGGTCTCGATGTTGCCCTGGCTGAACTGCTGGGCGATCTCCGAGACCGCCACGCCGTTGCCGGTCGCGATGGCCCCCTGCTGGGTGGAGGCAAACAGGTCCGCGAACTCGGTGCGCGACCCCTTGAAGCCCACGGTGGCGACGTTGGCGAGGTTGTTGGAAGTGACCGACAGATCCTCGTTGGCGGCGTTGAGGCCGGTGAGCGCGATGTTGAAGGACATGAGAAATCTCCTACTGAATGTTGACGACCGAGCTGAGCGGCAGCGTGCCGTTGACCGTGTTGAGCTCGAGGGTCTGGGTCGAGGGATCGATGGTGACGCTCTGTACCTGGCTGTAGACCAGGGGGCTCACGGACTGGCTGGTGGCGCCAACCGAGGCGCTGACGGTGAGCGTGTACTCACCCGGCGGCGCGGCGCTGCCGCTCGTAGTGGTGCCGTTCCAGGTGAAGTTGGTGTAGCCGGAAGACTGCGGTGCGACGGTGAAGGCATCGACCAGCGCGCCGCTGGCATCGGTGACCTGCACCGCCAGGCTGCTGGCGCCGGCCGGGGCGCTGACCGCACCCGACACGCTGCCGCCGGCGGCCAGGTTGGCGGTGTTGCCGGCGGCGAGCACCGAGTGCCCGAGGAGCGAGGTGCCGTTCAGCAGCTGCGCGCCCTGCAAGCCCGAGGCGAGACCGGAGATCGAAGTCTGCAGGCTCTGCAGGCTCGACACCTCGGAGAGCCCCTCGATCTGCGCCAGGAACTGCGTTGGGTCGGTAGGATTGAGCGGATTCTGATTCTGCATCTGCGTGCTGATCAGCTGCAGGAATCCCGCCTGACTGATCTGCATGTTGGCCGGAATGCCGTTCACGGTGCCGGACGCGGCGGGCGAGGTGAGCGTCGTACCGATCGGAAGAGTGGAGGCTGACATCAGTAATCCTCGAAGTTGGTATGGGGCGGTGCTTACGAGCCGAGCTTCAGCGTCGCGAGCATCAGATCCTTGGCCGTGCTCATGACCTCGACGTCGTTCTGATAGGCGCGTGAGGCGGAGATCATGTCGGTCATCTCCTCGATCACGTTGACGTTGGGGGCGTAGACATTGCCCTGGGCGTCGGCCAGCGGGTTGCCGGGGTCGTTGCGCACCGTGGGCGGAGCGTTGCTCTCGACGATACCGGTGACGCGCACCGCGGCGCCGGCCTGCTGGCCTTGCGCATGGGCGCCGACGGCGGCGTGCACCGCCTGGAATACCGGATGGCGCGCCTTGTAGACGGTGTTGGGATCGCCGCTGACGCTGTCGGCGTTGGCGAGGTTACTCGCCACGGTGTTGAGCCGCACCGACTGCGCGGACAGGCCCGAGCCTGCGATCTCGAATACTTTGAAGGATGACATGCGTGAGTCCCTCGGCTGGCGGCGGCGTTACTGGCCGGTGATGGCCGTCATCAGGTCCTTGAACTTGCTGGAGAGGAAGCTGAGCGCCGCCTGGTAGCGCACGCTGTTGTCGGCGAACGCCGCCTGCTCCATCTGCACGTCGACGGTGTTGCCGTCGAGCGAGGGGGCGAGCGGCACGCGGTATTTGAGCGGCGCTGCGCCCGCGGCCGCCGCGCTGCCCGCCAGATGCGAGCCGCTGGTGGTGCTGAGCGCCAGCGCATTGGCGCCGGCGCCGGCCGTCCCGGCCAGCACGGCGCGGAAGTCGATATCCTGCGCCTTGTAGTTCGGCGTATCGGCGTTGGCGATGTTGTTCGCCAGCACCGAGGTGCGCTGGGCATAGAGCTTCAGCGCATCCTGGTGAACACCGAGATAGGCATCCAGGTTGAGTGGCATGACAGAGTTCCGACGTAAACTGAACCTGGGTCAGACAAAGCAAGACGCGTGCCACTGCCCGGTTGGGGCCTGGACCGGGGGAGCAGGGGCGAGAACCGCCGGAATGAGTGAACGCGGTCACGCTCGGGCGGCAAGCTCTTGCCGCCACCGACGCATGCGAGGTCCCTCAGCGCAATGCTTAGGCACTTGCCTGACTATTGCTCAGGGGACTCTGATGCACTGAGCAGCCGGCAGGCGAGGCTGCGTGCGCCCGCAGCGCCGGAAGTCCCGCTGGCGCGCCGTTTGCAGGTCCTCTGCCATGAGCACCTTTCTGATGTCGGGATTCCGTCGCCGGCGCCTCGCTGCCGGCCTGGCGCTGATCGGCGCAGCGCTGACCGCCGGCGCCGTCGCCGCCGAGCCTGCTGAGGCGCCGGGCGAGCCGCTCGCGGCGGTAAGGGCGGCAGCGGTTGGACTGATCCGCTCACAACTGCGCGGTGTGACCTACGAGGTGCACGTCGATGCGCAGCTCGATCCACGCCTGCATCTCGCGCGCTGCCCGGACCCGCTCGCGACCTCGCTGCCCTCGGGCGCCGAGCTCGGCGCGCATGTGGCGGTGCGGGTGAGCTGTCCTGCGCCGGGCTTCCCCTGGGCGGTGTACGTGCCAGTCAATATCGAGTCGGACATCCGCGTGCTGGTGCTGAAACAGAGCGCGCTGCGTGGCGCGCGCCTGAACGCCGCGCAGGTGACCGAGGAAACGCGGCGGGTGGCGGGGCTTGCAATCGGCTATGTGAGCGACGTCGCAACGCTCGAGCGTCACACGCTCGCGCGCCCGCTGCCGGCCGGAACGGCCCTCACGGCGGACGCGATGCTGGCCGACCTGATCGTCCGCCAGGGCCAGGAAGTGACCCTGATCGCATCCGCGCCGGGGGTCAGCGTGCGTGCCACCGGCAAGGCCCTCCAGGACGGCCGCGAGGGTGCGCGCGTGCGGGTGCAGAATCTCGCCTCCCTCAAGGTCGTAGAGGGGGTGGTCGATGCCAGTGGAGTGATCGAAATCACACCCTAAAGGTTTTCGAGGCGCTGCCGCTAAAGTGCGTCAGATGCCCCAGGAGTTTTTCCCGTGTCCAACAAGATCAATGACTTGACGACGAACGTCACCGCCGGCCGCGCCAGCGCGGTGGTCCCGACGCGCGATGTCGTCACGGGCGGCGGCAACGCCGCGCCGGCCCCCGCCCAGGGGGAGGTCCACATCACCGATACCGCCAGCCAACTTGCTTCCCTCGAGCAGTCGCTGCGCGATGCTCCCGCGGTCGATTCGGCCAGGGTGGCGCAGCTGCAGAGCGCGATCGAGCAGGGACGCTATACGGTCGATGCTGAGCACGTCGCCACGCAGCTCATGGCCATGGAGAAGGCGCTCGCGGCCTTGAGCGGCAAGGGGAAATAACCCATGGATCCCGCCCTGTGCCGCGATCACCTGGCGGAGCTGCTGGGTGAGGAGATCGTGCTGCTGACCGAGCTGCAGCAGCTGCTCGAAGAGGAGCGCGACACGCTCGGCACGGGCGAGCCCGAAGCGCTGCAACGCACGACGGCGGCCCGCCAGGAGCGGCTCGGAGCCCTGGCGCGCATCGAAGAGCAGCGCCGCTCGCTCTGCAGCCTGCACGGCGAATCGCCGGACCGCGCCGGGCTCGAGCGCCTGCGCCTCTGGTGCGACCCGGCCGGTGTCCTGACGCCGCGGCTCTCCGAATGCCTGGGGCGTGCGATGCGCTGCCGGGATCTCAACGATCGCAACGGATTGATGGTCGCCGCGCGCATGAAGCGCGTTGCCGAGCTCCTGCAGACGCTCACCGGGCGCGTGGCCCGCGCTGCTACCTACGGCCCGCGCGGTTACGCCGGCAGTGCACGCACCGGCAGGGTGCTCGGCACGGTCTAGCTCCTCGAAGGGAAAGCCCCAGCGTCCTCACCGTGTCAAAGCCGAGCATTGCCATGGTCAACCGTCCGGGGGCTTGGTTTTCCCCGATGCACTAAACAGCCCGCAGGCTTGCTCACACCGGCTTGTGGCAGACGGCTTCAACGTTATTACCGTCGGGGTCCGGTTGCCCTCAAGCGCCGGGCTCAGGACGGCTGACTCGGCACAAAAGGTATACGATCAACGACGTTGGCGAGTATGGTCTTGGCGCTACGAACCATGTGAGTGGACGCCATGCTCTCAGCGACGAAGAAGACTCTAACGACCTGTCTGATTGTTCTCGCCAGCCTGTCGAACGCGTGCACCGCGATGCGCCCGATCGCGGCAAATATTTCGGAGGATTCGATTCGTCGCGAGCTCGAACCTGGAGACACGGTTCGGGTCGTCACGAAGGGTGGAGCAGCCCACAGCCTCCAGGTCACCGTGATCGGCGCGACATCTCTAGGGGGCACCGTGGTTCGGACGTGGGAAGGTGGTCCTGACCCCGTCGGGGCGCGAATCGACGTGCCTTATTCAGATATGGCTGAACTGGAGGTGAAGCGACCGAGCGGCCTCAAGACGGCTGGGCTGGTCGCCGCAGCGGTGCTCGCTGTCGTCGTGATCGCTTCTGGAGGCGGAAGCCACGCCGTTGGTTACGGCAACCGATAACAGAGGAAGTCAAAGTGCCGCGCCCTCACTTCGTTTTCGAGACCGGCAGCTCGTAGCTGCCTTCGATCACCACCGTAAAGGTCCCATCATGGTTCCGGGTTACTCTGTACGTTCCCTTGCCTCTTATTCCTTCCAGCTTCCCGGTACCTCCCGAATAAAACCAGCTTCCGTTGGTCGGACCGGCACGCTTGAGATGTTTGAGCGGCGTCGTTCCGTGAAAGGCGAGAAAGAGCTTGGCGCCGCTTTCAGTCGTTGCGACATGATGCCCACTTGTTGTTGAGTCAGTGGCGGTGTCTTCGCTGAATCCGACGCTGTATCCGTCTATCAGCTTTTCTCCGCCAATCCGAGCAGGCTGGACGTACGTGCATGCTTCTTTCCAGACAGCGAACAGATGCTCGGGGCGGTCTCCTACGTCCAGGGCGTGCACAGTCTCGCCCTTGCAGGTCAGCGTTACAGATAGTTTGTTTTGTGCATTCACCCCAACGGTCGTAAACAGCGCTATCCACCCAAAGAGCCACACGCGTCTCTTCATATTTTCCCACCCAACGCAACATTCGGGCCTCGCGCAGGAGGCCGCTCTACATCTCACAACCTAAAGGACTTGCCCGAGAGGCAAGCCGCTGGCGGCAGTGCCGTTTCCGCTCGACTGGAAATCGCCGCCGACAGAGCGACGGTACCGGCCAGGAACGAAGCAAGCCATCGGGGCCTGTCAGACGCATCACACACGTCCTTTGTGAGCTGACCGCGGGCAGTCTACTACTACTCACGCCGGGTGTTATCTGGCAGCGCAGCTGCTTTCGTCGGGTGGCGCTGAACGGCGGCTCTGTGGAAAGATCACTTGCCAGAGAGAGTCGCTGATCTTGGCCGCCTTCGGAAATTGGTAGCTTGCGACCCACTGCGGCCGGGTGGCCCTCCCCAGAGCTGCCGTTGGAGATCGGGTAAGCTGACGCTCCGAGAGACGGGGGTGTGCTTGTCCGGGGAGTCCAAAGCTGTCTTTCTGAGTTACGCGTCGGAGGATGCGGAAGCTGCGCAAAACATTGCTGATTCACTTCGGCAAGCCGGCATCGAGGTCTGGCTCGACCAGAGTGAGTTGAAGGGAGGGGACGCCTGGGACCAGTCGATCCGCCGGCAAATCAAAACCTGCGCGCTCTTCGTCGCGGTCGTCTCAAAGCATACGCATGAACGAAGCGAGGGCTACTTCCGATTGGAGTGGAAGCTCGCGGTCGATCGCTCGCATTTAATCGCGGCGCACAAGGCATTCCTGCTGCCCATTGTCATCGACGATACGGGCGAGGACGAGGAACATGTCCCCGATAAGTTCCGGGAGGTGCAGTGGACGCGCCTGCCGGGAGGGGAGACGTCGCGCGCCTTTGTTGACCGCGTACAGCGCCTGTTGTCGGGCGAGGCGTCGCCCGTCAAGCGAGCAGCAGCTGTCGCAAGCGAGGACGGACCGGCGCGGTCGAGGCGCCTGCTGTCCGCAGCGATCGGCGTAGTGATCCTCGGGGCGAGCGCTTATTTCACCGTCAACCATCTCTGGATCGCCAAGCCGCCGTTACCGGCGCCGGCGGCCACACCAACCAGTGCAGCCCCGGCTGCCTTCAATCCGCCGCCGCACTCGATCGCGGTCCTGCCGTTCGTGAACCTGAGCGGGGACAAGGACCAGGAGTACTTCTCGGACGGGCTCACCGAGGAAATACTCAACTCGCTCGCTCAGATCAACGATCTGCAGGTGGCCGCCCGCCCATCCTCCTTTTCCTTCAGAGAGCACCCCGACATCGTTACGGTGGGCCACAAGCTCAACGTCGCGGCGGTGCTCGAGGGCAGCGTGCGCCGATCCGGCCACACGGTGCGCGTTACGGCGCAGCTCATCAACGCAGTCACGGGGTATCACCTGTGGTCGAAGTCCTATGACCGGAATCTTGCGGACGTGCTGAGGCTCCAGACCGAGATCGCCACGGCCGTCGCCGCGGCCCTCAAGGTCACAATGCTCGGCGACATTGCCGAGAAGATCGAACTCGGCGGCACGCGTAATCCGGCCGCCTTCGATGCGTATCTGCGCGCATCCAAGGCATTCTTTTCCAGACAGGACGCCAAGGACATTGCGGGCGCGATTGCCGCGTACAGCGAGGCAATCCAACTAGACCCGAGCTATGCGCTCGCGTTCGCCTATCGTTCGTTTGCGCTCACTACCTACGCTGCTGAAGTGGATGTTCGCGAAGACTTTGAGAAGGCCGAAGCGGATGCGCACAGGGCGCTCGCGCTCGCTCCAGAACTCGCGGAGGCACACGCGGCGCTCGGCTATGTTCTGGGGAACACTCTCGACTTCGGAGGGGCAAAGAAAGCATACGACCGGGCATTGGCGATCGCACCGGGCAACACGCAGGTACTGCTCTCGAGCGCCGAGTTTGGCGCGTGGGTAGGGCTCGGCGATACCGCCATCGCCGCGGCGCGTCGCGCTGTGGTGCTGGACCCGCTGGATCGACGTAGCCATTCGATCCTCGGCCGTGCGCTGTATTTCGCGCGGCGATACGCGGAGGCGGCGACGGCGCACGCCGAAGCTACCCGCGTTAACCCTGACTACGCAGGGGCTTACGCGGAGCGAGGGCTTGCCCTCTATGCGCTCGGCGACCGCGAGGGTGCGCGCGCCTCGTGCGAGGCGAAGCGAGATTACGACCCAAGCCGGGTGTGTCTGGCGGTCGTGTACGAGAAGCTCGGGCGACGCGCCGATGCGATGGCTGAGTTCGTGAAGCTGAAGGCCTCGCAGGGCGACGGCTCGGCTTATGACTACGCCACAATCTACTCACAATGGGGCGATCGTCCCAAGGCGCTCGATTGGCTCGACACGGCGGTGCGCCTGCACGACTCGAGCCTCGAGTCGCTTAAGACCGATCCGTTGATGGATCCCCTGCGAGGCGAGCCGCGCTTCGAGGCAATCGAGCGGGCGCTGAAGTTCCCTGAGTAATCCCAATTTTTCGGCCGATCAGTGCGTCCGCTTTGCGGAAAGCTACGTGGTCGAGGTTGATGACTGCAATTGGCCCAGTTCTTGCCTTACAAGTCCTGCCTCACCGAATGATCGATCTGCATCAGCTCCACCGGCGCTCGGTTCACTTCAATACCGTGGGTCCGCTTAGCCCGTATGTCGATTTCTGTGGCAGTCTTTCGTCGTAACTCGAACGGACTTGCGGACCAGGAGAGACACACGATGGCCAGGAACGTAATTTGCCTTTGGTACGACGGTACGGCAGAAGAAGCCGCCCGCTTCTACGCCCGGACCTTTCCAGACAGCGCCGTAACGGCGGTGCGCCGTGCGCCCGGCGATTACCCGAACGGCAAGCAGGGACAAGTGCTGACGGTCGAGTTCACGGTGCTGGGAGTAGCCTGCCTCGGCCTCAACGGCGGCCCGGCTTTCAAACACAGCGAAGCCTTCTCTTTTCAGATCCTCACCGAGGATCAGGCCGAGACCGATCGCTACTGGAACGCGATTGTCGATAACGGAGGAGCCGAGAGCCAGTGCGGGTGGTGCAAAGACCGCTGGGGCTTATCCTGGCAGATTACGCCGCGGGCGCTGCTGGAGGCGATCAGCAGTGATGATCGGGCGGCGGCCAGGCGCGCGTTCGAAGCGATGATGGGAATGAAGAAGATCGACATCGCCGCGATCGAGGCGGCGCGGCGCGGCGCGGCGCAGGTCACGCTTAGCCTGCGATGACATTTCCTTATCTAGACCGACAGAACCTCGCGCAGCTGCGCGACTTCCTCGGCCGAGGAGGTCATGAAGCTCTCGCAGGCCTCGAAGTCTAGCTGCAGGCGCTGGAAGGGCCGTGAGGCTGCGACCAGGGCTCTGAGCGTCTCGGGCGTGCCGGCGTAATCCGCGAGCAGCGCGGCGACCGCCAGCACGTCGCTCAGGGTCACCGGGCCGCGGATGTCCTGCTCCAGGTCCTCGGAGTTGCGCACCGCGTCGATGATCTCCGGGGCGAAGCCCCAGTTCTCGATCAGCGCGGCCGCGATCTGCAGGTGCCAGGTCTGCACCACGTGGGAATAGGCCCGAGTGTCCGCGAACAGCGTCGGGTGCTTGCTGGCGCGCGCCAGGATGTAGAGCCTGCCGATGCCCTGCAGCAGGCCGGCGAGCATGGCGGCATCCGCATTGAGCTGCGTCAGGCGCTTGGCGATCGCCTGACTCAGGGAAGCAACGCGCACGCTGCGCTGCCACAGATCCCCGATCTCGCGCTCGAGACCCTGGAGGTCCGGCGAGGCGCGCAGCTGGCTCATGGCGAAGGAAACGGTGGCGGTGCGCACGGTGTTCAGGCCGACCCGCGTGATCGCGGCGCGCAGATCCGGGGCCGGAACGCGCCGCGGGTTGAGCGCGGCGGAGTTGGCCATGCGCACGATCTGGCTGGCGATCGCGGGCTCGCCGCCGATCGCGGTGACGACGCGCGCGATGTCGACGTCGTCGTCGTTGAGCACCTGCTGGATGCCGGCGACTACTGCCGGATAGCCGGGCAGCTCCACTTCGCCGGCCGAGAGCTCGCTGGCGAGGGCCTGCACGAACGCGAAGGCGACGTCGTTGGCGCTCGCAGGCGCTGTGTTGGGTCTTGCGGACGCCACGTTACACTCCCACGCCGCTCGCGGCGCCGTGCAGGCGGCGCACGAGGTCGGCCTCGCCGAGCGAGAGTCCGCAGCTCGTCATGAGCTGCTCGCGTGAGGCGCCGTTGCGCGCCAGGCGGATGGCGATCTGATAGCCGGGAACCGCCGGGCCTTTCGGCTGCGCGGCGGGCTGAGCCGTGCGCTCGATGCGCTCATCGAGGCGGCGGATCGCGGTCGCGGTGGCGTTCACACGCGCGTCGAGCGCGCTCAGCTGCTGCGCCAGGTTCTCCGAGTGCGAGAAGAGGTGCTGGCTCTGCCGGCGCGTCGCGCGGCGCCAGCCGTCGAAGGTGAGGGCGGCGAGGGCGAACGCGAACACCATCAGCGTGCCGCAGCCGGCCAGCAGCAGGTCAACGGGCGGTATCTCAGTCATGTGCACGAGGGCTCCTGTGAGCGAGTTCACATTGCGCGCGCGAGTCGGATTTCCGCCGCACGGCGGCTCGAAAGGAAAACTGCATGATCCATGCCATCCAGGCGCCCTCAGTGGCCGCCGTCGGCGCCCATGGCGGGCGTGGCGGCGGCGGGCAGCGGCGCAGCGGGGGCGGCGGTTGTCGGCGCCGCCGCGGGTGCGCCCGGCGCGGGGGAAGGGGCCGCGGCGGCTACGGCCGGATCGGCCGGCGGATCGTTCTGCTCGACCGCGAGGATCACGACGACCACGCGGCGATTGGCGTTACGCCCCTCCGGGCTGTCGTTGCTTGCCGCGGGACGCTGGTCACCGTAGCCGACGACCGCGAGCCGCCCCGAGGCGATGCCCTGGCCCGCGAGCACGCGCACCACGCTCCCGGCCCGTGCGGCCGAGAGCTCCCAGTTGGAATAAAAAACGCTGGTCCGGATCGGGACGTTGTCGGTGTAGCCCTCGACACGGATGCCGTTCGGCAGCGGCGCGAGCACCTGCGCCAGCCGCTCGAGCACCGGCACCGCGGTGGGTGCGGGCTGGGCGCTGCCGCTCGAGAACAGGATGTCGGTGCGCAGCTCGACCTCGACCCACTGCTCGTTACGCCGCACCGTCACCAGATTGCGCTTCACGAGATCACCCAGCGCGCCCTCGACTGCGGTCGCGACGCGGGAGAGCGCAGCATCGCGACGCTCGGCCTGCTCGGCGAGCGCGGCGGCGCGGCTCGAGGCGATCTGCGGGACCTCCGGGGCGAGCTTCACCAGGGAGCCCGCCGGCGGGGTGTGTCCGGGATCGGGGCGCTGCTGCTGCAGCACGCCGCTGCGGCTGTCGGCGCCGGCGCCGGCCTGGTGCTGGCCCACCTGCACCGGCTCGAGGGTGCGCGGCTCGCCGCGGAACGCCGCATACAGCGAGTCCGACAGCAGCCGGTACTTGCCCTCGTTCAACGTCGAGAGCGCGTACATCACCACGAAGAACGCAAGCAGCAGCGTGACGAGATCACCGTAGGGGATCGCCCACGCCTCGTGGTTGCTGTGCTCTTCGTGTCGCTTTCTGGGTTTGAAGCTCATGGAGGTGGCTGCCCTCGTGCCGTCAGTGCAGATAGCCCTGGAGCTTCGACTCGATCGCCCGCGGGTTCTCGCCCTGGGCAATCGACAGCATGCCGTCGATCACCATCTCGCGCATCTGGCTCTGGCGCTGGATGATGACTTTGAGCTTGGCGGACACGGGCAGGAAGAAGAGATTGGCGAGGCCGATGCCGTAAACGGTCGCGGTGAAGGCCGCGGCGATGCCGTGGCCGAGACGGGTGGGGTCGGCGAGGTTCTGCATCACGGCCATGAGGCCGAGCACCGCGCCGATGATGCCGAGCGTCGGCGAGTACACGCCCATGCCCTCGAACACCTTGGCGGCGGTGATGTCGGCGTGCTCGCGCACGTGCAGCTCGACGTTCATGACGTTGCTGATGGCATCCGGCTCGCTGCCGTCCACCAGCAGCTGCAGCGCCTTCCTGACGAACGGGTCGTACTCGCGATCGATCATCGGCTCGAGGCCGAGCAGCCCCTGTTTGCGCGCGATGTTGCTCCACTCGACGATCTTGGCGATCAGCAGATTGCCGTCGCGCGCCGGCGGGCGCATCACCCAGGAGAAGATCCCGAGCGCACGGCGCATCACCGGCAGCGGCGTTTGCACCAGGATGGCGGCCACGGTGCCCACGACCACGATCATGAAAGCCGCCGCCGACACCAATGCCATGACGCCGGCGCCCTTGAGGACCGCGCCGACCAGCACCGCGCACAGCGCGAGCACCAGCCCGAGAATGCTGAGGAAGTCCACGGCAGGGCTCCTAGCGCGCGCGGCCAGGGGGCAGAGCGAAATCCGTCGTCACGAAAGCCCGTCCTTCCACGCGATCATTCTTCGCTCTCGCTCTTGTCCTCGCGCCAGTCGGCGAGCCTGGCCTTGAGCCGCACCAGCGCCTGGCCGTGCAGCTGGCAGGCACGCGATTCGGTCACCTTCAGCACCTCGCCGATCTCCTTCAGGTTCAGCCCCTCGCTGTAGTACAGCGACATGACCAGCTTCTCCCGCTCGGGCAGCGTCTCGATCGCCTTGACGAGCGAGGCACGCATCTGCTCGTCGGCTGTCTCCCGGAAGGGATCGGCCTGCGACTCGGTGGTGCCGCCGGTCTCATCATCGAGACTCGCCAGGCGGCAGCTCGCGGCGTCCTGCACGATGGAGTGGTACTCCTCGAGCGACACGCCCATCTGCTGCGCAATCTCCACGTCGCGCGCACTGCGTCCGGTGCTGCGCTCGACCTCGCGCACCGCGGCTGCCGCGGCGCGCGCCTTGCGGTGCACCGAGCGCGGCGCCCAGTCGAGTGCCCGCAGCGCGTCGATCATCGCGCCGCGGATGCGGATGCCCGCATAGGTCTCGAAACTCGCGCCGCGGCTGGCGGTGTAATTCGCCGCCGCCTCCATCAGTCCCAGCATGCCCGCCTGAATCAGGTCGTCCACCGACACCGAGGGCGGCAGCCGCCCGGCGAGGTGGTAGGCGATGCGCTTCACCAGCTCCGCATGGCGCACGATCAGCTCGTCCCCGGCGCGGCCCCCGCCCTGCAGCGCCCCATAGGCTCCGGCGGCGCTCATGTCACCGCCTGCGGCCGCGTGGCCGTGCGCCGCACCAGGCGCTCCACGAAAAACTCGATGTTCCCGCGCGGACCGGCCGGTACGGGCCAGGTATCGGCATGGGCCGCCAATTTCTTGAATGCCCGGGCGGCCGGACTACTCGGGTACTCATCGAGCACCGGGCGCTGGCCACGCACCGAGCGGCGCAGGCAGTCGTCGTCGGGGATCTCGCCGGCGTATTCCAGCGTTACGTCAAGAAAGCGGGCCGCGACCCGCTCGAAGCGCTGGAACAGCTCGCGCCCGCCGCCCGGCATGCGAATCTGGTTGGCGAGCACGCGGAAGCGCTGCACGCCGTGATTGCGGCTCAGGACCTTGATCAGGGCGTAGGCGTCGGTAATCGAGGCCGGCTCGTCGCAGATCACCACCATGACGTGCTGGGCCGCCTGTGAGAACTGCATCACACTGTGCGAGAGGCCTGCGGCAGTATCGACGATCATCACGTCGAGGCGGGTCGCGAGCGCACTGAAGGCGCGCACCAGGCCTAAGTGCTCGGCGGCGCCCATCTGCGCGAGATCCGCGGCGCCCGCCGCCGCCGGGATCAGGTGAAAGCCCTGCGGCGCCTCCACCATGATCTCATCGAGCGTGCGCTCGCCCGAGATCACGTGCGCCAGGGTATAGCGTGGCGAAAGGCCGAGAAAGACATCGGCGTTGGCGAGCCCCAGGTCGCCATCGAGCAGCACCACGCGGCGGCTGCGTGCCGCGAGGGCGACGGCGAGGTTGACCGCGACGCTGGTCTTGCCGACGCCGCCCTTGCCGCCGGTGATGGCGATCACCTGCACGGGCTGGGCGAGGCCGTCGAGGCGGGTGTTGTGAATCACGCTGAGCTCAGGTGCTGCCATGGTTGTTCCTGCCGAAGCGGCGGCGGAGCGCATCCTCGTCCACCGTGGCCTGGCTCGACTTCGCGAGCTGCACCGCCTGCGAGACCAGCTCGAGGGCGCGCGCGGGCTGCAGGTCCTCCGGGACACGCTGTCCGCCGCTCACGTAGGCGACGGGCAGGCGCGCGCGGATCAGCACCGAGAGCGCGCCACCGAGGCTGGCCGCCTCGTCGACCTTGGTGAGCAGGCAGCAGCTGGGATTGGCGGGCGCGAAGCGCTTGACCGCCTCGTCGATGGCGCCGGCCTGACTGTTGGCGGGCAGCACCAGCGCCGATTCGAGCTTGGAGGCGGCGTTGGCGAGCACCGCGAGGCGCGCGCCGAGCTGGGGGTCGCGTACGCTGCTGCCCGGGGTGTCGATCAATACCAGCCGGTAGCGCGACAGCTGCGCGAGCAGCACCGGGAGGCCGGCGAAGCCGTCGGGTGCGTAGACCGGTGCGCCGAGCAGCTGCCCGAGCGAGTGCAGCTGGTCCTGGGCACCGATGCGCATCGGGTCGGCCGCGACCAGGGCGAGATCGCGGGCACCGTGGCGCAGTACCCAGCGCACGGCGATCTTGGCGAGCGTGGTCGTCTTGCCGACGCCCGTGGCGCCGACCAGGGCTACGCGGCCGCCGTCATCCTGCCAGCGGGGACCGGCGGTGCGCAGATACTGCGAGAGGCCGGCGATCGCGAAGCGCCGTGCGCTCGCGAGGTCGACCTGCTCGGGCAGCTGCTCGACGAGGCGAGCGGCGAGGTCCTGCGTAATGCCCATGCCGGTGAGCTCGCGCAGCATCTCGGCGATGACCGGGGTGCGGCGCGTGCGCTCGTTCCAGGCGAGCTGCTCGAGCTGTGTCTCGAGCATGCGCCGCAGGATCTTGAGCTCGTGATTCACGTTGTCCATCGCGGCGGCGCCAGGCGAGGCCGCCGGGGCGGCGGCCAGCGTGGCAGCGGGTGGCGCTGCGATGACGGCGGGCGCGCTCGTGGCGACAGGCGAGGGTTGCGGAGCTACGGTCACCGGCGCTGCGGTTCTCACGGGAGCCGGCCGGGCGGCCGGCGCTGGGCGCACGGCAGCCCGAGCCTGCGCGGGGGCGGGTGCAGGCGTGGCAGCAGGAATTCGTGTCGGGGCGGGTGTGCGCGCGGCGGGTGCGGCGCGGGCGCGCAGCTGGGCCGCGACGCTCGCGATGGCCGGATCGGCGGCTTCCGCCGGAGGTGCGGCCACCAGCGGCTCCCCCCTCGGGGCAGGAGCGCGGGCCACGCGTACCGGGGCTGGCGGCCTCTGCACCGGCTTCGGCGCGAGCAGCACGGCCTCGTTCTCGAGGCGGGTCGCGTCGAAGTCCACGGCGGCAGTCAGCTCGACCCCCTCCGGCGTGCGCTTCGAGGACAGGATCACCGCATCATCGCCCAGCTGCTCGCGTATGCCGCGCAGCGCCTGGCGTGTGTCCGGTGCCTTATATCTGATGATTCTCATCCATTCTCTCCGGCAGCCTCACTTGGCTCCTCATCGACCCACCGTGGTCACGAGGCGCACCTTGCGGTTGTGCGGAATCTCGTTCCAGGCCAGCACGTGCAATCCCGGCACGCTCGAGCGCACGAAGCCCGCGAGCGGTGCGCGCAGTGCCGGCGGCACCAGCAGTACGGCGGGTTCCCCGGCCGCCTCGCGTCGGCGGGCTGACTCCGACAGACGTTGTTGCAACTTCTCTGCCAGACCGGGCTCCAGAGTGGGGTTGGCGGCATTACTGGTGAGCGCACCCGTGAGCAATCTCTCAAGCTCGGCGTCGAGTGACATAACGGGGACCTCGCTCGCGGGGCCGGCGATGTCCTGGACGATCTGCCGCCCGAGCGCGATGCGTACCTGGGTCTGCAGCACCGCCGGATCCGGCGTGCGGGGCGCGTTCTCGGCGAGCGTCTCGAGAATGGTGCGCATGTTGCGGATCGGCACGCGCTCGGCCAGCAGGCCCTGCAGCACGCGCACCAGCGCGGCGAGCGACAGCACCTTCGGAGTGAGGTCCTCGACCAGCTTCGGCGCCGACTTCGCCACCAGGTTCAGCAGCTGCTGCACCTCCTCGTGGCCGAGAATCTCGTGGGCGTGCGCCTGGATGAGTGCGGAGAGGTGCGTGGCGATCACCGTGCCCGGGTCGACGACCGTGTAGCCGAGGGTCTGCGCGTGGTCGCGCGAGCCCGGCTCGATCCAGATCGCCTCCATGCCGAAGGCCGGGTCGCGGGTGGCGATGCCCTGCACGGGTCCGAACACCCGTCCGGGATTGAGCGCGAGCTCGCGGTCGGGATGGATGACGCCTTCACCGATCGGCACGCCGCCGAGCGTGATGCGATAGGCATTGGGCGCGAGCTCGAGGTTGTCGCGGATGTGCACCGCGGGGACCAGGAAGCCGAGCTCCTGCGAGAGCTTGCGGCGCACGCCGCGCACCCGCGCGAGCAGGTCGCCCTTCTGCCTGGCATCGACCAGCGGCACCAGGCGGTAGCCGACCTCGAGCCCCAGGCGGTCGACCGGCTGTACGTCGTCCCAGGAGAGCTCCTTATTCTCCGCCGGCGGCGGTGGCGGCGCGGGCGCCGCCTTCGGCGGAGCGGCGCGCCGCTGCTGCAGCGTCCAGGCGCCGGCGCCGCAGAGCGCCGACATCGCGAGGAACACGAAGTTCGGCATGCCGGGGATGAGCCCCATGATGCCGAGCAGCGCCGCGGCGACGCCGATCGCCCTGGGGTTGCCGAGAAGCTGGCGGCGCAGCTCGCCGCCCATGTCCTGGGGGCGCGACATGCGCGTCACGATGATCGCGACCGAGGTCGAGAGCAGCAGCGCCGGCAGCTGTGCCACCAGGCCGTCGCCGATGGTGAGCAGCGTGTAGGTGTGCGCGGCGTTCGAGAGCGACAGGCCGTGGCCGAGCGTGCCGATGGCGAGGCCGCCGATCATGTTGATGAACAGGATCAGGATGCCGGCCACGGCATCGCCACGCACGAACTTGCTGGCGCCGTCCATGGAGCCGTAGAAGTCGGCCTCGGCCCGCACCTCGGCGCGGCGCGTGCGTGCCTCGTCCTGGGTGATGAGGCCGGCGTTCAGGTCGGCGTCGATCGCCATCTGCTTGCCGGGCATGGCATCGAGGGTGAAGCGCGCACTCACCTCGGAGATGCGCCCCGAGCCCTTGGTGACCACCACGAAGTTGATAATGGTGAGGATGATGAACACCACCACGCCGACGGCGAAGTTGCCGCCGATCACGAACTCGCCGAACGAGTGGATGACGTGTCCGGCCGCCTGCGCGCCGTTGTGGCCGTTGAGCAGCACGACGCGCGTGGAGGCGACGTTGAGCGCGAGGCGCAGCAGGGTGGCGAGCAGCAGCACGGTCGGGAACACGCCGAACTCGATCGGGCGCGCTACGTAGAACACCGCCATCACGATCACGATTGAGAGCGCGATGTTGAACGTGAACAGCACGTCGAGCGCCATCGGCGGCAGCGGCAGCACGATCATGGCGAGCACCGCCAGCATGCCCGCCGGCACGCCGATACCGGCACGCAGCAGATCGCGGAGACTCGGGGTGGTCGTGTTGTTTGCTATGGCCATGGGTCAGTCGCTTTCGGGGCTTCAGTGCAACGGCGGCCCGGGATCGAGGCTCACGTCCTCGATGGCCGGTGGGGGCGGCGGCGTCGCGCCGTCGCGGCGCGCTGCGCGCACCTGGGCGAGGTAGGTGAGCACCTGCGCGACCGCCACGTAGAGCGCCGCGGGGATCTCGGCGCCGAGATCCACGTGCCGGTGCAGGGCGCGTGCCAGCGGCGGCGCCTCGAAGATCGGCACGCGGTGCTCCTCGGCGATCTCGCGGATGCGCGCCGCGATCAGATCCTGGCCCTTGGCGACCACGAGCGGCGCGCGCATGCGCTGCTCGTCGTAGCGCAGCGCGACCGCGAAATGGGTCGGGTTGACCACCACCACGTCGGCCTTCGGCACCTCGCGCATCATGCGGCGGCGGGCGCGCTCGAGCTGAATCTTGCGGATGCGGCCCTTGATCTCGGGCGCGCCCTCGGTGTCCTTCAGTTCCTCGCGGATCTGCTCGCGCGTCATGCGCAGGCTCTGCGTGTAGCGCCACAGCTGCCAGGGCACGTCGACGCCTGCGATGAGCGCCAGCGTGCCGGCGAGCGCGAGCAGCGCGAAGGCCGCCATCGAGGCGGCGCGTGCGATCGCGACCGGCGCGGGTTGCGCGCCGAGGGCGAGGATCGCGCCCGACTGCTGCCACAGCACCAGCGCCGCGACCAGCGCGAGCAACAGGAACTTGGCGAAGGCCTTGGCGAGCTCGACCGCGCCGTTCGCGGAGAACATGCGGCCGAAGCCGGCGCCGGGAGAGAGGCGCGAGAAGTCCGGTGCGAGCGCCTGGAAGTGAAAGCCGCGGCCGCCGAGGGCGATGGGCGCGGCGAGCGCCGCGAGCACCGTGAGGCCAAAGAGCGGCGCGCAGGCATAGAGGGCGTGGAGCGCGCTGCTGCCGAAGGCGCCGAGTGCCGCCGATTCATCGAGCGCGCGCTCGCGCGAGAGGCTGAGGCCCGAGCGCATGAGCGTGTGCAGCTGCCCGCCGCACCACCCGCCGAGGAGCTCGAGCCCGCCGGCCGCGATCAGCAGCACCGCGGCCGCCGAGAGATCGCTCGAGCGCGGTACCTGGCCCTGCTCGCGCGCCTGCTCGAGCCGTTTGGCTGTCGGTTGTTCGGTCCGTTCGCCGGCCGGGCTGTTGTCATTCTCGGCCATGGCTCAACCCGCCGCGCCGATCAGCTGCTCGAGCGTCCCGAAGGTGCGCGCGAGCAGCTCCGTGAAGGTCGCCTGTACCGCCGGCAGGCCCGTGGTGAGGATCACCAGCCCGAACACCAGCGACACCGGCAGGCCGATGGCGAACAGGTTGAAGGCGGGCGCGGCGCGGCTCATGACGCCGAAGGCGAGGTTGACGATGAGCAGTGCCGTCACCCCGGGGAGCGCGATCGCCAGCGCGCCGGCAAACAGCTGCGAGCCCCAGCCGACCACCTCGTGCAGCCCGGCGACGCTTAAGCCCTCGACTCCCACGGGCAGCGTCGTGAAGCTCTGCGTCAGCACTTCGATCAGCGCCAGGTGACCGTTCAAGGCGAGGAAGGTGAGGGTCACGAGCAGCGTATACAGCTGGCCGACCGCGGGCGTGGTGGCCGCGCTGCCGTGCAGCGGGTCGATGTTGAAAGCCATCGAGAGGCCCATGCTGTTCGCCAGCATCTGCCCGCCGAGGTTCACCGAGTCGAACAGGATGTGGAGACAGAAGCCGAGCGCCACCCCGATCAGCACCTGCTGCACCGTGATGAGTGCGCCGGCGGCGGAGAAGGCCGCGACCGGCGGCGGTGCCGGCAGGAGCGGCGCGATGAGCAGCGTGATGGCGCCGGCGAGCACCACCCGGATGCGCGCCGGCACGGTGTCGGCGCCGAACACCGGCACGACCATGAAGCACGAGCCGATGCGCACGAACGGCCAGTAGAGCAGCGCGACCCAGTCCTGCAGCTGATTGGCGGTGAGGCTGATCATGCGCGTCCGTGCGGTGCGGCGGCTTCAGTTGATGAGGCTCGGAATGCTCTCGAAGAGCTCGCGCGTGTAGCCGACCAGGAGCTTCAGCATCCAGGGTCCGGCGACCATCAGCGCCACGGAGATGGCGATCAGCTTGGGGATGAAGGACAGCGTCATCTCGTTGATCTGGGTGGCGGCCTGGAAGGCGCCGACGATGAGGCCGGTGATGAGCGCCACGAGCAGCATGGGAGCGGCCAGCATCAGCGTGATCTCCAGCGCGCGGCTGCCGAGGGTCATGACGGTCTCGGGGCTCATGGATCGACCTTTCTGCTCAGGAGTAGAAGCTCGCGGCCAGCGTGCCCATCACCAGCGACCAGCCGTCGACCAGCACGAACAGCATCAGCTTGAAGGGCAGCGAGATCAGCACCGGCGAGAGCATCATCATGCCCATCGACATCAGCACGCTCGCCACCACCAGGTCGATGATCACGAACGGGATATAGATGAGGAAGCCGATGAGGAACGCGGTCTTGAGCTCGCTGGTGACGAAGGCCGGGACCAGCAGCGTCAGCGGCACGTCCTGCGGGCTCGCGAACCCCTTGCCGCCCGAGATGCGCACGAAGGTGGCGATGTCGGACTCGCGGGTCTGATCGAGCATGAACTTCTTGAGCGGCACCACGGCGCGCTCCAGGGCCACCGTGGTGTCGATGGTGCCGGCCGAGTAGGGCTGGAAGGCCTCCTCGTTGATGCGGTTCACGACCGGACTCATGACGAACAGGGTGAGGAACAGCGCGAGTCCCACCAGCACCTGGTTGGGCGGCGTCTGCCCGGCGCCGAGCGCCTGCCTGAGGATCCCGAGCACGATGATGATGCGCGTGAACGCGGTCATCATCAGAGCGATCGCCGGCAGCAGCGTGAGCGCCGTCATCAGCGCCAGCACCTGCAGCGACAGCGTATAGGTCTGCCCGCCGCCCGCGCCCGAGACGGTGACTGCGGGGATGCCGGCCGGCGCCGCCGCCGCGGCGACCGCGGGCAGCAGCGTCACGAGGGCGAGGAGCGTGGCGAGCCGCGGACGGCTCACTTGCCGAGACTCCGCAGCAGGGCACGAAACGGCGAGTTGCCGTCGTTGCCGGGTGCCGCGGGAGCGCGGCTGACATCGAGCGGCTCGGGCAGCACGTACAGCGTGTTGACGCGCCCGGGAGCGACGCCGAGGAGAATCTGGGTCGCGCCGACCTTGATGAGCACGGCGCGCTCCTTCTGGCCGAGCGGCAGCTGCGCCAGCACGTCGACCGCGGCGCCGACGCGCGAGCTGAAGGCGCGCACGCGCTTCAACAGCCAGGCGAGCGCGAATACCGCGCCCAGCACCAGCAGCAGTGCCAGCGTCACCTCGCCGAGGCCACCGAGGCCGCCGGCGTGAGCGGCCGGAGCAGTTTGCGGAGCGGCGAACATCGGCTCACTTCAGCTTGCGCAGCCGCTCGGCGGGGCTGACGACGTCGGTCAGGCGGATGCCGAAGCGCTCGTTGACGACCACCACCTCGCCGTGGGCGATGAGGGTGCCGTTGACGAACACGTCGAGCGGCTCGCCGGCCGCGCGGTCGAGCTCGACCACCGAGCCCTGGTTGAGCTGCAACAGGTTGCGGATCGGAACGCGCGTGCGCCCGACCTCCATCGACAGCGTGACCGGGACATCCAGGATGACGTCGAGATTGACGTCGCCGCTGGCGGGCTGACCCTCGTCCTGCATCTGCTCGAACTCGGCGGCCTGGACCGCATCGGCGTTGGCGTTCATTTACGGCTCTCGGGTTTGAAGTTCATGGAATCGGGGGGCGGGGCGCCCATGCGGCGCACGCGCGTCTCGATCCTGACGGCCTGCTGGCCGCGGGACAGGCCGAAGCTGCCGCGGAACAGCGGCACGTCCTCGGCGAGCAGCGTCACCTTGCCGGCGAAGTCGCACGGCAGGATGTCGCCGGGCTTGAGATTGAGGAGATCCTCGAGCGTGACCTGGGTGCGGCCGAGCAGCGTCTTCAGCTGCACCTCCGCATCCTCGATCTCGCCACGCAGCAGGTTGCTCCAGCGCGTGTCCTTCTCCCTGCGGTCGCTGGCCATGCCGGCATCCAGCACGTCGCGCAGTGGCTCGATCATCGAGTACGGCATGGTCACGTGCAGGTCGCCGCCGCCGCCGTTCAACTCGATGTGGCACGAGGTCACCACCACGATCTCCGACGGCGAGACGATGTTGGCGAAGTGGGGGTTGACCTCCGACTGCAGGTACTCCACCTCGATGTCGGCGACGTGCGACCAGGCCTCGCGCAAGTCGGCGAACGCGCTGCGCAGTACCATGTGGATGATGCGGTGCTCGGTGGCGGTGAACTCGCGGCCCTCGATCTTGGCGTGCCGGCCCACGCCGCCGAAGAAGTTGTCGACCACCGCGAACACCAGCTTCGGGTCGAGTACCACGAGCGCCATGCCGCGCAGCGGATTGATCCTCACCATGTTGAGGCTGGTCGGCAGGTGCAGCGTGTGGGTGTACTCACTGAATTTCTTGATCTGCAGCGGGTGCACCGAGACCTCGGGCGAGCGGCGCAGCAGGTTGTAGATGCTGGTGCGGAACAGCCGCGCGAAGCGCTCGGTGATCATCTCGAGCGTCGGCATGCGCCCGCGCACGATGCGCTTCTGCTCGGCGAAGTCGTAGGGGATCGCCTCGCCCGGCGCCGGGCCCGCCTCGGTGTTGACCGCGCCGGAGTCGACGCCGTGAATCAGGGCGTCGATTTCCGCCTGGTCCAGTACCTTCTCACCCATTGCGGCCACGGCTGCGACCCTCTACTGCATCACGAAGCTGGTGAAGTACACGGCCTCGAGCCGCTCGGGGTGCCCGCCGGCCGTGGCCAGCACCTTGCGGACGGCCTCGAGCGCCTGGGTGCGCAGCGCCTCCTTGCCCTCGCGGGTCGAGAGCTGGGCGTACTTCTGATTGGCGAACAGCAGCAGCAGGTCGTTGCGCACGACCGGATCGTTGGTCTTCAGGAGCTCGATCGTGGCCGGGTCCCGAGTCTCGAGCTGCACCGCGACTTGCAGGAAGCGCACCGCCTGCTCGGCGTCGAAATTCACGACGAACGGCGGATCGAGTCCGAGAAACAGCGGCGGGCCGGCCGGGGGCGGCGCGGCCTTCGGCTCGCTGGCCGCCGGCGCCGCCGGGTGCTTGGAAGCGGTGAGCCACCACGCGGCTCCGCCACCGGCGCCGAGCAGCACGACGGCCGTTGAGATCATGATGATCAGGAACAGCTGGCCGCGGCTCTTGGCCTTCGGCGGAGCGGCGTTTTCGGCGGTCTCGAGCACCGGGATCTGAGCGGCCATCCTTGCTTAACTCCTCACCTTTTTGCAGTGTCACTGACGGGTGCTTCAGTGCAACGCGCATGCCAATCCGGCGGATTCGCGCTAAGTCGAGAACCGGCAAGGGTTTTCCGCGTGCCAGGAAGCGTGAGCTGTGTCGCATTGCGCGCCAGGCGACGGAATGTTGGCGGCGAGACCGTACCCGCCGCCCAAAACGCGCTCAGGCGTAGGTGTCGATCAGACCCTGGTGAGAGCGCACCGCGGATGTGACCGAAGTCGCACTCAGCTCGCGCGCGGCGTTGGTCCCCGCACCCGCAGTCGAGGTCCGCCGTCGCTCCGGAGTCGAGCGCGCCGACTGATCGGAGACGCCGGCCTGCGCCAGATTCAGTCCCTGCGCGGAAAACAGCTCCCTGAGGCGGGGCAATGCCTGCTCGAGCGCACTGCGCGTGTCGGGCTGCGCGGCGCTGAACCAGACGCTCGCCGCGTTCTGATGCAAGGAGATCTTCACCTCGACGGGACCGAGCTGCTCGGGCGTGAGGCGCAGCGACGCGGAGCCGATGCCCTGATTCGCCATCCAATGCAGCCGCGTGCCGAGCTCGTTGGCCCAGCCCGTGCTGCCGACTTCGGCGTGTACCTGTGTCGTCACCGCGGTCCCGGTCTGCGCGGCGGATGCGCTCGTCTGGGCCGTGCTGGCCGGCGCAGTCGCTGCGGACAATGCCACATTCGCGCTCGCGAGATCGGTGGTCGTGCCGGGAGGCTGGCTCGCGGCGGGGGATTGGGACGCGCCATCGAGCCGCGTGGCGGCCGACAGTGCGCTCTGCAGCGCCGCGTGGAACGGAGCGCTGACCGGCGCGGTGGACCCACCGCCGCAGTCCGGTGCGGCGGCCAGGGTGTGCATGCCTTCGCCGGGACTCGCGGGCTCGCTGGCGTTCGGCTCAGCGCCCCGCCGGGGCGCCGTGAGCGCGGCGGTGATGGCCGGCGTGACGGCGGCGTGGCCGCCCGATGAGCCGCTCACGACGGGTGGTGCGCTGCCAGCTTCTTCAGTCGCGCCATCGGACGCTGAGTCGCTGCCCGCGGCATCCGCGCCTTGCGGTGAGCCCTGAGGCGAACCTTGAGATGCGGCTTGAGAGGCGAGAGCGCCCGCGATGAATGGCTGAACCGCGAGCGATGCGCTGCCGGCGCTCTGGGTTTTGGCTGGCTTCGCCCCTTGGGCATTTGTGGGCTTTCCCTGGGAGGCCTTCACGGGCGTCGCGCTTGCGCCCTGTGTGGCGGCGAGCGTCTCACCGAAACTCGAGCCCGCGCCGATGCTCGCCGCCGGGGGCGTTGCGGGCAATGGGGACGTCGCTGCCGGGGCGCCATGCACTGGAGCGCTTTCCGGGCCGGCCGCGGGTGAGTCCTGGTTGGGCTGCGCTCGCGCACCAGCGCCCTGAGTGGCAATGCCCTGCGCTGATGTCGCCTGGGCGCGAGCGGGCGCGGCCCGAAGCGATGCCAGGTCGCCCGCCGGGCTCGCCGGGGCGCTCGCGGGAGAGGCGGGTACGCTGCTAGCGGCCACCGTGCTTGCCCCCCGTGGACCAGCGGCCCTGGGCGCGCTCGTCGGCATCGACCTGCTCGCGCCGGTCGAGGCGGCGCTGCTCCTCGGTGAGGCCGCGCTGGAGTGCGCGGTCGACCGCGGCTGAACGCCGGGCGGCGCCGCTCCACCTGGCGAGCAGCTCGGCGCGTGTGGCGCGCGCCCGGGTCACGATCTCGGTCTGCTCGCGCAGCGCCTCGTCGAGGCGCGCGAGAAATGTCTGGTAGTCGCGCGCCCGCGCGGCACTCATGCCGCCGCCGGCGCGCAGCGCGAAGTCGCGCACGTAGGCGTCACGGTAGCTGCCGAGCTCGGCCAGCTTGGCCTCGCTCTCGTGCACCGCCCGCTCAGCCGTCGCCAGCGTCTGTGCCTTGCGGCGCTCGTCGGTCTCGAGCACGCCATGGGCGGTCTTGAGCTGCCTGATCCGTGGCACGGTTTATCCCCTGGCTGTTTTCGGTGAGTCGGTCGGGGCGGCGGGCTCGGCCATGAGCCCGGTGAGCGCGCCGAGGCTCGACGGAAAATCGACGCGCTTCCCGATGTCCTGCTGCAGGAACTGCTGGATCTGCGGCCAGAGCGCGACGGCGGCGTCGACCCGCGGATCGCTCCCGCGCACGTAGGCGCCGAGGCTGATGAGGTCGCGGTGCTGCTCGTAGATCGAGAGCGCGCGGCGCAACAGTTGCGCCTGCTGCTGGTGCTGCGGCGAGGTGATCTCATGCATGGCGCGGCTGATCGAGGCGGAGACGTCGATCGCCGGATAGAGGCCGTTCTCGGCGATGCGGCGCGACAGCACGATGTGGCCGTCGAGGATCGCGCGCGCGGCATCCGCGATCGGATCGCTCTGGTCGTCGCCCTCGGTGAGCACGGTGTAGAAGGCGGTGATCGAGCCGCGGCCCGCGGGTCCGTTGCCGGCGCGCTCGACCAGCGCGGGGAGCCGGGCAAAAACGGAAGGCGGAAAGCCCTTGGTCGCCGGCGCTTCGCCGATGGCGAGCCCGATCTCGCGCTGCGCCTGAGCGAAGCGGGTGAGCGAGTCCATCAGCAGCAGCACGCTCTTGCCCTGATCGCGGAAATGCTCGGCCACCGCGGTCGCGACCCAGGCACCGTGCAGGCGCATCAGCGGCGGGTTGTCGGCCGGCGCGGCGACGATCACGGCGCGCGTACGGTCCCTGGGAGCGAGGATCCGCTCGACGAATTCCTTCACTTCGCGGCCGCGCTCGCCGATCAGGCCGACCACGATCACGTCCGCCTGGGTGTAGCGGGCCATCATGCCGAGCAGCACGCTCTTGCCGACGCCGCTGCCGGCGAACAGTCCAATGCGCTGTCCGCGGCCGATGGTGAGGAGCGAGTTGATCGAGCGGATGCCGACATCGAGCGGCTCGCAGAGCGGCGCGCGGGCGAGAGGATTGATGGGCTTGCCCGCCAGGCGCACCCGCGCCTCGCAATCGAGCGGACCCAGGCCATCGAGCGGCTGGGCGGCGCCGTCGATGATCCGCCCGAGCAGCTGCGGGCCGACCGGTATGAGCCCCGCGCCCGGCCGCGGTATCACCCGCGCCTGGGGTCCGAGCCCGTGGCTGTCGCCGGTGGGCATGAGGAAGAGGCGGTCGCCGGCGAAGCCGACGACTTCCGATTCGATGCGCGAGCCGTCGCGTGCAATCAGCTCGCAGTGATCGCCGATCGAGGCCTGACAGCCGACGGCCTCGAGCGTGAGTCCCACCATGCGGGTGAGCGAGCCCTCCACTGCGAGCGGCGGTGTGCCCTCGACCCGGCGCGTGAGGCGGCCGAGCCGCTCATGCCAGGCCCGGGCGCGCTCGCCTGCGATCTCGCCGCCGCTCACTCGCCGCTTCCGGACTCGGCGGGCACGCCGGAGCGCTCCGGTGCCCGCTGCTCACCGAGTGCGCTCGAGAGCACAGCGTGCACGCGGCTCTCGAAGCGCGCGTCGATCTGGGAGCTGTCACTGCGCACCAGGCAGCCGCCGCGCGCGAGCGTCGGGTCCTCGATCAGGCTCCAGGCGCGCTCCTCGGCCGGGGCTGCCAGCCGCTCGCGCACGATGACAGCGTCTTCGGGGTGCAGATGCACGCGCACGTCGCGCGCGGCGAGCGGCAGCTGCTCCAGGCATTCGCGCAGGATCGCAACGATCTGTGCCGGGGCGGCGCTCAATTCGCGCCGCGCGAGCTGCTTGCCCACCGCGAAGGCGAGCTCGAGCAGCTGCCGTTCCACCTGATCGTCGAGTGCTTTGAGCGGCTCTGCCAGCAGCTGCAACATGCTGTCGAGGCGCCGCACGCGCGCTGCAAGCTCCTCCGCTCGGGGTGCCATCTCCGCCTGGGCGCGCGCCATTCCGGCCTGGTAGCCGCTCGCGGCATCCGCCACGGCGCGCTTGTCGCCGGCAGCGCGGGCGCGCTCGTCGCGCATGCTGTTCGCAAGGGGGCCCTCGACCGCTGGCAACGACCAGCGCTCGATGGGCATGGCCGCCGTGCGCGCGTGCGCGCCACCTCCACGCGGCTCAGACATTGGTGTGCTCCTTCACTCGAACCTGCTCCCTGCCTTGCAAAAGCCATGCTGAGGGAAGCGCGGTCGCAGAACTGTGAAGTGCATCGTGCCTTTCGCCTAAAGGAATCGCCGCGGCGGTCGAGGACCCTCTCAACACCGTGAGCGAATACCGGTGTGCGGCAACAATCTGCCGCCGCGCGGAAAGACACCCGTCGTGCCGCGCTGCGACTCGCGCCTGAAGCGACGGCGGACCGTCGCGGTGGGGCCGCGCGCCCAACTCAAGATTCGCCCCTCAAAGCCGATCTTTCCTGTTGCGCGACACGGCGGCCGCGCGGCTTTTTTCTTGACCGGCGTCACAGAGAGCCCCGGGGCCCTCGCGAGCGCCGTAACGGGTAGTGAGGAAACTTATGAAAAAGGACTTGCGGTTCCTCGTCGTGGACGACTTCTCCACCATGCGGCGCATCGTCAAGAACCTGCTGCACGATCTCGGCTACGCCAACGTGGCCGAGGCCGACGACGGCAAGACGGCGCTGCCGATGCTGCAGGCCGAGCCCTTCGATGTGCTGATCACGGACTGGAACATGCCGGGGATGCCCGGCCTCGATCTGCTGAAGGCGGTGCGCTCAGACCCCAAGCTCGCCAAGATGCCGGTGCTGATGCTGACCGCCGAAGCCAAGCGCGACCAGATCGTTGAGGCGGCCAAGGCCGGCGTCAACGGCTATGTGATCAAGCCCTTCACCGCGCAGGTGCTCGCCGAGAAGCTCGAGAAGATGCTGGCGCCGGCATGAGTGCGACACCCATGTCCGCGACACTGCAACAGCAGTGGGGTGAGGTATGCCTCGCCGTGCACCAGGCGCTCGCAGCCGGCGACGAGGCGCGCTTTCTCGAGGCCGTCGACCGGCTGACGGGCGTGCGCGAGCGGGGCCTGTGGGACTCGCTCCGCCAGCTCGATGCACGGCTGCGTGCCGCGCTCGATCAGTTCCGCCTCGATCCGCGCCTGCTGCGCCTCGCCGGCAAGGAGATCCCCGATGCGCGCGCCCGGCTCGACCACGTACTGCGGCTCACCGACGAGGCCGCGCACCGCACCCTGGATCTGGTCGAGAGCTCGACGCCTCTGGTGGCACGCACCGCGGCCGCCGCCGCCTCGCTGCGAACGGAATGCAGGGAGGCACGCGAGAGCGGGGCCGCCTCGCCTTACTGGCATGAGCTGCTCGCACGGCTCGAGAGCCATTTCAGCGCCGCGCACGCCGACGGCGAGACCGTCAAGAGGAATCTGGTCGAGGTGCTGATGGCGCAGAGCTACCAGGATCTTTCCGGTCAGATCATCCGCCGCGTGATCGAGCTCGTGGCTCAGCTCGAGGACGAGTTGGCACGACTCGTGCAGGGCAGTGACGGCTCCGTGTCGGGAAACCGCCACGCGCCGACCGAGGCCGAGAACGCCTCCCGCGGCCTGGGTCCCGCGATCCCCGGACTCAGTGTCAGCACGGTCGACGGACAACAGGATGTGGACGAGCTGCTCGCCATGGGTGTGGCGATGAAAGGAATCTGATGAGCACCGGCAGTGACAAGAGCTCTGCGGCCACGATCGGCCCGACCGCGGCGATCAAGCCCGATGCGGTGCTGCGGCTGCCGCCGCAGTGCACCATCCGCGACGCCGCGCAGCTGCTCGGGCAGCTGCTGCTGCACATCGAGCACTCCTCACCGGTGTACATCGACGCCGCCCAGGTCGAGCGGGTCGACACCGCGACGCTGCAGCTGCTGGTCGCGTTCCTCCACGACCGCAAGGTGGAGCAGCGCGCGGTCGTGTGGCTCGACTGCAGCGACGCGCTGCTGCGTGCTGCGCGCGCACTCGGCCTGAGCCGCGACCTGGCGCTGGCCCCGGCCGGCTGAGCCGCCATGGGCATCGATCTCGCCCAGTTTCACGAGGCGTTCTTCGAAGAGAGCTTCGAGGCGCTCGAGTCCATGGAGGCCTCGCTCCTGAAGCTCGACGTCGGCGCGCCCGACCCCGAGGTCATCAACACCGTCTTCCGCGTGGCGCACTCCATCAAGGGTGGCGCCGGCATGTTCAATTTCTCCGACATCGCCTCCTTCACCCATACATGCGAGACGCTGCTCGATGGGGTGCGCGCCGGACGCACGCGCCTCACCACGGCCGTCATGGACCTGCTGCTGAAGTCCGTGGACGTGATGCGCGAGATGCTGCGCGCGGCGCAGCGTAAGGAGAGCTTCGACCCGCAGAAGGTCGCCGACCTGCAGTTCGATCTCGAGGTCGCGGTGGCCAAGAACGATGTCGCCGCGGCGCCGGCGCTGGCAGCGTCCGCCCCCGCGGCACCGCCATCCGCCGCCCAGGCGGCCGCGGCAGCGCCCGCAGCCGAAGCGCCGCTGCCCGAGTGGCAGATCAGCGTCAAGCCGCTCGAGAACATGCTGTCGCGCGGCAACGAGCCGCTCGCTCTGTTCGCAGCGCTCGCTGAGCACGGTGAGCTCGCAGTTACCGCCTCGGTCGAGGAGGTGCCGCCGCTCGCCAAAATCGATCCACATCGCTGCTACGTGCACTGGATGCTGAGTCTGAAGAGCACCGCATCCGAGCAGCAGATTGCCGAGGCCTTCGAATGGGTAGAAGGCGACTGTGATTACCGGATTACACCTGCGGCGCCGGCGCAGGCGGCGCCACCCAAAGGTCCAACGGCCGCGCCCGCTGCCGAGCCACCGAGCCCCCCGGCGCCCGCCGCGGAGGCCGCAGCGGCGCGCCCGGCCGCAAAAGCCGACGCCGCCGCGCCGGCCGCCAATGCAGGCGATGCCGGCTCGATCCGCGTCAGCGTCGGCAAGATCGACGAGCTCATCAACACGGTCGGTGAGGTCGTCATCACCCAATCGATGCTGGCGCAGCTCTGCGCTCTGGTCGAGGGCCCCTCGGCCGAGCAGCTGCGCAGCGGCCTCGCGCAGCTCGAGCGCAACGTGCGCGAGCTGCATGAGAGCGTCATGCGCGTGCGCATGCTGCCGATCGGCTTCGCCTTCAGCCGTTTCCCGCGCCTGGTACGCGACGTCGCGCAGCGGCTCGGCAAGCAGATCGATCTCAAGCTGACCGGCGAGCAGACCGAGCTCGACAAGACCGTGCTCGAGCGCATCGGCGATCCGCTCGTGCACCTGGTGCGCAACAGCATCGACCACGGCATCGAGATGCCGGAGGAGCGCGTCGCCGCCGGCAAGCCGGCGGCCGGCACGGTGCACCTCGAGGCCTTCCATCGCGGCAGCGCCATCATCATCGAGGTGAGCGACGACGGCCGCGGGCTCGACTGCGACCGGATCCTCGCCAAGGCGCGCAGCCGCGGCCTGGTGGGTCCGAGCGAGACCCCGGGCGAGGAGGCCATTTTCGAGCTCATCTTTCTGCCGGGCTTCTCCACCGCCGAGCAGACCACCGATCTCTCCGGCCGCGGCGTCGGCATGGATGTCGTGCGGCGGAACATCAAGTCGCTCGGCGGCAAGATCGACATCCGCAGTGCGCGCGGGCGCGGCTCGCGCTTCACCATCTCGCTGCCCCTCACGCTCGCGATCGTCGATGGCCAGTCGGTGTGCGTGGGTTGTGAGACCTACATCGTGCCGCTGGTGTCGATCGTCGAGTCGCTGCAGATCAAGGCGGGAGGCGTGAACCGCCTGTCGAACGCCGGGGAAGTCATCTCGTTCCGCGGCGACTACCTGCCGCTGCTGCGCCTGCACGAGCTGTTCGGCGTCGAGCCGCGCTCGCGCGCGATCCACGAGGGCCTGGTGGTGGTGGTCGAGGGCGACGGCCAGCGCGTGGGACTGTTCGTCGACGATCTGCGCGGCCAGCAGCAGGTAGTGATCAAGTCGCTCGAGACCAACTACGGTCACGTGCCGGGCATCTCCGGCGCCACGATCCTCGGCGACGGCGCGGTGGCGCTGATCCTCGACGTGCCCGGCCTGATCCGTTCCACATCCCGACGCGTGGCGGCGTGACGGTAGGCATCCGCCGCCACTTCTACCCAGGAAAACACCCTATGAACGCGAACCCGACCAAGACCGCAGCGAGCGACGCCGCCTCCCAACAGGTGCTGACTTTCGTTCTTGGTGAGGAGACCTACGGCGTGGACATCCTGCGCGTGCAGGAGATCCGCGGCTGGTCGGCGGTCACCAAGATCCCGAACTCACCGCCGCACGTGCTCGGGGTGCTGAATCTGCGCGGCTCGATCGTGCCGATCGTCGACCTGCGCAAGCGCTTCAACCTCGCGCAGGCGGAGTACACCGCGGTCACGGTCATCATCGTGCTGACGGTGCGCTCGGAGGCCGGGCGGCGGGATTTCGGCGTGGTGGTCGACGGCGTGTCGGACGTCGTGGACGTCGACGCCGGCGCGGTCAAGCCCACTCCCGACCTGGGCTCGCGCGCCGCCACCGATCACATCAGCGGACTGGTGTCCATCGCCGAGCGCATGGTCGTGCTGCTCGACATCGATCGCCTGATCGGCTCGCAGCTGGCGGACTCCGCCGGCGCCGCAGCCGAGGCAATTTCCGAGGCCGCGCGCGCGGCCTGAGCGTCCATCAACCGTAAGTCAGGAAGTTCTCAAAGGATTGGTCTCATGCTCAAGCGTAACAAACCGGCGCGCGCCAAAGCCGCCCGCAAGGTCTCGAGGAAGGGCGGGCCGGCCGCCGACCTGCAGGCGCAGGCAGCTGCGATCGACAAGTCGATGGCGGTGATCGAGTTCGGCCTCGACGGCACGATTCTCGGCGCCAACGACAACTATTGCCGCATGATCGGCTACACGCTCGAGGAGCTGCACGGCAAGAGCCTGCTGACGCTGCTCGACCAGGCCCATCGCAGCAGCGAGGATAACCAGCGCTTTCTCGAGAAGCTCGGGCGCGGCGAAGTCGATGCCGGCGTGCACAAGCGCATCAGCAAGAGCGGCCGGGAGATCTGGATGCAGGCGACCGTCAATCCGATCCTCGACCGTTCGGGCAAGCCCTGCAAGATCGTCACTTACGCCTACGACGTCACCGCGCAGGTCGAGGCCGCGGCCGCGTCCACGAGCCTGATCGAGGCCATCAACCGCGCGCAGGCGGTGATCGAGTTCGCGCTCGACGGTACGATCCTCACGGCCAACGAGAACTTCCTCGGGACGCTCGGCTACTCGCTGGAGGAGATCCGCGGGCAGCACCACCGCATGTTCGTCGAGCCCGCCTACGCGGCCAGCGACGAGTACCGGCAGTTCTGGGAGAAGCTCGGGCACGGCGAGTACGACGCCGGCCAGTACAAGCGCCTCGCCAAGGGCGGCCGCGAGGTGTGGATCCAGGCGACCTACAACCCGATCCTGAATGCCGACGGCAAGGCCGGCAAGGTCGTCAAGTTCGCCACCGACATCACCGAGCACATGAAGGCGGCGGAGAACGCGCGGGTGCGTACCGCGCTCGACAAGGCGGGCGCCAACATCGTGCTCGCGGACGAGCAGCTCAACATCGTCTACCTGAACGAAGGAGCGCAGCAGCTGTTCCGCGGCATGCAGGCCGACCTGAAGCGCGAGCGGCCCGGTTTCGATGCGGACAAGCTCCTCGGGGCGAGCGTCGACATGTTCCACGACAACCCGGCGCAGCAGCGGGCGCTGCTCGCGGGCCTCACCGGGCAGCACACCGAGGAGCTCTACCTCGGCGGCCGGCTGCTGAAGCTGAGCGCCACGCCGGTGAACGACGGCGACGGCAAGCGGGTCGGCACCGTGGTCGAATGGTGGGACCGCACCCAGGAAGTGTCGGTGCAGGAGGAGGTTGCCGAGATCGTGCGGCGGGCGCTCGACAACGACCTGAGCCTGCGCGTCGGGATGGACGGCAAGTCCGGGTTCCTGGCCTCTCTCGGCTCGGGGCTCAACAAGCTGCTCGACAACACGGCGGGCATGGTGCGCGACATCAAGTCCGCAGCCGCCGCCGTGCGCATGGGCGCGGAGGAGATCAGCAAGGGCAACGCCAACCTGTCACAGCGCACCGAGGAGCAGTCCTCCTCGCTCGAGGAGACGGCCTCGTCGATGGAGCAGATGACCTCGACCGTCAAGCAGAACGCCGACAACGCCGGCCAGGCCAACCAGCTCGCCACCGCGGCACGCGACCAGGCGGAGAAAGGCGGCGTGGTGGTCGGCAAGGCGGTGCGCGCCATGACCGAGATCAACGAGGCCTCGAAGAAGATCGCCGACATCATCGGCGTCATCGACGAGATCGCCTTCCAGACGAATCTGCTGGCGCTGAATGCCGCGGTCGAAGCCGCGCGTGCCGGCGAGCAGGGCCGCGGCTTCGCCGTGGTCGCCACCGAGGTGCGCAGCCTCGCGGGCCGCTCCGCCACGGCCGCCAAGGAGATCAAGGGCCTGATCCAGGACTCAGTGCGCAAGGTCGAGGACGGCTCCTCACTCGTCACCCAGTCGGGTCAGACGCTCGAGCAGATCGTGTCCTCGGTCAAGAAAGTGTCGGACATCATCGCCGAGATCGCCGCCGCCTCGCGCGAGCAATCCTCGGGGATCGAGCAGGTCAACAAAGCCGTCATGCAGATGGACGAGATGACGCAGCAGAACGCCGCGCTGGTCGAGGAGGCCACCGCCGCCTCGCAGGCCATGGCCGAAGGCGCGGGCGAGCTCAACCGCATGATGGAGCGCTTCACGCTGCCCGCCGCGAAGGCGCCGGCGGCCGCAGCCAGCGCTCTCCCCGCGCCGCCCGCGGCGGTGGCCGCCCCGCAGCCCGAGCGCCGCGGACCGAGCCGGCCCTGGAGCGGCAACGACAAGGCCCCGGGCGGCGAGGCCGCGCCCAAGGTGCGGGCCGCGGCCGGCGAATGGCAAGACTTCTAGTGGAGCGAAGCTATGGCACGAATTCTCGCAGTCGATGACTCCCCCTCGATGCGCCAGCTGGTGAAGCTGGCGCTCTCCTCGGGAGGTCACGAGGTGGACGTGGCGACCGACGGCGTGGAGGCGCTGCAGGTCGCCGAGAAGCAGCAGTTCGACATCGTCATCACCGACGTCAACATGCCCAACATGGACGGCATCTCGCTGGTGCGCGAGCTGCGGCGCCGGACCAATTACCGGTTCACGCCGCTCCTGATGCTCACCACCGAGTCGACGGCCGAGCGCAAGCAGCAGGGCAAGGAAGCCGGCGCGACCGGCTGGCTGGTGAAGCCCTTCGATCCCGACCGCCTGCTGTCCATCGTGACCAAGGTGCTCGCCTGATGGCTACTGCTGCGGCGGACACGCGCTGCCGCTGCGCGACTCTGGGAGTCTCAGCGGAAGCGGCCGCCATCCTGCTCGCCTTCGCCATGCGCGAGAGCGAGACGCCGGCGGTCGAGCTCGGCAGCGCGCTCGAGAGGCTTGGCCAGGGGCTGCGCCCCGCGAGCGCGCCGGCAGGCGAGGCGCTGACCCGCGATCTGGCGGCGTGCGTGCGCGCGCTGCAGTTTCACGACCGTCTCATGCAGCAGCTCGCCGTGATCCGCAATCTCCTCACCCGGCTCGCCGATCATCCTCTGCCGCAGATGGCGGGCTTCGGCGCGCAGCGCTGGGAGGAGCTGCTGGCGGCGCTGCGCGAGCGCCTGGCGGCGGGCTCGCACGACGAGCTGTTCGAGCTGCTGGTGCGCACCGGCGGCGTCGGCGCGGCGTGCGGCGCGGGCGCCGGGCAGGCCGAAGGCAGCAGCGAGCTCTTCTGACGGTGCGCCATGGAGACCAGCCCGGCCGCCGGCCGTGACCTGCAACTGCGCAAGTTCAGCTTCGGCGAGGAGGACTTCGCCGCGCTGCGCGAGCTGGTGAAGACGCACACCGGCATCCATCTCTCCGAGCAGAAACGCGAGATGGTGTATGGGCGTCTGTCGCGACGGCTGCGGGCGCTGGGACTCGACAGCTTCCGCGCCTATCGGGCGCTGCTCGAGCGGGGCGACAGCGACGAGCTGGTCCAGTTCTGCAACGCCATCACCACCAACCTGACCTCGTTCTTCCGCGAGGCACATCACTTCCAGTACCTGCGCGAGGAGCTGCTCGGTGGGCGCGCCGCCCAGCGTGCCGGCTCGCGGCGGCTGCGTTTCTGGTCGGCGGGCTGCTCCTCGGGAGAGGAGCCGTATTCCCTCGCGATGACCATTCACGAGGCGCTGAGCGATGCGCGCCGCTGGGACATCAAGATCCTCGCGACCGACCTCGATACCGAGGTCCTCGGGCGCGGGCAGCGCGGCGTGTACGAAGAGGAGCGGGTGCGTGGCCTGCCCGCGCAGCGGCTCGAGCGCTTCTTTCAGCGCGACGGCAGTGGCGCCGCCGCGAGCTACACGGTGACCCCGGAGCTGCGCCAGCTGATCACCTTCCGCGAGCTCAACCTGATGCGCGCGCTGCCCATGAAGGGCCCGCTCGACGCGATTTTCTGCCGCAACGTCGTCATCTACTTCGACAAGGACACGCAGCGCGAGCTGTTCGCGCGCATTGCGCGGCTGCAGCGGCCGGGAGATGTGCTGTTTCTCGGGCACTCGGAGAGCCTCTACCGGGTCTCGGACGAGTACACGCTGGTCGGCAAGACCATCTACCGGAGGAACTGACGGTGGAGGTCGCGGCCCGTTCGGTCACCACGCCCTGTCCGCCCGCCATCCCGGGCTTTCAGGGCATTCACCGCTTCTGGGATCCGGCCACCGCGCGCTGGACCGCCAAGGTGCTCCCCGGCGAGTTCTACGTGACGCGCCACGACGAGGCGATCTCGACCGTGCTCGGCTCATGCATCTCGGCCTGCATCTGCGACCGCCGCTTAGGGGTCGGCGGCATGAATCACTTCATGCTCCCCGAGGACTCGAGCGGCAATGCCGCCTCCGATCGCTGGATGGATCCGGCGACCGGACTCGCAACACGCTACGGCACCCACGCCATGGAATGCCTGATCAACGAGCTCCTGAAGCTCGGCGCGCGGCGCGAGCACTTCGAGATCAAGCTGTTCGGCGGCGGTCGGATCCTCGCCTCGCTGACCGACGTCGGCGCGCACAACGTGGCCTTCGTCCGCGGGTACCTCAGGTCGGAGGGGCTCAAGATCGCGGCTGAGGATCTGGGCGAGATCTATCCGCGCCGGATCATCTACTTTCCGGAGACGGGCAGGGTTCGGGTGCGCCGTCTGCAGCCATTGGAGGCCACCGCCATCGCCGAGCGCGAACGCCGCTATCAGGGCGATCTCGCGCGCCACAGCGGCGGCGGCGACGTCGAGCTGTTCTGAAGGGCGCGCGAGCCAAATGCCAGATCCAGGAAGGAACACCGTGCAGACCAACGAAACCCCGCCGAGCGCCGCGGGCCCGAAACCCCGCGTGCGCGTGCTGATCGTGGACGACTCGGCGCTCGTGCGCCGCATCCTCACCGAGGTGCTGTCGGCCGACCCGGCCCTCGAGGTGGTGGGCGCGGCGAGCGATGCCTACATAGCGCGCGACAAGATCAAGCAGCTCAACCCCGACGTGCTCACGCTCGATGTCGAGATGCCGAAGATGGACGGCGTGACCTTCCTGCGCAATCTGATGCGCCTGCGGCCGATGCCGGTGGTGATGGTCTCATCGCTCACCGAGCACGGCGCCGAGGTCACGCTCGATGCGCTCGCGGTCGGCGCCGTCGATTACCTGCCGAAGCCCAAGATCGACATCGCCGCGACACTCACCGACTACGCCGACGAGCTGCGCGCCAAGATCCGCTCCGCCGCGACCGCGCGCGTGCGCCCTTACACCGGCTCGGCCGCCAGCAACGGTGGCGCGGCGGTTGCGCCGCGCCTCGGGGTCGATGCGGTGCTCGCCAAGACGCCGGCGCGGCGCCAGTTCCGTACCACCGATCGCATCATCGCCATCGGCGCCTCGACCGGAGGCACGGAGGCGATCAAGGAGGTGCTGGTGCAGCTGCCGGCCGACACGCCGGGAGTCGTCATCACGCAGCACATCCCGAAGGCCTTCAGCACGCCGTTCGCGCGCCGCATGGACGCCTGCTGCCAGATGACGGTCTACGAGGCGCAGGACGGCCAGGTCATTCTCCCCGGCCACGTCTACATCGCGCCCGGCGACCGGCATCTGCTGGTGGTACGGGACGGGGCCCGCTACGTGTGCCGGCTCGACGACGGTCCGCCGGTCAACCGCCACAAGCCGAGCGTCGATGTGCTGTTGCGCTCGGTGGCGCAGCAGGCCGGACGTAACGCGATCGGCGTCATCCTCACCGGCATGGGCAAGGACGGCGCCGTGGGCTTGAAGGAGATGCGCGAGGCCGGCAGTCCGACGATCGCCCAGGATGAGGCGAGCAGCGTCGTATGGGGCATGCCCGGCGAAGCCGTGGCGATCGGCGCGGCGGCGGAGACCGTGCCGCTCGGGCAGGTCGCGGCGCGCGTGAGCGCGCTCGCCGAATCGTTGGACCTGACGCGCGAGCGTTAGAGGTACTCGTCGCCCTTGCCGCTCAAGGCGATGGTGCCGGCGGCCGCGAGCTTGCGCGCCATCTGCAGAATGGTCTTCTGTGCCCCCTCGACGTCGGCCACCCGCACCGGACCCTTGCTTTCCAGGTCGTCCTTGAGCATCTCGGCGGCACGCTGCGACATGTTCTTGAAGATCTTGTCCTTGAGCGACTCGTCGGCACCCTTGAGGGCGAGCAGCAGCTGATCGCCCGGCACCTGGCGCAGCAGCTCCTGCATGCTGCGGTCGTCGATGCCGCCCAGGTCCTCGAACACGAACACCAGGTCCTCGATGAGCTGGCCGAGCGCCTCGTCCGACTTCTTGATCTGCTCCATGACGGCGCTCTCGTGGCTCGGCTCGAGCGCGTTCATGATGTTGGCGGCCGCCTTGGGTCCGCCGAGCACCGAGGTCTTGGCGGCGGAATTGCCCGAGAACTGCTTCTCGATGATGTCGTCGAGCTCGGTGAGCGCGGTCGGCTGCACGCCATCGAGCGAGGCGATGCGCACCACCACGTCGGAGCGTATCCCGCTCGGCAGCAGCTGCAGCACCTCGGCCGCATGATCGGGCTCGAGATAGGCGAGCACGATCGCGATCATCTGTGGATGCTCGAGGCGGAGCAGCTCGCACACCGCGCGGGCGTCCAGCCACTTGAGCGCTTCGAGTCCCTTGGTCGAGCGGCCGATGCTGATGCGATCGATGATCGCCGAGGCCTTGTCCTCGCCGAGGGCGTTCACCAGCGCCTTGCGCAGGAACTCATCCGCGCCGACGCCGACCGAGGTCTGCGCCTCGACGTTGGTGGTGAACTCGGACACCACCTTCTCGACTTCGACGCGCGAGACGTTCTTGACCTTGGCCATGGCGAGGCCCACGCGCTGCACCTCCTTGGCACTCATGTGCTTGAGGATCTGAGCGGCTTCCTGCTCCCCGAGCGTGAGCAGCAGGATCGCGGCACGCTCGGTGCCGTTACGGGTGACTTCCTTCTCAGGCATCCTGGTCCACCCAGTCGCGTACGACCTGAGCGACGCGCTTCGGATCCTGGGTCACGAGGCTGCGCGCCGCCGCGAGCTGCTGCTCGTGCGCGAGCACGGGAGCCGGCGCAGGTCCGGGCAGCGTCGGGGCGTCGCCCCCTTCGGCTGCCAGGCGCGGTGTGCGGAGTGTCGCGAGCAGGCTGCGCATCAGCGGGCGCAGCACGGTCAGCACCAGCACGATGAGCATGATGGCGCCGAGCACGATCTTGAGGGCTTCGAAGAACAGCGGCTTCTCCCACAGCGCGGGCTTCTCGAGCTCGCCGCCCTCGGGGGCGGCCGGTTCCTCGGTGAAGGAGGAGTTGACGACGTTGACGACGTCGCCCCGCGACTCATCGAACCCCACGGCATCCTTCACCAGCTGGGTGACGTGATCGAGCTCCTCCTGGCTGAGCGCCACGGTGTGCGGCTTGCCGTCCTTGTCGAGAGTGTGCGCATCGTCGATCAGCACCGCGACCGTGAGGCGCTTCAACTTGCCACCGGGCTGGCGCGTGTAGGCGAGCGTGCGGTCGATCTCGTAGTTGCGGGTGGTTTCCTTGGAGGAGCTATCGGTCGAGGGAAGGCTGAGCGCGCCGGCCGCGCCGGCTGCGGCATTGGCGGCGGCGCCGGCCGCACCGCCGGCAGGTTTCGCGCCGTTGGCGGCACTCGCCTGCGCGCTGGCCGCGCCGCTCGCGGGCGGCGCAGCGGTGGCGACGCCGGCGGGTGGCGGCTGGTTGCTGAGGGCGCCGGGGACGCCCTGGGAGCCGCCGCCGTCGCGGGTGGTCTGCTCGGAGGTCTGCTCGCTGCGCACGATCTGGCTGTCCGGGCGGTACTGCTCGCGCGCTTCCTCGGTGACCGACATGTCCATCTGCGCGACGACCTGCGCCCGCACCCGGCCGGCACCGACGAGCGGGGCCAGCAGGCTCTCGACGCGCTGGCGGTAGTCGTCCTCCAGGCGGTGAGCCATGTCGAACTGCTGCTCGCGCAGCGAGAACTCGTCGTGTCCGTCGGGCGTCGACAGCAGGCGTCCCTGCTGGTCGACCACAGTGACCTGTGACGGATCGAGATCGGGGATGCTGGAGGCGACCAGATTGATGATGGCCTGCACCTGTTCCTGGGCGAGGCGGCGGCCGGCTTTCATCTGCACGAAAACGGAAGCGCTCGCGCCGTGATGCTCGCGCACGAAGGCCGACTGGCGCGGCACGGCGAGGTGCACCCGCGCGGCCTCCACCGGCTTCAAGCTCGCGATGGTGCGGGCGAGCTCGGTCTCGAGCGCGTGCTGATAGCGGGCGTTCTCGACGAACTGGCTGACGCCGAAGCCCGGGTCCTTATCGAGCGCGGCAAAGCCGCCGCTGCTTTCCGGGAGTCCCTGGCCGGCGAGCTTCAGGCGCGCGTCGGTGAGGCGATCGGTCGACACCTCGATGGCGTTCGAGCCCGGCTGCAGCCGGTAGGGTATCTGGGCCGCATCGAGCGCCTGGGCGATCTGGGCCTGGTCCTCGGCGCCGAGGTTCGAGTACAGCAGGCTGTAGGTCGGTCCGCGCCACCACAGCGCGATGGTGAGCCCGGCCGCGACCGCGGCCGCGACACCCACGAGCAGCAGCAGCGGCTTCAAGCCGCCGGGAAATCCGCCGGGGGCGGCGGGAACGACGGTGCTCGCTTCAGCGGCCATGGTGGCTCACCTGGCTCGCATCAGGTGCGAGCGCTGTGTCTGTGTGGCTCAGATTCTTCATAAGGACATGTTCATGATTTCCTGATAAGCGCTTATCAGGCGGTTGCGTACCTCATTCAGCGCGCGGAAGGACACGCTGGCCTTCTGCATCTCGAGCATCACTTGCGGCAGCTCGACTCCGGGCGTGCCGCGCTCGAAGGCATCCGCGAGCTGTCCGGCGCGCTGCTGTTGGCTGTTCACCTGGTCGATGCCGTTCTTGAGGATGTTGGCGAACTCGCTCACCGCCCCGGCCTTAGGCTGCGAGGCCGGCGTCGCCGCCGGGCGCATCTGCGCGGAGAGCGAACGGATCTGCGCCAGGACGCGGTCGATTTCCATCTGACTCATGGATGCCTACCCCGCCACCGGGACTTCGATGCCGGCTTCACGCAGCCGGGCGAGCTTGTAGCGCAGGGTGCGCGCGCTGATGCCGAGCTTCTCGGCCGCAGAGCGGCGGTTGCCGTTGCCGGCGCGCAGCGCGTTCAGGATCAGGTCGCGCTCGCGCTCATCGAGCGAGGCGGCGAGCGAGGCGGGCGCGGCAGCCGCCGGCTTCGGCTCCGCGGCGCCGTCGTTGGCGAGCTCGAACTGGATGTGGGAAGGAAGGATCACCGGCCCGTTGACCAGAATCAGGGCGCGCTGCAGGAGATTGTCGAGCTCGCGCACGTTGCCCGGCCACGGATAGGTGAGCAGCAGATGCGCGGCCTCGGCGCTCAGGGCGGGAATCGCCGACCCGGGCCGGCAGCGTGCGCCGAGCAGTTGCATGGCGAGCGGCAGCACGTCGTCGCGGCGCGCGCGTAGCGGCGCGATCGCGAGCGGAAACACGTTGAGCCGGTAGTAGAGATCTTCGCGGAAGCGGCCCGCGGCCACCTCCTCGCGCAGCCGGCGGTTGGTGGTCGCGAGCACGCGCACGTCGAGGGACACCGGGTTGCGGCCGCCGAGGCGCTCGACCTCGCGCTCCTGCAGTACGCGCAAGAGCTTCGCCTGCAGGCCGAGCGGCATCTCCGTCACCTCATCGAGCAGCAGCGTTCCGCCCTGCGCCTGCTCGAACTTGCCCGCATGGCTGGCATGCGCGCCGGTGAAGGCGCCACGCTCGTAGCCGAACAGCATCGCCTCCAGCATGTTCTCGGGAATCGCCGCGCAGTTGACGGCGACGAAGGGTTGGCTCCCGCGCGGGGAGTTGCGATGGATGAAGCGCGCCAGCACTTCCTTGCCGGTGCCCGATTCGCCGACGATGAGCACCGTGCACTCGGTGGCCGCGACGCGCTGCGCGAGCTCGAGCAGGCGGCGCGAGTTGGCCGCGCAGACGACCGGCTCGGCCTCGGGGCGCCCGGCCTTGTCGGCGGCGGGCTGGGGATCGATTGAGTTCTCGCTCATCTCTGGCCTCCCCCGCACTTCACGAGTGCGGGCAGAGGGAGAAGTGCAAGAGCCGTGCCGGGGAAAGACGGGTAAAGCGTGCGGCGGGTCACAATGGCGGCAGGCGTTTGCCGCCGGGAGCGTCAATCTTCCGTCAGGCACTCCGCCGTGCCGATGCCGAGCTTGCGCAGCTTCTCGACCAGCGTCGTGCGGCGCAGGTTGAGCAGCCGCGCGGCGTGCGCGACCGTGCCGTTGGCGGTCGCGAGGGCCTGCTCGATGAGCGCCCGCTCGATCGCCGTGAGATAGGCGCGCAGGTCGAGGCCCGCGGCCGGCAGCTGCACTGCGGCGGCGATGGCGGCCGCACTGGCGGTGGCGGGCACCGCGGCATCGGCCTCGGCCTCGAGCACCTGCATCACGTCCCGCTCGGCGAGCGGCTCGTTGCCGATGACGATGGCGTCGGGGGACTCGACCAGGGCGGCGAGCCCGGGCGTCTCCGCAGCGGGCGCGTCGATCTCGACCGGCTCGCTCGGCTGATAGCGCGCGGGCAGGTCGCGGATCTCGACCACGCGCCCGGCGCAGACGATCGACAGGCGCTCGACGAGATTGCCGAGCTCGCGGACGTTGCCGGTCCAGGAATGGCGCGCCAGCGCCGTGAGCGCCGCGGCCGAGAGCTGCACGCGGCCGCGTCCCTCGGCGACGTTCTGCGCGATGAATTCGTGTACCAGCATCGGCAGGTCCTCGATGCGCTCGCGCAACGGGGGCATGTCGATGGGGAAGACGTTCAGGCGGTGGAACAGATCCTCGCGGAAGCTCCCGCGGGCGATCGATTCCTCGAGATTACGGTGGGTGGCGGCGATGATGCGCACGTTGCAGGACACGGGCACGTGGTTGCCGACGCGCTCGAAGACCCGCTCCTGCAGCACGCGCAGGAGCTTCACCTGCATGGCGACGCTCATGTCGCCGATCTCATCGAGGAACAGCGTGCCGCCCTCGGCGATCTCGAAGCGCCCCTTGCGGGAGGTGATGGCGCCGGTGAAGGAGCCCTTCTCGTGCCCGAAGAGCTCCGACTCGAGGAGCTCTGCGGGGATCGCGCCGCAATTGACCGCCACGAAGGGGCGATGGCGGCGCGGGCTGAGCTCGTGGATGGTGCGCGCGGCGACTTCCTTGCCGGTGCCGGATTCGCCGAGCAGCAGCACGGTGGAGTCGTGCGCGGCCACCTGGCGGATCAGCGTGGTGACCCGGCGGATGGCGAGAGAGTTGCCGCTCAGCATGCGCGACGGACGCGGATCCGGCGCAGTGCCTGCGTTGCGTGACTGGGATACCGGCGTGCCGGTGAATGAACCCGCGAGTACTTCTGCCGCGACCATTCTTCTTGACACCTGTCCCTGTGTGCTCCCGCGGCCGATGTTGGCTGACGGGGCGGGTCTACCTTGACCTGAGCGCGGCTGTCATGTTGCTGGAACGGGTGTCGGAAATACTGTGAAGCGATCTGTGTTTGTGAAAAGGCACACCTGTGCCTGCGTGACCCGGATCACGCAGTTAGCCTGTTGACGTGCGCTCAGCGGCGGGGGTGGCGGGCGCCGGCGATCTGGCGGCGGTGGCGCCGGAAGCACAGTTTCTCCAGCAGGTCCGCCACTGGCTCGCCGACCGGCAGGAAACGTACCTTGACATGTCCGTCCGGGGTCACGCTGCTGACGCGGCCGGGCAGGCGCAGCGGCTCGGCCAGCGCGTCGTGCAGGTAGATCTCGGCGACGCCCTGTGCGCCGGCTTCCGGGAGGGGTGCGGCGCTGCGCCACACCACGCCCTGCGCGTTGAAGCGCACCGGCACCGCCGGCGGACGCGGGCGGCTGGTCGCCAGCACCTGGCCGACCAGGTCGAGGAGCAGATTTACCTTGAGCTCGAGGCGCAGCAGGTCGGCCGCGTTGGGCGAGTTCTCGTCCACCTTCTCGACGGCCACCGGGCCGAGCTGATCGAGGGCCTCGCGTGCCTGCAGCAGCCGCGTGTTGCGCTCCATGAACCCCGCGGCCAGGTCACGATCCGCCCCCTGCGGGAGCGGGCGCCAGGCGAACGGCAGGACGTCCTGGAAGGCGAGCTCTTCGTAGAGAACGACGGTATCGGAGCCGTCGAACATGCGCATCTCCTGCGTCGACATCGTCGCTGCCTAGGCGGGTCCCGCCGAGCCGGCGTCGGTCACCCAGGCGCCGCGGATCTCGCGCAGCAGATCATACATGCGCTCGAGCGTCGCGAGGCCGGTGGAGTTGTGCACCGAGCCGAGCTCGCGGCACATGTACTCGCACAGGTCGGCCAGGATGAGGAGGATCTCCACGTCACCGGGCGGCGCGAGCGCCGCGGGGAGCTTGCGGATCCGCGTCATGGCCCAGCGCAGGTGCCGGCGCGGATCGTCGCCACGGCTGATGCACTCACGCGCGAGCTCGACGCACTCCCGCGCACCCTCGAGCAGGGTGAGACTGAGCGGCGCCGTTGCAACGGGCGGGCATGCTTCCGGCGCACTGTGACCGGCGCGCAACTTGCTGAGGGTGGCGACTGGCATGGGAATTCGGGGGTCCTGAAAGCTCATGGCTTCTCGGGATATATAGCGGCATTTGACCCGCTTTCTTAAGGCGGGGACGACCGCCCCGGAGGCCAGGAAAATGGGCCCGCCGGGGGGGTCAGGCCGGGCGCTGGCTCTGTTCCGTGTGCCAGGCCTTGAGGGTGTCGGTCTCGGTGGCCGGATCGAGGCCGGCATGGAGCTTCGAGCGGCGCTCCTCCGGCAGGGACTGAAACCACGCCAGCGTGTCGCGCACGGTGACCTCGAGCTCACGCGAGCGCAGCCCCGCCTGGCGCGAGGCCTCCATCGAGGTGTGCGCGGCTCCCGCGAAATCGCCTCGCGGAGGCACCCAGATCGGCAGATTCAGCTCCACGGGCTTCGAGTGGGCCTCGATGAA
This sequence comes from Steroidobacteraceae bacterium, assembly GCA_035518275.1. Classification (GTDB taxonomy): domain Bacteria; phylum Pseudomonadota; class Gammaproteobacteria; order Steroidobacterales; family Steroidobacteraceae; genus 13-2-20CM-66-19. Next base: position 49,140 of record DATIXU010000013.1, read on the forward strand.
ATCCTGGCTCACCCAGGTCACCTTGGTGCCGGCCTTGGGCGAGGCACGCTGGCCGGCCGTGATCAGCCCGCCCATGGTGACTTCACCCGGAGGCGTCACCGCGTTGAAGATGCCGTTGGTGCGGGCCTCGACGAGCGTCATCATGAAGGCCGTGAGGTCGCGCACGTCGATGTACTGGATCGGGTCGCCCGGCGTACCGGGCGCGAGCATCTCTCCGCCCCGCGAGACGCGCACCGGCCAGTAGGTGAAGCGGTCCGTCGGGTCGAGGGGACCTACCACGTAGCCGGGACGCACGATGCTCATGCGATCCTTGAAGGCGGCCGCCGAGTACTGCTCGCACAGCGCCTTCATCGGCCCGTAGGTGTCGTTGGTGACTTTGTCGGTTTCCGGGTCGGCGAGCTTGCCGAGCGGGGAGTGCACGTCGTTCGGGGTGGCGAAGCTCGCGTAGGCCGAGATGCTCGAGATGTAGAGGCAATAATGGACGCTCGGCGCGAGCAGCTCCGCCGACATCTTCACGTACCTGGGGACGTAGCCGGTGTCGTCGATGACGGCGTCCCAGGTGCGGCCGCGCAGGGCATCGAGCTTACCCGCCCGGTCGCCGATCAGGGTCTCGACGCCGGCGACCCCACCGGGTTCGTGCTTGCCGCGGTTGAAGTGCGTCACCTTCCAGCCGCGCCGCAGCGCCTCCTCAGTGAGGTGGGGACCGATGAACCCGGTGCCGCCGAGAATCAGCAGCGATCCGGGCTCGGGGGCGGCAAAACTCACGGGCATGGCGGCGCTGGTCGACAGCCAGGCCGCGGCCTTCAGCACGGTACGGCGGGATGTCATCGGTGCCTCTCGGGAACGCAGGGCAGGGGACTAGACTGCCGCGCTTTGGGGCGTCGGGGCAATAGCGGCGCAGCGGACCCAGCGGCGCCGAACGCGGGTTTGACAGTCCCGGCCACGGGTGAGGACAATGCGCGCCCCTCGTGGAAAGGTAGCTCAGCTGGTTAGAGCACGGCACTCATAATGCCGGGGTCGAGGGTTCGAGTCCCTCCCTTTCCATTCAACTACTTAAACTACCCTCCAACGACATGCAGCACCGTGCGCGCGGGAGATTCGCGGGACTTTGTCGCTAAGTTGGCGGCGCTCAAGAGGTTTCCGAGCTCCGCAGCACTGTAGTGTGTTGTCATGCGCGAACTCTTGTGTCCGAGCAGATCCTGCCGATCTTCCAAGCTCACCCCGGCCGCCCGCAGGCGCCGACCGAAGGTGTGCCGCAAATCGTGCACTCGGATCTTCCTGAACCCGGTGGGGCAGTCCCTCTCCAGCGCTTCCTGGTACTTCGCCGCCGCTCGCCGGCGTCCCGCTCGCCATCCCTTGTTGTTGATCCTGCCCACGCGATCCCGATCTCCGTGGCGGTTCTGATAGGCGAACACGTACGTCCGGTGCTGGCGGCGAACTTCCTCGATCACCGCCTGAGCCACATCGTTCAGTATCAGCACCCGCGGCTCGCCGTTCTTGGTCACCGAACCTGGTAGCACAAACACTGTCCGTTGGATCGAAGGCGTGTCGAGCTCGGGCACGCGCTGCTCCCATCGCCACTTGAGTCCACAGATCTCCTCTTGTCGCGCACCGGTGTTGACCGCAAAAAGTGCCATCCGTTGCAGATGCCCGGCCAACTCCGGAAACAACAACGCTTGCTCGTCCCATCCCAGCGGATACGGTTGTCGCTTCTTGTACTTCGACTCGAGCTTGATCATCGGCGCCACGGCCAACCAGGTCAGCCCCGATTGCTCGTCGCGCCAGAGCTCCGCGGAGAGCTTGAGGATCCTCCGTACTACGGCGAGAGTGCGATTCAAGGTTCCAACGGCCCACGCCTGTCGCGCCACGCGAAAGCGCTGCAGGCTGTCGTTGTGCACTTGATCCAACCATAGGTCGCCGATGTACCGGTCTAGATCCTTCAGCGCGCGGGCTGCGCGCTCGATACCTTTCTTGTCGGCGGATTCGGTTAAGTATCGAGTTGCGGCGTCGCGCCACTTTCGACGCGGCCTGACACCGTACACGATTCCTTCCCGGATCTGCTCGAGCCGCCTCGCGAGGTACCGCTCGGCTTCCTCTTCATCGTTAGTTCCAGTGCTCTCGCAAAGGCGGCCGAACCGCTTAACGAACTTGTCGATATGCCATTCGACCGAGCCGTCGGACCGCTTCCTTCGATAGAGCCCTG
>DATIXU010000014.1:0-143458 GCA_035518275.1 Steroidobacteraceae bacterium
GCCGCCAGCCCTCGGCCAGCAGCTTGAGGTCCTGCCCGAGCTTGAGGCGCAGCGCGCCGAGCGCATCGCCTACGACCTTGGCGCTGTCGGCGCCGAAGAAGATGAGATCGTTGTCGGCGGCCTGGGTGCGCTCGAGAATACCGGTGAGCGCCCCATCGCTCAGGAACTTGATGATCGGCGACTGCAGCCCCTCGCGGCCGCCCGCTCGAGCGTTCACCTTGATGTAGGCAAGACCCTTGGCGCCATAGCGCGTCACGAACGCCGTGTGTTCGTCGATCTGCGATCGCGGCATGCTTCCGCCGCCGGGCACTCGCAGCGCCGCTACCCGCCCCTGCGGGTCCTTCGCCGGTCCGGCAAACACCTTGAATTCGCAGTCGCGCACGAGCTCCGCAACGTCGGTGAGCTCGAGAGGATTGCGCAGATCGGGCTTGTCCGAGCCGAAGCGGCGCAGCGCTTCTGCATGGCTCATGCGCGGGAACGGATCGGGAAGCTGCGCGCCGAGCACTTCGGCGAAGAAGTGCCGCACCAGACCTTCCATCAGCGCCATGATCTGATCCTGCGAGAGGAACGAGGTCTCGATATCGAGCTGCGTGAACTCCGGTTGCCGGTCCGCGCGCAGATCCTCGTCGCGGAAGCAGCGCACGATCTGGTAGTAGCGGTCGAAGCCCGCGATCATCAAGAGCTGCTTGAAGATCTGCGGCGACTGCGGCAGCGCAAAGAACTTGCCCGGGTGCGTGCGGCTCGGCACCAGGTAGTCGCGCGCCCCTTCGGGAGTCGCCTTGGTGAGCATCGGCGTCTCGAGATCGACGAAGCCGTGACCGTCGAGCCAGGCGCGCATCGAGCGCGTCAGGCGATGGCGCAGCCGCAGGCGCTGGCTCATCACTTCGCGACGCAGATCGAGATAGCGGTACCGCAGGCGCACTTCCTCGCCCACCTGCTCATCGAGCTGGAACGGCAGGGGCTCGGAGCGGTTGAGGAGCTCGATCCGCCGGGCGATGAGCTCGACCTTGCCGGAAGCGAGATTCGGGTTGACGGTCCCCGCCGGCCGCTCGCGCACCGTGCCGGTGACGCTTACCACGTACTCGTTGCGCAGACGCTCGGCTTCGGCGAAAACCTCGGCCGCGTCCGGGTTGAAGACGATCTGCAGCAGTCCCTCGCGATCCCGCAGGTCGACGAAAATGACGCCGCCGTGGTCGCGGCGGCGGTGCACCCAGCCGGCGACCGTGACCTCGCGGCCGAGGAGCTGCTCGTTGACCTGTCCGCAGTAATGTGAGCGCATGAGGCGCGCGATGTTACGTAGCTCGCGCGGGCATTTCCAGCACCGCGGCCCCCGTGACCGCGCCGCTGCGCAGCCGCTCGAGCGCCAGGTTGGCGTCCGCGAGCGCAAAGCGCTCGACCCTCGAGGCGAGCCGCAGGCGCCGGGTGAGTGCCATGAACTCCTCACCGTCACGCCGCGTGAGATTGGCGACCGATGAGACCTGCCGCTCGCCCCACAGCAGCCGGTAGGGGAAGGCCGGTACATCGCTCATGTGGATTCCCGCGCACACCACCTTACCCCCCGGGCGAACGGCGGCGAGCGCCGCGGGAACGAGCGCGCCGACGGGCGCGAACAGAATCACGGCATCGAGGAGCTCCGGCGGCCGTTCATCCGATCCGCCGGCCCACACCGCGCCGAGCTCGAGCGCAAAGCGCTGGGCCGCAGCGTCACCGGGCCGCGTGAAGGCGAACACGCGCCGGCCTTCGAAGCGCGCGACCTGGGCGAGCAGATGCGCCGCGGCGCCAAAGCCGTACAGCCCGAGATTGGCCGCATCCCCCGCGGCGCGGTAGGCGCGGTAGCCGATGAGCCCGGCGCACAGGAGCGGCGCGAGCTCCGCGGCTGACCCCGCCGGCAGCGGCAGACAGTAGCGCGCGTCCGCGAGCGCCTGCTCGGCGTAGCCGCCATCGTGCGTATACCCGGTGAAGCGCGCGTTGATGCACAGGTTCTCGCGCCCGGAACGGCAATAGGGGCAGACCCCGCAGGTGTGAGCGAGCCACGGCACCCCCACCCGGTCTCCGGGTCGAAACCGATCGACTCCCGTGCCGGCCGCGAGCACGCGGCCCACGATCTCGTGGCCGGGAGTGAGCGGGGTCTGGATGTCAGGCAGCTCGCCGTCCAGTACGTGCAGGTCCGTGCGGCACACGCCGCAGGCCTCCACCGCGATGAGGATCTCGTGCTCGCCGGGCGGGGGCAGCTCGAGCTCGGTGAGCTCGAGCGGCGCGCCGCACTCCACGAGGCGCATGGCCTTCACGGATCTTCAGGCCGCGGGCTTGGCCAGCTGCGACTTCACCGCCGGGTGGGGCGGCACGACCACGCCGCAGGTGACGATCATCTTGAGCGCCGCGTCCACCGACATGTCGAGCTCGTGCACCTGGCGCCGCGGGACGACGATCAGCCAGCCGGCGGTGGCATTGAGCGCCGAGGAGAGGTACACGGCCACGTGGTTCTCGCCGGTCCTCTGGCTGATCTCCGGAACATCCTCGGCGGTCAGGAAGCCGATGCTCCAGACGCCTTCGCGTGGATACTCCACCATCACTACCTTGCGGAAGGAGTTGGATTGCGAGAAGACACTCTCGGTGAAGCTCTTCACGCCGCCGTACACGGTGCGCACGATCGGGATGCGGTTCAGCAGCTCCTCGCCCCACACCATCAGGCGCCGGCCGATCAGATTGGTCACCAGCAGCCCCGTGAGCAGCAGCACCACCAGCGCCAGCACCAGCCCCGCGCCCGGGATCGAGAACCCGAGCAGCGCCTCGGGCCGGTAGGCCGGCGGCAGCAGCAGCAGCGTCCGGTCCATGAGGTGCAGCATGAAGTCCACCACCCAGATGGTGGCGAGGATCGGCAGCCACACGAGAACGCCCGCGACCAGATAGCGTCGCAGCACCCGTTTTCTGGCGGTACCGTCCGGCTTCTTCGCGCCTTCCGTCGGTGGCATCGGTTCCTCCTTCGCTTCGGTCGCGCCTAACGCCGCGGCCGCCGCGTGCTCCTGGCGCGGGCGCTCTTGCCCGAACGCCGCCCAGCGGCCGCCGGCTTCGCCTCCACCGGCTTGGGTTGGGGCGCCTTGCTTTCGGCTGCCGTGGCCTCCTTCGCCTCGGGCTTGCCCTCCTTCGCCTCCGGCTTGCTCTCTGCTTTCGGCTCCTCTTTTTCCGGACCCGAGAGGTTGCGCTTCTCCTCCTTATCGGACTTGAAGTCGGTCTCGTACCAGCCGCCGCCCTTCAGGCGAAATACCGGGGCGGACACCAGCTTCTTCAGACGCCGCTTGCCGCACGAGGGGCACCTGGTCAGCGGCGCGTCGCTGATCTTCTGCATGACCTCGGTGTAGAACTTGCAGGCCTGGCATTCGTATTCGTAGAACGGCATGGGTTGGTTGTCGGAACCTGCGGAAATCAACTGATCAAGGATTATAGCGGACGTGTGTGCACGCCCGGCGGCCGCACCGGCCGAGCGCGCCTTCAGGCGCGCGCGGCCTTGCGCTCCTCGACTTTCCCGAAGGTCAGCTGGCCCTCGCGGGTACCGATGCGGATCCGGTCGCCGGGCTGGAACTCGCCCTTGAGGATGCGCTCCGCCAGGGGATTCTCGATCTGCTGCTGGATGGCACGCTTCAGCGGCCGGGCGCCGTACACCGGATCGAAGCCCGCCTCGCCGAGCAGGTCCCGCGCCGCATCATCGAGCGTGAGATCCATGTTGCGCTCGGCGAGCCGCTTGCGCAGATACAGCAGCTGAATATCGACGATCGCGCGGATCTGCCTGGTGCCGAGCGGATGGAATACCACGATGTCGTCGATGCGGTTGATGAACTCGGGCCGGAAGCTCTGCTGCACGACCTCCATCACCGCGCTCTTCATCTTCGCGTAATTCTTCTCGCCCGCGAACTCCTGGATCTGCTGTGACCCGAGGTTGGAAGTCATGATGATGACCGTGTTGCGGAAGTCGACCGTGCGTCCCTGCCCGTCCGTGAGGCGGCCGTCGTCGAGCACCTGCAGCAGCACGTTGAACACATCGGGGTGCGCCTTCTCGACCTCATCGAGCAGGATCACGGAATAGGGCCGGCGGCGCACCGCCTCGGTGAGATAGCCGCCCTCCTCGTAGCCCACGTAGCCGGGAGGCGCGCCGATCAGCCGCGCTACCGAATGCTTCTCCATGAACTCCGACATGTCGATGCGGATCATTGCCTCCTCGGTGTCGAACAGGAATTCGGCCAGAGCCTTGCAAAGCTCCGTTTTTCCCACGCCGGTGGGACCCAGGAACAGGAACGAGCCGTTCGGGCGGCGGGGATCGGCGAGCCCGGCGCGCGAGCGGCGGATGGCGTCCGACACGATACGCAGCGCCTCGTCCTGGCCGACGATGCGCTTGGCCAGCGCTTCCTCCATGTGCAGGAGCTTTTCCTTCTCGCCCTGCAGCATCTTGGACACCGGGATCCCGGTCCACTTGGAGACGACCTCCGCGATCTCCTCCTCGGTAACCTTGTCGCGCACCAGCGTCGGCGTCTTGTCCTCGGCCGCCTGCGCGGCGGTGAGACGCTTCTCGAGCTCGGGGATCTTGCCGTACTGCAGCTCCGCCATCCGCCCGAGATTGCCGGCGCGGCGCGCGGTATCCAGCTCGAGCCGTACGCGGTCGAGCTCCGCGCGGATCTCCGCCGTGCCCTGCACCGCCGCCTTCTCCGACTTCCACACCTCCTCGAGGTCGGCGTACTCCTTGCCGAGCGTCTTCAAGGTCTCCTCGAGAGTCGCCAGGCGCTTGCGCGTGGCCTCGTCCTTCTCCTTCTTCAGGGCCTCCTGCTCGATCTTGAGCTGAATGATGCGCCGATCGAGCTTGTCGAGCGCCTCGGGCTTGGAGTCGATCTCCATGCGGATGCGCGCCGCGGCCTCGTCGATCAGGTCGATCGCCTTATCCGGCAGTTGGCGGTCGGTGATGTAGCGGTGCGAGAGGGTCGCCGCGGCGACGATCGCCGGGTCGGTGATCTCGACCTTGTGGTGCACCTCGTAGCGCTCCTGCAGCCCCCGCAGGATCGCGATCGTGTCCTCGACCGAAGGCTCGTCCACCAGCACCTTCTGGAAGCGCCGCTCGAGAGCGGCGTCCTTCTCGATGTACTTGCGGTACTCATCGAGCGTGGTCGCGCCGACGCAGTGCAGCTCGCCGCGCGCGAGCGCGGGCTTCAGCATGTTGCCGGCGTCCATGGCGCCCTCGGCCTTGCCGGCGCCGACCATGGTGTGCAGCTCGTCGATGAAGAGAATGATCTGGCCTTCCTGCTTGGCGAGATCGCTGAGCACGCCCTTCAGGCGCTCCTCGAACTCACCGCGGAATTTCGCGCCGGCGATGAGTGCGCCCATGTCGAGCGCGAGAATGCGCTTCGACTTCAGGCCCTCGGGCACCTCGCCGTTGACGATGCGCTGCGCGAGCCCCTCGACGATTGCGGTCTTGCCGACGCCCGGCTCGCCGATCAGCACCGGGTTGTTCTTGGTCCGGCGCTGCAGCACCTGGATGGTGCGCCGGATCTCATCGTCACGGCCGATGACCGGGTCGAGCTTACCGGAGGAGGCACGCGCGGTGAGATCGATGGTGTACTTCTCGAGCGCCTGGCGGCCCTCCTCGGCGTTGGCATCGGCCACCTTCTCGCCGCCGCGCACCTCCTCGATCGCCTTCTCGATCGCGCCGCGCACCATGCCGGCCTCCTTGAAGACGCGCGCGAGCGAGCGGTCCTCGAAGGCCGCCAGCACGAACAGCTCGCTCGCGATGAACTGGTCCCCGCGCTGCTGCGCGAGCTTGTCGGTGACGTTGAGGATGCGGTTGAGATCGTTGGAGACGTGAACCTCACCCGGGGTGCCCTCGACCTTCGGCAGGGCGTCGAGGAGCGCGAGCAGTCCCGAGCGCAGCTTGTTCACGTCGGTGCCCGCCTTCATGAGGAGCGGGCGCACGCCGCCGCCCGAGCTGTCGAGCAGCGCCAGCATGACGTGGGCGGGCTCGAGGAACTGATGATCGCGGCCGAGCGCAAGCGACTGCGCATCCGCCAGCGCCTGCTGAAACCGGCTGGTGAGCTTGTCCATCCGCATGGGAATCTCGCCCTAAGAGGGTGGGGTGGGTGCTCGGTTTGTGGGGCCAAACCGCAGTCCGTTCAAGGGGCTGCGAGGATAGCGCAGGACCAGCGGCGGCGTCCCGCCCTCCGCCGCGGGCCGTGCGGGCGGCGCGGGAGCGGCTCAGCCCGAAGAATCGGCGAGGCTCTTCAGCGGGCCGATGAATTTCTCGTAGTGGCGCCAGCGCTCGACCGAGCTTCGATACATCTTCTGGCGCACCTGCCAGACGCTGGCCGTCGTCACGGGGCGTTCAGTCTTGTGGAACTCGAGCGTCCGGTGATCCCACGGCAGCCCCACGAACTCCAGAATGCGCCGCGTCCATTGCTCCTGCTCCGAGACCAGCTCCGCGTAGGGCACCTCGAGCAGCGTGCCCGGCGGCAGCGAGGCGCGCCAGTGCGCGACGAGGCGATTGTGCTCGCGGTAGTAGTGCGCCAGGTCCGCAAGATCCATGGCGAAGTTCATGCCCGGCGAGAATTGCTGGAAGTAGCAGGACAGGCAGGTATCGATCGGATCGCGACGCATATAGATCAGGCGCGCCTTGGGGAATACGAGGTGAATGATCCCCAGGTAATCGGCGTTGATCGGCGCCTTGTCGACGACGCGCAGCGCCTGCTTCGAATGCTCGCCGAGAACGCGCAGGTACGAGGCCGCGAGCTTCCCGCCGAGGGAACCTTCCAGGCGCCCCTGGCGCAGGGCGGTTTCGTGCTTCGACACCGCCTCGGTCCAGAAGCGGAGCTCCCCGGCGCCGTAGGCGGATGGATGGGAAGCGATGATCTGCTCCACGAGGGAGGTGCCGGAACGCGGCATGCCGGTCACGAGCACCGGCCGCGCGGAGTCGGAGGCGCCTTCGATTGGGCGCGCCAGAGCCTCGGGCGTGTATGCAGCGATGAGATCGCTCACGTAGCGTTGGTGGGCAACGCGGTCATAGGGGATCGCCCGCAGCTTCTGCAGGTCGTTGGCGCGCTGGTAGTTGCGGAACGCCCGCGGGTAATCCCCCACGTCATCGCAATATTTTCCGATCGCGAAGCGCAGATTGGTCTCATCGATGGGGGCAATTCCCGCGGCGGCGATCTCCTCCGCACGCTTGAGCCAGGTGTCGTCGGAGGCTGTCATCCGGCGCAGCCACACGAGTGCCGCGTGGGCTCCCGGCGATCCCGGTTCGATCTCCAGTGCCTGCCGATAGGCAGCCTCCGCCTTGGCGAACTGTCCCTCGAGGGCCTCGACCTGCCCGAGACCGACCAGGGCCTGGGTATTTCGCGGGGCTGCGCGCAGAGCCTTCTCGTAGGAATCCCGGGCCTCGCGCGTACGACCGAGCATCAGAAGGCTCATTCCGAGACTGACCCGCGCCTCGAGGTAGGCGGGCTTCACTTTCAGCGCACGGCGCAGCGGATCCTCGGACTCCTCATACCGCCCAGTCGACTGCAGAACGCCCGCCAGATTGAGATGTGCCTCGGGGAAACCCGGCCTGAGTCCGATCGCGCGACGAAACTCTTCCTCCGCTTCCCGGTAGCGCCCCAGCTGAGCGAGCGCGGTGCCCAGCCCATGGCGGGCGACGGCGTCCCGGGGATCGTGATTCGCCAGATCCTGAAAACACTCGCGCGCGACGGCGAAATCGCGCCGCCCGAGCGCTTCCTTGGCGCGCGCATGCAGCGCCTGGGCATCGCGTGCACTGGCACGGCGCCCCGAGCCCGAAGCACGCCCCGCCGCGGCGGCTCCCGGCCCGACGCCCGTGAGACGCGTCACGAGCGCCCGGGTCAGCTCGTCGACGAGGTCCCGTTCGACACCTTTCTCGAGCAGGCGCCATTTGAAAGAGTTGGCAAGCTTGGCTCTCTTGAAGATATTCAGCTTGAGCGGTTGAACCGCCTGGTCCACCCGCTGCAGGAACCTCTGCAGGAATTTCTGCAGCTCCGGCTCCTGCCCGCCTTCGCTGGCGCGCGACCGCGGCAGCCTCGAGCCCGACTGCAGGTAGAAATCATCTGCCAGAGCAGCACCGGCCGCGGTCGCTTCGCGGGCGTCCAACCATTTCAGCAGCATGGGGTCCTAGTACCGTGTGCGCGGAATTACGTCAAATGTTACCCCGTCGGCAGGTGCGGATTCGCGACGTCAATCGCAAATCTCTATTGCCCCGCCAGGTGCTCGGCGAGCGCGATGACCCCGACCCCGAGGCCGATCAGGATCACCTGGATGGAGCTGCTGCGCGGGTCGGCACGGCGATGTAGCCCCGGAATGAGCCCCGCAACCGCGATGTAGAGGAACCCGGCCGCTGCAAAGGCCAGCGCGTAGGGCAGCAGCTCGAGCGCCTGGCGCAGGCCATAGTAAGCCGCGACCGCCCCGACGATCGAAGCGAGCCCGGTCGCGAGGTTGAGCAGCAGCGCACGCCCGCGTGACAACCCCGAGTGCACCAGGATGGCGAAATCCCCGACCCGGTGCGGGATCTCGTGGGCTGCGACCGCGAAGGTGGTCACGAGCCCGAGAGATACGCTGGTGAGGAAGGCGGCGGCAATCAGCACCCCATCGAGGGCGTTGTGAATGCTGTCCCCGACCAGCACCAGCGCGCCCGAGGCACGCGCGCGCCGGTGGGAGTGCGGGGCGTGGGAGTGATCGGCGTGTCCGCCGTGCGGCTGTCCGTGGTCGGGCGCCATCTCCTCTTCGCCGCGGATGTGCCACCACAGCACCAGCTTCTCGATGACGAAGAACACTCCGAGTCCCGCGACCAGAGTGAGCCCGATCGCATGTGCGCTGGCGACACCGGCACCCGCCATCGCCTCGGGAAGCAGGGCCAGCAGCGCCGCGCCGAGCAGAGCCCCCGTCGCGAAGCTCACGAAGTGCGGCAGTATCCGCGCGGCGCGCGGCTCGGAAATCCACAGGAACACCACCGCCAGCGCGGCGCTGGCGATACCGCCGAGCGCGGCGAACAGCATGATCCAGACGAGCAGTGGCATCGCGTCCGTTACTCGAGCCAGATGAGCGCGGCCATCCGGCCGCAGCGCCCGTCGCGCCGGAAGGAGAAAAATCGCGCCGGGTCGGCGTAGGTGCACCAGGTGCCGCCCGAGACCTCCGTGACGCCGAGGGCGGCGAGGCGCTGCCGGGCAAGCGCCGCGAGGTCGCACTGCCAGCGCCCGCGCTCGTTCTGCGTGAACGCCACGGCAGCACCACGATCCGCGGCGAGAAATGCGGTGCGCACTTCGTCTCCGACTTCGAAGTGCCGCGCCGAGATCGCCGGCCCGAGCCAGGCGATGAGCCCTCCCGCGGCCACGCCGAGCCGCGCCACCGCGGCCTCGAGCACGCCCGCGGCGAGGCCGCGCCATCCCGCGTGAGCCGCGGCCACTGCGGACGCATCCCGCGCCGCGAACAGCACCGGCATGCAGTCGGCCACCTGCACCACGCACACCTTGCCGGCCTGGCGGGTCAGGACGGCATCGGCGCCCGCCCCGGCCTCTGCCGGCGCATCGAGGTCGGCCACACGCGTCCCGTGCACCTGCTCGAGCCAGGCAGGCTCCGCCGGGAGATTCAGCCCCCCACGCAGGCGCCGCCGGTTCTCGGCGACCGCGATAGGGCTGTCCCCGACGCGAGCGCCGAGGTTGAGTGTGTCGAAGGGAGCCGCGCTCACGCCGCCAGCGCGCAGCGTGAACGCTGCGCGTACCCCGCGCGGGGCGCGCCACTCGGGCGTCAGGACCTCGGGAACTGCCAGAGCCGTAGCGCCGCTCACGGCGCGTCCCGCTCGAGCGCCGCCAGCAGGTCCTTCATGTCCGCAGGCAGCGGTGCCTGCCACTCCATCCTTCGGCCCGTCATCGGGTGGGTGAGCGCGAGGCGCTCGGCGTGCAGCGCCTGGCGGTGGAAGGCACCGAGGACGGCGGCAAGCGCCGGCGTGCAGCCCGCCGGGATGCGCCGTCTCCCCCCATAGAGCGGATCGCCGACTACGGGAAAGCCGATGTGCGCAAGGTGCACGCGGATCTGGTGGGTGCGTCCCGATTCGAGCTCGGCGCGCACCAGCGTGTGTGCACGAAAGCGCTTCGATACCCGATAGTGCGTGACGGCGGGGCGGCCGTCGCGGCGCACCGCCATCCGGGTACGCTGCGAGCGGTGCCGGCCGATCGGCTCATCGATCGTGCCGCCTCCGGTCATCACCCCCGTGCACACCGCGAGGTACTGACGCGAGATCTCACGCGCCGCGAGCGCCGCCACGAGCGCCGTATGTGCTTCGGGCGTGCGCGCCACCACCAGGAGTCCCGAGGTGTCCTTGTCGAGCCGGTGCACGAGGCCGGCGCGCGGTACCAGAGCGAGCTTCGGGTCGAGCCCGAGCAGGGCGTTTTGCAGCGTATGGCGCGGATTGCCCGCACCGGGGTGCACCACCATTCCGGCGGGCTTGTCGATCACGAGCAGCGCACGGTCCCTGAAGACGACGGTGAGCGGCAGCTTCTCGGCCGCCACCGCGGTCTGGTTCGCCAGCCGCGCGTTGATGCGCACCCGCTCCCCGCCCAGCACCCGGTCCTTGCCCCTGAGCGAGCGCCCCTCCGCGCGCGCCGCGCCGGACTCGATCCAGGACTGGAGCTGTGCGCGCGAGTACTGCGGCAGGGCGCGCGCCAGCGCCTGGTCGAAGCGCAAACCCGCCGCCCCGGCAGGCAGCTCGAGCTCATGCGAACGGAACTCCCTCGGGGAAGTGGCGGTCGGAAGCCCAGCCGGGAGATTCGCTATACTTACCGGTCTAATTCGGCGCGCAGCCAAAGAAAGGCCCTTTCCAGATGCAATTGTCCGGTCCGGTACGCGGCGGCGTGGTCGCGTTGTGCGTGGTGCTGCTTGCCGTCTGCGGCTGCAGCTCGCACCGCGCGAAGGCGCTCGCGAAGCAGACGCCCGAGCAGCTCTTCAAGACGGCGAAGAAAGACCTCGCGAACAACGACTTCAACGGCGCCATCAAGGCCTATGAGTCGCTCACCGCGCGCTTTCCCTTCACCGACGAGGCGCGCCAGGCGCGCATCGATCTCATCTACGCATATTACCGCGCCGGCGAGAAGGAGTCGGCCACGGACGCCGCCGATGCCTTCATTCGCGAGAACCCGACCCACCCGCGCGTCGACTACGCCTATTACATGAAGGGGCTGGTCGACTTCGAGCGCACACCGAACGCGATCGAGAGGATATTTCACGCCGACCTCACCCAGCGGCCGCCGACCGACGCCCGCAAGGCCTTCGCCTCCTTCAAGATCGTGGTCGAGCAATACCCGAAGAGCGAGTACGCCCACGATGCGCTGCTGCGCATGGTGTACCTGCGCGACCGGCTGGCGAGCTACGAGGTGCACGTGGCGCGCTACTACCTGAAGCGCGGCGCCTACGTGGCGGCCGCGCAGCGTGCCAAGGGGGCGGTGGACCAGTACGACGGGGCGCCTGCGGTGAAGGAGGCGCTCGCGATCATGATCGAGTGCTACGACAAGCTGGGGCTCGAGCCGCTCGCGGCGCAGTCGCGCGAGGTGTACGCGGCCAACTTCTCCGCCGAGGTGCGCGAGTACGCGGCCGTCGCCAAGCGCTCGTGGTGGAAGTTCTGGTAGCGGCCGCTGCCGCGGAACGCGCGTCTCAGCGCCGATAGCCGCTGGTGATCGGATAGCGCCAGTCGCGCCCGAAGGCGCGGCGGCTGACCCGCACGCCGGGGGGCGCCTGGCGGCGCTTGTATTCGTTGCGCTTCACGAGATCGAGCACCCTTGCGACGGTTGCGCGATCGAAACCGCGCGCCTCGATCTCATCCACCGACAGGTCTTCCTCGATGAAGGCTTCCAGAATCGGATCGAGGACCTCGTAGGGCGGCAGCGAGTCGGAGTCCTTCTGTCCCGGGCGCAGCTCCGCCGAGGGCGGCCGCTCGATCACGCGCTGCGGAATGACCTGCGAGAGCGAGTTGCGATAGGTCGCCAGCCGATAGACGAGTCCCTTGCTGCAGTCCTTGATGGGCGCGAAACCGCCCGCCATGTCGCCGTAGAGCGTGGCGTAGCCGACCGCCATCTCGCTCTTGTTGCCGGTGGTGAGCAGCATCCGCCCGGTCTTGTTGGAGATACCCATGAGGAGCAGCATGCGGCAGCGGGACTGGATGTTCTCCTCGGTGGCGTCCGGCGCGCGGCCGGCTAGCTCCTCCGCGAGCGTCGCGAGCGTGCTCTCGAACATGGCCTCGATCGGCAGCACGCTGTAGCGGACCCCCAGGGCACGCGCCTGCTCCGCGGCATCCTCGAGGCTCATCGACGAGGTATAGCGCGACGGCATCATCACCGCCTGCACCCGGTCGGCTCCGAGCGCGTCCACCGCGATCGCGAGCGTCAGGCCCGAATCTACGCCACCCGAGAGCCCCATGACGACTCCCGGAAACCCGTGCTTGCCGACGTAGTCGCGCACGCCGAGCGTGAGCGCGCGGTAGACGCTCGCCTCGTCGCTGAGCTCGGGCGCCACGCTTGCGGCGCGCGCCGCCACCTTGCCGCGGGCGTCGCGCTCGAAGCGCGCCGCAAAACTCCCCTCCTCGAACGGCGGCGCCCGCAGCACGACTTCGCCCTGAGCATTCATCACGAACGAGTTGCCATCGAACACCAGCTCGTCCTGGCCGCCGACGAGGTTCACGTAGGCAAGCGGCAGGCCGACTTCGGTGACGCGCGCCCGGGCGATGTCCTCGCGCTCGCGCTGCTTGTGGATCTCGTACGGCGAGGCGTTGATCACGGCGAGGAGCTCCGCGCCTGCAGCGCGCGAGAGTTGCGCCGCTTCCCGCTCCCAGATGTCCTCGCACACGAGCAGCCCCACCCGAAAACCCTTCACCTCGACGACGGTGGGCTGCGCCCCGGCGCGGAAGTAGCGCTTCTCGTCGAACACCTTGTAGTTGGGCAGCTCCGCCTTGCGATGGATCGCGGCGATCTCGCCGGCAGCGACGAGTGCGGCGGAGTTGTAGATCCCGGCGCGCGTGTACTCCGGGAACCCCAGCATCACCGCCGCCGCGCCGGCGTCGGCGCGCACGCGCGCGAGCCCCGCCTCGATCTGACGGCGGAAGCCGCGATGGAACAGCAGGTCCTCGGGCGGATAGCCGCTGAGCGCGAGCTCCGGCAGGAGCACCAGGTCGGCGCCGAGCTCCGCATGGGCGCTGCGCGCCGCGGCGATCACCCGCGCGGCGTTGCCCTGGACGTCGCCAACGAGAAGGTTGATTTGCGCGAGCGCTAAACGCAGGGTGTCGCTCATGGCACCTTGGCGCTCAGCGCCGCCGGCCGCCTCCCGGCCGCCGGGCTGCCGGGCGCGTACGCGGGCGCGCGGCGGCCCGCGCTGCGCCCTTGCGCCGCGGCGCGGAGCTTCGTGCCTTGGTGCGCGGGCTGCGCGCCGGGCGCCGCGGCCGAGCCGGCAGGGGCGCCGTGCGCGGGCCCGATGCGCTGCGCGCCGCACGGCGGGATTTGAGCAGCTCCGCCATGGCGGAGCCGAGCTCCGCGGGTGATCTCACGGTGCGCGCGCCGGCGGCGTCCAGTGCTGCGTACTTATGCGCGGCCGTACCCTGCCCTCCGGCGACGATGGCTCCGGCGTGGCCCATGCGTTTGCCGGGCGGGGCCGTGACGCCGGCGATGTAGGCGACGACCGGCTTGGAGACGTAGCGGCGGATGTAGTGGGCCGCTGCTTCCTCGCCCGTGCCGCCGATCTCACCGACCAGGATGATGCCCTCGGTGCGCGGATCGCGCTCGAAGAGATCGAGCACGTCGATGAAGCTCATCCCGGCGACCGGGTCGCCGCCGATGCCGACGCAGCTCGACTGGCCGAGCCCGGCGTGCGTGGTCTGAAAAACCGCCTCGTAGGTCAGCGTGCCGGAGCGTGACACGATGCCGACCGTGCCCTTCTTGTGAATGAAGCCGGGCATGATGCCGATCTTGCATTCCTCGGGCGTGATGACCCCGGGGCAATTCGGCCCGATGAGCCGTGTGGCCGAGCCCGCCAGCATCGCCTTGACGCTCACCATATCCCTCACCGGGACGCCTTCGGTGATGCACACCACGAGCTCGACGCCCGCGTCCACCGACTCGAGGATCGAGTCGGCCGCGCCCGAGGCGGGCACGTAGATCACGCTCGCCGTGGCGCCGGTCTCGCGCACCGCATCGCGCACGGTGTCGAACACCGGGAGCCCCAGGTGCTTCTGCCCGCCGCGACCGGGCGTCACTCCGCCGACGAGCTTGGTGCCGTAGGCGAGCATCTGCTCGGAATGAAAGGTCCCCTGCTTGCCGGTGAATCCCTGGCAGATGACCCGTGTATGGCGGTTGACGAGGATACTCATGCCTTGCTCTTCGCCGCGAGCGCGACCACCTTGCGGGCCGCGTCAGTGAGATCCGCCGCCGGTGTAATGGCGAGTCCGCTCTTCGCGAGCATGCCGCGTGCGGCTTCCGCGTTAGTGCCTTCGAGCCGCGCGACGACCGGCACGCTGACACCGACCTTCCTGACCGCCTTGATCACACCCTCGGCGATCAGGTCGCAGCGTACGATGCCGCCGAAGATGTTGACCAGCACCGCCCGCACCCGCGGGTTGGAGAGAATCAGCTCGAACGCGGCCGTGACCCGCTCGGCCGTGGCGCCGCCGCCCACGTCGAGGAAGTTCGCGGGGGCGCCGCCGTGGAGCTTGATGAGGTCCATGGTCGCCATCGCGAGCCCGGCTCCGTTCACCATGCAGGCGATGTCACCATCGAGAGAGACATAGTTGAGATCGTGCTCGCTGGCACGGCGCTCCATCGGATCTTCCTGGCTCACATCCCGCAGCCGCGCGAGCTCCGGGTGGCGGAACAGCGCGTTCGCATCGACGTCGACCTTGGCATCGAGCGCGAGCAGTGTCCCCTGACGCGTCACGATCAGCGGGTTGATCTCGACCAGGCTCAGGTCCTTTTCGATGTAGAGCCGATAGAGCGCCACGGCGAGCGCCTGGAACGGTCCGATGAGCGCCGCCTCGAGCTTCAGCCCGTACGCGAGCTCGCGCACCTGGTAGCCCTGCAACCCCGCCGCCGGGTGCACGTTGACGCTCAGGATCCTCTCCGGGGTCGCGCTTGCGACTTCCTCGATCTCCATGCCGCCGGCCGCCGAGGCGATCAGCGCCACGCGGCCGCGCTCGCGATTCAAGGTCATGGAGAGATAGAGCTCGCGCGCGATGTCGGACCCGGCCTCGACGTAGACGCGATCGACCGGCAGCCCCTCGGGCCCGGTCTGCTTGGTGGCGAGGCGCTTACCCAGCATCCCGGCGGCCGCGGCCCGCACCGCTTCCGGGTCGCGCGCAAGCTTCACGCCGCCCGCCTTGCCCCGGCCGCCGGCGTGCACCTGTGCCTTCACCACCCAGACGCCGCCGCCGAGCTCACCCGCCGCCGCGACCGCTTCGTCGGGGCTCGCCGCCACCTTACCGGCCGGTACCGGAATGCCGCTCGCGCGGAAGATGTCCTTCGCCTGGTATTCGTGCAGGTTCATCGTACCGCCCGTCGGGGTAAAGGATGCATTCTCGCGAAATTGTGCGGCACTGGCCAGCCGTGCGATGCGGGTCGCGTCCGCCGCCGGAGCGAAGATGCTACAGTCGCCGGCACCAGCAAACGGCCCGCGAACGATTCCCCGCACGCAACAATGCCGGCCAGTATCGCCGCTCCCGCCGTGACACCCAGCGACCTCGTCTGGCGGGTCATTGGGCTCCTCAACCTCTACCGGCTGCTGGTGCCGCTGCTGCTGGTCCTCATGCAGCGGCTCGCCGGCCCCGCGCTCATCCTGGTGCCGACTCACCCGCGGCTGTTCGTCGGCGCCTGCATTGCCTATTTCACCGCCGCACTGCTCCTCATCATCGCGCGGCGGCTCGAGTGGTCGAGCCTGCGCATCGTGGCGTTCGTCAACGCGAGCGTCGATGCGCTCGCGATCGCGCTCATTCTGTACGCGGCCGGCGGCGTCGCCAGCGGACTGGGAATCCTGCTGGTAATCCCGGTGTTCGCGCTCGCGCTGCTGGCCGACCGGCGTGACGCCTTTCTGATCGCCGCGGTCGCCGCGCTCGCGGTCCTGACGCAGCAGCTGTTCTCGGGAGTCACGGACGCGACTCCGGCGACGGACTACGTGACCGCGGGCCTCATCGGCGCGGTGCTGTTTGCGACCTCGCTCGCCACCTGGCCGGTCGCGGCGCGCCTGCGGGAAACCGACGCCCTGGTGCGGCGCCGGGAGCTCGATCTCGCCAACCTCGCGCAGCTCTCACAGTACATCGTGCAGCACCTGCGCGAGAGCATCATCGTGATCGACGCCCAGGACCATATCCGCCTCATCAACGAGTCGGCGGCGGAGATCCTCGGCGACAAGAATGCCTTTCCCGATGCCCTGGTCGGCGAGGCCTCGCCGCGCCTCATGTTTCTGCTCGAATCGTGGCGCAAGAGCGCGGCCGGCGGCGGGCAGGAATCGTCTCCGGATCCAACCTTCGTAGCCGCCGATGGCGCGCGCGTAATCCGCCCGCACTTCGCCGCACTCGGCTCGGTGAGCCCCGCCCCGGTCCTCATCTTCCTCGAGGACACCAGCATTCTCGCCGAGAAGGTGCAGCAGTCGAAGCTCGCCGCGCTCGGACGCCTGAGCGCGAGCATCGCCCACGAGATCCGCAATCCCGTCGGCGCCATGAGTCATGCGGGACAGCTGCTCGCGGAATCGCCGAGCCTCACGAGCGACGACCGCCGGCTCACCGAGATCATCCGCGCCAACGCAGCGCGCGTGAGCGGCATCATCGACAACGTGCAGCGCCTGTCGCGGCGCGAGCCGGCGCGGCGCGAGTCGCTGACGCTCTCGGCGTGGACCGAGGAGTTCCATGCCGAGTTCTGCGACACCATGCAGTTCCCGCGCGCACGGCTCACGGTGACGGGCGCAGCCGATCTCGAGGTGCGTGCCGATCCCGACCAGCTGCGGCAGATCGTCTGGAACCTGTGCGAGAATGCGATCAGGCACGCGGTGCTGGACGACCCGGCGCGCACGGTCGAGCTACGATACGGCCGCATGCCGACCAACGCCCGCCCCTATCTCGAAGTCGCCGATCGCGGCGAGGGAGTGAAACCCGAGATCACAGAGCGCATCTTCGAGCCGTTCTTCAGCGCCGGACGGGGTACGGGCTTAGGGTTGTTCCTGGCGCGCGAGCTCGCGCAGGCCAACGCCGCAACGCTCCTCTACGAGCCGCGCGCGGGCGGTGGCAGCATCTTCCGGCTGGTATTCGCCGACCGGCGGCGGTGGGAGCTCGGGTGAGCGAGCCAGCTTCAGCCGCCCGCTCCCCGGCCGCTCAGCCCGTGGTGCTCGTCGTCGACGACGAGCCGGACCTGCTCGAGCTCGTAAGCCTCACCCTGAGCCGCATGGGATTCAGGACCCGCACCGCGCCCGACCTCGAGACGGCGCGCCGGCTGCTCAAGGCCGAGAGCTTCGATCTGTGCCTCACCGACATGCGGCTGCCCGATGGTGACGGGCTCGATCTGGTCGCCTGGATCCAGGCGAACCGCGCCGCGGTGCCCGTGGCCGTGATCACGGCCCACGGCAACGTCGAGTCGGCGGTGCGCGCACTCAAGCTCGGCGCCTTCGATTTCGTCTCCAAGCCCCTCGACCTGGGTGTGTTGCGCAAGCTCGTGGGCAGCGCCGTGAAGCTCCGCGCGGGCGTAGACCCACAGACGACGGCCACCTTCGCCGGTCCGCGGCTCCTCGGCGCCTCGCCCGTCATGGAGCAGCTGCGCGAGATGATTGCGCGCGTCGCGCGCAGTCAGGCGCCGGTGCACATCTCCGGTGAGTCGGGTACGGGCAAGGAGCTGGTGGCGCGTATGATTCACGAAAGCGGCGCGCGCCGTGACGGGCCCTTCGTCGCGGTGAACTGCGGCGCCATCCCCACCGAGCTCATGGAGAGCGAGCTGTTCGGCCACAAGCGTGGCAGCTTCACCGGGGCGATCGCCGATAAGAAGGGCCTGGTGCAGAGCGCCGAGGGCGGCACCCTGTTTCTCGACGAGGTGGCGGATCTGCCGCTGCACATGCAGGTGAAGCTGCTGCGCGTCGTGCAGGAGAAGACCGTCCGCCCCGTGGGCGAGGCGCGCGAGGAGAGCGTCGACGTGCGCATCCTCTCGGCCACTCACAAGAACCTCGCGGACCTCGTCGCGCAGGGCCTGTTTCGCGAGGATCTCTTCTACCGCATCAACGTGATCGAGCTGCGGGTCCCGGCATTGCGCGAGCGCAGCGCCGACATCCCGGAGATCGCGGAGGCGATCCTCGAGCGCCTCGCGCGGCGCACCGGGGGAACCGCGCCGCGAATCTCCGCGGATGCCATCCGCGCGCTCGAGAGCTATGCCTTCCCCGGGAACGTGCGCGAGCTCGAGAACGTGCTCGAGCGGGCGCTCACCCTGAGCACCGGCGGCGAGATCACGGCCGAGCACGTGCGGCTGCGCTCCGCCGCCCGGCCCGCGTCCGAGCCCGCGGCGCCCGCCACGACGTCCTCATCGGCCACAATCGAGGCCGGCGCGGCTCTCGGCAGCCACCTCGAGAGCATCGAGCGCGACGCCATCATCAAGGCGCTCGAGAAGACCCGGTACAACAAAACCGCGGCAGCGAAGCTCCTCGGGATGAGCTTCCGGGCGCTGCGCTACCGGATCAAGAAGCTCGGAATCGAATAACCCGCCGCGGACTGACGTAACGGGTCACTTTGTGACGCCAAGGGCGGGTGTTGGCGTCAGTCCGCGACAGATCTTACGTCAAGCGGCTGGCGGGTCCCGAGCGGGCCGCCTTGAGACATCAATGACTTAGCCCGCCGGATGCTGCTGGCACGAGGCTTGCTTCAAAGGGACTGGGCGCCCTTTTTGCGCCACTGAGTTTGTACCTAAAATTTTCAGGAGTTCCCACAAATGAAGTCGTTGCAAAAGGGTTTCACCCTCATCGAGCTGATGATCGTCGTCGCGATCATCGGCATTCTGGCCGCGATCGCGATCCCGGCCTACCAGGACTACACCATCCGCTCGAAGATCACCGAGGGCCTGAGCCTCGCGGCCTCTGCCAAGGTGGCGGTCGCTGACGGCTTTACGTCCAACGACATCCTCGGCGTCACCGCCGCGGCCCAAGCTTGGAATCTCGAGTTCAAGTCGACCAAGTACGTGAAGACCATGGCGATCGGCACGTTGAACGGCATCATCACGATCACCTACGACGCCGTCCAGATCCCGCAGCTGGCCGGGGCCAACGTGATACAGCTGGCCCCGTGGGTTGCGGACGCCAACAAAGGCCTCAGTCCGCTCGCGACGGGACTGTCGGGCGCGATCGACTGGGCCTGCGTCTCAGCTGGCAATTCGACCGCGGGCAACTCTGGCATGGCGCAAGCGGTTGCGCCGGCCGGGGTGCAGGCAAAGTACGTACCGACGCAGTGCAAGTAATCGGCTCCTGACCTGAAGGAGTCCCCGAGCCCCGGCCTTGTGCCGGGGCTCTTCTTTTTGGAGGGCGAAAACCTAACTGTGACGCGGACCCCGCCGCGCCAGGGGCTTGTCCCTCAGAATCAGCGAGCATTTGACAATTGCGCGTCATGGCTTCTCGGGTAAACTTACCGTTCGGCTTATTTTGCTTGCCATAAGCCCATGAATGACAACGCCTCTCTCGCGCTCGGCGCCTCGCGCTCGGGCTTTGGCGGGCTGCCGCAGCGGCTCGTGCAGGACGGCGTGGTCGAAGAAGCCGCGATGCTCGAGGCCGTCAATGCGGCCCGGGAGCGCAAGACGAGCGTCGTCACGCAGCTCGTGGCGAGCGGAGCCGCCAACGCCCGCGACATCGCCGTGGCGGCTTCGACCGAGTTTGGCGTGCCTCTCTTCGACCTCGAAGCCGTGAACGTGGACCTCGACGCCGTCCGGCTGGTCAACGATAAGCTCCTGGCCAAGCATCGCGTTCTGCCGCTCTTCCGGCGTGGCAAGCGGCTCTTTCTGGCGGTCGCCGACCCCACGAATCTGCATGCGATCGACGAGGTCAAGTTCCAGACCAGCCTCGGCATCGAAGCCATCGTGGTCGAAGACGACAAGCTCCAGCGCGCGATCGACAAGGCGCTCGAGCAGGTCGACAACCAGATGTCGGCGCTCACCGACGAGGCGGATGTCGACCTCGAGTCGCTCGAGGTCACCGGTGGCGAGGACGAGCTCGACGAGAAGATCGGGCGTGACGACGTCGAAGATGCGCCGATCGTGCGCTTCGTCAACAAGGTCATGCTGGATGCGATCCGCCGCGGCGCCTCGGACATCCATTTCGAGCCCTTCGAGAAGATCTACCGGGTGCGCTTTCGCATGGACGGCGTGCTGAAGGAGATCGCGCAGCCGCCGGTGCAGCTCGCGCCCAAGCTTTGCGCGCGCTTGAAGGTCATGTCGCGCCTCGATATCGCCGAGCGCCGCGTACCGCAGGACGGCCGCATCAAGATGCGCCTCTCCAAGACGCGCGCCATCGACTTCCGCGTGAGCACCTGCCCGACGCTCTTCGGCGAGAAGATCGTGCTGCGTATCCTGGACCCCGCGCAAGCGATGCTCGGCATCGATTCCCTCGGCTACGAGCCCTTTCAGAAAGATCTCTACAACAAGTACCTGGCCAAGCCCCAGGGCATGATTCTCGTCACCGGACCCACCGGCAGCGGCAAGACCGTCTCGCTCTACACCGGCCTCAACATCCTGAACCGCGAGGACACGAATATCTCGACCGCGGAAGACCCGGCGGAAATCAATCTGCCCGGCGTCAACCAGGTGAACGTCAACGGCAAGGTGGGGCTCACCTTCGCGGCCGCGATGCGTGCCTTCCTGCGCCAGGACCCCGACGTCATCATGGTCGGTGAGATCCGTGACCTCGAGACCGCGGAGATCGCCATCAAGGCCGCGCAGACCGGCCACCTCGTGCTCTCGACGCTGCACACCAACGACGCGCCGCAGACCCTCACACGTCTCGTCGACATGGGGGTCAAGCCTTACGCGATCGCGACCTCGGTGAGCCTCATCATCGCGCAGCGCCTGGCGCGGCGCCTGTGCAACAACTGCAAGCAGCCGGTCGACATCCCGCGCGAGGCGCTCCTCAAGGAGGGCTTCTCCGAGATGGACGTGGTGTCCGGCCTCAAGATCTTCGGGCCCAAGGGCTGCGCCAATTGCACTGACGGCTACAAGGGCCGTGCCGGCATCTACCAGGTGCTGCCGGTGACCGACGCCATCGCGCGCATCATCCTGGCCGGGGGCAGCGCAGTCGAGATCGGCGTCCAGGCAGCCAAGGAAGGGGTCTGGGACCTGCGCCGTGCCGGGCTCGAAAAGGTCAAGAACGGCATCACCAGTCTCGAGGAAATCAACAGCGTCACCACCGAGTGACGCATAGGGTAACGACTCATGGCACAGGCAGCTGGAGCAACAGCCACCGTCAGGTCTCTCAAGCGCGATGTCCCCTTCGCCTGGGAAGGACGTGACAAGCGCGGCGCGCGCATCAAGGGCAAGAGCCTCGCCCCCGATGAATCGGCCCTGCGTGCGGAGCTCCGCCGCCAGGGCATCGCCCCGTCGCGCATCCGCAAGCAGCGCGACAGCCGCCTTGGCGGCAGGGTGGACATGGGCGACATCGCCGTGTTCAGCCGCCAGCTCGCCACCATGCTCGCCGCCGGCATTCCGCTGGTACAGGCGTTCGAGATCGTCGGCGCCGGCAACGACAAGGCCGCGATGCAGAAGCTGATCCTCGACATCAAGGCCGACGTCGAGGGTGGTACGTCTCTGCACGAGGCGCTCGCCAAGCACCCGCTCCATTTCGATGATCTCTACGTCAACCTGGTGGAAGCGGGCGAGCAGGCCGGCGCTCTCGAGACGCTGCTGGACAAGGTTGCCACCTACAAGGAAAAGACCGAGGCGCTGAAGAAGAAGGTGAAGAAGGCGCTCTTCTACCCCGCGGCGGTGATGGTGGTGGCCGTGATCGTGACCGTGGTGCTCCTCATCTTCGTGATTCCTCAGTTCGAGTCCCTCTATAAGGGATTCGGCGCGGATCTGCCCGCCTTTACGCAGATGATCATCAACCTCTCCCGCTTCGTGCAGCACGACGGTCTCTACCTTGCCGCGGTGCTCGGTGCGATCGCGTGGTCGTTCTTCTACTTCAAGAAGCGCTCGAGGGCGATGCGGCACTTCCTCGATCGCCTGGTGTTGAAGCTCCCGGTGATCGGGCCGATCCTCAACAAGTCCGCGATCGCCCGGTACGCGCGCACCCTCTCCACCATGTTCGCGGCCGGTGTGCCGCTGGTCGAGGCGCTCGAATCGGTGGCTGGCGCCACCGGCAACATCGTGTACGAGACTGCGGTGCTCAGGATGCGCGACGAGGTCGCCACCGGACAGCGGCTGCAGCGCGCGATGGAGGCCACCGGCCTGTTCCCCAACATGGTGAACCAGATGATCGCGGTGGGCGAAGAGTCGGGCTCCCTGGACGAGATGTCGAGCAAGGTGGCGACGTTCTACGAGGCGGAGGTGGACAACGCGGTGGACGCGATGTCGAGCCTGATGGAGCCGCTCATCATGGTGGTGTTGGGTGTGCTCGTCGGCAGCCTGGTCATCGCCATGTACCTGCCGATCTTCAAGCTCGGTTCGGTCGTCTGACCAAACCAGGTCCAGGACTCGCGCGTCAAAGCGCCGCGCTCTGCGCGGCGTTTTCTTTAGGAGACCAAGCCCACCATGTCGGTGATCGAGCTGCTCGCGGCTTCTCCCGCCTTGTTCGTCGGCAGCTGCCTGGTGCTCGGCCTCGCGGTCGGCAGCTTCCTGAATGTGGTCATCTACCGCCTGCCCCTCATGCTCGACCGCGAATGGCGTGCGCAGTGCGCCGAGCTCGCCGGCCACGACCCGCACGCCAGCACCGTGGCGGCCGGCCCCCGTGAGCGCTTCAATCTCGTCGTGCCGCGTTCCGCGTGCCCTGCCTGCAAGGCGCCGATCAGCGCCCTGCAGAACATCCCGCTCATCTCCTGGTTGTTGCTGCGCGGACGCTGCGCGCAATGCGGAGCGCCGATCTCGGTGCGCTATCCGCTGGTGGAGCTCCTCACCGGGATCCTCTCGGCCTGGGTGGCGGCGCGCTTCGGCTTCTGTCTCTCCGCGCTCGCGGCACTCGCTCTCACCTGGTTCCTCATCGCCCTCACCTTCATCGACATCGATCATCAGCTGTTGCCCGACAGTCTGACCCTTCCGCTGCTCTGGCTCGGGCTCACGCTGAGCCTGTGGGGCCCGCCGGGCGGCGCCGCGCCCCCCATCGACCTGCGCTCGAGCGTGATCGGCGCGGTTGCCGGTTACCTCAGCCTGTGGAGCGTCTATCATCTGTTCCGCCTGGTCACCGGGAAGGAGGGCATGGGCTACGGCGACTTCAAGCTTCTGGCCGCGCTCGGAGCCTGGCTCGGGTGGCAGATGCTCCTGCCCGTCATCCTGATTGCGGCCGTGGCCGGCGCCGTCGTCGGCATCGCCACGCTCGCGATCCGGCGCCAGAGCCGCGCGACGCCGATCCCCTTCGGCCCATTCCTCGCCGCCGCCGGCTGGCTGGTGCTGATGTTCGGTCACGGGCTCGTGGGCCGGTACTTCGCGCTCTTCCCCTAGCCGCCGTGAGCACCTCCGCCGCCGCGCGCGTCTTTCGCGTCGGGCTCACCGGCGGGATCGCCAGTGGCAAGTCGACGGCCGCCAAGTTCTTCGGGGCCCTCGGCGTCCCGATTCTCGACAGCGACCAGGTGGCACGCGAAGTGGTCGAGCCCGGTCAGCCGCCGCTCGAACGGCTGGTCGAGCGTTTCGGCCGCGGCATCCTCACCCCCGACGGGCATCTCGACCGGCCCGCGCTGCGCAACATCGTGTTCTCCGATCCCAGGGCGCGTGCCGACCTCGAGAATCTGACGCACCCGGCGATCGGTGCCGCGCTCGAGGCGCGCTCGGCCGCGGCCGGCGGCCCCTACCAGATTCTGGTGATCCCGCTTCTGGTCGAGAAGAATCTCGGTGCGCACGTGGATCGCGTTCTGGTCGTCGATTGCGATGAGGCGCTGCAGATCCGCCGCCTGCTCGCACGCGACGGCTCGACGCGCGCCGAGGCGCAGGCGATCCTCGATGCGCAGGTCTCGCGCAGCACGCGCCTCAAGGCCGCGCACGACGTGATCAGAAACGACGCGGACATGAGTGCGGTTCAGGCCCAGGTCGCATCGCTCCACGCGCGCTATCTCGAGCTCGCGCGCGCCCCGCGCGCTTAAGGCACGCGCGCTCCGCGCCGCGCACGCGGCTCCCGGGCTGCGCCAGGGGTCCGCGGCCGTTTACGGACCCGGCGCACGTCAAGCACAATAGCGCCATGGTCGAATCTGCCCTGTCCGAGTCCGAGGTCGCCGCGGCGGCTGAGCCGGCGGCCGGGCTGCTCGTGTTCGAGCAGCCACTGAACGAGCGCATGCGCACCTTCCTGCGGCTCGACTTCCTCTACAACCAGGCGCTCTATCACAATGAGATGGCGAGCCAGTGGGGCAGCCGCGCCGCCGTGTCGAGCCTGATCGACATCCTCGCCATCATGACTCGCGGCGACGTCCGCTCGGACGTCCTCAAGGAGCTCGAGGGCCAGCTCACCTCGCTCAACGAGTTCCAGTCGAAGGCCGGGGTCGACCCCCAGCGCCTGAAGACCCTGATGTCGAACCTGCTCCGGCTCCGGGCCGATCTGACGGGTGCGGGCTCTGCGGCGCTCGCGCCGCTGCGCGACTCGGAGTTCTTGAACGCCATCAAGCTGCGCACGGCGATTCCGGGCGGCACCTGCGAGTTCGATCTGCCGGATTACTACTTCTGGCTCTCGCAGCCGGACGAGCTGCGCATGCGCATGTTCAATCAGTGGCTGGCGCTGCTGCGGCCGCTGTGCGATGCGATCGCCGAGCTCCTCTGGCTCACGCGCCAGAACGGGCGCACGCGCGAGGAAGTCGCGAAGGGCGGAACCTTCAACATCGCCTTCGATCGCGATCACCCGCTGCAGCTGCTGCGCATCTCGCTGCCGGCCTCGTCAGGGCTCTATCCCGAGATCAGCGGCAGCCACCACCGCTGCAATCTGCGCTTCCTCGCCTGGAACGGACTCGCCTCGCGCCCGACCCAGACCGAGGAAGACGTGGCATTCACGCTCAGCTGCTGCGCCTGAGGCCCCTCCGGTGGCGAGCCCCACGACGGTTGCGTGTCCCACGTGCGGGCGCGAGCTCGAATGGACGAGCGCGCCGTTCCGTCCGTTCTGCAGCGACCGCTGCCGGCTGATCGACCTCGGCGCCTGGTTCTCGGAGCAACGCGCGATACCGGACGACGCGGCGGATGCGCCCGAGGAAGCGCCGTCCCCGGAACCGCCGGTCAAACCGCCGCGCTCATGAGATTCCGCCTCCAGGCGTTCGGCCTGCACCTCACCGGAAGCGCAACGGCATTGACCCTGGTCCTCGGGGCACTGTGGCTTGGCTGGTACCGATGGCCCGGGTGGTACCTCGCAAGCGCCCTGCACGTCGTCGGCATCGTGGTCATGGTGGACCTCGTACTCGGACCCACGCTGACGCTGATCGTGGCGAATCCGCTCAAGCGTCGTGCGGAGCTCGTGCGCGACATCTCGATCATCGTCACGGTGCAGCTGATCGCGCTCGGCTACGGTACCGTCACGCTCTGGGGCGGGCGACCGCTCTACTACACCTTCTCGGTGGACCGGCTGGAGCTGGTGCAGGCCTCGGACCTCAAGGCGGACGACATCAGGGTCGCGCGCCGCGAGAATCCGGCCCTCGCTCCATGGTGGTACAGCCGGCCGCGCTGGATCTGGGCGCCGTTGCCGGCCGACCCGCAGGAGGCCGAGAAAATCGCCGCCGGTTCAATATTCGGCGGCGCCGACGTCATCCAGATGCCGCGCTACTTCCGGCCCTGGGAGCAGGGACTGCCCGAGTTGCGCAAGCGTCTCGCGAAGATCGAAGGGATGAAGTACTTCTCCCCAGCGGAGAAGCGCGCGCTCGAGAGCCGCATCAGGCAGCTGGGACTTCCCGTCGATCAGGCCAATACCATGGTCATGTGGGGCGGCACGCGCCGCGTGCTCGCGGTGTTCGACCTCGAGACGCTCGCGATTCGGGCCTTGCTCAGGGCGGATTGACCGTCAGCGAGCGCCCACCGGCGGTGGCCCTTGCGCCTCGGACCCCGGCGCGTTCACGCCCAGCCACTTCGCGAGGAACGCCCACTGGTCGGCGTAGTCGTCGATCTGCATCCAGACGGGCTTGCCGGCGCCATGGCCGGCGCGGGTCTCGACGCGGATGAGGATGGGATTCGGGCAGCTCTGCGCCGCCTGCAGCGCCGCCGCGAACTTGTAGCTGTGCCAGGGTACCACGCGATCGTCGTGGTCCGCCGTGGTGATGAGCGTCGGCGGATAGCAGGTGCCCTTCTTCACGTTCTGGTAGGGCGAATAGGCATACAGCGCCTGGAACTGCCGGCGGTCCTCGGCGAGCCCGAAGTCCGACGACCACTGGCGCGCGTTGGCGCTCGCGGTCTGATAGCGCAGCATGTCGAGCACGCCCACCGCCGGCAGCGCCACGCCGAACAGGTCCGGCCGCTGCGTCAGCACCGCGCCGACGAGCAGTCCGCCGTTGCTGCGGCCGTAGACACCCAAGCGCGCGGTGCGCGTGTAGTGCTCGCGGATCAGGTACTCGCCGGCGGCGATGAAGTCATCGAACACGCGCTGCTTGTTGGCGAGCGTGCCGGCCTGGTGCCAGGTCTCGCCGTACTCCCCGCCCCCGCGCAGATTCGCCTCGGCATAGATGCCGCCCATCTCGAGCCATGCCAGAACCTGCGGCCGGAATTGCGGCGTGAGCGAGACGTTGAATCCGCCGTAGCCGTAGAGCAGCACCGGCTGGTTACTGTCCTCAGGTGCGTCGCGCCGCCGCGTGATGTACATCGGCACGCGCGTTCCGTCCCTGCTGTGGAAGAACACCTGGCTGGTCACCAACTCGGCGGTCGAAGCGGGGATGTGCGGCTCGCGCCACAGCGTCACCTGGTTCGAGGCAACATCGAGCCGGTAGATGCGGTGCGGCGTCAGGTAGTCGGTGTAGCCGAAGAAGCTCTCGGTCTGCCTGCCCTCGCCGCGCAGACCGTCGACTCCGCCCTTGCCCGGCAGCGGCACCTCGCCCACCGGCCGGCCGTCGCGCTCGTAGACGCGGGCCACGCCGTGAGCATCCTCCACGTAGCGCGCGAGGATTCGTCCGCCGACGTAGCTCGCCTCTTGCAGCGTCGTGCCGCCCTCGGGCACCACGGTGCGGGCGCTGCGCGGAGCGCCCCGGGCATCCACGGCAATGACGCAGCCGTTGGGCGCGTCCTTGGTGGTCCGGAAGTAGAGCTCATCGCCCCGGGCACCGATGAAGGTGTAGAGCGCGTCCCACTCGGCGAACAGCGGCTGCGCCCTGGCCCCCGGGCGGCGCAGATCGAGCAGCTCGACGCCGTTCTTCTCGTAGCCGTCAAAGAGCGTGATGATGAGGTAGCTGCCGTCCTCGGTGACTCTCCCGGAGGGAATGCGGGTCGGGTGATTCGTCACCTCGTACACCAGGCGGTCCTGGTCCTGCGGAGTGCCGAGCGCGTGAAAGTAGAGCGCCGGCCGCCCGGCATCGTCGCCGCGCCCCGTGGCGAGCGTCGGATAGCGGCTGTAGTAGACGCCCGAGCCGTCGTGCGCCCAGGACACTCCCCAGAACTTCGTGTAGCGCAGCTCGTCCGGGAAATCCGTCGCATCGCTCACCCGGCGGAAACGCCAGATCTGCCAGTCCGTGCCCCCGTCGGAGGTCGCGTAGGCGACCACGTTGCCCTGCTCATCCGGGGTGAACTCCGCGAGCGCGACGGTCGCATCGGCTCGCACCGCGTTCGGATCGAACAGCACGCGCCCGGGAGAGTCGAGCCGCTCGGAGACGTACAGCACGCTCTGGTTCTGCTTGCCGTCGTTGTGCAGGAAGAAATAATGCGCGCCGCGCCTGACCGGCAGCTCGTAGCGCTCGTAATTCCACAGCTCCGCGAGGCGCTTCTTCAGCCAGGCGCGCTGCGGAAGCTCCGCGAGCAACGGCCGGGACACGGCGTTCTGCGCCGCCACCCACTGCGCCACCGCCGGCGAGCTTAAGTCCTCGAGCCAGCGATAGGGATCAGCGACGCGCGTACCGAAGAAATTGTCGCTGACGCCGACCTGGGCCGTTAACGGATAGATCGGCGCGGCGGCCACAGTCGGCGCGGTAGCCACCGGCGGCACGCCGATGATCGTCTCCGAGGCCGTGGGCATCGGCTTGCCGCCCGGACCCGGGCCCGAGGCCGGCTCACGGTTGCCGAGCTGCGCGCTCTGGCAGGCCGCGAGCACGGCGCCGAAGGCCAAGGCGGCGGCGAGGGTCGCCGCGACCCAAAGGGAGCGCTCGGCTTTCATGGCTTTCCTTCGCGCGCGCGGTGCGAGCGGTCACGCCTCAGGGCATCTTCAGGGGAACTTGATCTTGCCGCCGCCGGCACCGGGTGCAGGCCCCGGAGCCAGGCCCCCGCCGACCTCCGGAACCACGATGCGCGAGGCGGCCTCGCGGCGCATTTCCCGCGCCTCATCGATCGCCTGCTCGAGCGCGACCTTCACCCCCTCCGGGAATTTCCGCAGCGCCTCCTCGAGCGTGCCCGCCTCGATCTCGAACCCGAGCGGCAGAATGCCCGCCGGGGTGAGCAGCTGCGTCTGACCGGAAAACAGCACCGGGCGCGCCGCATCGGGCGCGCCGTCCGCCGTCACCGGCGTCAGGCGGCGGATGCTGCCCGCACGGCGATCGGTGAAGACGTCCTCGCGATAGAGGTTCTTGGAGTCGAGCTCGACTTCGGGAAGATCGTTCGGAGCTGCCATATCAATTCCGTTGAGTGGATGAAGTCATTGTACACGCCCGCACTTACTCGCCCTTCAGTAAGCGGGCAAAAACCCGTGCGCCAGCCGTGCCACGCAGTGCTCGGCTGCGAGCTATCGGGTTGGCAATTTGACCAACGCCTCGACGAACGGCCGGTCGGCCTCGAGCAGATCCGCGTGGCCGAGATCCGCGGGCGCGATCCAACGCAGCTTCTGGCCATCGAGGCCGCGCGCAGCTCCGGAGAAGCGCTCGACGATCCACATCGAAAGCTCGACGCTGCGATCCGGGTAGGAGTGCTCGAGCCTCATGAAGGGCCGGCTCGCGGTCACCTCGATCCCGAGCTCCTCGCGCAGCTCGCGCGCGAGCGCTTGCGCCTCGGACTCGCCCCGCGCCACCTTGCCGCCGGGGAACTCCCAGCGGCCCGCCTGATGCTTACCCGGCGGCCGTTGCGCGATGAGAACCCGACCGCGAGCGTCGTAGAGTGCCGCCGCCACGACCAGGACCATGCAGCGAGAAAAAGGGGGCCCGCGCCTACCCGGTGCCCGAGAGCGCGCCGTGGCAGTGCTTGTATTTCTTACCCGAGCCGCACGGGCACGGGTCGTTGCGTCCGACCTTGGGCTCTCCGCGCACGAACGGCGTGGCGCTCTCCGCCGGCGGCGCTGCGGGCAGCGCGGGAGGCGCTGCCCGGGTGCCTGGCCGAGGCGCTCCGGGCGGCGCTGGCGCAATCCCGGGCTGCGGTTGCGCGCGGTCGCCTCCCCCTGCGCCCGCGAGCAGCGAGCCCATTTCCGCGTGCTGCGCCTCGAGGGCGCGCATCAGGCGCGCGTAGCGCTCCTCCTCCTCGCGCTGCAGCTCCTCCGGAGTGCGGATCTCGATCTTTGCCATGAACGAGGAGGTCTCGTATTTGACGCGCTCGAGCATCGCGGCGAACAGCTCGAACGCTTCGCGCTTGAATTCGTAGCGGTAGTCCTTCTGAGCGTAGCCGCGCAGGTGGATGCCCTGCTTGAGGTATTCCATCCCCGCCAGGTGCTCGCGCCAGTGCTGGTCGAGCTTCTGCAGCATGACTTCCTTTTCCGCGAGCCGCAGATTCGCAGCTCCCACGCGCGCCGCCTTGGCGAGGTAGGTCTCGTCCACGGCGCGCAGCACGCGCTCGCGCAGCGCCTGCTCCTCGAGCTCCGGCTCCTGCTTCAGCCAGGCTTCCGGGTCGATGCGGGTGTTGAAATCGCGCAGCACCGCCGCGGCGAGGCCCTTGAGATCCCAGTCGGCGGAGGCGGCGTGCTTTGGCATGTGCTCGTCCAGCAGCCCGCTCACCGAGTCCTCCATCAGGCCGCGGATCGCCCCCGACAGGTCCTCGGTGCCCATGATCTCGGTGCGCTGGTGATAGACCACCTTGCGCTGATCGTTGGCGACGTCGTCGAACAGCAGCAGCTGCTTTCTGATGTCGAAGTTGTGCGACTCGACCTTACGTTGCGCCTTCTCGATCTGGCGGGTGAGCATGCCGCTCTCGATCACCTCGCCCGCCTTCATGCCCGCGATCTGCAGCAGCCGTTTGGTGCGCACCGGGTCGCCGAAGATGCGCATCAGGTTGTCTTCCATCGACAGGTAGAAGCGGCTCGAGCCCGGGTCGCCCTGGCGGCCGGAGCGCCCGCGCAGCTGGTTGTCGATGCGCCGCGACTCGTGGCGCTCGGTGCCGATGATGTGCAGTCCGCCGGCGGCCACCACCTGGTCGTGCCGCGCCTGCCACTCGGCGCGCAGCCGCGCACGCGTCGCCTCGTCGATCTCGCCCGCGGCGGCGAGCTCCGCCTCGAGGTTGCCGCCGAGCACGATGTCGGTGCCGCGGCCCGCCATGTTGGTGGCGATGGTGACGGTTCCGGGCCGGCCCGCCTGCGCGACGATGTGCGCCTCGCGCTCGTGCTGCTTGGCGTTCAGCACCTGGTGCCCGACGCTCTGCTCCTGCAGCAATCCGGACAGATATTCCGAGGTCTCGATCGAGGTGGTGCCGACCAGCGTCGGCTGGCCGCGCGCGACACAGTCGCGGATGTCCTCGATGATCGCCTGGAACTTGTCGTGCTGCGTGAGGTAGACGAAGTCGGAGTTGTCCTTGCGCACCATCGGGCGGTGCGTCGGAATGACCACCACCTCGAGGCCGTAGATCTGCAGGAACTCGGGCGCCTCGGTGTCGGCCGTGCCGGTCATCCCCGAGAGCTTCTTGTAGATGCGGAAGTAGTTCTGGAAGGTGATCGAGGCGACCGTCTGGTTCTCCTCGCGTACCCGCACGCCCTCCTTGGCCTCGACCGCCTGGTGCAGCCCGTCGGACCAGCGCCGGCCGATCATGGTGCGGCCGGTGAACTCATCGACGATGATGATCTCGCCGTTGCGCACGATGTATTCCACGTCGCGCTTGTAGAGCGCGTGGGCGCGCAGCGCCGCATTCAGGTGATGCATCAGGCGGATGTTGGCCGGGTCGTACAGGCTCTCGCCCTCGCGCAGCAAACCCGCATCCGCCATGAGGCGCTCGACGTGCTCGTGGCCGGCCTCGGTGATGTGCACCTGCTTGGCCTTCTCGTCCACCGAGAAGTCGCCCGGGCCCTCCTCCTCCTTCTGCCGCGTGAGCTTCGGCACCAGCTGATTGATCCGCAGGTAGAGCTCGGTGCTCTCCTCGGCGGGGCCTGAGATGATGAGCGGGGTGCGCGCCTCGTCGATCAGGATCGAGTCGACCTCGTCCACCACCGCGAAGCTGAGCGAGCGCTGCACGCGGTCCTCGAGCCTGAAGGCGAGGTTGTCGCGCAGATAGTCGAAACCGAACTCGTTGTTGGTGCCGTAGGTGATGTCGCAGGCGTAGGCGGCGCGCTTCTCGGCCGGCGTCTGCGCGTTCTTGATCACACCGACCGTGAGGCCGAGGAAGCGGTAGACCGGGCCCATCCAGTCCGCGTCGCGCTGCGCGAGGTACTCGTTGACCGTGACGATGTGCACGCCCTCGCCCGTCAGGGCATTGAGGTACGCAGGGAGCGTCGCCACCAGCGTCTTGCCCTCGCCGGTGCGCATCTCGGAGATCATGCCCTTGTGCAGCACGATGCCGCCGATCAGCTGCACGTCGAAGTGGCGCATCCTGAGAGTGCGCCGCGCCGCCTCGCGCACCACCGCGAACGCCTCCGGCAGCAGGTCGTCGAGGGTCGCGCCTTCCTTCAGCCGAAGTCGCAGCTCATCGGTCTTGCCGCGCAGCGCCTCATCGCTCAGCGCCTCGATCCCCGGCTCGAGCTCGTTGGCGGCCCGCACGTAGTGGGAGTAGCTGCGAAGGAGCCGCTCGTTGCGGCTGCCGAAGATGCGCGTGAGGAAGTCGAGCAAGGGCTATCCGTGAAAAACCGAAAAATATCTTGCCCGACAAGCACTTATCATCTGCCCCGGGCTCGGGAAGCGGCGTATTGTACGCAATAGACGTCAGCCACGCCCAATTGGTTCGCGGGCGGGCGAATTCAAGGCGGGAAGCGGCTTTTCAGCGGCCGATGAACGACAGCGGGTCGACCTGGCGGCCGTTCTTCAGGACTTCGAAGTGCACGTGCGGCCCGGTGGAGTGCCCGGTCGAGCCCATGAGGGCGATCGACTCGCCGCGCTTGACGGTCTGCCCGACGGAGACCAGCGTGCGCTCGTTGTGCGCGTAGCGGGTCGAGTAGCCGTCGCCGTGATTGATCTCGATGAGCTTGCCGTAGCCTGAGCGCTCGCCGGCCCAGGTGACGACGCCGGCGGCCACCGCGACCACGTCGCTCCCTAAGGCGCCGGCGAAGTCGACGCCCTTGTGGAACTTCTCGAGGCCGTCGAAGGGATCGGCGCGCTCGCCGAAATAAGAAGAGATGTAGCCCGACGTGACCGGCCGCCCCTCGGGGTGAATCTCTTCCTTCAGCTCGCGCGTCAGGATCACGTTCTCGAGCGCGGCGAGCTGCGATTCGCGCAGGTCCGCGCGCCGCTCGAGCTGCGCGAGCGACTGGGAGAGATCCGGGATCTGGGCGCTCACGCCCTCGGCTTCGGGACCGCCGCTCGGCGGATCGCGGTCGAAGTCGAACTCGCGGCTGTCGATGTCCGCCATCTCCGTGAGGCGCTTGCCGAGCGCATCGAGGCGGATGACGTGGGCGTTCACCTCGCCGATGCGCATCGCCATGGCGTCGATCCGCAGCTGCAACTGCTGCTTGAGGCCGGCGATCTCCTGTTTCTGCTGGGTGAGGAGCGCGGCGAAGCGCGTCGTCTCGGCGAGCGCCAGCTCGCGGTGCACGCCCTTGCCGAGCTGCAATCCGAGCGTAAACGCCCCCCCGACGATGACCCCGGTCACCGTGAGGAGAACGCCCAACGTCAGCGGCTTTGCCAGATTGAACTGGCGTGCCTTGCCGTCGCGCTTGGACAGAAGAATGACGTTCATGCCATACATTCCGGGGTAGGTTATGTCACCCCCTGCCGCGAACCAAAACCGGATCCGGGCCTGCGCCCCGAGCGTGTATCGCCCTGTTCTCGTTCAGATAAATACCTGTACGATGCTGGCAACCCCGCCGTCATGGCTCCTCGCTTTAGACCGGTGGCTTTGCGTCCCCGCCTTTCAGCGGGTTTGCCGATACAGCTTCGGTTCCAATATGCCCAAGAAGGTCCGGCGAGACAAGCGCGGCAGTCCCACAGTGAGCAGTGGTGCCGTCGGCAATGCGCGACGGCCACATTCTGTAAAGGATCTGCTCGCCCGGCGCGCGCCGACCTTGATGCGCGTCACAACTGCCGCCGCGCGCGCGAGCTTCTGGAACGAGTGGCTGTCGAATCGCCTTCCCCCGGAAACCGGTGCGCGCGTCTCGGGTGTGGTCGAGCGCGACGACACCTTGGTGATATTCGCAGAATCCGCCGCCTGGTCCGCGCGGCTGCGCTTCGCCGTCCAGGAGCTCGAGCGCGAGATGCTCGCCGCCGCCCGCGGTATCAGGAGCGTCGTCGTGCGGGTCCGCCCGCGAGACTAATTCAGCTTCGGGGCGGATGCAGCGCCGGCGCCTCGATGTAGGAAATCGGCGCGTCCTTGTAGGACTGGAACACGACCTCTTCCCAGGTGGAGGTGTCGGCCAGCAGCTCCCGCAGCAGCTTGTTGTTGAGCGCATGGCCGGATTTGTGGCCGGAGAATTCGCCGATCAGGCTGTGGCCGAGCAGGTACAGGTCGCCGATGGCGTCCAGGATCTTGTGCTTGACGAACTCGTCCTCGTAACGCAGCCCGTCTTCGTTCAGCACCCGGAAGTCATCCAGCACGATCGCGTTGTCGAGGTTGCCGCCGAGGGCGAGATTGCGCGAGCGCAGCGTCTCCAGATCACGCATGAAGCCGAAGGTGCGCGCGCGGCTCACTTCCTTGAGGAACGAGGTGGTGGAGAAGTCCATCGAGGCACGCTGCGCGCGGCGCTTGAAGATCGGGTGATTGAACTCGATCTCGAAGTTGACCTTGAAGCCGTCGAAGGGATCGAACTGCGCCCACTTGTCGCCGTCCTCGACGCGCAGGCGCTTCTTCACACGGAGGAAGCGTTTCGGCGTGCGCTGCTCCTCGATGCCGGCCGACTGCAGCAGGAACACGAACGGCCCGGCGCTGCCGTCCATGATCGGCACCTCGGGCGCCGACAGCTCGACGATCGCGTTGTCGATGCCGAGGCCCGCGAACGCCGACAGCAGGTGCTCGACGGTCGAGACGCGCGCCTCGCCCTTGCCGAGGGTCGTGCCGAGCATCGTGTCGCCGACGTTCTCGGCGTGCGCGCGGATGTCCACCTGCTGCGCCAGGTCGGTGCGCCGGAAGACGATGCCCGAGTCGGCCGCCGCAGGGCGCAAGGTCATCAGCACCTTCTTGCCCGTATGCAGGCCGACGCCGGTGGCACGAATCGAGTTCTTGAGCGTTCGCTGTCCGACCATGCGGTTAGGCTTGGGTTGTCCTTCTCAAACGACCGCAGCATGCTGCGGATGACACGCGCCCCTCGAAACGCACGGGAGCGCCACCACTCGCGGTGGCTCGCTCCCGAAGCGTTATGTAAGACACGCTACCGTATCACATCAGTCAGCCTGCCGCCGCAGGAAGGCCGGAATATCCAGCAGCTCCTCGGCGTCCGCCTCCGGGCGCAGTCCGTCACCGACCGCCCGCTGGCGCTGCACCGTCGGCTTGTCGAGCGCGGCATAGTCGCTGTTCGAAAGCGGCGCGCGCCGCACCACACGCATCGGCGGCTCGCCGCGGACGTCACGGCTGTCGCGCGCCACCAGCGTCTCGCGCTGCGTCGGCCGCGTCGCGGCAGCCGGCCGGCCAAGCCCGGTCGCGACCACGGTGACCCGCACCTGGTTGGTGAGCTCCGGGTCGATCACCGTGCCGACCACGACCGTCGCGTCCTCCGAGGCGAATTGTTTCACGATCTGCCCCACCTCCTGGAATTCCCCAATGGAGAGATCCATTCCGGCGGTGACGTTCACCAGGATGCCGTGGGCGCCAGCCAGGTTGATGTCCTCGAGCAACGGCGAGGACACCGCGCTCTCGGCCGCCGCGCGCGCCCGGCCCTCGCCGCTCGCCGCCCCCGATCCCATCATGGCCATGCCGGTCTCCGCCATGACGGTGCGCACGTCGGCGAAATCGACGTTGATGAGGCCCGGACGGGTGATGAGCTCGGCGATGCCCTGCACCGCGCCCTGCAGCACCTGGTTGGCGGCCTTGAAGGCATCGAGCAGCGTGGTCTGCGGTCCCAACACCGTCAGCAGTTTCTGGTTAGGAATTGTAATGAGCGAGTCGCAGTACTTGGAGAGCTCGGCGATGCCGGTGTCGGCCACGCACGAGCGCTTGTTGCCTTCCATCTCGAACGGCCGGGTGACGACCGCGACGGTGAGGATACCGAGCTCCTTGGCCACCTGCGCCACCACCGGCGCCGCGCCCGTGCCGGTGCCACCGCCCATGCCGGCGGTGATGAACAGCATGTCGCAGCCCTCGACCAGCTCGACGATGCGGTCGCGATCCTCCATGGCCGCCTGACGGCCGACCTCGGGGTCGGCGCCGGCGCCGAGGCCCTTGGTGATGTTGCAGCCGATCTGCAGAGCGGTCTTCACCTTGGCGTGCTTCAGCGCCTGCGAGTCCGTGTTGATGCACATGAAGTCGACCCCGTCGATGCCAACGGTGAGCATGTGTGCCACGGCGTTGCCGCCGCCACCCCCGACGCCGATCACCTTGATGACGGCGCTCTGGCTGTATGCATCCATTAGTTCAAACATTGTTGTCGCTCCTTACGCGTGAAAGCAGGTTGGTTGAGTCTTGGTGGTCGCGTCTGTCAGCTTCAGAAATTCCCCTGGAACCAGGAACGCATGCGCCCGAGCATCGACTTGCCGTTGGCGCCGAGCGCATGCCCGCGGCGTGCGGGCATGAGGTTGTCGCGGGCGTAGAGCAGCAGGCCCACGCCCGTGGAGAAGATGGGATTGCGCACCACGTCGGTGAGCCCGGCGACCGCCACCGGCACCCCTAAGCGCACCGGCACGTGGAACACTTCCTCGGCGAGCTCGATCGCGCCCTCCATCTTGGCGCTGCCGCCGGTGAGCACGATGCCGGCGGCGATCATCTCCTCGAAGCCCGAGTGCCGCAGCTCCTCGCGCACCAGGCCGAAGAGCTCCTCGTAGCGCGGCTCGACGATCTCGGCGAGCGTCTGCCGCGCCAGGCGGCGCGCCGGACGCTC
Source organism: Steroidobacteraceae bacterium (assembly GCA_035518275.1). Lineage (GTDB taxonomy): Bacteria > Pseudomonadota > Gammaproteobacteria > Steroidobacterales > Steroidobacteraceae > 13-2-20CM-66-19. The sequence goes on from DATIXU010000014.1 coordinate 36,607, forward strand.
GCCCACGCTCGGCACCTCGATGCTCTCGTCGGGATTGGCGAGCTGCGAGAGCGCGCAGGCGTAGCGGATCTTGATGTCCTCGGCGTACTGGGTGGGCGTGCGCATCGACACGGCGATGTCGTTGGTGACCTGGTCGCCGGCGATCGGGATCACGGCGGTGTGGCGGATCGCGCCGTTGGCGAACACCGCCAGATCGGTGGTGCCGCCGCCGATGTCGACCAGGCACACGCCGAGCTCCTTCTCGTCCTCGGTGAGCACCGCGAAGCTGGACGCCAGCTGCTCGAGCACCACGTCGTCGACGTCGAGCCCGCAGCGCTGGATGCACTTCTCGATGTTCTGCGCGGCCGAGTCGGCCCCGGTGACGATGTGCACCTTGGCCTCGAGCCGCACGCCCGACATGCCGATCGGATCGCGGATGCCTTCCTGGCCGTCGACGATGAATTCCTGCGGCAGCACGTGCAGGATCTTCTGGTCGGCGGGAATGGCGACCGCCTTGGCCGCATCGATCACGTGCTCGACGTCGCCCTGGGTCACCTCCTTGTCGCGCACGCCCACGACGCCGTGGGAGTTGAGGCTGCGCACGTGGCTGCCGGCGATGCCGGCGAACACCGAGTGGATCTCGCAGCCGGCCATGAGCTCGGCCTCCTCGACCGCGCGCTGAATCGACTGCACCGTGGACTCGATGTTGACCACCACGCCCTTCTTGAGGCCACGCGAGGGCTGCGAGCCGACGCCGAGCAGCTCGATCGAGCCGTCGGCGCCCACCTCGCCGACCAGCGAGACGACCTTGGAGGTGCCGATGTCGAGGCCGACGATCAGGTTGCGTTCGGAGCGCTTAAGCATTGCGGCCACCTTCCCTGCCAGCGGCGTGGCCGGCGGTGCCGCGCCAGCCGATGGCAAACCCGTTCGTGTATCGCATGTCGACGTAGGAGATCTCCTCGCCCCGCTCGGTGACGAGCTTCAGCGCGGTGCTCATGAATTTCTCGAAGCGCTCGTCCACCTGCCGCCTTCCTAAGCGCACGGTGACGCCGTTGGAGAGATCGAACTCCCAGGCGCCGCGCGCATCGAGCCGCAGCGCCGTCATGCGCAGCCCGGCTTGCGTGAGGCGCCCGGCGGCGGCCAGATAGCGCTGCGCCACCTCCGCCTCCTGGTCGGCGGGACCGGAGAGCTGGGCGAGCTCGGGCGGAATGTGGCGCGGGTCCGCTTCGAACAGCTCGCCGCGGGTGTTGACGAGGCCGTCTTCGCCCCAGCGGGCAGCGGCGGTCTGCTCGATGACGAGCACGTTGAGTCCGCGCGGCCAGGCGCGCTGCACGCTCACCGCGTCCACCCATGGCAGCGTGTGGATGGCGCGCCGCATCGCCGCCAGATCCACCGACAGCAGGCCCGCGCCGTGCAGCTCGCTCTTCACCACGCGCTCGACGTCGACCGGTGAGACGCGCTGAAAGCTTCCCTCGACCGACACCGAGCCGACTGGCCTGTCGAGCGCCAGGGCGAGCGCGGCGGCGGCGATGCCGAGCGCGGCGAGCGCGGCGAGCACTGTGCCGAGTCGCCGCCAGCGGATCGCCGGCAGCCGCCAGGGGCGCCCGGTTGGTTTGCGGCGGTTCCTGGTGCGCCGGAGCATGCTCACGGCCCCTTGCCCGCCGCACCGCGCGCCGGCGCCCGGGTGAAGCTCGTCTCGAGCACGCGCCAGGCGAGCTCGTCGAAGTCGATGCCGACCGCACGCGCCGCCATCGGCACGAGGCTGTGGCTCGTCATGCCCGGGATGGTGTTGATCTCGAGGAGCAGCGGGCGCCCCGCGCCGTCCATCATGAAATCCGCGCGGCCCCAGCCCGAGGCGCCGGCGGCCTCGAAAGCGGCCAGCGCGAGGCGCGCGAGGTGCGCTTCGGCGGGACCCGAGAGACCCGAGGGGCAGAAGTAGCGGGTGTCGTCGCGGAAGTACTTGGCCTCGTAATCGTAGAAAGTGCGCGGCGTCTCGATGCGGATCGAGGGCAGCGCCGCCCCCTGAAGGATCGCTACCGTGTACTCGCCGCCCGTGATCCAGGGCTCGGCGAACACCGCCGCCTCGATGCCGGCGGCGGCGGCAAACGCAGCCGGGAGATCCTCGGCACGGTCCACCTTGGTCATGCCGACGCTCGAGCCCTGGGTGGCGGGCTTGACGATGAGCGGCAGCTTCAACCGCTCGAGCGTCAGCTCGAAGTCCTGCGGCCCGCGCAGCACCACGAAATCCGCGGTCGGCACGCCGATGCTGGACGCCAGACGCTTGGTACGCAGCTTATCCATGCCGATGGCCGAGCCCATGACGCCGCTGCCGGTGTAGGGAACGCCGAGGTACTCGAGCGCGCCCTGCAGCGTTCCGTCCTCGCCCCCGGGGCCGTGCAGCGCGATCCACACCCGGGCGAAGCGCTGCTGCGTGAGCTCGGTGAGCGGCACGTCGCGCGGATCGAAGGCATGGGCGTCGACCCCGCGGCGCTTCAGCGCCTCGAGCACCGCGTTGCCGGTGAGCAGTGAGATCTCGCGCTCGCTCGAGTCGCCGCCCAGCATGACCGCCACGCGGCCGAATTCCTTCGGATCGCTGACGCGCTTGAGTTGGTCCGGTTGATAGGTGAGGCGCATGGCTTCTAATTCCTCAAGGCACACGGATGTGCCCGCCGCCGCAGGTGGCGAGCGCCGAGCAAAAGCCGCGCCTTTTGCTCGGCGCCGCGAGGGGAGCGACAGGGATGTCGCGATCCCGAGCCAGTCATAGAGCAACTCCCACGATGCGCACCTCGGGGTGCAGCGACACCCCGTGTACGCGCTCCACCGTCGAGCGCACGTGCTCGATCAGGCGCTCGATGTCGGCGGCGCTCGAGGCGCCGTGGTTGATGATGAAATTGGCGTGCTTGCTCGACACCGTGGCGTCGCCGATGCGAAAGCCCTTGAGGCCGGCGGCCTCGATGAGACGCGCGGCGTGATCCCCCGGCGGATTGGTGAACACCGAGCCGCAGCTCCACTCGCCGATTGGCTGCGACTCCTTGCGCCGCGCGAGGAGCGTCCGCACCTCGCCCTCGTGCGCACCGGGTCGGCGCTCGAAGCTGAGCGTGGCACCGACGAACCACTCCTCGGGAGCAGGTGCGGTCACCGTGCGATAGCCGACCCGGTACTCGCCCGCCTCGCGCACCCGCTCCCTGCCGTGGCGGTCGATGGTCTCGACCCTGAGCACGTGGCTCCAGGTCTCGCCGCCGAAGGCGCCGGCATTCATCGCCAGCGCGCCGCCCAGGGTCCCCGGGATGCCCGCGAAGAACTCCGCCGGACCTAAGCCCCACTTGATGCATTGCCGCGCGATGCGCGCGCAGGCGACGCCGGCCTCGGCGCGCACCGTGGTCTCGCTCACGCGCTCGAGCGAGTCGAGCGTGCCGTGCGTCGAGATGACGACGCCCGGAACTCCGCCGTCGCGCACCAGCAGGTTGCTGCCGAGCCCGATCCAGTAGACGGGGACGTCGGCCGGAAGCGCGCCCAGGAACGCGGCGAGATCCGCCCGGTCACGCGGGTTGAAGAACACCTCCGCAGGCCCGCCCACGTGCCAGGAGGTATGACGGGAGAGCGGCTCGCTGCGGCGCACGCGAGCGCTGAAGTCCGCGGCCAGCGCGACCGTCATGACGCACCTCGCGGCGGCCGGAGCGCCGCGAGCGCCGCCGGCAGCCGGTGCGCCACGGCGCTGATGCTGCCCGCGCCCATGGCGACGATGACATCGTCGCCCTTGATGAGGCCGCGCAGCGCCTCGGGCAGCTCCTCGACCTTCTCGAGGAACAGCGGCTCGAGCTTGCCGCGGCCGCGCACCGCGCGGCAGATGGCGCGGCCGTCGGCGCCGGGTATCGCCGCCTCACCGGCGGCATAGACCTCGGTCACCAGCAGCAGGTCGGCGCGGCTCAGGACCTTGCCGAAGTCGTCGATGAGATCGCGCGTGCGGGTGTAGCGGTGCGGCTGGAACACGAGCACGACGCGCCTGCCCGGATAGCCCTGACGCACCGCCTCCAGCGTCGCCGCCACCTCGGTCGGATGATGGCCGTAGTCGTCGATGATGCTCACGCGGCCGGCGGCGGTATCGGCATCGCCGATGTGCTGCAGGCGGCGGTCGACACCCTGGAAGCCCTCGAGCGCGCGCTGTATCGCCGCATCCTCGATGCCGAGCTCGCTCGCCACGGCGATGGCGGCGAGCGCGTTGCGCACGTTGTGCGTGCCGGGGAGGTTGAGCGTCACGCTGAGCGGCGTGCCGCGCGCGCGCGCGACCTCGAAACGGGTCCTCAAGCCCGCGGGAGCCAGGTTCACTCCGCGCACGTCGGCGCTCGCATCGAGCCCGTAGGAGAGCACGGGGCGGCCGACCTCGCCCAGGATGCTGCGCACCTCGGGGTCGTCCACGCCGAGCACTGCGAGACCGTAGAACGGCAGGTTGTGCAGGAAGTCGACGAAGCTCTGCTTGAGCAGGCCGAAGTCGCCGCCGTGGGTGACGAGGTGATCGTTGTCGATGTTGGTGACGATCGCGATCAGCGGCTGCAGATGCGTGAACGAGGCGTCGCTCTCGTCGGCTTCGGCGACCAGATAGCGCCCGGCGCCGAGCTGTGCGCCGCTCGCGGCGCTCTTCAGGCGCCCGCCGATGACGAAGGTCGGATCCTCGCCCCCCTCGGAGAGGATGCTGGCCAGCAGGCTCGTGGTGGTGGTCTTGCCGTGGGTGCCGGCCACGGCGATCGAGTAGCGGAAGCGCATCAGCTCACCGAGCATCTCGGCGCGCGAGACGACGGGAATGCGCCGTTCGAGCGCCGCCTGGACTTCGGGGTTGCCGCGGGGCACGGCGCTCGATGCCACCACGACATCCGCCCCCTCGATGTTCGCGGCGGCGTGCCCGATGGTGATGTGCGCCCCGAGGGAGCCGAGCCGCTGCGTCACGGCGCTCGCGCGCGCGTCCGACCCCTGCACCGCGTAGCCGAGGGACAGCAGCACCTCGGCGATGCCGCTCATGCCGCTGCCGCCGATGCCGACGAAGTGGATGGTGTTGATGCGGCGCATGCGGTCGCGCCGGTCGGGGCTCACGCGCCGCTCGGTGGCGGGACGCTCGAGGGTGGTGCGCCGCTCCTTCATCATGCCGCCCTGCCGGCGAGCGCCAGGCACGACTCGGCGAGCTCATCGGCCGCGCGCGGCGTCGCGAGCTGCCGGGCGCGCTCGGCCATCGCCAGGAGCTTGCCGCGCCCGGCGCACAGCCGCTCGAGCTCGGCGGCGAGCCGCTCGGCCGTGAGCTCCCGGTCGGCAATCACCACGGCGGCGTTCTCGCGCACCAGGTACTGCGCGTTGTGGGCCTGGTGATCGTCCACGGCTCCCGGAAACGGCACCAGCACCGCGCCGATGCCGACCGCCGCGAGCTCGGAGACCGTGAGCGCTCCGGCGCGGCAGATGACCAGATCCGCCCAGCCGTAGGCCTCGGCCATGTCCTCGATGAAGGGGCGCACGTCGGCGCGCACGCCGGCGCGCGCGTAGCTGGCGCGCCCTTCCTCGAGCCAGCGCTCGCCCGCCTGGTGACGCACGTCGAAGGCGATCCTTCCCGAGAGGCGCGCGAGCGCAAAGGGCACGACCGCGTTCAGGCGCGCGGCCCCCTGGCTGCCGCCGAACACCAGCAGGCGAATGGGCCCGGAGCGACCCGTGTAGCGTTCGTGCGGCGGCGGCACGGCACTGATGTCGCGCCGCACCGGGTTGCCGATCAGGCGGGCGTGCACGTCGCGGCCGAAGCTGTCGGGAAAGGCCTCGAGCACCACGCGCGCCAGGTGCGCGAGGATGCGGTTGGTGAAGCCGGCGACGGCGTTCTGCTCGTGAATGACGAGCGGCCGGCGCGTCAGCCAGGCGGCGATCCCGCCGGGGCCGGTGACGAAGCCGCCGAGGCCGACGACCACCAGCGGCTGGTGGCGCCGCATGACGGCCAACGCCTGCACCAGCGCCAGCGTCAGGCGAAACGGCGCGGCGAGCCAGGCGAGCGCGCCCTTGCCGCGCAGTCCCGTGACCGACAGGCGCTCGAGCGGAATGCCCTCGGCGGGAATCAGGCGCGCCTCGAGTCCGCGCTCGGTGCCGAGCCATACGACCTCGAAGGCCCGCTCGCGCAACAGGCGCGCCAGCGCCAGCGCCGGAAACACGTGCCCGCCCGTGCCGCCCGCCATGATGAGGATCGGGCGGCTCATGTGCGCTCCCGCACCGTGGCCGAGCCACGCGCCTCGAGCATCGCCTCGTGGTAGACCCGCAGCAGCAGGCCCACCCAGGCGAGCGTCACCACCAGGCTCGAGCGCCCGTAGCTCATGAGCGGCAGCGTCAGGCCCTTGGTCGGCAGCACGCCCATGTTGACGCCGATGTTGATGAAGGTCTGGATGCCGACCCAGAGGCCAAAGCCCGCGGCCAGGTACGCGGGAAACTTGAGCCCGGCGTCGGATGCGAGCCGCGCGATGTGGAACGCGCGCCAGATGAGGATCAGAAACAGCGCGAGCGTCAGCACCACGCCGGCGAGCCCCAGCTCCTCGGCGAGCACGGCGAACAGGAAGTCGGTGTGCGCCTCGGGGAGATAGAAGAGCTTCTGCACGCTCTCGCCGAGGCCGACGCCGAGCCACTCGCCGCGCCCGATGGCGATCAGCGATTGCGTGAGCTGAAAACCGCTGTGGTAAGGGTCGGCCCAGGGATCGAGGAAGGTGGTGAGGCGGCGCAGCCGGTAGCTCGAGCCGAGGGCGAGCAGCGCGAAGCCGCCCGAGGCGAGCGCCATCATGGCGAGCACGTAGCGCAGCCGCGCGCCTGCGAGGAACAGGAGGCCAAAGCCGGCGGCGAACAGCACGGTCGCGGCGCCGAAGTCCGGCTCGACGACCAGCAGCGCCCCGGCGAGCGCGAGCAGCGCGAGGGGCTTGGCGAGCCCGGCCAGACTGGTTCGCAGCTGCTCCTCGCGCCGCACCGCGTAGCTCGCCACGTACACCAGCACCAGCACGCGGGCGAGCTCCGAGACCTGGAAGTTGACCGCGGCGAAGTGCAGCCAGCGGCGGCTGCCGTTGACGGTGTGCCCGAGGCCCGGCACCAGCACCACGAGCAGCAGCACGAAGGCCACCGCGAGCAGCGGCACCGAGGCGCGCTCGAGCCACTGGGTGCGAAGCGAGAAGACCAATGCCGCGCACACCGCCCCCACCGCCACCAGCGCCAGCTGCCGCTCGAGGTAGTAGAAGGGCTGTCCGGTCTCCTGGCCGGCGATCGAGACCGAGGCGGAAGTCACCATGACGAGGCCGAGGAGCGTGAGGGCGAGTGTCACGGCGACCGTGATCGAGTCGAGCCGCACGCCGCCGCGCGAGTGCGCGGAACGGGCGAAGCCCATGAGCGGCTCGTGGACCACGGCGCTCATGCCGCGAGCCCCCCGACCGCTTCCGTGAACACCGCGCCGCGCTGCGTGTAGTCGCGGAACATGTCGAGGCTCGCGCACGCCGGCGAGAGCAGCACCGTGTCGCCCGGCCGCGCGGCCCGCGCCGCGGCCCGTACCGCCTCCGGCAGGGTCGCCGCGGTCTCGAGCGTGCACACGCCCGCGAGCGCCTCGCCGATCCGCCCGGCATCGCGCCCGATCAGCACCGTGTGGCGCACCTTGCCGCGAAACGCCGCGGCGAGCGGCGCGAAGTCCTGGTTCTTGCCATCGCCGCCCGCGATCATGACGAGGGGCCCGGCCATCCCGCCGACCGCGGCGAGCGTCGCGCCCACGTTCGTGCCCTTGGAATCGTTGATGTACGTGACCCCGCGCACCTCCGCCACCCATTGCGAGCGGTGCGGCAGTCCCGGGAATTCCTCGAGCTCCTTGAGCATCGGCTCGAGCGGCAGCTCGAGCGCCTCGCCGAGCGCGAGCGCGGCGAGCGCGTTGGCCGCGTTGTGCAGCCCCTTGATCCGGAGGCGCTCGACCGGCACGAGCGGCGCCGTCCCGCGCGTCAGCCACCAGACGCCTTCGTGCATCGCCACCGCGTAGTCGGCGCCCACCGCGGCGCGCAGCGAGAAGCTCAGGGTGCGGCGGGCGCTGCGCGGCATCGCCATCACCAGTGGATCATCGAGGTTCACCACCGCGGTGTCGCAGCGGGCGAAGATGCGTGCCTTGGCGGCGGCGTACTCGCCGATCGAGGCGTAGCGGTCGAGGTGATCGGCGCTGACGTTGAGGACGGTGGCGGCGCGGCAGGCGAGGTGGGTGGTGGTCTCGAGCTGAAAGCTCGAGAGCTCGAGCACGTAGAGCGCGGTGCCGGGCTTGAGCAGGTCGAGCGCCGGCTCGCCCAGGTTCCCCCCGACCCGCACCTTGAGTCCTGCGCGCTGCGCCATGCGCGCGAGCAGCGTCGTGACCGTGCTCTTGCCGTTGGTGCCGGTGATGCCGACCACCGGCGCATCCGCTGCGCGCGCGAACAGCTCGATGTCACCCACGATCTCGAGGCCGCGCGCGCGCGCCGCGGCGAAGAACGGCTGCGCGAGCGACACTCCCGGGGAGGCGACGACGCACAGCGCCTCATCGAGGAGCGTCGCATCGAGCGCGCCCAGACGCACCGGGATGCCGGCATCGAGCGCGGCGAGGGCGGCGAGCTCCGGGGGTGAGGTGCGCGTGTCGGTGACCGCGAGGCGCCAGCCCTGGGCGCGCAGATACTTTGCCGCGGACAGCCCGGTGCGGCCGAGTCCCACGATCACGGCATAAGGGCGCTTGTCGGGCACGCTCGTCATCGCAGCTTCAGCGTCGCCAGCCCCGAGAGCACCAGCAGCAGCGAGATGATCCAGAAGCGCACGATCACCTTGGGCTCCGCCCAACCCTTGAGCTCGAAGTGATGATGAATCGGCGCCATGCGGAAGATGCGCCGCCCCGTCAGCTTGAAGGAGGTGACCTGCAGGATCACGGACGCGGTCTCGAGCACGAACACTCCGCCCATCCACAGCACCACCAGCTCCTGGCGCACGATCACCGCGAGCACGCCGATCGCAGCGCCGATCGCGAGCGCCCCCACGTCGCCCATGAAGACCTGGGCCGGATAGGAGTTGAACCACAGGAACCCGAGTCCGGCACCGGCGAGCGAGGCGCAGAACACCAGCAGCTCGCCCGCGCCGCGGATCTCGGGAATCTGCAGATAGTGGGCAAACACCGCGTTGCCGCTCGCGTAGGCGAAGATGCCGAGCGCCGAGGTCACCAGCGCCGCCGGCATGATGGCGAGCCCGTCGAGGCCGTCGGTCAGGTTCACCGCGTTGCTCATGCCGACGATCATGAGATAGGCGAGCGCGATGAAGCCGAAGGCGGTGAGCGGCGCGTGGAAGGTCTTGAGGAACGGCAGGAACAGCGTCGTCTCGGCGGGCTCGGTCGCGGTGTAGTAAAGAGTCGCCGCGGTGGCGAGCCCGGCGACCGACTGCCAGAAGTACTTCCAGCGCGGCACCAGGCCCCTGGGATTGCGCACCACCAGCTTCAGGTAATCGTCGTAGAAGCCGATCAGGCCGAAGGCGAAGGTGACGGCGAGCACCGTCCACACCAGGCGGTTGGAGAGCTCCGCCCACAGCAGCGTGCTCACCAGCGTCGTGACGAGAATCAGCGTGCCGCCCATGGTGGGCGTGCCGGCCTTGGGCAGGTGGCTCGCGGGACCGTCGTCGCGCACCACCTGGCCGATCTGATAGCGCGACAGCCGTGCGATCATCGGCGGCCCGATCACCAGCGACAGCCCGAGCGCGGAGACGGTCGCGAGAATCGCGCGCAAGGTCAGGTAGGCGAAGACATGCGCGCCCGGAACGTGGCCGGCGAACTGCTGTGTGAGCCAGTAGAGCATCAGTGTCCACCTGTGCTGGGAAGCGCATCGGCCGCCACCGCCTCGACCACCCGCTCGAGGCGGTTGAAGCGCGAGCCCTTGACGAGGACACGCACATCGTCCGCGGCGCCCGCGAGCGCCGTGCGCAGCGCCCTGGTGAGCGCCGGCACGTCGGCGAAGGACTCACCGCCGGCGCCGAAGGCTTGGGCCGCGCGCGTCGAGAGCGGGCCGGTCGCATAGAGCCGCTCGAGCCCCGTGGCACGCGCGAACTCTCCGAGTTGCACGTGCTCCTCGAGCGCGAAGGCGCCGAGCTCGGCCATGTCCCCGAGCACCAGCCAGCGGCGGCCGGGAAGCGTCGCGAGCAGCTCGATGGCAGCGCGCACCGAGCTGGGATTCGCATTGTAGGAATCGTCGATGAGCCAGCCGCCGCCGAGCGCACGGCGGAATTGCAGCCGGCCGGGAACCGCGCGCACTGACCCGAGCCCGCGGACGATGTGCTCGAGGGAAGCTCCCGCACTGGCCGCCGCGGCTGCGGCGGCGAGCGCGTTGGCGACGTTGTGGGCGCCGCCGAGGTTGAGGCGGATCGCGGCGGCGCCGATCGGCGCCGTGAGGCGGAAGCTCGTGGTGAAGCCTTCCGCTCCCACTCGAGCCGCAACTTCGCTCGCGGAAAAGTCCGCGGGCTGGCGCGTGCCGAAGGTGATGACCCGCGCCCGCGTCGAGCCACGCCACATGGCAGCGTACGCATCGTCGGCATTGATCACCGCGGTGGCGGAAGCTGCGAGTCCCGCGACCATCTCGCCCTCGGCGCGCGCGACGCCCTCCAGGCTGCCGAAGCCTTCGAGGTGCTCAGCTCCTGCGTTGGTGATGAGGCCCACCGTCGGGCGCGCCACCTCGACCAGATGCGCGACCTCGCCGGCGCGGTTGGCTCCCATCTCCACCACGGCGAAGCGCTCGGCGCCCGTGAGGCGCAGCAGCGTCAGCGGCACGCCGATGTGATTGTTGAGGTTGCCGCGGGTCGCGAGACACGGGCCCGCCTCGCAGAGGATCGCAGCCAGCATCTCCTTGGCGGTGGTCTTGCCGTTGCTGCCGGCGACCCCGACCAGGGCGCCGGTGAACTGCGCGCGCCAGGCACGAGCCGCACGCTCGAGCGCGGCCTGCGTGTCGGGCACGACGATCTGCGCCAGCGCGAGGCGCTGCTCGCGCTCGACCAGGGCGCCGGCGGCGCCGGCGGAGGCCGCGGCCGCCACGAACGCGTTGCCGTCGAAGTTAGGTCCGCGCAGCGCGATGAAGAGCTCGCCGGCCTCGAGCGCGCGCGTATCGCTCACCACGTTGGTATAGGCGCGGTCGGTGCCAGCGAGCCGGCCGCCAGCGAGGCGCGCGAATTCCCCGAGCGTGCGCCTCACGTGCCCACCTCGCGCAGCGCGTCTATGACCACCGCCTGGTCGCGGAACGGCCGGCGCTCGGTCCCGAGGATCTGATAATCCTCGTGGCCCTTGCCGGCGATCAGCACCACGTCGTCGGGGACGCTGCGGGCCAGACTCAAGCGGATCGCGAGCGCGCGGTCGTGCTCGACCACGAGCGGCGTGTGCCGGACGACGCCCGCGACGATGTCGGCGACGATGCGCGCGGGGTCCTCGGTGCGCGGGTTGTCATCGGTCACGATGAGATCGTCGGCCAGCTCGGCGGCGATCCGTCCCATCAGCGGCCGCTTGCCGGCGTCGCGGTCCCCGCCGCAGCCGAACACCACGCGCAGCTGGCCGCGACAGTGCAGCCGTGCCGCCTGCAGCGCCTTCTCGAGCGCGTCGGGCGAGTGCGCGTAGTCGACGATCGCGAGCGGCGTCAAGCCGCGCCCGCCGAACATCTCCATGCGGCCGCTGGCGGCCCGGCAGCGCGACAGCGCACGCACGCAGTGCGCGAGCGGCACCCCCCAGGCGAGCAGCACCGCGAGCACCGTGAGGGAGTTGTCGACGTTGAACTCGCCCATGAGACGCACCGCGAGCTCGGCGTTACCCCAGCTGGTCTCGACTGCGATGGTGAGTCCGGTCGACTCAGGCTGCACGCGCACGGCGCGCACCAGCTGCGCCGCGCCGGGGCGCGCGGCAGCGTGCGCCGCGCGCGTCGTCACGGTGAGCTGGGCAGGCGAGGCAGCCGCGGCGAGCGCCGCTCCGAAGGGATCGTCGATGTTGATCACGCGGTGGGCCAGGCCGGGGAAGCGGAACAGGCGCGCCTTGGCCGCCCCGTAGGCGTCCATGGTGCCGTGGTAGTCGAGGTGATCGCGGGTGAGGTTGGTGAAGGCGGCGGTATTGAAGCGCACGCCGTTCACCCGCCCCTGGTCGAGCGCGTGGCTCGAGACCTCCATGCTGACGCACTCAGCGCCGAGAGCGCGCAGCGCGGCGAGCTGACGCTGCACGCTCACCGCATCGGGCGTGGTGTGCACGGTGGGCGTCAGCACCGGCGGACGGCCGAAGCCGAGCGTGCCCATGTAGGCGGCGGGCTTACCCGCGGCCTCGAGCGCCTGCGCCAGGAGCCACGCGCAGGTGGTCTTGCCGTTGGTGCCGGTGATGCCGGCGACGGTGAGCGCGGCGGTCGGGGCGCCGAAGAACCGGTCGGCGATCACGCCGGCTTGCTCGCTCAGGTTTGCGAGCCCGGCGACGAAAGTACCCGGTATCGGCTCAGGAAGGCTGTCCGCGTCCAGGCCGTCCGGCTCGTAGAGCACCGCGCGCGCGCCGCGCCGCAGGGCATCGGTCGCGAAGCGCATGCCGTGATGCGTGCGTCCGCGGCAGGCGAGGAACAGCGCCCCTGGAGTTACCGCGCGGCTGTCCGCCGTCACATCGCTCACCAGAAGTCCGGCGGGCACGGCGAGCAGTCCCGCGGTGAGCTCGGCGAGCGGACGGCCGGGCGAACTGCTGTCGGCCTGCGGGCTCATCGCAAGGCGGCCGTGCGCAGCGTGTCGGGTGCGTTCGCCGGCAGCTCCTCCGGCGTGCGTACCGGCTCATCGGGCGCGACCGCGAGCAGCCGCAGCGCCCCACCCACGACGCGCGAGAATACCGGGGCCGAGACCTGCCCGCCCATGTGCTCGCCCGCGCTCGGCTCATCGAGCACCACCACCGCCGCGAGCCTCGGGTCGGTCGCGGGAGCGACGCCGCCGAACACCGCCATGTAGCGGTCGGTCGAGTAGCCGCCGGCTGTCGCCTTCCAGGCGGTGCCGGTCTTGCCGGAGACGCGGTAGCCGGGAATCGCGGCGAGCTTGCCGGTGCCTTCAGCGGCCACGACCGATTCCAGCATCGTCAGCAGCTCGTGGCAGGTCGGCGCCTCGAGCACGCGCGTGCCCGCCACCTGCGCGTCGGCCGCCAGGAACGATACCGGTCGGGCGATACCGAGCGAGCCGAGGGTGGCGTAGGCATGCGCGAGCTGCAGCGGCGTCACCGACAGGCCGTAGCCGTGCGACATGGTGACGATGCCGATCGGCCGCCATTGCGAGTAGGCGGGCAGCAAGCCCGCGGACTCGCCCGGGTAGCCGCTGCTCGTCACCTCGCCGAAGCCGAGGTGCGTCAGCGTGGTCCACACCTGCTGCGGGGCCAGGCTGAGCGCGATGTGTGCCATGCCGACGTTGGAGCTCTTGGCGAGCACGGTCGCAATGTCGATGCGTCCGAAGTTGTGCTCGTCCGGGAATTCCTTCACGCCGACCTTGATGAAGCCTGGCGAGGTGTCGATGATGCTGCGCGAGTCGTACTTGCCGGCGGCGAGCGCCGCGGCGACCCAGAAGGGCTTGATGGAGGAGCCCGGCTCGAAGATGTCGGTGACGGCGCGGTTGCGGTAGTCGGCAGCCTGGATCTGCTCGCGGTCGTTGGGGTTGTAGGTGGGCTGGTTCACCATGGCGAGCACTTCGCCGCTGGTCACATCCAGCACGACGATCGAGCCGGCGCGCGCCCGCTGCTCGCGCACCGCGGCCTTGAGCTCGCGGTAGGCGAGGTACTGGATGCGCATGTCGATCGACAGCACCAGGTCGCGTCCCGGACGCGCCGGGCGGATGCTCTCGACATTCTCGACGATGCGCCCGTAGCGGTCCTGGATGACGCGCTTCGCCCCCGGCTCGCCGGCGAGCCAGTGCTCGAAGGCGAGCTCGAGCCCCTCCTGGCCGGCGTCATCGACGTTGGTGAAGCCGAGGAGGTGCCCGGTGACCTCTCCCGCCGGGTAGTAGCGGCGATACTCCCGCGAGGTGTACACGCCCGGAATTCCCAGCGCCTTGATCTCGGCCGCCTCGGCCGGCTGGCGGCCGCGCGCGAGATAGAGGAACTCGCGGTCGAGATTGCTGGTGACGCGCCGTGCCAGCTCCTGGCGGTCGAGCCCGAGCGCGCCCGCGAGGCGCGGGATCTGCTCCTCGGCGTGCGCGAGCTCGCCCGGGTTCACCCAGATCGAATCGACCGGCGTGCTCACCGCCAGCGGCTCGCCGTAGCGGTCGGTGATGGTGCCGCGATGGGCGGAGATCTGCAGCACGCGCGAGAAGCGCGCATCGCCCTCGTGCGCGAGCCGGCGGTGATCGACGAGCTGCAGGTTCACGGCGCGCCAAAGCAGCGCCGCGCCGGCGAGCGTGAGAGCGGCGAGCAGCACACGCGAGCGCCAGCGGAACGAGCGCGGTGCCGGGTCGCCACGCAGGCTGCGCGCCTTCACGGCGAGACGACCTCGATGCTCTGCGGCGCCGGCATCGCCATGTGCAGCCGCGTGCTCGCGACGCGCTCGACGAACGCGTGGCTCGACCAGGCGCTCTGCTCGAGCTGCAGCTGACCCCACTCGATCTGCAGATTGTCACGCCGCGCGTTGAGCGACTCGAGCTCGATGAAGAGCCCGCGCGCGCGGTGCTCGCAATAGATTGCGCCGGCGCCTGATGCGAGCACCGCGAGCCACAGCAGCGGCACCGCGATCATCAGCACGGTGCGCGCGCTCACGCGAGCTTCTCCGCCACGCGCAGCAGCGCGCTGCGCGCGCGCGGGTTGCGCTTCACCTCGTCATCCGTCGGCCGGGTCTTGCGTCCGATGATCCGAAGCGCGGGCGCGGCGCCGGGCGGCAGCACCGGCAGATGCGCGAGCGCCGGGTCGGGCTGCGACTCGCGCTGCATGAAGCGCTTCACCAGCCGGTCCTCGAGCGAATGGAAGGTGATGACCACGAGACGGCCGCCACCGCTCAGCGTGGCGAGCGCGCCGAGCAGGCCCCGCTCGAGAGACCCAAGCTCGTCGTTGATGAACATGCGCAGCGCCTGGAAGGTGCGGGTCGCCGGATGCTTGCCGGGCTCGCGCGTGCGCACGGCATGTGCGACCAGCTCGGCGAGCTCGCCGGTGCGCGTGAGCGGCGCGACACGGCGCCGATCGACGATGGCGCGCGCAATCCGCCGTGCGAAGCGTTCTTCACCGAATGTCGCGATCACCTGGCGTATCTCGTCGACGCTCGCCCGAGCGAGCCAGGCCGAGACCGGTTCGCCGCGTGTCGGGTCCATGCGCATGTCGAGCGGGCCGTCGGCGCGGAAGCTGAAGCCGCGGCGCGCATCGTCGAGCTGCGGTGAGGACACGCCGAGGTCGAAGAGCACGCCCCGGCAAGGACGACCTTCTGCGTGTAGCGGCACGAGCGCGCCGAGATCGGCAAACGACGCGTGCACGAGCGTAAGCCGCATTTCGTCGGCAAAGCGCTTAGCTCCAGCCGCGATGGCCTGCGGATCGCGGTCGATTGCGAGCACGCTGCCCTCTCGACCCAGGGCCTGGAGAATGAGTGCCGTGTGGCCGCCGCGCCCGAACGTCGCATCGACATAGTAACCGCCCGCTTCCAGGGCCAGTCCCGCAAGCGCCTCCGCGGCAAGCACCGGTGTGTGCTCATCCCCCATAGAAGCGCGCGCAGCCTTAACTGCCCCTCGTCAACTCACCGCGGCCCTCGTGGCCGGTCTTAAAGAGAAAGCGACTCGAGCTCGGACGGCAGATCGGTCGCCACCTCTTCATTCTTGAGCCACAGGTCGCGCCGTTCGTTCCATCGCGACTCGTCCCACAGCTCGAAGCGGTTCCCCTGGCCGATCAGCATCCCGTGCCGCTCGAGCTTCGCGAACTCGCGCAGCTCCAGCGGCAGCAACACCCTGCCGTGTCCGTCGAGGGGCAGATCGGTCGCGTGGCCTACCATCAGCCGCTGCAGCCGCCGCGCCGTCGGATTGAGGCTGGGCAGGCTCATCAGCTTGCGTTCGATCTGCTCCCACTCGGGCAAGGGATAGATGAGGAGGCACTGGTCCTTGTCGACGGTAACGACCAGTCGCCCCTGGGCGAGGCCCGCGATCTGATCGCGGTAGCGGGTGGGCATGACCATCCGCCCCTTGTCATCCAGGGTGATCTTTGTTGCACCGCGAAACATGACCTGTACGGCAGTCCGCCGCCCATCTACCCCCACTTTCTCCCACCGACTGCCACTATAGGAATCGTGGATGAACTATGTCAATTGAAAAAAGTGAGAAATTCGTCGCAGTCACAACGACTTATGTTGAAAACATAGGCGCGCGACGACGCCCTCGACCGCCTCGGGTCAGATTTCATTCATAGCAATCAGCGGCTTGGGTGGTGAACCTTATACAGTGGTTCACCAGTAGCGGGGCTGGACGGCCGAGCTAGCGGGCGCGGCATTGAGAAAACGAACCTCGCAGGCGCGGGACCAGGCGAGACCCCGGGGTGAGCTGGCGCCTTACGCGGCCTCGAAGGCGTGCCGGATCCACTCGATCGCAGGCTTGGGGGCACTGAGATCACTCACTACGAGCACGTCGAAGCGCACGGGGAAACGCGCGAGACCGGCGCGCTGTTGCAGCAGCTGCTGTGCGGCGCGCGTGATGCGCCGCTGCTTGTGCCGGTCCACGCTCGCGGCCGCGGAGCCGAAGCGCGCGTGCGCACGGGTGCGCACCTCGGCGATCACGAGCACGCCGCCCTCGAGAGCGATGAGGTCGAGCTCGCCGAGTCGTCGGCGATAGTTGCGCTCGAGAATCTCGCAGCCGTGCGCGCGCAGGAATTCCGCCGCCAGATCCTCGGCGCGCCGGCCGCTCTGCTGTCGTTGCGTGAGCATCCCAAGCCCTGCGCTTGCTGGCTTGCTGGTCGGTTACGGCGATGCCTCGGGCAACGCGCGCAGCTCCCCGTCGTGCAGCTGCGCCCAGACGAGCGCGCGGCGGATGCGCCGCTCGGGATCGAAGCTCAGGCGCCCGGTGAGCCCGTCGACGTTGACGTCTCCGCGCGTGTTGCGCAGCGCCACCGCGAGCCGATACGCATCGAAGCCGAAAGCGAACAGCCGGCTGCGCTGCAGGCCGCTGTTGGGCCAGGCGTCGCGGGTCGCCGCGCGCACCGCTTCGGCGAGATCGCCGCCCAGCATCCACGGCATGTCGGGAAACATCAGGCCGTCGAGATCCTGGTTGGCGCGCACATCCGGCTCGAACGCGCTCGAGGTGGCGTAGGTGGGTATATCGCCGGCGAAATGAAAGCGCAGCTGCGGGCGCAGCAGCCGCTCGGTGTTGGCAGGCGCCGGAGAGAAAATGAAACCGATGTCGCCGCGGCGCCGCGGCTCGAACTGCAGCTTGGTGCCGAGCACGCCCTCGAGCCGCCGATAGCGCGCCTGGCTTTCGCTGATGCCAAGCGTCTGCGTCACTGCCTCGGAGTAATCGGTACGGCTCGGGTCGATGGTCGCGGACGCGATCAGCTCGCCGCCACCGCTCTCGAGCTCCTGGCGGAAGGCCGCCAGCACGCGCGTGCCCCAGTCACCCGCCGGCACGATGGCGATGCCGCGCCGGTGATGATCGGCGAGCACGCGCCGTGCAACGAGCCGCGCCTCGTCCTCGGGCGAGAGCGCGTACTGATAAAACCGCGCCGGCGCCGGGGTCTCGGGTGGCAGGAAATTGAGCGCCAGCAGCGGCGGCCCCGCAGCGGCGTCCTGGGCCGCGGCGATCACTTCCTCGCGTGTGAGCGGACCTACGATGAGCTCGGCGCCGGAGCTCGAGGCGCGCGCCAGGGCCTCGGCGACGCTCATCGTGCCGGTATCGTAGATGCGCACGCGCAGCCGGGCGGCCGCGGGCGCCTGGTAGTAGGCGCAGAGAAAGCCGTCGCGCACACTCACGGCCGCGGCGGCGTTACGGCCCGTGACGGGAAGCAGCAGCGCAATGTGCGGCAGAGCCGGCACCTGCTCGCCCGCAAACTGCTGCGCCACTTCCGGGTGCCCGGCGCCGGCTGGAGCGCGTGCCTTGGCAATCTCCGCCGCGAGCAGGCCCCGCTCGGACTGCTGGTCGGGAGTGAGGCTGCCTTCCAGACCCGTCAATACCCGCGCCGCCTCGTCGGCGCGGTGCGCGCTCACGAAGTCGCGCGCCGCGCGCAGCAGATAGGCGTTGCGGCTCGCGCCGCTGTTCTGGCCGGCGAGCGCCTCGTAGATCCGCGCCGCTCCCGCCAGGTCCCCCGACTGCTCGAGGCTCGCGGCCCGATCGGCCGAGGGCGGCGGGCTCACCGTCGTCAGGCTCGCGCAGCCGCTCAGGGCCAGGGCGGCAGCGAGAGCGGCGCAGCGGGTGATCCAACGGTTGAGCGGCATTGGTTAGACTGAAAGGCTGAGGAGGCTCGCGATTATAGTGGTCAACGCGCCCGGCACGCTGCTCGTCGTAGCCACACCCATCGGCAACCTCGCCGACCTGAGCCCGCGCGCCCGCGAGACGCTCGAGCGCGCCGCGATCATCGCCGCGGAGGACACGCGCCATACGCGCGCCCTGTTGCAGGCGATGGGTGTCGGCACGCCGCTTCTCTCCCTGCACGCTCACAATGAGGCGCAGCGCGTGCCGGAGCTGCTCGCGCGGCTCGCGGCCGGCGAGGACGTTGCGCTCGTGAGCGATGCGGGCACGCCGCTTCTCTCGGACCCCGGCTTCGAGCTCGTGAGCCGCGCCGCCGCGGCCGGATTCGCCGTCCATACGATTCCCGGGCCGTCGGCCATCACCGCCGCGCTCGCCGTGGCGGGACTCCCGACCCATCGCTTCTGCTTCGAGGGGTTCCTGCCGGCGCGCGCGGCCGAGCGCCGCGCCGCACTGGCAGGCCTCGCGCACGAGGTGCGCACGCTGGTCTTCTTCGAGGCACCGCACCGCATCCAGGCGACGCTCGCGGATCTCGCGGCGCAGTTCGGTGCCGGACGGCGGGCCGCGGTGGCGCGTGAGCTCACCAAGACGCACGAGACGCTCTATCGCGGCACGCTCGGCGAGCTCGCCGCACGCGCCGCGGCTGAGGAGAATTTCGCGCGCGGTGAGCTCACCCTGGTCGTGCACGGAGCGGCCCCCGAGGCCGCCGCGGTCGATGGCGCGGAGCTCGAGCGCACGATGGAGATTCTGCTCAGGGAATTGCCTCCCGGGCGCGCGGCGGCCACCGCCGCCGCGCTGACCGGAGCCACGCGGGCCGCGGCTTACGCGCTCGCGAAACGCCGTAGTTGACTTCCGTGCCCGCCGCCCTATCGTGCCGGGTCAGAGTCGGCCGGGCAGTCGCTGCTCCCGCGCCAGCAATGGCGCGGGGGTGGAGGAAAGTCCGGGCTCCGGCGGATCGGGTGCCAGGTAACGCCTGGGGGGCGCGAGCCCACGGAAAGTGCAACAGAGAGTGAGACCGCCCAAGTCCCTCACGGGACCGGCAAGGGTGAAACGGTGCGGTAAGAGCGCACCGCGTCGGTGGCAACACGCGACGGCACGGCAAACCCCACCTGGAGCAAGGCCAAATAGGGAAGCGGCGTGCGCCGGAAACGGCGGCACGCAGCGCTGATCCGCGCGCGCTTCCGGGTAGGCCGCTAGAGGTCCACGGCGACGTGGATCCCAGAGGAATGATTGCCCTCGACAGAACCCGGCTTACAGGCCGACTCTTCTATGCGCGCTGACGCGCGGGCTCTACGTCGTTCGCGAAGACGCGAACGACGTACATGTAGCGGGCGCGAAGACGCGCCCGGAGAGAACCCGCGCTACTTGACGACCTTGAGCTGCGGGCGGCGGGTACCGCCGCCCTCTTCGGCGGGCGTCGGGTGCTTCGGCGGCTCGGGACCCAGGTCCTGCTCCGAGAACACCATGCCCTCACCGGTCTCGCGCGCATACACGCCGAGCACCGCGCTCACCGGAAAGCGCACGTGATGCACCACTCCGGCGAAGCGCGCGTCGAATTCCACCGCCTCATTGCCGAGCTTGAGGCGCTGCGTGGCGCCTTCGCTCAGATTGAGGACGATCTTGCCGTCCTTGACGTAGGCGCGCGGCACTTCGGCGTCCTCGTGCCCGGCATCGACGATCACGTGCGGCGTATTGCCGCATTCGGTGATCCACTGGTGCATGGCACGCAGCAGAAACGGCCGCTTGGGTAACGCCTGACTCATGGCCTTACCTGAGCAGCCTCATCTCCTGCTCGCGCTCGGTGAGGCTCTCGCGGAACGCCGGCCGCGCGAACACCAGCTGCATGTACCTCTCGATCGGCTGCGCCTGAGGCGGCAAGTCGATCTCGTAGTACGGCAGCCGCCACAGTATCGGCGCGATGGTCGCATCCACCAGCGAGAACTCGTCGGAGAGGAAGAAGGGCTTGATCTTGAAGAGCTCGGTGCTCTGCAGGATGGTATCGCGCAGGATCTTCTTCAGCTTCAGCGCCTGCTTCTTGTCGGGCTCCGCGTCGATCTGCTTGGCGACGCTGTACCAGTCGCGCTCGATGCGGTAGAGCGCCAGGCGGAACTGCGCGCGGGTGAGCGGGTCGACCGGCATGAGCGGCGGGTGCGGGAAGCGCTCGTCGAGGTACTCGATGATGACGCGCGAGTCGTACAGCACCAGGTCGCGATCGACGAGCGTCGGCACGCTGTGATAGGGGTTGAGGTCGAGCAGATCCTCGGGAAAGCGGCCGGCCTCGACGCTCACGATATCGATGCTGATGCCTTTCTCGGCCAGCACGATCCGCGTCCGGTGACTCCAGGGGTCATCGGGTGCGGAGAACAACGTCATGATGGATCGTCGGCTCGACACGCTCCCGCTCCCGCGCCCGAAGCTCGCGGTCAGTGGACGTCCTTCCAGTACTCGCGCTTCACCAACAGGGCCAGCCAGCTGAATACCAGCAGGAACAGCACGACCCACACGCCGAGCTGGCGCCGCTCGAGCTGGGTCGGCTCACTCACATAGTCGAGAAAATTCACGGTATCGCGCACGAAGCCGTCGTACTCGGCGAGGCTCATGCGTCCCGGAGCCAGCGGCTCGAAGTGATCGAAGACCTCGCCCTTGAACACCGCGGCCTTGAGCCCCTCGAGCTCCGACAGCACGTCCGGCATGGCCGTCGCCGGCAGCGCCAGATTGTTGGCGCCCGTTTGGCGCGTCGGGTCGACGTAGAAGGTCGTGAGGAACCGGTAGATGTAGTCCTTGCCGCGTGCGCGCACCATCAGCGAGAGGTCCGGCGGAGTCTTGCCGAACCAGGCCTCCGCGTCCGCGGCCGGCATAGCCGTCAGGATGTAGTCAGCCGCCTTGACGCCGGGCGGAATCAGGTCCTGCTCGAGGAGCGGCCCGGGGATCCTGAGGTCCGCGCCGAGGCGCGACCAGCGCTCGTACTTCAGCGAGTGGCAGCCGAGGCAGTAGCTGGTGAAGTTGCGGGCGCCGCGCTGCACGGACGCGAGGTCGGCCACGTTGGTGCCGGCGCGCCAGCTTTCCCAGTCGGCGCCGAACCTGGCGGCGCCCGGTTCCTCCGCCGCCGGCAGTCGCTGCGGCACACAGGCCGCCCCCGTCAGCAACACCGCGGCGAGCAGTGCCTCAGTGCGCATGGTAGACCACCCTTTCCGGCACCGGCTTCACCGGCTCGAGGCTGGTATAGAACGGCATCAGCAGGAAGAACAGAAAGTACAGCACGGCCAGAATGCGCGCGATGATCACGTAGATACCGAGCGCCGGCTGCATGCCGAGGTAGCCCAGTCCGATGAACGAGACGGCGAAGATCGCCAGCGCCGCGCGCGACATCCAGCCGCGGTAGCGCATCGACTTGACCGGCGAGCGGTCGAGCCACGGCAGGAACAGGAACGCCATCACCCCCAGCAGCAGCAGCAGCGCGCCGAGCCTCTGGTCGGGCACCGCGCGCAGCATCGCGTAATAGGGTGTGAAGTACCACACCGGGGTGATGTCCGCGGGAGTCGACACGGGGTTGGCCGGCTCGAAGTTCGGCGCCTCGAGGAACAGTCCGCCGAAGGTCGGCACGAAGAACACCACGATCGCGAGCAGCACCAGGAAGACGCCGATGCCGACGAAGTCCTTCACCGTGTAATAAGGATGGAACGGGATGCCATCCAGCGGATGGCCGTCGGCACCCACCTTCTCCTTGATCTCGACGCCGTCGGGATTGTTGGAGCCCACTTCGTGCAGCGCCACCAGGTGCAGCGCCACGAGGCCGAGCAGCGCGAGCGGAATGGCCGCGACGTGCAGCGAGAAGAAGCGGTTGAGAGTCGCATCGGCGATGCCGTAGTCGCCGCGGATCCACAGCACCAGATCGGGGCCGATCCCGGGAATGGTGCCGAACAGGTTGATGATCACCTGCGCGCCCCAGAACGACATGTTGCCCCAGGGCAGTACGTAGCCCATGAAGGCCTCGGCCATCAGCGCCAGATACACCGCCATGCCGAGCAGCCACAGCAGCTCCCGCGGCGGCTTGTACGAGCCGTAGAGGAAGGCCCGGAACATGTGCAGGTACACCACGATGAAGAAGAAGGAGGCGCCGCTCGAGTGCAGGTAGCGGATGAGCCAGCCCCAGTCGACCTCGCGCATGATGAACTGCACCGAATCGAAGGCGGTCGCCTCACCCGGCTTGTAGAACATGGTGAGGAAGATGCCGGTGACCAGCTGCAGCACCAGCACCACGAGCGCGAGCGAACCGAAGAAATACCAGAAGTTGAAATTCTTCGGCGCGTAATACTCGGTGACCTGGCTGGCGAGGAACTGGTCCACGGGCATGCGCTTGTTGAGCCAGGCCCGGAAGCGCTTGCCGGCCGGGCCGGTGGCCGCCTTCGGCAGCGCCGCCTTGGAGCCCGTTGCGGTCTTCACGGTCACGACGCGGCTCCTTTCTCGTCAGCGCCGATCAGCAGCAGCTGCTCTTTCGGGAATGAGTACGGGGGCACGCGCAGGTTGACCGAGGCCGGCGAGCCGTCGAACACCCGGCCCGCGAGATCGAAGCGCGATCCGTGGCAGGGGCACCAGAAGCCTCCCGGCCAGGTTGGCGAGAGCTCGCCGGCGTCGAAGCGCTGCTTGGGCAGGCATCCGAGGTGCGTGCAGATGGCGATCAGGACCAGATACTCCGGGGTGCGCGAGCGCAGCTCGTTGCTCGCGTACGGCGGCTGCTCGGAGTCCTTGGACCCGGGGTCCTTGAGCTCGCCGTCGTGACCGGCGACGCGCCTTACCATGTCGGGCGTGCGCCGCACCACGAAGATCGGCTGCCGCCGCCACACCGGCAGCATCATCTGTCCGGGGTCGAGCTTGGAAAGATCCACCATCACCGGCGCGCCGAGGGCGCGGGCCCGCTCCGACGGACTCCAGGACTCGATGAAGGGGATGGCGGCGAGCACGGTGCCGACCGCCCCGGTGGCTATGGTGGCTCGGGTGAGGAACTTGCGCCGGCTCAGGTCGACCTCGTCGCCGCCGGCAACGCCTGCGTGATCCGCCATCTCACCGCTCTCCCGCTTTATGACAGGCCCGCCGCAGCGTCGGAGCGCATCGCTCACTAAGCCGACTGCGCATGGGTGCAGTTTCGTACCTTGCGGGGGGCGGCGCATTATACACAACGAACATGCCTCCCCCGCTCGAACACCTGCGCCGCGGCCTGACTTTCGTGGTCGGCTCGGTCGTCGGCGGACTCGCCCTGGCATTCCTGATCGTGGCGATGCGCCCCGATCTCATCCGCGGGCGCGCCGCGCCTCAGGCGGCCCCGGCGGCCGCCCCGCCGGCGGCTGCGGCCCCCGCCCCGGCCGCCGTCACCACCGCCGCTGCGGCACCCGCGTCCGTGCCGCCGCGAACCTCCTACGCCGACGCGGTGCAGCGCGCGGCGCCGGCGGTGGTCAACGTGTACACGGACCGGCTGGTCACCGAGCGCCTGGCCCCGTCGCTCGGGGACCTGTTCGGCGAGTACCTGCCGCGCTATCGGCAGCGCATCGAGCGCACGCTCGGCTCGGGCGTGATCGTCGATGACAAGGGTCACATCGTCACCAACCACCACGTCATCGCGAACGCCGAGTCGATCCGCGTACAGCTCGCCGACGGACGCATCGCCGAGGCACACGTCGTGGGCAGCGACCCCGACACCGACCTCGCGGTGCTGAGCGTCGGCCTCAGGTTCCTGCCGGTGGCTCCTCTCGGGCGCTCCGATCAGCTGCGCCCGGGAGACGTCGTGCTCGCCATCGGCAACCCGCTCGGACTCTCGCACACCGTGACGCACGGGATCGTGAGCGCGGTGAGCCGTGCGCAGCTCGGCATCACGCCGGTTGAAGACTTCATCCAGACGGACGCCCCGATCAACCGCGGCAACTCCGGCGGGGCGCTGGTCGACTCGAGCGGCGCACTGGTCGGTATCAACACGGCGATGGTCGCGAAGAGCCTCGGCGTCGAGGGCATCGGCTTCGCCATCCCCGTGAACCTGGTGCGCGGAGTAGTGGCCGACATCATCGATCACGGCCGGGTGATCCGCGGATGGATCGGAATCTCGCCCGAGGACATCACGGACGATCAGGCGCGGCAGCTCGGGCTCGCGCAGGGAGGCGTGGTGGTCGCGAACCTCACTCTCGGCAGCCCCGCGCAGCAGGCGGGCCTCTTGCCGGGCGATCTGCTGCTGGCGGTCGACGGAGCCACCCCGCACGGAGCGCAGGACGTCCTCGGGCGCATCTCCCGGCACAAGCCCGGCTCGATGGTGAGCCTGCGGGGGCTGCGCGGCCGCCGATCCTTCGACGTCGAGGCGCAGGTGACCGAGCGCCCCCGCACACCGCAGCCGCCGCAATGACCGAGCTCGCCATCCGCCGCTTCGCCTCGCGCTCAGCGCTCGAGTCCGCTCTCGAGGAGCGCCTGGCTCGGGCCATCGCGGCGCCCACTGCGGCGGCGCTCATGCTCTCGGGCGGCGCCACCCCGCTGCCGGCCTACCGCGCGCTCGGCGCACGGCCGGGCCTGGCGCCCGCGGCCGGGCTGCGCGTGCTCTTCTCGGACGACCGCTACGTGCCGGCCGACTCCCCGGCGAGCAACTACCACCAGACGCAGCCGCTGCTCGCCGCGCTCGCCCTGGCACCCGGCGCGGTGCTGCGCGTACGCACCGAGCTGCCGCTCGAGGATGCCGCCCACGACTACGAGGATCGGCTCGCCGCTCTGCTTCGCTCCGGCGCGCGCATCGGCCTGGGCCTCCTCGGCCTCGGTGCCGACGGACACACCGCCTCACTCTTCGGGGCAGCCGACCTCGAGCGCGCCCGCGGCCGGCTCGCAATCGCCGTGCACCGCCCCGACGGCATGTCCGCCGTGAGCGTGACCCCGGAGCTCCTCGCGCGCCTCGCCGAGCCGGTGTTCGTGGTGGCCGGCGCCGACAAGCGCGCTGTCGCAGCGAGGCTCATCGCACGGGATCCCGAGCTCACCGCCTGGCGCGCCGTGCAGGGCTGCGCGCAGGTGGAGCTGTGGCTCGCGAGCGCTCAGGATCCGTAGCCGAAGCGCTGCACCCACGGATCGAGCAGCGGCAACACCGCCGCGAGCTGCGCCTCGTAACGCCGCCACTGGCCGATCCCCGACTTCTCCAGGCCGCGGGCGAGCTGCGCCGTGCTTGGTGTGACCGAGCCGCGCTGCTCGGTCCGTGGCGCGAAATCCTGCATCGTTGCGGCCCACTCGAGACCGAGGAACGCGCAAATGCTCCTGATCTCGTTCTCGAAGTCGGTCACCAGCGTCTCGTGGCGCACGACCCGGCTCGACAGCGTCAACAGCCCATCGAGGCGCTCGGCCAGCCGCATGACCGCATCGTAGTAGCGCGCCGCGCTCTCGAGGGACAGCAGCTCATACATCGGCGCGCTCATCCGGAACCTTCGCCTGAAGCAGCTCAACACCACATCCCGCGGATCGCGCCGCGCCATCAGGATCCTGGCGTCCGGAAACAGCCGCGCGATCAGCGGCAGCTTCAGCGTGTTGAGCGGATACTTGTCCACAAATACCTTGCCCGCGACCGAGACGCCCGCGTCCGTCACCTGCTGCCAGTACGCGGCGCGCAGCGGCTGCAGCTCGCCGCTCGTCGCGCGCGCCAGTCGCTCCAGGTCGTCGGGCGTGCGCATGAAGGCGCGCACGCCGTCGATCAGCGACTCGTTCTCCTCCAGGCTCACGACGCTCGGGTGGCCCTCGAGGATGACCTCGAGCAGCGTTGTTCCTGAACGCGGGAAGCCGAGCAGAAACACGTGCCCCTGCGCACCGGAGGAATGCGCGCCGAGGGACGGCCGTGGCCGCCAGTCTTCGGCGCGGGCGCGCTCCGTGTAGGCAGCGAGCGCGCGTGCATAGTCGAGCGCGCTGGGAGCATCGCCGAAACGACCGGCGTAGTGGCGCCGCAATTCGTCGTTGCATTCCAGGTACGCCGCAAACGCTTCCGTGGCCCGATCCTCGGCGTCGAGCGCGTCGCCGAGCAGACCGTAGGCGTAGGCGCGGTCGACGGGCACGAGCGCATTCTCGACGATCAGAGCGCGCACCCGAGCCTCGGCCTGCGCCGGCGCACCCTCGGCCAGTTCCGCCGCGGCGAGGCTCATCACGGCATCGGGGTGGTTCGGCGCGAGCGCGAGCACCTTCTCGCTCCAGGCGCGCGCGTCGCGGTGCACTCCGCGCCGGCTCGCGATGGACGCGAGCCCGACCATGGCGACAATCTGATTCGGGTCGAGCTCGAGCGCGCGCCGGTAGCTCGCCTCGGCGGCCGGCAGCACACCGAGGGCGAGCAGCGCCATGCCGAGATTGGCATGCGCGACCGCCCGTGCCGGATCCAGACCGATCAGGGTCCTGAAGTGCTCGACCGCCTCCGCCGGCCGGTCGAGCCGATAGAGGCACAGGCCCAGCGCATTGCGTATGCCGACGTCGTTCGGGTCGCGCTCCACCGCCCGACTCAGCAGGCTGGCCGCCTCGGGCAGGCGCCCGTCGTGCTCGAGCTTGACGGCCGCGACGTTGTAGAGCAGCGGATGCTCGAGCCCGCCGGCGAGCGCCCGGTTCGCCAGCTCCGCCGCCTTGGCGAAGTCGCGGCTCTGCGCGAGGCTGTGCACGGCCTTGAGCGTCGCCCGGTCAGCTTCCCTGTCGCGTATCATTCCCCTGCATCGCTCCCGCGCGCCTGCCGGCAGCGCCTCCTACCGCGACCATGCGCGCTGCAGATTGGCGATCACGTATTGCAGCTGCATGCGGTTCCGCCACTCCATCTTGAGGCCCTCGAGCGCACGCACCTCATCCAGCGTGTAGATCAGCTCGCGCTGCATCTGGTCCGGGATCTGGCTTTCGATGAACGTGATCATTACCAGGCGCTCGCCGCCCGTGACCGGGGTCACTTCGTGCAGCGTCGTCGAGGGGTACAGCACCGTGGCACCGGGCCGGCCCTTGAACCGTACCTGCTCGGTGCCGAGATGGATGACGAGCTCGCCGCCCTGATACTCCGCGGGATCGTTGATGAACATCGTGCACGACACATCGGAGCGCAGCACTTGCGCGCCGAGCGGCAGAAACGCCGCGTCCGTGTGCGCGCCGTATCTCATCCCCGCCTCGTAGCGCTGCAACGCGGGGATCGCCATGCGTCTGGGCTGCGCGAATCCGCTGGCCTGCTCGCTGCGCTGCAGTGCCGCCAGGGCAATCTGCGACGCTTTCTGCGCGGCCGGATCGCCCGGATCCGCGATCAGGTTCGCTTTGGTCGTGTTATGGGGATTTGAGCGCCGGCCGTCGATGAATTTTGCCTGGCGGGAAAGCTCCGTGATCGCTTGCAACTCGGAGGAAGTCAGCAGGTTTTCGATCTGCAGGAACATGGGCTTTCCCGTCGCGGCGCTCAGCGGATCCGGACGACCTTGCAGCCGCGTCCCGATTGCAGCTGCAGCCAGTAGGAACCGAGCCAGCCGCGCGAGATCGTCACGACATCGCCTGGCTTTTCGAGCAGATCCGCCCCGCTCAGCAACTGCCGCCAGACCTGGCCGTTGTCCAGCGTGAACACGATGTGGCCGTCAGCGAGCTGGTCATAGCGCTCGATGCGCGCCTGAATCCCCGCTTGCTCCGCCGGCGTCGTGCCGGTGGCGCGCTCACGCGCCGCGATCGCGGCCGGCGACAGGCCGAATTGCTGCTCCGGCGTCATCGCTGGCGCAGCTGCGGGCGGCGCCGCGCCAGGCGCGGGCGGCTGCGCGGGAGCTGACACCGGCTCGGGGACCGGTAGCGACGGGGCGCCCGCCGCCGCTACCGGCGCCGCTGCAACCACCGGTGAGGCAACGGGGGCCGGTGACGGAGCGAGCGCGGCGCTCTCGCGATCGAAACACGCGAGTCTGGCCGTTGCGTCCGGCAGGGCCCGGCATGCCTGCAGCGCCGCGAGCGGGTCGGCGGCGATGCACGGTGCCAGGGCCACGGCGCAGACGATGGCCGCCGACCACACCGGCCGGCGGCCGTAGCGGCGGGCCCGGCACGACGGCGCGCTCATATGCCTACCCCGGCGACCTTGCCTTCCGCCTCGTAGTACTCCGCCAGCGCGACCGATGCCTCACGCACCAGCTCGCGTTCGGCCAGCGTGTTGGTCACGCCCGTGTGCGGCGGAATGCGCGGGCAGCGGGCGATGTGCGATTCCTCGCGGCGCAGCTCGTCGCCGATGGCGTCGGTCGCCGCCTCCAGGGGCAGGTTCATCGTCGAAGTATAGCGCGCTGTCTCGGCGGGCCCGCGGCCCGCTACAATCGGCGT
Source organism: Steroidobacteraceae bacterium (assembly GCA_035518275.1). Classification (GTDB taxonomy): domain Bacteria; phylum Pseudomonadota; class Gammaproteobacteria; order Steroidobacterales; family Steroidobacteraceae; genus 13-2-20CM-66-19. The sequence continues at coordinate 65,302 of DATIXU010000014.1, forward strand.
GCCGCTCGTGCCGCTCGTGCCGCGAGCGATTCGAGGATCGCGTATGCCGCCCCCGGAACTCGTCAGTATGTTTGCCGTGCCGTTCGCGTTCAGCCGCTTTCCGGCGTCTACGCGGCTCAACGCGGCGCTCAGGAGTTTCATCCTGCAGCACGAGGCATCCGGCGCCGCGGCCAATCCGCGGCCACTGACCCAGCGCAATACCGCCCTGTTCGAGAGTCACTTCAATCTGTTCCGCAACCCCGATCCGGCTGTCCAGGAGCTGAAGGTGTTCTGCTGGGACCAGCTGCTGTCGGTGATCGGCCGGCTGAACGGCTACGACCTGGCGACGCTGCAGCGCCTGCAGATTTACAACGACTGCTGGTTCCACGTCACCCGGCGCGGCGGCTTTTTCGGCCTGCACAATCACGCCAATGCCTCGTGGAGCGGCGTCTACTGCGTCGATCCCGGGCGCCACGATGCCGACAAGCAGGACAGCGGACTGCTCAGCTTCGTCAACCCAATGATCACCAGCGCGATGCATATGGATGCCGCGGTCGCCAAGATGCAGTTGCCCTACGGCTACGTGATCGCCCACGTGCGGCTCGAGCCCGGACAACTGGTGATCTTTCCCTCGTGGGTGCTCCACGACGTCAAGGTGTTCGAGGGTGAAGGCGAGCGGATCACGATCGCGTTCAACTGCTGGTTCACGCTGCCGGACTCGCCGGCACAATCGCCGGATCCGCCCGCGCCATGACGTGCGGTCACGAGCTCGGGCGGACTCCGCATGTCCGCGGGTGACGACCGCCGCATCCGCGAGCTGATCCAGCTGGCGGCGCAGGCGACTGCCGGCGGGCAGGCCCGGGACGCCGAACGGCTGTTGCGCCAGGCGGCGGCGGAAGCGCCGCGCCATCCGCTGGTGCTCAACGAGTCCGCGCGCCGCCTGTTGCTCGCGGGCAATGCGCTGGCGGCCGAGCAGCTGCTGCGGCCGGCGCTGGCGGCCGATCCCGCGCAGCCAACGCTGTGGCTCAACCTGGCCGCCGCGCTGCGCGGACTCGGGCGCGCCGACGAGGAAATGACCGCGCTCGAAAGGGTGCTGGCGCTCGAGCCGCGCAACATGCGGGCGCTGCTGCAGAAGGGCTCGCTGCAGGAGCTGCAGGGACAGTCGCGTACCGCGGCCATGACCTTCCGTCACGCACTGCAGCTGATCCCCCCGGGGTTCGAGCCGCCGCCGCCGCTGCGCCCCGTGCTGCAGCAGGCCAGGGACGTGGTCGCGGCAAACGACCGCGCGATCGAGACCTTCCTCGAGCAGCGGTTGACGGAGCTGCGCGCCCGCCACGCGGGGGAGCGGCTGGGGCGCTTCGATCAGTGTCTGGCGACGCTGCTGCACAAGCAGCCCATCTACCGGCAGCAGCCTTCGTTCCTGCACTTTCCGGGTCTGCCGGCAATCGAGTTCTACGAGCGAGGTGATTTTCCCTGGCTCGATTCGATCGAGGCCGCGACCGCCGCCATCCGGGCGGAGTTGCTCGACGTACTGGCCGACGGCGCCGCGATACTGCGGCCCTACGTCGAGCTCGCGGAGGGAGTACCGCTGGACCAGTGGCGGGAGCTCAATCACTCGCGCCGCTGGGGCGTGTATTTCCTGTGGCGCGAAGGCACGGCGTTTCCGGAGCACATCGCGCGCTGCCCGCGAACCGTCGCGGCGCTCGAGTGCTGGCCGCGCTGCGAGGTACCGGGATGCGGGCCGACGGCGGTATTCTCGATCCTCGATGCCAGGACCCGGATTCCGCCGCACACCGGAGTCACGAACACGAGGCTGACGGTGCACCTGCCGCTGATCGTTCCGCCCGGCTGCGGCTTCCGCGTCGGAGCCGAGCGACGGGAGTGGCGGCCGGGAGAGGCGTTCGTGTTCGACGACACGATCGAGCACGAGGCATGGAACGACAGCGACGCGCCGCGCGCCGTCTTGATTCTGGACGTGTGGAGCCCGTTCCTGAGCGCTGCCGAGCGCGATCTCGTCCGTGCGCTGACGGCCGGTGTCGGCGAGTACTACGCGGCGGAAGGCAAGCTCGCCGGGATGGGCATCTGAGCGCGCCGTCGTACCGGGCCCGCTGTCAGTCGACGGCGATGCCGCCGGCCTCGAGGCGGGCACGCAGCGGGGCGAGTCCGTCGGCGTAATGCCGCCATTGCTCCAGCGAGGAATCATAGAGCGGCTGCCGCACCTGCACCGAGCTCGCCGTGGTCGTCGGTGCGGGGTTCTGGTGGAAATCGAGGCAGGCCGCTTCGAACGGCAGACCCAGGTACTCGAGTAGCCGGCGGATCGTCGCCTCGTGCGAGGTCACGAGGTCCTCGTATGCCAGGTCGAGGATCCGGCCGGGGAGCACGCGGTGCCAATGCGCCATGAGTCGCCGGTAGCCGAGATAGAATTCGCCGAGCTCGCCGAGCTCGTAGCAGAACGGGTAAGTGCCGCCGAAGTCCGTCTTGAAGATCGCGTAGCAGGCGGCGAGCGGATGGCGCGTCAGGTGCACGATGCGCGCATTCGGGAACGCCCGGAAAATCAGCGCGCAATAGAAGAAATTCACGGTCTGCTTGTCGATGAAGCGCGGCCGCTCGCCGCGGCGCGCGCGCGTGCGCGCCAGGTACTCGCGCGCGATCGCCGCACCGTCCAGATCGCCGAGCGTGGCGGCGAACTCGAGCCAGTCGCGCGGCGCGAGCGGAGCCCCGCGGCCGATGACCGCGGTGATTGCCTCGCTCAATGCCGTCAATTCGCCGGCGGCGTGGACCTGCGAGTGGCTGCCGAGGACGCGTTCCACCAGGGTCGTGCCGGTGCGCGGCAGCCCGAGGATGAAGATCGGCGCTTCGCCGGTGGCGTCGGGCGTGAGCGCTTCAACGCGGGGGAAGGAGGCGATGATGCGCTCGATGACGGCCTGGTCCTGCCGGGCGTCGTAGCGCAGACGGGCGCGCACCAGCGCATTGCCGGCGATCAGGTGCCGCCAGCCGGCGGCGTACTCGCCGACATCCTCGTACGACTTCGCGAGGCCGAAGTGCAGCGCGGCCGCGGTTGACGAGCCAGCGGGCAGCGCCGCCAGTGCCGCTTCCATCGCGCCGATGGAATTGTCCGCGCGCGACTGGCGGCGCAGCGCGGCACGCGCCCCGAGCGCCTCGGGATCCGTGGGGGCGATCGCCAGCAGGGCGTCATAGTCACGCGCCGCCAGGTCGAAATTGCCGAGGGAGCGATGCACCTCCGCGCGCCTGGCGAGCAGCATCCGGTCGGCGGGTGCCGCCGCGACCGCCCGGTCGTACATCGCGAGCGCAAGCCGCTGCTCGGCAGCGTGAGTCAGCAGTGCACCGACGGCGCCGAGCGCCGCGCCATTGCCGCCCGCGGCCGTTGCCGCGCTATCGGCAGCGGCGAGGGCGTCGGCGCGGCGGCCCAGCGCCAGCAGGCACTCGGCGCGCTGCAGCAGGCACGGAAAATCCGCCGGCTCGGCGGCCAGGTGCCGCTCGATCATTGCGAGTGCCGCTTCCTTCTGGTCCGTGAGCAGCGCGACAAAGCTGCCGAGCAGCCAGCCCGTCGAATCCGCCGGCCACGCAGCCCGGCAGGCCGCCGCGGCGGCAGCCGCTGCCGGCCAGTCGTGCCGAGCCATCCGGTTCGAGATCTCCCGCTGGAACTCGGGGAGACTGGGGTGGGTCATGGGTGCGGTTCGAGCGGGGGACGGCCGGTCTTTATGCTACCAGGCCCCGGCTCCGTCAAGGTTGTGCGCCGCAGCGGCCCGTTGTGCGCATGCGACAAGCAGGCGCTACCCGGGTCGGAGCTGGTAAGTCGCTCGGCGCCAGAAGCTCATGAGACGCATTGCGCGCTCGTTTCGGGCCCTTATCGGGCTTGCGTCGTGGCCTTAAGCCACTGATTCAGAACATTTATACGACATGTCGGCGACCTTCTCCGAAGCGGGCCGCGCGACCCGCCTGAACGCGCCCAGGCCGCGTGGGACACGGCGTCCCTTATTGTGGCTTTCTGGCATCGTGTTATATTCGCGCGCCAGTGGAGAACACCTAGAAACGAGAAGCGTTCTGGCCAGGGGAGTTGCAAGCGCCAGGATGATGCGTCGGGACATGGCGTCCCGGCCGTCATTCGGGGTCGGACGGAATTCCCATCGCCGGCGTCTCTGCTAGGCAAAGCCACAAGCTGTCTTGGCAACCTTCGCTTATTGGGAGCGCCACTCAATGATCAATTATCGCGGCAATCTTAAATTGCAGAAGGCGGTGCACTACGCGCTTGCCGGTGCAACCTTCACCACGCTCGGCGTCGCCAACGCGCAGACGCCACCCGCGGAGCAGCAACCGGCGAACACCGGGGCCGCCCTCCAAGAGGTCGTCGTGACGGGATCGCGTATCGCGTTGGAACCGAACTCGATCGCGATCAGCCCCGTCCTCGCCGTTTCGGCTGACGAGATCCAGCAAACCGGCGTGACGCGCATCGAGGACATGTTGAACACCCTGCCGCAGGTGAACGCCGCGCAGGGCACCGGTCAGTCAAACGGCGCGGATGGTACGGCGCAGATCAACCTGCGCGGCCTCGGCGTCAGTCGAACGCTGACCCTGGTGAACGGCCGCCGTCTGGGTCCCGGCGACCCGTTCTCGGCCGGCGCCTCGGACCTCAACCAGGTTCCTGCCGAACTGATCGACCACATCGAAGTGCTGACCGGAGGCGCATCGTCCGTGTACGGCGCCGACGCCGTGGCCGGCGTCGTGAACTTCGTCCTCAATGACCATTTCGAAGGCGTCAGGCTGACGGGCGGCTACTCGTTCTATCAGCACAACAACGACAATGTCGACGGCGTCCAGGACGACATCACCACCTACAACCAGCAGAACGGTACCAACTTCGCCCAGGCCCCGAACGAAGTGAACACGGGGTTCGCGAAGGACCTCAGCTTCATGGCGGGCAGCAACCTTGCCGACGGCAAGGGCAACGTGACCTTCTACGCGACCTACCGCAACATCGCCGCGGTGGTGCAGTCGCAGTACTCCGAGGCCGCGTGCACGCTGCTGTCGGGATACAAGGGCAGCGGGAGCGCGAACTCCTGCTACGGCTCCTCCAACTACGACCGCTTCCTCGACCTGAACACCGGCAGCGACACCGCGGTCGGCCCGGGCGGCACACTGGTGCCGTGGAGCAACACTTACCGTTACAACTTCGGCCCGCTGAACTTCTACCAGCGGCCGGACGAGCGCTGGACCACCGGCGCATTCATGCACTACGACATGAACGACCATGTGACGGTGTACGGCGAGACGATGTACATGAACGACCGCTCGATCTCGCAGATCGCGCCGTCCGGAGCATTCCTCGCCCCCACCTACTACATCAACTGCAACAACCCGTTCCTGAACGCGAGCCAGGTCGCCACCTGGTGCGGCGACACCGTCAGCGCCGCCGAGTCCGATCCGCTGCTGATCGGTCGCCGCAACGTCGAAGGCTCGCCGCGAGACGACGATCTCCAGCACACCTCGATCCGCATCGTCGCCGGTGCCAAGGGCCAGATCAACGATACCTGGAGCTATGACGTCTCCGGGCAGCACAGCATCGTGCAGCTGGCAGAAACCTATGCCGACGCCTCGTTCACCAAGATCACGGACTCGCTGAACGTCGTTACGCTGGGAGCCCCGGTCGGCACGGTCGGCACGGGCACTCCCACCTGCCTTGTCAACACTTCGGTCGTCGGCGGCGTTTACGTGTCCAACCCCGCGACGTCCGGCCTTGCCTATGGCTGCGTGCCGTGGAACATCTTCGGCGGCCCGCCGGGCAGCAATAGCGGCGTGACGCCGGCCGCGACCAACTACATCTCGGAAATCGGCGAACAGCGCGGCCAGGTCAGCCAGGATATCGTCGAAGCCGACGTTACCGGCGACCTCGGCAAGTACGGCTGGCGGCTGCCGACGGCGAGCTCGGGCCTCAAGGTCAACGTCGGTGCCGACTACATGGACACGAAGTCCGAGTTCACGCCCGACGCCGAGTTCCAGTACTACGATCTGGCCGGTCAGGGCGGGCCGATTCTGCCGATAGCCGGTGGAATCGTCGTGTGGGAGGGGTACGCCGAAGGGCGCATGCCGCTGGTCGAGGACAAGCCGGGCGCGGAGATACTCGCCCTCGAGGGTGGCTACCGCTATTCCACCTACAACCTCGGCTTCGAAACCAACACCTACAAGCTGGGGCTCGAGTGGATTCCGGTCAACGACATTCGCCTGCGCGCCAGCTGGGACCGCGCGGTGCGCGCGCCGAACATCAACGAGCTCTATAGTCCCCAGTCGGTGGGTCTCGACGGCCACACCGATCCGTGCGCAGGCCCCGCCGTCGGCGGCCTGGTCAATGGCAACACGCTGGCCCAGTGCGAGCAGACCGGAGTGACGCCGGCCGAGTTCGGCAACATCCTGATCAGCCCTGCCGCCCAGTACAACGGCCTGACCGGCGGCAATCCGAACCTGACCCCGGAAACGGCGATCACCACGGATTTCGGCATCGGCTGGAAACCCTCGTTCCTGCCGGGGTTCCATGCGCAGCTCGACTACTACGACATCAAGATCAGCAACGTGGTCAACACGATCGGCGCCGACACGATCATGAAGGACTGCCTGTCATCGGACCTGTTCTGCAACATGATCCACCGCAACACGGCGGATGGCGGGATCCTGTGGGGCGGGCCGGCTGGCTACGTGTCGGACCTGCTGTCGAACATCGGCACGCTGGAGGAGAAGGGCGCCGACCTCGATATGGGCTACAACTTCGGCATCGGCAAGTACGGCAAGATCCGGACGGAGCTCCAGGGCACGTACCTCTTCAGCTTCCTGGATACGTCGGTATCGGCGATTCCGTCGACCGAGTACAACTGCGCCGGTTACTACGGCAACACCTGCAGCAACGAGACCGGCACGGCGAACACCTCGCCGCTGCCCAAGTGGCGGCATGTGTTCCGGGCGACCTGGCAGACGCCGTGGAGCGGATTTGACCTGACGCTGGCGTGGCGCTACATCGGTCCGGTCCACCTCGATCAGACGAGCCCGAACCCGAACCTGTCGTCGCCCAGCTGCACGATTGACAACGGCTGCGTGTCGAACACCGACGCGTACCTGAGCTCGCGCAGCTACCTCGACCTGACCGGCTCCGTGCAGTTGGGAGGTCACGTCACGTTGCGGCTCGGCATCAACAACGTCCTCGACAAGGACCCGCCGATCGTCGGCCTGACGAACTGCCCGACCGGAACCTGCAACGGCAACACGTTCCCGGGAACCTACGACGCGCTGGGACGCTACGTCTTCGGCGAAATCACGGCGCAGTTCTGAGCACCTGAGAGTCGACACTGGAAACGGCGGGCTTCGGCCCGCCGTTTTTTTTCGCGTACCGACCCAGGCGATGCAGCCGCGCGAATCAGCTGCGAACCGCCACGGGCACGGATCGTTACGGCCCGGCAGGAGCTCAACCTGCCGAGTCGCGTTTCAGCGGCTGGAGCTTGTAGGCAAGCGTGTATCGCGGCGCATAGCAGATGCGATTGGGCGGACGCCCCACATGAGGCAGGCTGCCGTCGAACAGCACCAGCCTCCCCGGCCGGGGACTCACCGCCACCTGCGCGTCCATGCTCGAATCGAAGAACAGCGTTTCACCCCCCCATTCCGCATTCCAGTCAGGGGCAATGAACCACAAGGCGGTCAATTCCCCGGCACCTGGCGCACAATCCGTATGGATGAACAGCATGTCGCCGTAGGCGGCATAGTTGCAGTAACAGCGGTAAATCCGGTGCGCGGTCTCGCCGGCGAACTCCTCGGCCGCCGCGAGTGTGGGTTGATAAACCGGCAGCTGGGCAGCGGCGTCGCTGGATATATTGAGCACCCAATGGCGAAAGGCTCGGGTCTCCGGGCGCGCGAATTCAGAGCGCGTAAATGCCCCATTCTGCAGGGCCGCCGTCAGCCCCTGGAGATCGTTCGCTTTCAGCAGCCCGTCGTAGACGCGCACCTCCCGCCCCTCGATGGAATGCCGGCGTGTTGCCTTCACGATTGGCTCTCAGGATAACGCCGGACGTGACGTGTGTCCCGCGGCAAGGGACTGGCGCCCGACCGTCGCCTGCTTACCGCCCGCAGGAGCGCTGCCAGTCCTGCGGCTTCGCCCCCGGGTTGTGCCACCCGCACGGCCCCTGCAGCAACGCTTCCGCCTGCGGCGGCCCCCAGCTCGCCGGCGGGTACTCGATCGGCGCCGCCGCCCCGCGCAGCAGCGGATCGACGATCGCCCACGCCGCCTCCACCTCGTCCTCGCGCGCGAAGTGCGTCGTATCGCCGATCAGCGCCGAGCTGATGAGCGCCGCGTAGGGGTCGAGGTCCTCGCCCTGCTGCTGCGCGACGTAGAGCTCGACGTCGCGCCCGGTCATCACGGGACCGGGTATCTTGGAGTGCGCTCCGATCGCGATCGCCACGTCCGGACCCACGCGGAAGCGCAGGTGATTCGGCTGCTCGGGACCCAAGGTGCCGAACACCCGTGCCGGGGGCGAGCGCAGCTCCACCACCACCTCGGTAGCGGTCACCGGCAGGCGCTTGCCGGCGCGCATGTAGAACGGCACCCCGCTCCAGCGCCACGAGTCGATGTGCAGCGTGAGCGCAGCGTAGGTCTCGACGCGCGAGTCGGCGGCGACCCCGGGCTCGTCGCGGTAGCCGGCGAACTGGCCGCGCACCAGCTCGCCGGGAATCGCCGGACGGATCGCCCGCAGCACCTTGACCTTCTCGTCGCGCAGCGACTCGCCTTCGGTGTTGACCGGCGGCTCCATCGCCAGCAGCGCCACAATCTGCATCAGGTGGTTCTGCATCACGTCGCGGATCGCGCCAGCCTCCTCATAGAAGCGGCCACGGCCGGCGACGCCGAGCGTCTCGGCCATGGTGATCTGCACGCTCGCGACGAAGTTGCGATTCAGCACCGGCTCGAGAAAGGAGTTCGCGAAGCGGAAGTAGAGGATGTTCTGCACCGCCTCCTTGCCGAGATAGTGATCGATGCGGAAGATGCTCGACTCGGGAAAATGCGCGTGCAGCGTCGCATTCAGCGCGCGGGCGGAGGCCAGATCGCGCCCGAAGGGCTTCTCCACCACGATGCGCGCGCCCTGCGCGCAGGTCGAGGCGCTCAGGTGCTCGGCGACCACCGCGAACATGCTGGGCGGGATCGCGAGGTAGTGCAGCGGGCGCTGCGCCGCCCCGAGCGCTGCGCGTAGCGCGTCGAAGGTCGGGCGGGCGTTGTAGTCGCCGTCCACGTAACGCAGCAGCGCCAGCAGGCGCGCCTGCACCGCCGCGTCGGCGGCCGGCACGAAGGCCGCGAGGCTCGCGCGCACCCGCGCGGCCAACTGCTCGAGCTTCCAGCCCTGGCGGGCCACGCCGATCACCGGCACGGTGAGGATGCCGCGGCGCACCAGCTGATAGAGCGCCGGGTAGATCTTCCGATAGCACAGGTCGCCGGTCGCCCCGAACAGCACGAGCGTATCGCAGTCACGACGTTCCATGGCAACTCCGCTCCGGACCGCGCTCAGCCGCTCTTCTCGACGTGGCCTCCGAAGCCGAGGCGCATCGCCGACAGTACCTTGTCGGCGAATTCGCCGCGGCCGCGCGAGCCGAAGCGTGAGTAGAGCGCCGCGCTCAGCACGTTCGCGGGCACGCCGACGTCGATGGCGGCCTGCACGGTCCAGCGCCCCTCGCCCGAATCGGCGACGCGTCCGGCGAAGCCCTCGAGCCGCCCGTCGCGCTTGAGCGCCGCGGCGGTGAGGTCGAGGAGCCGCGAGGCGATGATGCTCCCGTGCCGCCAGACTTCGGCGACGGCCGCGAGGTCGAGCCGGTATTGATAGAAACGCGGATGGGCGAGCGGCGCGGTCTCCGCATCCGCCTCGGCGGTATGGAGGCCCGCGTCGGCGTGCGCCAGCAGGTTCAGCCCCTCGGCGTAGGCGGCCATCAGCCCGTACTCGATGCCGTTGTGGACCATCTTGACGAAATGTCCGGCGCCATGCGGCCCGCAGTGGAGATAGCCGAGCGCGGCCGCGGCGAGTCCGGCCGCGCGCCCGGCGGCGCGGGAAGCGGGCAGCTGCCCGCCCGGCGCGAGCGTGGCGAACACCGGTTCGACCCGCGCGACGATCTCGGGTTCGCCGCCGATCATCAGGCAGTACCCCTGCTCGAGCCCCAGCACTCCGCCGCTCGTCCCGACGTCGAGATAGTGGATCCCGGCGGCGCTGAGCTCGGCAGCGCGGCGGATGTCGTCCTGGTAGTTGGAATTGCCGCCGTCGATCAGCACATCGCCCGAGGCGAGCAGCGGGCGGAGCGCTGCGATCACCCCATCGACGACCGCCGCCGGCACCATGATCCAGATGGCGCGCGGGCTCGCGAGCGAGCCCACCAGCTCCTCGAGCGAGCGTGCGCCGCGCGCGCCGCAGGCCTGCACGGCCGTGACCGATGCGGCGGAGCGGTCGTAGGCCACGCAATCGTGCCCACCCTGGGCGAGGCGGCGCACCATGTTCGAGCCCATGCGCCCGAGTCCGATCATCCCCAACTGCATAGCCGCCTCCTAATTCGGTACTCGCTTGATCTGCGCTCCGAGCTGGGCGAGCTTCTCCTCGATCGCCTCGTAACCCCGATCGATGTGATAGATGCGCTCGACGTCGGTGCGCCCTTCCGCCACCAGCCCCGCCAGCACCAGGCTCGCCGAGGCGCGCAGGTCGGTCGCCATCACCGGTGCGGCGGTCAGCTTCTCCACGCCATGGATGATGGCGGTGTTGCCCTCGAGGCGGATCTCCGCTCCCATGCGGCGCATCTCCAGCATGTGCATGAAGCGGTTCTCGAAGATGGTCTCGGTGATCGTGCCGACGCCGCGCGCGACGGTGTTGAGTGCGGCGAACTGCGCCTGCATGTCGGTCGGAAACGCCGGATACGGCGCGGTGCGCACGTCCACCGCCTTGAGCTCGCGGCCGCGCATGTCGACCTCGATCCAGTTGTCGCCGACGCCGAGCTTCGCACCCGCCTCCTCGAGCTTGGCGAGCACCGCGTCCAGGTGGTCGGGGCGCGTGCTCTTCACGCGCACGTGCCCGCGCGTGATGGCGCCGGCGACCAGGTACGTGCCGCTCTCGATGCGGTCGGGCAGCACCTCGTACGTGGTCCCGCGCAGCCGCTCGACCCCGTGCACCACGATCTTGTCGGTGCCGGCGCCGTGGATGCTCGCGCCCATCGCGATGAGGAAGTTGGCGAGATCGACCACCTCGGGCTCGCGCGCGGCGTTCTCGATGACCGTCTCGCCCTCGGCGAGCGTCGCCGCCATCATCAGGTTCTCGGTGCCGGTCACCGTTACGGTGTCGAGCACCAGCCGCGCGCCCTTCAGGCGCGAGGCGCGCGCGCGGATGTAGCCGCCTTCGATGGTGATGTCGGCGCCCATCGCCTGCAGCCCCGCCACGTGGATGTTCACCGGGCGCGCGCCGATCGCGCAGCCGCCCGGGAGCGAGACGTCGGCGCGCCCGTGGCGCGCCACCAGCGGCCCCAGCACCAGGATCGAGGCGCGCATGGTCTTCACCAGGTCGTAGGGCGCGAAGCACTCGCGCACCGTCGAGCCGTCGACCTCGATGCGCATGCGCTCGTCGATGGTGACGGTGGCGCCCATCCTGCCGAGGAGCTGGACGGTGGTGGTGACATCCTTCAGGTGCGGTACGTTGGCGACCACCACCGGATCATCCGCGAGCAGCGCGCCGGCGAGGATCGGCAGTGTGGCGTTCTTGGCGCCGGAGATGCGCACCTCGCCTTCGAGGGCGGTGCCGCCCTGGATCTGGAGCTTATCCATGCCGGTTGACGCATCTCACTTGCTGGGCCTACTGCGCTTCGTCCGGGGTCAACGCCTCGATCGACAGCGCGTGGATCTCGCGCCCCATGAGCTCGCCGAGCGCACGGTAGACGAGCTGGTGGCGGGCAATGCTGCGCTTTCCGGCGAACTCGCGCGCGATCACGCGTGCGGCAAAATGGGTCTGGTCGTCGGAGCGCACCTCGACCTGCGCGCCGGGCAGCCCTGCGCGGATCAGGCGTGCGACCTCTTCGGGGTTCATGGGCGGGATATTACATGGGCGCACCGTGCACGCGCCTATAATGAGGCGCATGAAGGCGCAACCCGCCGCGCACGAGGCCGGCCGAGAACCGGACGACGAGCAGCTCATCGCCTCCGCGCACCGCGCTCTGGCCATCGAGGCGCGGGCACTCGGGGCGCTCGGTGGCCGCGTCGGCGCGGCGTTCGCACAGGCCTGCCGCCTGTGCCTCGCCTGCCATGGCCGGGTGGTGGTGACCGGCATGGGAAAGTCCGGGCACATCGCCGGCAAGATTGCCGCCACGCTCGCCAGTACCGGCACCCCGGCGTTTTTCCTGCACCCCGCCGAGGCCGGCCACGGCGATCTCGGCATGATCACCCGCACGGACCTGGTACTGGCGTTGTCCAACTCCGGTGAGACACCCGAGGTCGTGGCGTTGCTGCCGGCCTTGAAGCGCCTCGGGGTGCCGCTCATCGTGATGACCGGCAAGAGCGACTCCACGCTCGCTCAGGCGGCGAGCGTCACGCTCGATGTGGCGGTGGACGAGGAGGCCTGTCCGCTCAACCTGGCGCCGACGGCGAGCACCACGGCCACCCTCGCCATGGGCGATGCGCTCGCGGTGGCGCTGCTGGAGGCGCGTGGATTCACGGCCCAGGACTTCGCCCGCTCCCATCCGGGCGGCAGCCTGGGCCGCCAGCTGCTGCTGCACGTCGAGGATCTGATGCGCACCGGCGCGGCGTTGCCGCGCGTCCTGCCTGCGGCGCCGCTCAGCGCCGGGCTCCTCGAGATGTCCGCCAAGGGTCTCGGCATGACCGTGGTCGTCGGGCCCGACGAGCGCATCCTGGGTGTGTTCACCGACGGCGACCTGCGCCGCGTGCTCGAGTCACAGACCGACATACATACCACCACCATGGGCGCGGTCATGACGCCGCATCCGAAGACCATCGGACCGCGCGATCTCGCCGCCGAGGCCGTGCATCTCATGGAGCTGCATCGGATCACGGCTCTCCCGGTGGCCGATGCGGGCGGCCGCCTGGTCGGCGCGCTCAACGTGCACGACCTGTTCCGTGCACACGTGATGTGAGGCGCTCAGCTTACGTGCGCAAGGCAGGAGCGATTCGCTTGCTGGTGCTGGACGTGGACGGAGTGCTGACGGACGGGCGGCTGTACTTCGGGGCACGCGGCGAGGCTCTCAAGGTGTTCGACGTGCGCGACGGTTACGGGCTGGTGGCCCTGCGGCGCGCCGGCGTCGAGGTCGCCGTGATCTCCGGACGGCGCTCCGCGGCCGTCAGCGCGCGCTGCCGCGAGCTGCAGGTCCGCCACGTGCACCAGGGCGTAGCCGACAAGCTCGCCGTGTTCGAGCGGCTGCGCGCGCGGCTGAAGCTCGCGCCCGCTGCCTGCGCCTGCGTGGGCGATGACCTCCCGGACGTGCCGCTCATGAACGCCGTGGCGCTGCCGTTCGCGGTCGCGGATGCGCACCCGGCCGCGCGGCGCGCCGCCAGCGTCGTGACGCGCCAGGGCGGCGGGCGTGGCGCGGTGCGCGAGGTGTGCGACCTGCTGCTGGCGGGCCGCGGCCGCCGCAGGCGCTAGGAGAGGATCGCGGGATGCTGTATCGCCTGGTGGCCGTGCTCGCGGGGCTGGCGCTGGTGGTGGGCCTGGTGCTGCTCTCGGGACCGCCGCGCGAGGCCGTCGTGCCGAGCGCCGCCGGGGCGGTCGCGCATGATCCGGGATACGCAGCGCTCGGCGCCCGCCTGGTGCAGACCGGGGCCGATGGTCAGCCGCTCTACTCGCTCGATGCCGCGCGCATCAGCCAGCAGCCCGACGACGAGACGGTGCAGCTCACGCAGGTGCAGATGGGCTTTCGAGCCGCGAACGGCCAAGAGTGGAAGGCGCGCGCCGACCGTGGCCAGCTCGGCCAGGACACCGGCGTCGTGCAGCTCGACGGCGATGTACACGTGAGCGGACTGCTCCCCGGCACTCAGGACCAGGCCGAGATCACCACCGATCACATCTCCTACGACACCCGCTCGGAGATCGTCACCACGCCCGATCCCGTGACGCTCACCATGGCGGGCCGCGAGCTGCACGCCAAGGGGCTGGTGGCGCGCTTGAAGGAGGGTCGCCTGCAGCTAGAATCGGCCGTCCATGGCTCGTATCTGCCGTAACCGCGCGATCCTGCTCCTCACCGCGGCGCTGTTGCCGGTGCCCGGGGTCGGCGCGGCGGGCGCCGTTCCCGACTTCAGCGGGCTGCCGGTGTCCGTCGATGCCGCCTCCTCGGAGATCGACGCCAGGACCAACACACTGGTGTTCAGAAACGTCGTCATCTCCCAGGGCGATCTGCGCGTGCAGGCCGACCATGCGAGCGCGACCGGACTCAACTTCGCCAACAGCCGCTGGAACTTCGACGGCAACGTGCGCATCAACGCCGAGCAGCGCGGCAACCTACGCTCCGATCAGGCGGTGGTCGAGTTCAAGGACAATCACATCGCACGCGCCACCATCACCGGCAAGCCCGCCGAGTTCGAGCAGAAGCGCGCGAACTCCAACGCAGTCGCCCGCGGTCACGCCGATGAGATCCTCTACGACCTGAACGACGGCACCGTGCGGCTCGAGGACGAGGCCTGGCTGTCGGACGGACAGAACGAGATCTCGGGCCCCCTGCTCGTCTACAACATCCGCGAGCAGCACATACAGGCGGTCGCCGCGCCGAACGCCACCGCCGGCAGCGATCAGCGCGTGCACATCGTCGTAGCGCCGCACGCCACGGGCGCCGGCAAGCCTGAGGCCCCCAGGCCCGACACCCAGAGGCCCGACGCCCCCAAGCCCGACGCGGCAAAGCCCGATGCTTCCCGGCCCGAGGAGCCCAGGCCCGGACCGAAGCAGCCCACGGCGGCGCCCGAGTCTCCCGCGAAATCATGACGGTCCTGAGGGCCACCGGCCTCGCCAAGAGCTACAAGTCCCGCCCGGTAGTCCGCGATCTGTCGCTCGAGCTCGAGAACGGCGAGGTGGTGGGGCTCCTCGGGCCGAACGGCGCCGGCAAGACCACGGCCTTCTACATGATCGTCGGGCTGATCCCCTGCGACGCCGGCCGCATCCATCTCGGCGAGCAGGACGTGACGCTGCTGCCGATGCACCGCCGCGCGCAGCTCGGCCTCGGCTATCTGCCGCAGGAGGCGTCGGTATTCCGCAAGCTCTCGGTCGAGGACAACGTGCTCGCCATCCTCGAGACGCGTGCCGACCTCGAGCGGGCGGCACGCGAGGAGCGGCTCGAGCAGCTGCTCGAGGAGCTGCGGATCGGGCACGTGCGCCGCACGCTCGGTATCTCCCTTTCCGGTGGCGAGCGGCGCCGGGTGGAGATCGCCCGGGCGCTGGCGGCCGAGCCCCGCTTCATGCTGCTCGATGAGCCCTTCGCCGGCGTCGACCCTCTCTCCGTCCTCGACATCCAGCGCATCATCCGCGAATTGACGCACCGCGGAATCGGCGTGCTGATCACTGACCATAACGTGCGTGAAACCCTCGGCGTCTGCGGCCGGGCTTACATCGTCAATCAAGGCACGGTGATTGCATCGGGAAGTGCCGAAGAAGTCCTTGCCAACAGCCAAGTCCGTGAGGTGTACTTGGGCGAGACGTTCCGGCTCTGAGGCTTCCCCGATAACCTTATTTTTCAGTTAGTTAGGAAACGGTATCCGAGGGCCAGGACGCCCCGGCTCTCTCACAAGCCACCATGCTGAAACCCTCACTGCAGCTGAAGCTTGGTCAGCAACTGACCATGACGCCACAGCTGCAGCAGGCCATCCGGCTCCTGCAGCTGCCCGCTCTCGAGCTCCAGGCCCACATCCGTGAGCTCCTCGAAAAGAACGTGATGCTCGAGCCGCTCGAGGAGAACGAGGGCACGGGCACGTTCGAAGTGGTCGCCATCGCGGACTCGCAGCCGCCGCCGCCCGAGATCCGCCGCGAGAGCACCGTCGAGGTGCTGGACGAGCCCTGGAGCCAGCAGAACACCGGGCCCGCCGATACGCCCTGGAGCGGCGAGGACGACGAACGGCAGCAGGACTACGCCGACGACGAGGGCCAGTCGCTGCAGGAGCATCTGCTGTGGCAGCTCGAGCTCGCCGGGCTCGCGCCGCGCGAGCTCGCGATCGCGAGCGCGATCGTGGATGCCATCAGCGACGACGGCTATCTCACCGAGTCGCTCGAGGAGATTGCGCAGACGCTGCGCCCCGAGGTGGAGGCCACCGCCGAGGAAGTGCAGGCGGTGCTCGAGCGCGTACAGGCGCTCGACCCGGCCGGAGTCGGCGCGCGCTCGGTGGGTGAGTGCATCGAGCTGCAGCTGCGGCAGCTCGACCCCGCCACGCCGGGCTTCGAAACCGCGCTCAAGATCGCCCGTCATCATCTCGAGCTGGTGGCCGAGCGCGAGCTGTCGCTGCTGAAGCGCGAGCTGCGCGCCACCGAGGAGGAGATCGCGAGCGCGCTCGCCCTGGTCCGCTCATGCCATCCGCGTCCGGGCGCCACCGTGAGCGCCGGCAAAGCGCAGTACGTCGTGCCGGACGTGTTCGTGCGCCGCACCGACCACGGCTGGGGCGTGGAGATCAACCCGGCGACGCTGCCGCGCGTGCGCCTCAACCAGGGCTACGCGAGCCTCATCGGCCGCAACGCGAGCCACGCCAGCATGCGTGCGCAGCTGCAGGAGGCGCGCTGGCTGCTGAAGAGCCTGGAGATCCGCCACGAGACGCTCATCAAGGTGGCCCGCTCGATCGTCGAGCGCCAGACCGCGTTCCTCGAGCACGGCGAGGAGCACATGCGGCCGATGATCCTGCGGGACATCGCCGAGGCGGTGGCGATGCACGAGTCGACCATCTCGCGCGTGACCTCGGGCAAGTACATGCACACGCCGCGCGGAGTGTTCGAGCTGCGCTATTTCTTCTCGAGCCAGGTCGAGGGAGCGGACGGCTCCGGTACCTCCTCGACCGCGATCCGCGCCAAGATCCGCAAGCTCGTCAAGGAAGAGGATCCGGAAAACCCCCTGAACGACGGCCGCATCGCCCAGCTGCTGTCGGGTGAGGGCATCTCGGTGGCGCGCCGCACCGTCGCCAAATACCGTGAGGCCATGGGGATTCCCGCCTCCGGCGAGCGCCGGCGCGCCGCAACGAACCAGCTTTGAGGAAGTAACCACCAACAGGAGACGGACCATGCAGCTCAACGTCACGGGGCATCACGTCGAAGTCACTCCCTCGCTGCGCGGCTATGTGGCGAAGAAACTCGGACGCATCGGCCGGCATTTCGACCGCGTCATCGACGTGCACTGTGTACTGACGGTGGAGAAGCTGCGACAGAAGGCCGAGGCGACGCTGCATGTGAGCGGCAACGCCATCCACGCCCGCGCGACCGAGGAGGACATGTACGCGGCCATCGATCTGCTCGCCGACAAGCTCGATCGCTCCATCAAGAAGCACAAGGAAAAACGCGCCAATACCCGCACCGTGCAGGTGCGGCGCACGCCGCGCTCCTGAGGCGCCGGCGCCCGCTTGCGGCAGGCGGCGCGCTGGATGAACATATCCCCGTGCGCATCGTCATCCTGAGCGGCTTGTCCGGGTCCGGGAAGAGCGTCGCCCTGCACATGCTCGAGGACCTCGGGTTCTACTGCATCGACAACATCCCCGCGGCGCTCCTCAAGCCCTTCATCTCCTTCACGGTACGCAGCCCCGAGCCCACCTACGAGCGCACCGCCATCGGGCTCGACGCGCGCAACACCGCGGCCGAGATCGCCAGCGTTCCGCAGCTGATCGATGAGCTGAAGCGCAGCGGACTCGCGGTCGAGGTGGTTTTCCTGATCGCCGGCGAGGACGAGCTGCTGCGCCGCTTCGCCGAGACGCGCCGCCGGCATCCCTTGAGCAGCGGCAGCGTCGACTTGCGCGCGGCGATGGAGCTCGAGCGGCGGCTGCTGGAGCCCGTGGTGTCGGCGGCCGACCTCGTGATCGACACCTCGCGCATGGGCGTGCACGCGCTGCGCGAGATCATCCATCAGCGCGTCGAGCAGCGCGCCGTCGAGCGGCTGTCGATCACCTTCGAGTCGTTCGGCTACAAGGACGGCATTCCGGGGGATGCCGACTTCGTCTTCGATGCACGCGCGCTGCCCAACCCGTACTGGGAGCCGGGCCTGCGCAACCTCACCGGACGTGACGCCGAGGTGGTGCGCTTCCTCGAGACGCGCACCGACGTCGCCAGGCTGATCGCGGACATCGCCGGCTTCGTGCGCGCCCGGGTGCCGGAGTACCGGGCGAGCAACCGCGGCTATCTCACCGTCGCCGTGGGCTGCACCGGCGGACAGCACCGCTCGGTCTACATCGTCGACCGGCTCGCGGAGGACTTCGGCGCGGAGTTCCCGAACGTCACGGCGCGGCACAGCGGCCTGCCGGACGCCGGCATGTTCCGGGTACGACCCAAGGCAAAGGCAGCGGTCGGCAGCACGTAGTTCCCGCTATCCGGCAGGCCGGTTGGCCGCGTCCGATGCAAGCTTGAGGAACCCGATCTCCACCAGCTTTGCGGCGAGTGACAGCCGCACGTCGCCGGCGATCTCGCCCGGGACGTCGCGCACACGGAAGCGCGGCGTATTCACCATGTAAAGGAGGCTCTGCTCGGCGCCGCGGTGGATGTAGACGTGGCCGCCCGGATGGCTGAAGTCGATCTTCTTCGGGCTCGCGGTGAGGTGGCAGAACGCGACGTCGGTGTGGGTGAGCTCGCTGTCGAGGTCGAGGGCCGGTGGGGCCGCCGGCGCCGGCAGGGCCGCGAGCCGGGCGATCACCCTTGAAGAGCGGTGTTGCAGCGCCGCGGCGAGAAAGCCCGGAGTCCGGCACGCGGCGCGCAGCCGCTCGACCCCCTCGAGCACCGGACCGACAAGGCGCTCGATGCCTGCGCCCTGCAGCTGATACGCGAGCCGGCCGCCGACCGTCGAGCGCAGCGTCTGATCGACGTCCGAGAGCTGATCGAGGGCGGCGATGAGCGCCTCGCGCAGCGTCAGCGGCGTGAAGCCGATCGACAGGTGCAGCGACTCGGCTTCGGAAGTGACGCTGTGGAGCGTCCCGCGCGGCAGATAGACGACATCCCCCGGGTACACGTCGAAGGTCGCATGGGACCCAAGCTCGACGGTGTCGGGGGGTATGCCCCTCCAGGTGTTGGGCAGGTCGGACGAGTTGGCGACGTGCCAGCGCTTCTCGCCGAGCAGCTGCACGACGATCAGGTCGTGGTCGTCGTAATGGACCGGAGCGCGCATGCCGGCTCGGCTCCAGAAGGCCGAAGTGGTCACCGGCTGGTGCAACATGAGCTCGAGCGCGCGCGCCAGCCGATCGAGCTGCGGCCAGAGCGGGCGCAGCTCCGGAAACCGCACCGAGTAGTTGCGCGCGTGGAACTGCGCGATCCGCGCCCGGAAGTCCGCGGCATCCGCCACCCCCGCGAGAGAGGGTGCGGGGCCTGAGGGGTTGGCCGAATGGAAGGTGAGCAACGGTGCGAGGTGGAAGGCGTCGATCAGCACCGCGCGCGGGTCCGGCCCGAGCAGCGCCATGCGCTCCTTCGCACCGGCGCCGCCAATGCGGCAAAAGCCGCCGCTCAGGGTCTTGTCGAGGAACTCATCGAGCGTGAGCGGCGCGAGGAGCTGCTGCAGCGTGCGCTGGGCCTCTGGGAATAGCATGCCGAGGCAATTGTCGAGGGCTTCAGGTCGCCTGCGCAACTCCGGGTGCGGTCAGCACCGCGGGCAGGCGCGCGCCGCTCATGAAGGCGACCAGCGCCGCGCGCGCCTCCATGGCGTCGCGATAGCCGAGCTCGATGAGCGCGCGCGTGTAGCCGGCCTCGAACATTAGGTAGCTGGCGAGCTGCGACCCGGAGGCATCGCGTCCGCCGATCACCCGCAACAGCGCCCGCAGCCCGCGCGGTATCTCGGCGACGTGGCGCGCGGCGATCTCGCGTGGATCGACGCTCGGGGCGAGCATCAGCGTCTCGACGTGGCGCTCGCCGCGGGCGGCGTCGGGGGCGCTCTCCACCAGCGTGTTGATGCGCTCGAGCTGCTCGAGGTCGCCGTAGATCTGGTCGGTGAACAGGGTGTCGAGCATGTAGCCGAAGATCTCGCCCGGCGACGGCATGCTCGGCTCCAGGCGGTTGACGGTGACGCCCGCGGCGCGCCGGGCGCGCACGCCGATGATCAGCAGGCGATCGGCGCCGAGGTGAATCGCCGGGCTGAGGGGATTCAACTGGCGCATGGCGCCGTCGCCGAAGTACTCGTCGTCGATCTTCATCGGCGGGAAGAGCAGCGGGATCGCGACGCTCGCCATCAGGTGATCGAGGCTGAACTCGCAGCGGCGGCCGACCCGCTGGGCGCGCGACCAGTCGCGGATCGACTCGACGCCGTCGAAGAACGCCACCGACTGGCCGCTCACGTAGCTGGTCGAGCACAGCGCAAAGGCGCGCAGATGTCCGCGGGCGATGCTGCGCCGGACCCCGGCGCAGTCGACGTGCCGTTGCAGCAGTTCGCGCAGCGGCGTGTTGTCGAGCATCGACTTCGGCGGCGAGAGCACCAGACCGCCTGACATGAGCGCGAGCACCCAGTGGGCGCCCGCACGCAGCATGTGCGGCGCGTCGACGTGAAACACCTGCCCGGAGCGGAAGTTGGCCCAGACGCGCTCGAGTCCCGCGACCGCGCGCCGCCAGCGGTGCGCCTCCGCTGCCAGCACGCTGGCGGCGACCGCTCCCGCGGAGGTGCCGACGATGATCTGAAACGGGTTGCGGGCGCGCGGCAACAGCTCGGCGAGCGCGAGCAGCACGCCCACCTGATACGCGGAGCGCGCCCCGCCGCCCGTCAGCACCAGCCCGACGGTCGGCCGGTCGGCCGTCCAGATCCCGGTTTCGCCGAAGCCGTCCATTGGTCCTATCCGGCTCCTATTATGGAACCTGCCACCCGGAACCCCGTGTGACGGGCGTCGCGCACCATGTCGCGCCGGGTGCCGACGCGCGTCACGTTCGCGTGCGTCAGTTGGGCCTCAGGGTGAGTGTGTGCTGCGTCGGTCCCGGCAGGAAGGGCTGCGGCTCGCCGTGGGCCCAGGCGAGAAATCCCGACCGATAGTAGGGCGACAGCGGGTGACCGCTCTGCCCGCCGGGCAGCAGGAAGTAGCCCTCCCGCTCGTGACCCGGAGACACGGCGAAGCGTTCCGAGGCGCCGAAGGCCACCTGCTGCACGCGCGGCATGAAGCCGTCGCCGGGCAGCGCGAGGGCCGGCATGTCGAGGAATCGCGCGAGCGCGGGCAGGGCCCGGGAGAGCGGATGCCGGACGCGCACCACGTTGCGCTTTCCCCAGGTGCACCTGGCGAGCTCCGGGCACTCGTGGCCGAGATCGGCGATGACGGTATCGAGCTCGGCGTCGAGGAACGCCGGCCAGTCGGCGTACTCCCGCGCGAGCAGATGCTGCGGCCGGCGGCTCACCATCTGCCACAGCGGGCCTTCGAACTGCGCGGGCGGGCCGACGTCGTCTTCCGGCGGTATACCCAACGCCTCGATGACCATGTCCCAGGCCGCCTCCAGGGTCTGGTCGCGGAAGCTGCGCACCAGCCGATAACCCACCGAGTCGACGCCGGCGCGCGCATCCCATGCCTCCACCAGGCGGCGGAACTCGGCACGCCCGGGGTGCGCGCGTAGGCTCGCATCATCGATCAGGTGCAGCAGCAGCTCGCGCCAGCGCGCGAGGAACAGCGCGCGGTCATCGAGCTGCACCTGCAGCATGTCGATCGGCTTCGCCCTTTCCGGCAGCGCGAGCAGGTCGTCGCGGATCTGGCGGGCGCGCGCGCCGAGCACATAGTTCGCTCCGTACTGCGCGTCCGACCCACCGATGAGCGCGAGCTCCTGCTCCTCGACGCTGACGCGCGCATTGGCGGTCCAGATGCGCCCGCTGGGCGGATCGAGGAGGCGCGGATGATTCGCCGCCGTGGTCCACTCGATCCTGCCGAGCGCGCGCTCCGGTCCGGTAGCCTTCGGGATGCGGCCGAAGATGCTCCAGCCGATGTGCCCTTCCGCGTCTCCGACCACGAAATTCACGTGCGGAATGCCCACCTCGGGGGCGAGTGCGAGTGCATCGGCCACCGTGGCCGCGTGCTCGAGACCCATCAGATTGAGATTGGTCGCCTCGGGGTCCTGCGCGAGCCAGCCGACGAACCAGCAGCTCTGACGCTGCGGGTCCGCCTGCCACAGCACTCCCGCCGGACCCGACTTCACCTCGAGCTCTTCGGTCCCGCCGCCCTTCACGTGGATGCGCTCGCGCACCACGGTGAGCGCCTGAGTGCCCGAGGCCGTGGTGAGGCTGTCGGCGCCGACCGCGGTGCACGCCACGCGCGTCACGCTCATCCAGTTGCCGGCGCTGTTGGTGAATCCCCAGGCGATGTGCGTGTTGGATCCCACCACGAGGATGGGCGGCGCCCCGGGGAGCGTCGCCCCGCTGAGATCGAGGGCTGAGTTGCCTGCGCCGTCGCCCGCCATCCGCAGCCTCGCCCGGTACCACACGGCCGGCACGCGCAGCGACAGGTGCATGTCGTTGGCGACGAGCGCCGCGCCGGTACTCGTCAGGCGGCCGGCCAGGGCCCAGTTGTTGCTGCCCGCCCTGCCGTCGGGCTCCGCAGACCGGAGCGCGGCCCGCGCGCCGTGCGCGGACGGCGCCGGGTGCGCATCCCTCACGTTGAGCGCCTCGGGGGCGGGAAGCGCGGCAGGAGCCAGGGGCGGTTCCGT
Source organism: Steroidobacteraceae bacterium (assembly GCA_035518275.1). GTDB lineage: Bacteria > Pseudomonadota > Gammaproteobacteria > Steroidobacterales > Steroidobacteraceae > 13-2-20CM-66-19. The sequence continues at coordinate 88,107 of DATIXU010000014.1, forward strand.
TCCGACCGGCGCGTCCCATTCGGTGCGCTCCGGATAGAGGAAGCCGAGCGCGCACTTCCAGCCGCCACCGCACTCGGGGCCGCCGAGGCGCGCGTTCACTTCCTGGCGCAGCCGCTCATAGCTCCAGTCCCCGGACTGCAGGTCCCACCACATGGCGTAGGTGACGAGCACCGTATCCTCCGGCTGCCAGGAGGCGGGCGGCGCGCCGAGCACCCAGTATTCCCAGGGTCGGGACCGCAAGCTCGCGAGCCCGGCGTCGACGCCGCGCGCATAGGCCTCGAGCAGCGCCCGCTGTGGCTCACTCGCCCCGGCGAGCACCTCGCGCGCGACGCTGCGCAGTCTGAAGAGGCGTGTCTTGCGGTCCTCGTCGAGGGCCACCCGGCCGAAGAGCTCCGCGAGCTCGCCCGCGGCGAGCCGCCGCGCCAGGTCCATCTGAAAGAAGCGGTCCTGGCCGTGGACGAAGCCGGTGCCGTAGGCGAGGTCGAAACGGTTGGCAGCCTCGATGGTCGGCACCCCGAGCGCATCGCGCGTGATGCGCACCTGCGTCTTGAGCCCCGCCTCGCGCAGCTCGCCGTCGAGGCGCGGCAGCGATGCGCGCAGCATCCCATAGGCGACAGCGACTGCGAGGACGGCCAGCAGCACAACCGCCGCGCCCACCCAGGTGAGGTAGCGCAGCAGGCGGCGTCGGCCGGGGATCGTCAGTCGAGCACCACTTTCAGGATCTGCATGGAGTTGGTGCCGCCCTGCACGCCCGAGGCCTCACCCTTGGTGAGAATCACCAGGTCCTGCAGGTCCACCAGCCTCAGCTCCAGCAGCCGCGTGAACAGCGAGCGGTACAGGTCCTCGGTCGAGCGCGAGCTGGTGACGTCGAAGATCACCGGGTAGACACCGCGGTAGAGCGTCACGCGGCGGCGGGTCGCCTCGTGGCGTGTGAAGGCGTACACGGGGATGTCCGAGCGGATGCGCGACATCCACAGCGGCGTCGCCCCCGATTCCGTGAGTGCCACGATCGCGCGCACTTTCATATGGTTGGCCGTGTACATGACGGCCATCGCGATCGCTTCCTCGGTTCCCTTGAAGACGCCCTCGACCGAGCGCTGCCGCGCGCGCGGATGCGTCAACTGGTACTTCTCCGCGCCCTCGATCACCTGGGCCATGGCCTCGACGGCCTTGACCGGGTAGCGTCCGGTGGCGGTCTCCGCCGAGAGCATCACGGCATCGGTCCCGTCCATGACGGCATTGGCGACGTCGCTCACCTCGGCGCGCGTCGGCACCGGATTCTGGATCATCGACTCCATCATCTGCGTAGCGGTGATCACGACGCGGTTGCCGTTACGGGTGTCGTTGATGATGGTCTTCTGCAGCCCCGTAAGCTCGGCGTAGCCCATCTCGACCCCGAGGTCGCCACGCGCCACCATGACGACATCCGAGGCGTCGATGATGCCGGCGAGATTGTCGACCGCCTCGTGGCGCTCGACCTTGGCGACGATGCGGGCATCGCCGCCGGCGGCCCGTACCAGCGAGCGTGCCTCCTCGATGTCGGCGGCGTCGCGCGCGAAGGACACCGCCATGTAATCGATGCCTTCCTCGGCGACGAAGCGGATGTCCTCGCGGTCGCGGTCGGAGATCGCGGGCGCGGAGATGCCGCCGCCCTGGCGGTTGAGTCCCTTGCGGTCGGAGAGCGCGCCGCCGACGCGCACGCGCGTCTCGATCGCCGTCTTACTGACGCTCCTGACGTCGAGCACGATCTGACCGTCGGCGAGCAGCAGCGTGTCGCCCGCGGCGACATCACGCGGCAGCTCCTTGTAGGCGACCCCGACCCTGTCGATGGTTCCGGCTGTCGGGTCGAGCGCGGTATCGAGCGTGAAGGCCTGGCCCTCGGCGAGCTCGACGCGTCCTTCGCGGAAGCAGTCGATGCGGATCTTCGGCCCGCCGAGGTCGAGCAGCACGCCGACGCAGCGATCGGCGCGGTGCGCGGCCTGACGCGCGGCGGCCAGGCGCCGCCTGCGGTCCGCGACCGTGCCGTGTGAGGCGTTGAGGCGCACGACGTCGAGCCCCGCGCGGATCATGTCGGTGAGCACTCCGAGCTCGTCGGTCGCAGGCCCGAGCGTCGCTACGATCTTGGTGCGTCTCAGCATGCGCGCTGCTCCAGGACGGCGACCGCGGGCAGCGTCTTGCCTTCCACGAACTCGAGAAAGGCGCCGCCGCCCGTCGAGATGTAGGAGATGCCGTCCTCGACCCCGTACTTCTCTATCGCCGCCAGCGTATCGCCGCCGCCGGCGAGCGAGAAGGCCTTGCTGCGCGCGATCGCCTGGGCGACCGCGCGGGTGCCTTCACCGAACTGCTCGAACTCGAACACCCCGACGGGCCCGTTCCAGATGATGGTGCCCGCGGCCTGGATGAGCGCGCTGAAGCGGTCGGCGCTATCGGGCCCAATGTCGAGGATCATCTCGTCGGGACGCACCTCGGCGGCCTGACGTACGTCGGCGTGCGCCGTGGCCGCGAACTCCTTGCCGACCACGACGTCGCTCGGCAGCGGAATCTCCGCGCCGCGCGCGCGCGCCTTGTCCATCAGGCGGCGGGCGACGTCGAGCATCTCCGCCTCCTGCAGCGACTTGCCGACCGCCACCCCGGTGGCGGCGAGAAAGGTGTTGGCGATGCCGCCGCCGACGATCAGCTGATCGACCCTCTCGAGCAGCGCTTCGAGCACCATCAGCTTGGTCGAGACCTTCGAGCCGCCGACCACCGCCACCAGCGGGCGCGCCGGCTGCTTCAGGGCGCGCTCGAGCGCCTCCAGCTCCCCGACCAGCAGCGGTCCCGCGCACGCCACCGGCGCAAAGCGCGCCACTCCGTGCGTGCTGGCCTCGGCGCGGTGCGCGGTGCCGAAGGCATCCATGACGAACACGTCGCAGAGCGCGGCCATGCGCCGCGCCAGCTGCTCATCGTCGGCCTTCTCGCCCTTGAGAAACCGCACGTTCTCGCACAGCACCGCGGTGCCGGGCGGGCAATCGACGCCGCTCAGCCAGTCCTTGCGCAGCGGCACCGGCTTGCCGAGCAGCTCCGACAGCCGCGTCGCCACCGGCGCCAGTGTCAGCGCCGCATCCTCCGCGCCCTCCTTCGGCCGCCCGAGGTGAGACACGATGAACACCCTGGCATGCTGGTCGAGCGCATAACGGATCGTGGCGAGCGCTGCGCGGATGCGCGCATCGCTCACCACCACGCCGTCCTGCACCGGGACGTTGAGATCCTCGCGGATCAGGACCCGCTTGTTGCGCAGGTCCGCGTCCGTCATGCGCAGCAGCTTCATGCGGCCTTGGACCACGCCAGCGTGGTGTCGATCATGCGGTTGGAGAATCCCCACTCGTTGTCGTACCAGGCACACACCTTGACCAGCGTTCCGTCGACCACCTTGGTGAGGGTGGCGTCGAAGATCGAGGAATGCGCGTCGTGGTTGAAGTCGATCGAGACCAGCGGCTCGGTGTTGTAGGCGAGGATGCCCTTCATGGGGCCGGCCGCCGCCTCCTTCATCGCCTGATTGACCTCCTCGACGGAGGTGGCGCGTTTGGCGCTGAAGGTGAGATCGACGAGCGAGACGTTGATGGTCGGAACCCGCACCGCGAAGCCGTCGAGCCTGCCCTTGAGCTCCGGCAGCACCAGCCCCACCGCGGCCGCGGCTCCGGTCTTGGTCGGGATCTGCGACATGGTGGCCGAGCGCGCCCGCCTGAGGTCCGTGTGATAGACGTCGGTCAGCACCTGATCGTTGGTGTAGGCGTGAATGGTGGTCATGATGCCGGCGGCGATGCCCACCTTGCCGTTGAGCACCTTGGCGACCGGCGCCAGGCAGTTGGTGGTGCAAGAGGCGTTCGAGATCACGGTGAAGCTGCTCTTCAGCGTGCCGTCATTGACGCCGTAGACGATCGTGGCATCCACGTCCTCGCCTCCCGGCGCCGAGATCACCACCTTCTTCGCGCCGCCTTTGAGGTGCGCGCCGGCCTTGGCCTTGCTGGTGAACAGCCCCGTGCACTCGAGCACGTAGTCGACCCCGAGCTCGCCCCAGGGGAGCTTGGCCGGATCACGCTCGGCCAGCACCCGCACGCGGTCGCCGTTCACGACCATGGAGTCCCCGTCCACCTTCACCTCGCCGGGGAATTTGCCGTGCGCGGTGTCGTAGCGCGTCAGGTGCGCGTTGGTCTTGGGGTCCCCCAGATCGTTGAGCGCCACGATCCTGAGCTCGCCGGTGCGTTTGCCCTCGTAGAGCGCGCGCAGCACGTTGCGCCCGATACGGCCATAACCATTGATTCCAACCCTGATTGCCATCAAACCTCCAGCAGTGCGCGTACCTGAAGCGCAATATTATCGGCGGTGAAGCCGAAATGAGTGAAAACATCGGCCGCCTTGCCCGAGGCGCCGAAGCGGTCGATGCCGAGTACCTTGCCCGCCTGTCCCACATAACGCCACCAGCTCTGGGTGGCGCCGGCCTCGACCGCCAGGCGCCGCGTGACCGCGCGCGGCAGCACTGCCTCGCGGTACGCGTCGTCCTGGGCATCGAAAACGTCGGTGGAGGGCAGCGACACCAGCCGCACGCGCCGGCCGGCGGCGTTCAGGGCGTTGACCGCCTGCGCCGCGATGCCGATCTCCGAGCCCGTCGCGATCACCAGCGCCTCCGGGTTGCCCGGGCAGTCGATGAGGACGTAGCCGCCGCGCGCGATGCCCTGAAGCTGTGCGGCGCTGCGCGGCTGCTGCGCCACCGCCTGCCGCGTGAGCACCAGTGCGGTGGGGCCGCGACGCTCGAGGGCGAGCGTCCAGGCGACCGCGGTCTCCGCCGCATCGCACGGGCGCCAAAGACTCAGGTGGGGCATGGCCCGGAGGCTCGCGAGCTGCTCGATCGGCTGGTGCGTCGGGCCGTCCTCGCCGAGGCCGATCGAGTCGTGCGAGTACACCAGCACCACGCGCTGCTGCATGAGGGCGGCGAGGCGCACGGCGTTGCGCGCGTAATCGGAGAACACCAGGAACGTGCCGCCGTAGGGCAGGAGTCCGCCGTGCAGCGCGATGCCGTTCATGACTCCCGTCATGCCGAACTCGCGCACGCCGTAATGCAGGTAATCGCCCGCCTCGTCCTGGGGCGTGACGGTGCGCGCACCCTTGAAGAAGGTGCTGTTCGACTGGGTGAGATCGGCCGAGCCGCCGAACAGCTCCGGCAGCGCCGGGGCGAACACGTTGAGCACCGCCTGCGAGGAGGCACGCGTGGCCTGGGCCGCGCTCTGCTTGGCGAAGGTCTCCAGCGCCTGCACCGCGATGGTGCGGAAGTCCGCCGGCAGGTCACCGCGCATGCGTCGCTCGAACTCGCGCGCCTCGTCGGGGTACTGCTTCGCATAGCGCTGCAGGAGCTCGCGCCATGCGGCCTCGGCCGCCGCGCCCTGCGCGCGATGGTCCCAGGCCGCACGGATCTCCTCCGGCACGACGAACGGCGGGTACGGCCAGCCGAGGGTGACGCGCGCCGCGGCGACTTCCTCGGGCCCGAGCGCCTCGCCGTGCGCCTCCTTGGTGCCCTGCCGGTGGGGCGCGCCGTAGCCGATGATGGTCTTGCAGCAGATGAGGGACGGCCGCGTGGTTTCGGCGCGCGCGGCGCGGATCGCGGCGCCGACCGCCTCGGCGTCGAGCCCGTCGACGCGCGGAATCACGTGCCAGCCATAGGAGGCGAAGCGTCCCGGCGTGTCGTCGGTGAACCAGCCCGCGACCTTGCCGTCGATGGAGATGCCGTTGTCATCGTAGAAAACGATGAGCTTGCCAAGCCCAAGCGTCCCGGCGAGCGAGCAGGCCTCGTGGGAGACGCCTTCCATGAGACAGCCGTCGCCGCAGAAGGCGTATGTATGGTGATCGACCAGCGCGAGGCCCGGGCGGTTGAAGCGCAGCGCCAGCAGTTTCTCCGCGAGCGCCATGCCGACCGCGTTCGCGAGTCCCTGCCCGAGCGGCCCGGTGGTGGTCTCGATGCCGAGCGGCAGATCGTATTCCGGGTGGCCGGGCGTCCTGCTGCCGAGCTGGCGGAAGGCCTCGAGGTCCGCGATGGTGATGGGATAGCCGGTGAGATGCAGCACGGAATACAGCAGCATCGAGCCGTGACCGTTCGAGAGCACGAAGCGATCGCGGTTCGCCCATGCGGGATTTCCCGGGTTGTACTTGAGGAAATCCGACCACAGCACCTGGGCGATATCCGCCATGCCCATCGGCATGCCCGGGTGGCCGGAGTTCGCGCGCTGCACGGCGTCCATGGAAAGTGCGCGGATGGCGTTGGCGAGTTCGCGGCGTGTGCTCATGCGGTGCCTTGGGCGGCTTGTCACAAGGCCGCGGTGCCTGGCGGCCGTGCAGGGGCGCGCATTCTCCCAAAGGCGCGCCCGATGCTCAAATTGCGCGGCCGAGCGGGCCGAGCACCCTGGCCGCGCGCCCATTGCGCAGCCCGCAGACCGCCTCATTCGACTTAAGTTCCGGCGAGCGTGCGCACGCTGCGGGCGTGCTTCACATTCTGAGCGATCCGGAACGCGCACCCGGTCATGACTGTAGAGATTGCACGACACGCGGCCATTTCCGGCCGGCGACCTGGTTCACTGCCCCGTGAGGGGCTGCTCTGCTAGGCTGTTTTTCTGATGAGCGTGGTTCGCCTCATACACTTTACCGACCCGCATCTCTACGGCGGTGAGACCGAGTCGCTGCGCGGAGTCGCGACTCTGCCGGCGCTCCAGGCCGCTGTGGCGCGCGCGCAGGCGCACGACTGGCCGCCGGAGGCGCTGCTCGTGACCGGCGACATCGTGCAGGACGATCCGGCCGGCTATCCGCACTTCCGCCGCCTGTTCGGCGCGCTCGGGCCGCCGGTGCTCTGCATCCCCGGCAATCACGACGACCCGCAGGCGATGCGCCGCGAGCTCTACGGATCGCCGTTCGTTCTCGGCGGTAATTTCGATCTGGGCCGCTGGCGGATCGTGCTGCTCGACAGCTGCCTGCCCGGCTCGGCGAGCGGGCGCCTGAGCCCCGAAGCCCTGAGCGGACTCGAGGCGGCACTCGCGAGCGCCGGCAAGCGCCATTGCATGGTGTGCCTGCATCACCATCCGGTGCCGATGGCGAGCCGCTGGCTCGACCGCGTCGGACTCGAGAACGCGCCGGAATTCCTGGCCGCCATCGACCGGCACCCGAACGTGCGGGCCGTCGCGTGGGGCCACGTGCACCAGACCTACGATGCTCTGCGCAAAGGGGTGCGCCTGCTGGCGACGCCCTCGACCTGCGCGCAGTTCCTGCCCAACTCGGACGACTTCGCAGTCGATCCGCGGCCGCCGGCGTATCGTACGCTCGAGCTGCGGGCCGACGGCTCGCTGCTGACGGAGGTCGTGTGGCTGGATCAGCGTGTCGGTGGCTCCTTGCGCTCGGCCTGCTCGGCTGCCTGAGCGCCGAAGCCGCGGGCCCCGTGTGGGCGATCCGCGGCGCACATAACACCGTCTATCTCGCCGGCTCGATCCATCTGCTGCCCGAGGCCGACGCGGCGCTGCCGCCGGCCTTGGCACGCGCCTACGCCGACTCGGCCTGCCTCATGATGGAGATCGACCTCGGCAAGCTCGATTCGGCCGAGGCGCTCAGCACGCTGCTGCAGCACGGCGGTCTCCCGGAGGGCACGACGCTGCGCGAGGTCGCCGGCGCGCCGCGCTACGCGCGTGCCAGCGCGGCGGCCGCGGCGCTCGGTCTGCCGGACGTCGCGATCGATCATGAGGCGCCGTGGATGGTGGCGCTGCAGCTCACCGAGCTCGAGTACGCGCGCCTCGGCTTCCACCCCGAGCAGGGTGTCGAGCAACAGCTGCTGCGGCGCGCGCTCGCCGATCACAAGAGCACCGGCGGACTCGAGAGCCTTGCGGACGAGATGAGTGTCTTCGAGGCGCTCGCCCCGGCCGCGCAGCTGCGCTTCCTCGACATGGTGCTCGATGATCTCGACGACACCGGGGACGAGACACGCGCGGTGCTCGCGGCCTGGCGGCGCGGCGACGCCGCCCGGCTCGCCGCGCTGCTCGCGACCGAGTACCGTTCCTTCCCGGCGCTCTACGACGCTCTGGTGATGGATCGCAACCGCCACTGGCTGCCCGAGATCGAGCGGCTGCTGCAGAGCGACGCGAACTGCCTGGTCGTGGTCGGAGCGCTGCACCTGGTCGGCAAGGGTGGCCTGCTCGAGGGCCTGCGCAAGGACGGCTTCGCGCCTCAGCAGCTCGATTAACCTCTTTTGGCCCGGGCGGTGTAGAACCGCCACAGCGGTAGCGCCAGCAGCACCGTCCAGCCGAGCACCAGCCAGCCGACGAAGCCGTCGAAACGGCTGAGGAGAAAGCCGAGCGGAGCCGCGCGGCGTGGCGCGCTGAGCTCGTGCGCCGCCAGCATCACCCACACCCAGCCGGCGTGCAGCCCGAGGCAGGCGGCGATGTTGCCGGTCGCCTCCCGCACGAGCGCCAGCAGCACGCCAACCGCCGTGAGCGCGAGAAACGCATCGACGATGCCGGCGAAGTGCGCGAAGGCCTCGAGTGACTGGCCGAGGAGCGCCACGCCGCTCCAGGGAGTGACGTCCTGCGGAGCGATGCGCACCTTGCCGAAGAAGTGCGTCGCGGCGTAGAGGAGCGACGTCAGGAGCACCGCGGTGCGCGCGCCGGACTCGCGCTGGATGGCCGTGTACATCGCCCCGCGCACGAAGGTCTCCTCGATGAGCGCCACGGCGAGCCCGCTGGCGAGGCTCGTGGCGATGAGCCGCGCCAGCGCGCCGGTGCCGATAGCCGCCGCGCGCGACCAGTCGAGGAGCCCGAGGGCGCTCATGCCCGTCACCACGATCAGCATGGTGGCCGCGCCCAGCGCGAGCCCGATCAGCATCTCGTGCACGAACAGCGGCCTGGGTGCCCCGTAGCCGAGACTCGCGCGGTCGGCGAGCTTCAGGTGCCGCGCTACAGCCACGAACCCGGCGGCGAGCGCCAGCATGCCGATGCGCTCGCCGATGCGATGGAAGGGGAAATCGAAGTGCGGGTGCAGCAGCAGCCACGCCGGATAGGCGAGCGCGGCGACTACCCCGAGCGCGGCGGCGAGCAGAGCCAGGAACCAGGCGAAGGCACGCATGGCTCAGGTCTCAGGCTGCGAGGTGGCTGCGCCACTCGGCGGCGACCACCGAGAGGCGGAAGCGCGGATCGGGCCCGACCCGCGGCCGGCCGCCCTCGCGCCAGCGGCGGATGCGCTCGATCAAGGCATCGAACAGCCCGAGGCGGTCGGCGAGCAGCGCGCACGCCGTGCGCCAGCGCGGCTCGAGGCGGTGCAGCGGCGCCTCGTAGGCGCGCTGCGCCCAGGTCACCGGCAGGAGCTCGTCCGGATCGCCGAGCACCTCGCGCGCGGCCCCGCAGTCGTAGGTCAGCACCGGCGTGCCCACGGCGCGCGACTCGGCGAACACCAGGCCGAAGGTCTCGGGGATCACGAAGTTGGGACTGAAGCTGCAGAGCGCGCCGCGTGCCTCCGCGAGCACGCGCGCATGCGGCAGCGATCCCAGCCACTGCACGCCCGGAGGGGCGGCCGCGGAGAAACTCTTGTAGCCGGGATTACCGACGCACAGCCGCAGCTCCGGCATGCGCCGCCGGAGCGCACCAAAGGCATCGAGCGCGAAGCGCAGTCCCTTGTTGGGAGAGGAGAAGAACACCAGCTTCGCCGGGTCGACCGGCGTGCCGTCGGGAGCGATGGCGTCGTCGACCGGGTTGTAGATGCGCCGCACCGCGAGCTGCTCGCATCCCGGAATACCCGCCAGCGTGGCGGCGACCCGCTGGCGCTGGTAATCCGACACGCACACGATGTTGGGTTGCAGGCGGCGCAGCTCGCTCGCGGCGCGCTCGAACCAGCGCGCACGCGAGGAGCCCGGCTCGATGCGATCGTGCACCCAGAGGGTGAAGCGCGCCTCGGGGAACAGCCGCGCCGCGTCCTTGAGCGCCCGCGGGTCGCGCAGCACCACCACGTGCCGCACGTGCGCCACGGCGCTCGGCGGCCGGTAGCGCCCCTCGGCCAGGGTGCGGTTGTGTTGCGCCACCCAGGCATCGAGCGCCGCCGCGATCCGCACCGTGCTCGCCTCGGTGCCGGCCAGCCCCCCCTCCCGGAGGCTCTCCTCACCGTAGGGGCGCGGACACAGCGGATCGAAGAACAGGAGCGGTGCCATCGTCTACCATTCGCAGCCGTGTCGACCCCGAGCGCCAGGTTGTTGTTCATTCCGGTATCCGGACCCCGGGGTATGGGAGAGTACGCGCGCTGCCTCATGATCGCCACGGCTCTGGCGCGCCGCCTACCGGGCCTCGAGATGCACTTCGCGCTGAGCCGCGCGGCGCCCTACGCCGCCGACACGCCCTTCCCAACCACCCTGCTGCCCTCCTCGGCGACCTTCCATCCGCGCGAGGTGCGCGCCCTGATCCACGAGCTCAGGCCCCGCGTCGTGGTGTTCGACAACGCCGGGCGCACGCTGCAGCTGCGCGCGGCGCGCGCAGCCGGTGCGCACATCGTCTACGTGAGCTCGCGGCGCCGCCAGCGCCGCAGGGGCTTCCGGCTGCGGTGGATGCGTCTGATCGACGAGCACTGGATCGCCTACCCGCGCTTCATCGCCGGCGGGTTGAATCCCCTCGAGCGTCTGAAGCTGCGGGCGCTGAAGCGCCCGGCCATCCGCTTCATCGACACCCTGCTGCCCGCCGCGGATCTCGGGCGCTCGAACGAGTGCCTGGCACGCTTTACGCTCCAGGCCGGCGGCTATGTGCTCATCGTTCCCGGCGGCGGCAGCGCGCACCCGGGGGCGGAAGATGCCCCGGCCATCGTCGCCTCGGCGGCGCAGGCGATCGCCCGGCGTGGCGTGCCAACGCTGCTCGTGGGCTCCGATGCCGTGGGCGCCGGCGGCGAGCGTCAGGCCTTGCTGCGGGTGACGCCGCGGCTGCCGCCGGCGGAGCTCATCGAGCTGATCCGCACCGCGCGCCTGGTCGTCTGCAACGGCGGCGACACGCTGCTGCAGGTGCTCGCCTGCGACCTGCCCTGTGTCGCCGTACCGATTGCGCACGATCAAGCCGCTCGTATCGACCGTTGCGTACGTGCCGGGCTCGCGGTGCGCGCCGAGCTGAATGCGCGCGCCATCGAGACCGCGGCGCTCGCCGCCCTCGAGCAGGGCCCCCGCCCGGCCGGCGGCGAGCCCGCCGCGGCTCAGCCGCGGGTGCGCAATCGCATGGAGGAAGTCCTCAAGGCGCTCACGGACCTGCTTGGTTGATTGATTGGCGCGGCTTGTGCCCGCTAATCGACCGGCGTGTTGCGTAGCTCCGCGAGGAGTTTCTCGTGCAGGCCGCCGAAGCCGCCGTTGCTCATGACGAGCACGTGATCGCCCGCGCGTGAGCTACGCGCGAGCTCGCGCGCGAGCGAGGCGACATCGCCCGCCGCATGGCCACGCCCGCCGAAGGCCGCCAGCACCGCGCTCGCGTCCCAGCCGAGATCCGCCGGGGTATAGAGCCACACTTCGTCCGCGCCGGCGAGCGACGGGGCGAGCGTGTCCCGATGCACTCCCATGCGCATGGTGTGCGAGCGCGGCTCGAGCACCGCGATGATGCGCGAGCGCCTGCCGACGCGGCCGCGCAGGCCGTCGAGCGTGGTGGCGATGGCGGTGGGGTGATGCGCGAAGTCGTCGTACACGCGCACGCCGCGCACCTCGCCGCGCAGCTGCATGCGGCGCGCGATGCCGCGAAAGCCCGCGAGCGCCTCGATGGCGCGCGCCACCGGGACGCCGGCATGGCGCGCGGCGGCGATCGCCGCCAGCGCGTTGTCGACGTTGTGCGCGCCGATCAGCTGCCACTCGACCGTGCCCTGCGCGCGCCCGGCCTCGAGCACCTCGAAGCGCGAGAAATCCCCGGCCCCGGGAAGCGCCCGCGCGCTCCACAGCGCGTCCGCGTGCCCGGCGCGCGCAAAGCCCTCGAGCGGCGTCCATGAGCCCATGGCGAGGGTCTCCCTGAGGCGTGCATCGGCCGCGTTCCACACGATGCGCCCGCCGCCCGGGACGATGCGCACCAGGTGGTGGAACTGCCGCTGGATCGCGCCGACGTCCGGGTAGATGTCGGCGTGGTCGTACTCGAGGTTGTTGAGCACCGCGGTCCGCGGCCGGTAGTGCACGAACTTGGCACGCTTGTCGAAGAAGGCCGTGTCGTACTCGTCCGCCTCGATGACGAAGAACGGCGCGCTGCCGAGGCGCGCGCTGGCGCTGAAGTTCGCCGGCACGCCACCGATCAGGAAGCCGGGATCGAGCCCGGCGTGCTCGAGTATCCACGCCAGGAGCGAGGAGGTCGTGGTCTTGCCGTGCGTGCCCGCCACCGCCAGCACCCAGCGGTCCTTCAGGACCTCGCGCGCGAGCCACTCCGGACCCGAGAGATACGGGCGACCGCCCTCGAGCAGCGCCTCGACGACCGGCATGCCGCGTGTCATCACGTTGCCGACCACCACCACGTCGGGATTGAGCCCGAGCTGGTCGGCGCCGAATCCGGCGGTCACCTCGATACCGAGCGCCTCGAGCTGCGTGCTCATCGGCGGGTAAATGTCGCGATCGGAGCCGGTGACGCGCCAGCCGGCGGCGCGCGCGATGGCCGCGACGCCGCCCATGAAGGTGCCGCCGATGCCGAGAATGTGGACGTGCATGCGCCGCCTCCTCAGGCGCCCGGAGGAAACAGGGCAAACAGCAGCAGCTCTGAGGCCACGATCTGCAGGATCACCAGCGCCACGCTGGTGGCGCTCGACCAGTCGAGCGCTGCCTTCACCACGTGGCTGTTGGCCGCGATCAGCCAGATCACCAGCGCGAGCGCGGCGACCGCGATCGGCAGCTGCCAGGTCGTGTCCTGCCCGAAGCGCCGCATCAGCCATTCGGAGCCGATCAGCAGCGGCGACAGCACCGCCTGGAAGCCGAACACGGCGGTCGCGGTCTGCAGGAAGCGCTCGCTGCGGCCGGTGAGCTGCAGCAGTGCCGCGTACCAGGCGAGCGTGAACAGCACGTCGATGGCCAGCTGCGGCGGCCAGCCCGTGCTCGGCGGCAGCAGGCTGCTGACGAGCGCATTCACCGCGGCGTAGCCGCACACGGTGAGAATCAGCAGCAGCCTCGAGGCCGGCAGGTCCTGCGGCCCGCGGCGCAGCAGCGCGATCTGCACGTAGAGACGAATGACCTCCCGCATCACTTTCGGTACCGGCACGGCCTGCGCATAATTGGGGCGCCCGATTGTACAGATCATCGCCGCTCAAGTTTGCAGACGACCGTCACGACAGCACCCGCCCTGGCCGAAATCTGTGCGCGCCTCAGCGTCGAGGGGCGCATCGGCCTCGACACCGAGTTCCTGCGCGAGCGCACCTACCATGCGCGCCTCTGCCTGGTGCAGCTGGCGGCGCCCGCGGAGGCGGTGTGCGTCGATCCGCTCGCGTTGGCGCAGCTCGCGCCGCTCGCCGCGCTGCTCGCCGCCCCCGGCACGGTGAAGGTCATGCACGCCTCGCGTCAGGACCTGGAAGTGTTGTATCCGCTCGCGGGACTGACGCGCCCGGTGTTCGACACCCAGATCGCCGCGGCGCTCGCGGGGTTTCCCGCGCAGGTCGGCTACGCCGAGCTCGCGCGCCGGCTGCTGCAGCGCGAGCTCGCCAAGTCCCACACCCGCACCGACTGGTCACGCCGGCCGTTATCGCGCGAGCAGATCGAATACGCACTCGACGACGTGCGTTACCTGCTGCCGATCGCCGCGGAGCTCGAGGCGCGGCTCGAGCGTCTCGGCCGCCTCGGCTGGCTCACCGAGGAGCTCGCCGGGCTCGAGGACACGCGTGCCTTCATCACCGAGCCCGATGAGGCCTGGCAGCGCCTGCGCGGCCTGCGCGGGCTCGATCCCGGCCGCGAGCGACTGACACGCGCACTCGCCGCCTGGCGCGAGCGGCGCGCGCTCCAGCACGACCGCCCGCGCGGCTGGATTCTCGAGGACGGTGCGCTGCGCGAGATCGTGCTGCGCGTACCGCGTAGCGCCGCACAGCTCGCGGCTATTCCCGAGCTGCCCGCCGCGGTGGTGAAGCACAGCGGCGCAGAGCTGCTCGCATGTGTCGCGGCCGCCGGCATTCCCGACCCCGCCCCGCCCGCGCCGGGGCGGCCGCAATCCGATCCGCAGCGTAACGCGCTCGTGAGGAAGCTCGGCGCCATCAGCCAGGCGGCCGCCGCCGAGCTCGATCTCGTCCCGGAGGTGCTGGCGACGCGGCGCGACCTCGAGCAGCTGGCCGACGGCCGCCGCGACGGGGCGGTGCTGCGCGGCTGGCGCCGCGCAGTCGTCGGCGAGCGGCTGCTGGCGGCGCTCTGAAGCTGGCTGGCCGCTTTGCGCGGTTGATGGCTAGCGCCGGGCGCGCCGGCGGACCGTGCGACGCGGCGGCTTGCCGCCCCGGCGCGTGGCCTTACGCGTGCCGCGTGCCGGCGACTTCTTGCGCGCCGGCTTGACACGGCCCTTGCCGGCGCGTGCGGCGGGACGCCGGCTCCTGGCGGGCCGGACCGCCTTGCGCGGTCCCGCACGCTTGGCGACGGCCACCTTGCGGGGGCGCGCCGCGGCGGCTGGCGCCAGCGCCTGCGCGAGCCGCCGCGTCACGGCGTCGAGCTCGCCCTCGGCGTCGATGGCGCGCAGCAGGCCGCGCGACTGATAGAAAGCGATCAGCGGCCGGGTCTTTTCCTCGTACACCCGCAACCGCTCGGCCACGGTCGCCTCGTTGTCGTCCGGGCGCTGCATCAGGCGGTGTGGCGCACCGGTCTTCGGACACATCGCCGCCGCGCCCGTCGGCGGGGGCGAAGTGAGCACGTTGAAGACGCGCCCGCAGTCGGCACAGGTACGCCGGCCCGAAATCCGCCGCACCAGCTCGGCAGACGTCGCCTCGAGCTGCACCACCGCATCGAGCGGCTGCTTGAGCTCCGCCAGCAGGCCGTCGAGCGCCGCGGCCTGCACGAGGTTGCGCGGGAAGCCATCGAGGATGAAGCCGGCGCGCGTGTCGGCCTCGGCGAGGCGCTCGCGGATCATGCCGAGCACCAGGGCGTCGTCGACCAGCCGCCCCTCGGTCATGGCCGCTCTCGCCATGAGCCCGAGCTCGGTGCCGCGCGCCACGGCGGCGCGCAGCAGGTCACCGGTCGAGATCTGCGGAATGCCGCTCCGCTCCGCCAGGCGGTGTGCCTGCGTGCCCTTGCCTGACCCCGGAGCCCCCAACAGGACGATGCGCATGTTGGTCACGTTACCGAGCGCCCGACCCCAGGTCAAACACCGCGCCCGACCCGCGCCGCGTGCGCTATTCTTGCCAACACCATGAAAAAGATCGTCCGCAGCAACGCCTTCTACGCACAGTCCGGTGGGGTCTCTGCCGTCATCAACGCCTCGGCCGCCGGTGTCATCGAGACCGCCATGCGCTCGAAGCACATCGGCCGGATCTACGCCGGCCGCGACGGCATCGTCGGCGCGCTCACCGAGGATCTGATCGACGTCTCGCGCGAGAGCGCGGCCACCATCCGCGCGCTCAGGCACACGCCCGCGGGCGCCTTCGGCTCGGCGCGCTTCAAGCTGAAGAGCCTCGAGCAAAACCGCGCCGAGTATCAGCGCCTGATCGACGTGTTCCGGGCGCGCGACATCGGCTACTTCTTCTATAACGGCGGCAACGACTCGATGGACACCGCCCTCAAGGTGTCGCAGCTCGGCGCCTCGCTCGGCTATCCCATCACCTGCGTCGGCGTGCCGAAGACGGTCGACAACGATCTGCCGCACACCGACTGCTGTCCGGGCTTCGGCTCGGTCGCCAAGTACGTCGCGGTCTCGACGCGCGAAGCATCGCTGGATGTGGCCTCGATGGCGCGCACCTCGACCAAGGTGTTCGTATTCGAGGTGATGGGGCGGCATGCCGGCTGGATCGCCGCGGCCGCCGGACTCGCCGGGCGCGGTCTCGACGAGCCACCGCACGTGATCCTCTTCCCCGAGGTGCCGTTCGACGGACGGCGCTTTCTCGACCGCGTCAAGCAGTCGGTGACCGACTACGGCTACTGCGTGATCGTGGTGTCCGAGGGTGCCGCCTACGAGGACGGCAAGTTTCTCGCCGACGCCGGCACCCGCGACGCCTTCGGCCACACTCAGCTCGGGGGCGTGGGCCCGGTGGTCGCCAACATGGTACGCGAGGCGCACGGCTACAAGTATCACTGGGCAGTGGCGGACTACCTGCAGCGCTCCGCGCGCCACATTGCCTCCAGGGTCGATGTCGAGCAGGCCTACGCGGTCGGCAAGGCCGCGGTCGAGCTCGCCGTAAAGGGCGTGAACGCCGTGATGCCGACCATCGTGCGCAAGTCCACCAGGCCCTACCGCTGGGTCATCGGACACGTGCCGCTCGCCGAGGTCGCCAACAAGGAGAAGAAGCTGCCGCCCGATTACCTGCGTGCGGACGGCTTCGGCATCAGCGAGGCCTGCCGTCGCTACCTCGAGCCGCTCATAGCCGGCGAAGCCTATCCCCCCTACCGCAACGGCCTGCCCGACTACGCGCACATCCGCGGCGTGGCCGTGAAACGCAAGCTCAAGGACGAATTCAAAGTCTGACTTGCTGCAGTGCGGCGCAAGGCGTGGCCGGGGCCGTGGCCGCGGCTCGCCGTGCTATAGTTCGCGGCCTTTTTTGCGGGAGGTTTCTCGATGGATCTCAGCATGTGGCTGTGGCTGGCAATCGGTGCCGGCGTGCTCGCCGTACTCTATGGCGTGTTCTCGATGGCGGCGATCCTGCGCCTGCCGGCGGGCAACGCGCGCATGCAGGAGATCGCCGCGGCCATCCAGGCCGGCGCCCAGGCGTACCTCAACCGCCAGTACAGCACCATCCTCGTCGTCGGCCTGGTGCTGTTCGTCGTGATCGGCTTCTCGCCGCTCGGCTGGCCGACCGCCGGCGGCTTCGCGGTGGGGGCCATCCTCTCCGGCCTCACCGGCTTCATCGGCATGAACATCTCGGTGCGTGCCAACGTACGCACCGCACAGGCCGCGACCAGCGGGCTCAATGCCGCGCTCACCGTCGCCTTCCGCGGCGGTGCCATCACCGGCATGCTGGTCGTCGGGCTGGCGTTGATCGGCGTCGCCGGCTACTACGTCGTGTTGCGCAACCTCACTTCAGTGGGCGCCGAGGGCGCGCTGCATGCGCTGGTGGGCCTCGCCTTCGGCGGCTCGCTGATCTCGATCTTCGCGCGCCTCGGCGGCGGCATCTTCACCAAGGGCGCCGACGTCGGTGCGGACCTGGTCGGCAAGGTCGAGGCCGGCATCCCCGAGGACGACCCGCGCAACCCCGCGGTGATCGCCGACAACGTCGGCGACAACGTGGGCGACTGCGCCGGCATGGCCGCGGACCTGTTCGAGACCTACGCGGTCACCATCGTCGCCACCATGCTCCTCGGTGGGCTGGTGTTCGCTCGCCGTGGGGCGGATGCCGCTTACGCCGCGGTGATCTACCCGCTGGCGCTCGGCGCCGCCTCGATCGTCTCCTCGATCATCGGGACGTTCTTCGTCTCGGTCGGCCAGGGCGGCAAGATCATGAACGCGCTCTACAAGGGCGTGATCGTCTCCGCCGTGGTATCGGCCGTGGCCTTCTGGTTCATCACCCAGCAGATCATGCCGGCGCACGCCGTGGGGCTCTTCGGCTGCACGCTCATCGGCTTAGGACTCACGGCGGCGATGATCATGATCACCGAGTACTACACCGCGACCGAGTACAGCCCGGTGCGCAAGGTGTCGGCCGCCTCGCAGACCGGTCACGCCACCAACATCATCGCGGGCCTCGGCGTCTCGATGAAGGCGACCGCGCTGCCGGTGGTGGCGGTGTGCCTCGCCATCTGGGGTGCGTACACGCTCGGCGATCTGTACGGCATCGCGATCGCCGCGACCGCCATGCTGTCGATGACCGGCATGATCGTGGCGCTCGATGCCTATGGCCCGATCACCGACAACGCCGGCGGCATCGCCGAGATGGCGGGCCTGCCCAAGGAAGTGCGCAACATCACCGATCCGCTCGATGCGGTCGGCAACACCACCAAGGCGGTCACCAAGGGCTACGCGATCGGCTCGGCGGGGCTCGCCGCGCTGGTGCTGTTCGCCGACTACACCCGCAACCTCCAGGCGGCCGGCAAGGCCGCGACTTTCTCGCTGTCGGACCCGGCCGTGATCATCGGCCTGTTCATCGGCGGCCTGGTGCCCTACCTCTTCGGTGCCATGGCCATGGAGGCCGTGGGCCGTGCCGCGGGCGCCGTGGTCACCGAGGTGCGGCGCCAGTTCCGCGAGATCAAGGGCATCATGTCCGGCACCGAGAAGCCCGACTATTCGCGCGCGGTCGACCTGCTCACCCGGGCCGCCATCCGCGAGATGATCGTGCCGTCGCTGCTGCCGATCCTGGTGCCGATCGTACTGGTGCTGGTGACCAACACGCTGATGGGCAGCGGCGCCGGCGTGCGCGCGCTCGGCGGCCTCCTGATCGGAACCATCGTCACGGGACTGTTCGTCGCCATCTCCATGACGACCGGCGGCGGCGCCTGGGACAACGCCAAGAAGTACATCGAGGAAGGCCACTTCGGCGGCAAGGGGTCGGATGCGCACAAGGCCGCCGTCACCGGCGACACGGTCGGCGACCCCTACAAGGACACGGCGGGACCTGCGATCAATCCGCTGATCAAGATCATCAACATCGTGGCGCTGCTGCTGGTCCCGCTGCTATAGAGCGGGCGGCGCCGCGCTCAGGTTGGAGCCTGAGACGCTGCGCTGATGGTTCCTTCAGGCAATAGTTAGTCACTTGCCTAACTATTGCCGAATGGACTACTGCACACGCCCGCGCTTAGCTGTGCGCATGGCGCTCAATGACCGGCAGCTCGATCGCGCTTTTCGCGCGCTCACCGATTCCACGCGCCGCTGGATGCTCGAGGTCCTGCTCGAGCGCGATGCATCGGTGCTGCAGCTCGCGGAACCCCTCCCCCTGCGGCTGCCGACGCTGCTGCAGCACCTCAAAGTCCTGGAAAAATACGGCCTCATCCGCACCCACAAGCTGGGGCGCGAAAGGATCTGCAGCATCGAGCCCGAGGCTCTGTATGCGGCCGAGCGTTGGCTCCGGACCGTGATGTGGGCCCGCTACGGCAGGCGTCTCGGCTCGGTGCCGGAGGATTACCCACAGCTGCGCGCAAGCGTTCGCCCTCGCCAGGGTTAGGCCGCCGCGGCGAACTGCAGCGGCTGGGGCCTGCCGATGGCATAGCCCTGCAGGTAATCGACCCCCATGCGCCGCACCGCCTCGACCGCGGCAGTGTCCTCGACCTGCTCGGCGATCACTTTGAAGTTGAGCGTGCGCGCCAGCTTGATCATCGCGGCCACCATCGCCTGATTGACCGTGTCGCGCGCCAGATTGCGGATGAAGGAGCCGTCGATCTTGAGATAGTCGAGCGGCAGGTTCTTGAGATTGGAGAAGGAGCCGACGCCCGAGCCGAAGTCGTCGAGCGCGAACTGACACCCCATGCCGTGCAGCACGCCGATGAAGCGCCGGGCGTGCTCGAGATTGGCGACCACGGCGCTCTCGGTGATCTCGAAACAGATCTGCGCGGGAGATACTCCGGTGCTGTCGAGGCATTCGACCACGAACTCGAGGAACTGCACGTCACCGAGCGTCTGGCCGGAGATGTTGATCGCGACGCTGCGGTCGGGCTGCAGCACCAGGGCACCGCGGCCGAGAGCGGCGAGCGTCGTCTGCACCACCCAGCGGTCCACCAGCCCCATGAGCCGGTAGCGCTCGGCGGCGCGCATGAACTCCGCCGGCGGCAGCTCCTGGCCATTCTCATCGCGCAGGCGAATCAGCACCTCCATCGCCGGCCCGCCATCGGTGCCGTGGGTCGGCACGATGATCTGGTGGTAGAGCTGGAAGCGGTTCTCCTTGAGCGCGCCCTGCAGCCGCTGCAGCCACTGGATCTCGCCGCTGTGGCGCGCCAGGGCCTCGTCGCGCGCCGAGTAGACCGCAACCCGGCCGCTGCCCTGCTTCTTGGCGACGTAGCAGGCGGTATCGGCCGCGGCCATCAGCTCTTCCAGCGTGCCGCTCTCGCGCGAGATCTCGACCAGGCCGATCGACACCCCGATGTTGAAGATGCGGTCCTTCCACACGAAGCGGTAGTCGCCGACCGAGCGGCACACGTCGTCGGCTATCTGCCGCGCCTTCTCGAGCGGGCAGCCGATGAGCAGCATGCCGAACTCATCGCCCCCGAGGCGGGCGACCGTGTCGCTGTCGCGCACCGCATCACGCAAGAGCTTCGCGACCTCACGCAGCATGCTGTCGCCGGCCAGGTGGCCGCTGGTGTCGTTGACCAGCTTGAAGCGGTCGAGGTCGAGATAGCACAGTACGTGCTGGCCATCGCCGCGCTGACCGCTGTCGATGGCCTCCTCCAGGCGCCGCTCGAACTCGCGGCGGTTGACGAGTCCCGTGAGCGCATCGTGGGTCGCCTGGTAGGACATCTGCCGCGCGAGCCCGCGCAGCTCGGTCACGTCGTGCAGCAGCAGCGCCGCGCCGACCACTTCCTTGGCCTCGTTGCGCACCGGCGAGGCCGACAGCTCGATCGAGCGCTCGCCGCCGGTGCTGCGCGACAGCAGCAACGCGCGCCGGCCGAGGGTCACCGGCGCCCCTCTCACCAGCGCCTGGTGTACCGGGTCGGCGAGCAGCCGGCGGTCGGATTCATCCACCAGGCTCACGATCTCCTCGAGGAGCTTGCCCGTGGCCTGCGCCGCCTCGCTCCCGGTGAGGCGCTCGGCGGCCGGGTTCATGAAGGTGATGCGGCCGCGCTCGTCGGTGGCGATGATGGCCTCGGCGAGCGAGTTGAGCGCCAGCTGCTGCGGCGTGGGCGTGACCTCGCCCGGCAGGCGCAGCGCCGGAGTCGTTTGCGTCGGGATGATCTCCACCCCGGTGATGAGCAGTGCGTTGCCCTTGTCATAGTCGACGACGGTGGAGGCGATCTCCAGGCGGCTCACCTGGCCCTGCAGGCCCACCATGTCGATCTCGTAGCGCTCCGCGGCCGACTCCCCCGCGAGCCGGCGGCGGATGTTCTCGGTAACGAGGTCCGCGTACTCCGGCGGCACCAGATCCCCGAGCCGCCGGCCGATCAGCTCGACCCGGTCGACGCCGACCAGACTGGCGAACTGGCGGTTGGCGTACAGGATCACATCGCTGTGCACCAGCACCGCCTCGTGGATGCGTTCGCCGAGGTCGGCGAACAGCCGCGGCGCCTGCGCGAGGTCGTGCTTGCCGGGACCGACGCGGGTAATGAGGTGATTGATGGCGGTGACCAGTGCTGCGACCTCGGGCTTGTCGCTGTCGATCTCGACCCGCCCCGGCAACCGTCCGCCGATGGCAATCCGCTGCAGCGCCTGCGAGAGCTGCCCGAGGCTCTTCAGATCACGCCGCTGCAGCCCATAGAGCACGAGGAACAGAGCTGCGATGAGCGCAAAGAAGAGGCACAACAGCCCGAGGATCGACATCTATTGGTACTTCTCAAGCCCTTCCGCTTGGGTTGGGCACACGCCCTCCAGGCACTCTGATTTGACTTCTCGTGCCTGCGGTCGTGGGCTCCCTCAAGCATAACGCCTGGCCGGCACGCCCCGTCGGGATTTCACCATATCTCGTCGCATTGCCGCTTGGCACCGCGGGGAAAAACCCTTAACTTCTGCGGCCTTTCCGAGCTGGCAGCGTTAAGTGAAGTCGCGGAGTCGTAGGTGATGCAGCTGACCCGAGCCCGTGAGCAGATGATCGAACAACAGGTGCGCGCCTGGGACGTGCTCGACGCGCGTGTCCTCGGGATGCTGCGCCAGGTCCCGCGCGAGTCGTTCGTGCCGCCGCCGCAGCGCTTCCGCGCCTACGCAGACGCCGAGGTGCCGTTGCCCGAGGGGCAGCACATGCTGCGGCCGAGCGTCGTGGGCCGGCTGCTGCAGGCGCTCGAGCCTGAGCCCGGGATGCGCGCGCTCGAGGTGGGCGCGGGCTCGGGATTCGTGACCGCGTGCCTGCGGGCCGCGGGCGCCCGGGTACGCTCGCTCGAGCTGTACGCAGCGCTCGCCGACCTGGCAGCGCGCAACCTCGCCGCCTTCGGCATGAGCGACGTCGAGATCATCAACGCCGACGCGCTCAACGCCGACACCGGTGAGCACTACGATCTCATCGCCGTCACCGGCTCACTGCCGATCTATGACCCGCGCTTCGAGCGCCAGCTCGCCGTCGGCGGCCGCCTGTTCGTGGTCGTGGGCGAAGCGCCGGTGATGGAGGCGCGCCTCGTCCGCCGGATCGGCGAGACCGCCTGGGCGACCGAGAGCCTGTTCGAGACCGTGATCGATCCACTGGTGAACGCGCCGCGGCCGGCGCGCTTCAGCTTCTGAAGCCGTGCCGAAGGGATTCGCCGCCGTGAAGCGTGCCGCAACTCTCGCCTGCCTGCTCGCCGGCTTCGCCGGCAGCGCGCAACCCAAGGACCTGGTCGGTGTGTTCGAGGACGCCCTCAAGAACGATCCGGTGATCCGCCAGGCGGACGCCAATCGCCTGGCGGCGCGCGAGTCACGCCCGCAGGCGTGGTCCGCGCTGCTGCCGCAGCTGAACGGCACTGCAAACGTGACCCGCGACAACAACGTTGGCACCCAGCCGTTCTTCTTCGGAAACGGGATCGTCCCCGACTCCGTGGGCGTGTCCACTACGACCAAGACCTGGGGCCTCAACCTCAAGCAGAACGTGTTCTCGTGGTCGAATTGGATGACGCTCAAGGCCGCCAGCTCCCAGGTGGCCCAGGCCGAAGCCACCTACCAGGCCGCCGAGCAGCAGTTGATCCTGAGGGTCGCCACCGCCTATTTCACCGTGCTCACGGCCGAAGACACGCTCGAGGCGGACCAGGCGGCGCTCGAAGCCATCTCGCGACAGCTCGACCAGGCCACCACGCGCTTCGACGTCGGGCTGATCGCGATCACCGACGTCGAGGATGCCAAGGCGGCGCGCGACACGGCGGCCGCGACCGTGATCGCCGACAAGCGCACGCTCGCGACCTCCGAGGATCAGCTGCAGGAGATCACCGCAGAGAAGTACGACCGGCTCGCCAAGCCCGGCACCGACATGCCGTTGCTCAATCCCGAGCCCGCCGACGAGAGCCGCTGGGTCGACATCTCGCTCGAGCAGAACCCGACGCTGATCTCGAGCCGTCTGGCGGCCGACATCGCCCGCGACAACGTGCGCATCGCCGTCGGCGGCCATCTGCCGACGCTCGATATCCTGGCCGGGCGCTCCTACCAGAACCAGAGCCTCACTGAGAGCCTCGCCGGCATCCCCTCTGAGCAATTCCCCGCTCAATCCCTGGCCTACGGCACGTATTTCAACGACCGCCAGATCGGCCTGCAGTTGACCGTGCCGCTGTTTGCCGGCGGTTATACCCAGTCGAAGGTGCGGCAGGCCGAGTACCTGTGGATCGCCGCCAAGGAGGGCGTGGTGCAGAGCTCGCGCGCCACCGAGCGCCAGGCGCGCGATGCCTACCTCGGCGTCATCAGCGGCATCGCGCGGGTGCAGGCGCTGCGCCAGGCGCTCGCCTCCAACCAGACGGCGCTCAAGGCCACCGAGGCGGGCTACGAGGTCGGTACGCGCACTTCGGTCGATCTGCTGAATGCCCGCAGGAATCTGGTGCAGGCGCAGACCAACTACGCCGTGGCGCGCTATGACTACATCGTGAGCGTGCTGACGCTGCGCCTGGCGGCCGGCACGCTCGACCGGCCCGAGCTCTCCTCGGTCAACAACTGGCTCACCACCACGGCCCCGACTTCACCGGCGGTGCAGACCCCCGAGACGCTGGCGCCCACCGTGCCGCCGGCCGAGGGGACGCCCCAGCCGCAGCCTGAGTCGCCGCCGAAGCCGCAGGGCGTTCGCTAAAGCAACGGTTCTATCAGCGCGAGGAGCCTCGCCAGCGCCCCGCGGTTGCCTGCCACCGAAGTGCGGCCCTGCGAGCCGATGCGCTCGCGCTCCCCGGGGTCCGAGAGCAGCGCGCTCACGCGCGCGCCGAGCTCCTGCGGGTTGTGGACGATCTCGGCAGCACCCCGCGCGCTGAGGAGGCGAGCGACGTCCGCGCCGTTGAAATTGTGGGGACCGGTCAGGATCGGCACGCCGAGAGCCGCCGGCTCGAGCAGGTTGTGGCCGCCGACCGGCACCAGGCTCCCGCCGACGAAGGCGACGTCCGCCGCCGCGTAGAACTCGAGCAGCTCGCCGAGTGAGTCGAGCAGCAGCACCGCGGCAACCTCATCCTCCGACTGCTCGCCATCCGAGCGGCGCGTGAAAGTGACGCCCGCCCCGGCGAGCAGCTCAGCCACTTCGGCGAAGCGCGCCGGGTGGCGCGGCGCGATCACGAGCAGCGCATCGGGGTAAGTGCCGCGCACCTGCCCGTGCGCCTCGAGCGCCGCCGCCTCCTCGCCCTGGTGGGTGCTGCCCGCCACCCACAGCGGCCGCCCGCGCGCGTAGTGCCCGCGCAGCCGCCGGCCGCGTTCGCCGAGGTCCTCCGGCAGCTCGAAATCGAACTTGAGATTCCCGGTCACGTGGGTGCTGGCGGCATCCGCACCGAGTGCGCGGAAGCGCGCGGCATCGGCCTCGCCCTGGGCCGCGACGATCGACGCCTGCGAGAGCGCGTCGCGAAACAGCGCGCCGAGGCGCCGGTAGCGCCCGAGCGAGCGCTCGGAGATGCGCGCGCTCGCCAGCACCAGCGGCACCCGCCGCCGCCCGCACTCGCGGTAGAGATTCGGCCAGAGCTCGGTCTCGAAGATGACCGCGAGCGCCGGGTCCACCCGCTTCAGGAAGCGCCGCACCGCCCCGGGAAGGTCGTAGGGGATGTAGCGCACCTCGGCGATGTTGCCGAACAGTGCCCGGGCACGCGCGGCACCCGTGGGCGTGAAGGTCGTCACCGTGAGCGCGAGGTCGGGATGGCGCCGCGAGAGGGCGGTGACGAGCGGCGCACACGCCTGCACCTCCCCGACCGACACGGCGTGCACCCACACGCCGTGTGGCGGACGCCAGGGGCCCAGGCCGAAGCGCTGGCGGAAGTTGCGCCAATAGCTGCGGTCGCGCAGGCCGCGCGCCAGCAGCACGGCGGAAATGACGGGGGCGGTGAGATAGACGGCGAGGAGGTAGAGGATGCGCAAGCCTTCAGCCTTCAGACGGCCCGCTTGACTGGCGGTAGCCGTCGAGCAGCCCGTGCCAGTCGGCTTCCGCGAAGCGCTCGGGGGGCAGACCCCAGGCGATCTTCTCGAGCGAACGGCGCAGCCGCACCAGGTTGGCATCGCGCCACAGGCCGGCGCCGCGCAGCTCGCTGCGGTCGAAGTCGATGAGATACACCTGCTCGTCGCTCAGGAGGATGTTGTGCGCGTTGAGGTCCGCGTGGCACACCCCGAAGTCGTGGAAGCGGCGGATGCAGCGGCCGATGGAGATCCAGGTGACGATCGAGAGCGCGCCGGTGCGCAAACACTCGGCGAGCGAGCCGACGGTCGCGAGCCGCTCCGTGATCAGGTCGCCGGTATAAGTGAGGCCGGCGGCGCGCCGGTAACGCGCGGCGATCGGCGCCGGCACGGGCAGTCCGGCACGATGCAGGCTGTAGGTCATCTGCCACTCGGCGAACGGGCGCGTGTTGTTCTCGCCCAGGTACGCGTAGTGGTCGGCGGAGAGGCGCGCCGCCAGCCCGCCGCGGCGATAGTGACGCAGCACATAACGCTTGCCGTCGGCGCCCACGAACCAGGCGGCGCCGCGCCCGCTGGCGCTGGCCTCGAGGGTACCCTGCGACTGCCAGTACTGCGGCGCGAACCACTCGACGCTCAAATTGCTCACGCGGGAGGCGTCATATAGCATGGCGCCGCGCGCCAGGGCGCCCCGCTTCACCTCCGGACCGAGTGCCCAGCGCCCATTCACGAATCTGACTCCATCATGCTGCCTCTCGCCGAACCGCCGCGCAGTCTCTGCATCCTCAGGCTGTCGGCGATCGGTGATACCTGCCACGTCGTGCCGATCGTGCGCACCCTGCAGCAGGCGTGGCCCGCGACGCAGCTGACCTGGATCGTCGGGCGGACCGAAGCGCGCCTCATGAGCCTCATCGAGGGCGTCGAGTTTATCACCGTGGACAAGCGTGCAGGACTCGCCGCCGCCCGGCGCGCGCTGCGCGCACAGCTCGCCGGCCGGCGCTTCGACGTGCTGCTGCACATGCAGCTGGCGCTGCGCGCGAGCCTCCTGTCGCTCTCGGTCCCGGCCGACATCAAACTCGGCTTCGATCGCGCGCGCGCCCGCGAGCTGCAATGGTTGTTCACCACCAGCCGCATCGCCGCGCAATCGCGCGAGCACGTGCTCGACAGCTTCTTCGGGTTTCCCGCAGCGCTCGGCATCCGCGAGCGCCTGCTGCGCTGGGACGTGCCGCTGCCGGCGGCGGCGCGCGCCTACGCCGAGCGGCTGATACCCGATGCGCAGCCAACGCTCGTCGTGAGTCCCTGCTCGAGCCACTCGCTGCGCAACTGGGCGCCCGAGCGCTACGCGGCGCTCGCCGTGCACGCGGCGACCCGCCAGCGTATGCGGGTGATCCTCGCCGGCGGGCCGAGCGAGACCGAGCGGCGCATGGGAGAGGCGATCGCCCGGGCGGCCGGCACGGCGGTGGTGAACCAGATCGGTCAGGACACGCTGCCGGAGTTGTTGGCACTGCTCGCGCGCGCGACCGTGCTGGTGAGCCCCGACTCAGGTCCGGTGCACATGGCGACCATGGTCGGGACCCCGGTGATCGGGCTCTATGCCGCGAGCAACCCGGCACGCGTCGGCCCCTACCTTTCGGGGCGCTGGTCCATCGATGCCTACGCGCGCGCGGCGCGCGCCTTCCGTGGCTGCGAGCCGCAGCAGCTCCCCTGGGGGCACAAGATCGAGGAGCCGGGGGTCATGGACCTGATCGCCGTCGAGGAGGTCACCGCGCGGCTCGACGAGTTGCTAGGATCGCGCGCATGAACGACATCCTGGTACCAGTCTCGCCGGGCGAGCTGCTCGACAAGATCACCATCCTCAGGATCAAGGCGGCACGCATCACGGATGCCGCCAAGCTCGCCAACGTGAACACCGAGCTGGCGCTGCTCGAATCGAGCTGGCGCGACTCGGGCTGTGCCGACCGCGGGCTGGCCCAGGAGGAACGCGCGCTGCAGCGCGTGAACGAGCAGTTGTGGGACATCGAGGACCGCATCCGCGACAAGGAGGCCCGGCAGACCTTCGACCGCGAGTTCATCGAGCTCGCGCGCGCGGTCTATGTCGCGAACGATGAGCGCGCGGCGATCAAGAAGCGCATCAACAGCCAGCTCGGCTCGCGCATCGTCGAGGAAAAATCGTACAAGCAGTACCGCTAGGACCGAGGGCGGGCAGCAGGCTGACGGCGCCCGACGCGGCGCGCAAGGGGAGATCCCAGTTGAACAAGTACAACATCCTGACCGCCGCGACCTGTGGCGCCCTGCTCCTCGCGGCGAGCCCGGTGACGCTCGCCCAGCACCAGCCGCCGGGCGCGTACGCCGACCTCGCCTGGCGCATGATCGGACCCGCGCGCGGCGGGCGTACGCGGGCGGTCGCGGGCGTGCCGTCGCAGCCGAATGTCTTCTACATCGGTGCGGTCAACGGCGGTGTGTGGAAGACCCGCGACGCGGGGCGCACCTGGCAGCCCATCTTCGACGGCGAGCCGACCCAATCGATCGGCGCGATCGCGGTCGCGCCCTCCGACCCCAACATCATCTACGTGGCGAGCGGTGAGGGGCTGCGGCGGCCCGATCTCTCGATCGGCAACGGCATTTACCGTTCCGCGGACGGCGGCCGCACCTGGACCCACGGCGGCCTCGCCGACGGCCAGCAGATACCCGAGCTCGCCGTCGACCCGCGCGACCCGAACCGCCTGTTTGCCGCGGTGCTCGGCCACCCCTACGGCGCCAACGAGGAGCGCGGCATCTACCGCTCGCGCGACGGCGGGGCGACCTGGGAGCGGGTGCTCTACAAGGATGCGGACACCGGCGGCTCGGGGGTCGCGCTGGATCCCGTGCATCCTGAGGTGGTGTACGCGGCGCTCTGGCAGTCGCGTCTCGGGCCGTGGGAGGACAAGAACGAGTTCGAGGGGACCAACGGCGGACTCTTCAAGTCGACCGACGGCGGCACGACCTGGAAGCACCTGAGCGCGGGGCTCCCGGACAATCTCACCCAGATCAATTTTTCGATCGCCGCCAGCGCGCCGCAGCGCATCTATGCCGCGGTCGGGACGACGGAACCGGGCGATTATTCCTCGGCGGCGGGGCTCGGTGTGTTCCGCTCCGACGATGCGGGCGAGCACTGGACACGGATCACGACCGATCCGCGCGCCTCGCTGCGCATCGGCGGCGGCGACCTGACGGTGCTGCGCGCCGACCCGACCAACGCCGACGTCGTCTACAGCATGGGGATCGTCACCATGAAGTCCGCCGACGGCGGCAAGACCTGGACGCCGCTGCGCGGGGCCCCTGGCGGCGATGACTACCAGAACATGTGGATCAGCCCGAGCGACCCGCGGGTGCTGGCGCTGGTGAGTGACCAGGGCGCAGTCCTCACCGTCAACGGCGGCGAGAGCTGGAGCAGCTGGCTCAACCAGCCGACGGCGCAGCTCTATCACGTGAGCGCGACGCCAACCTTCCCCTACCGGGTTTGCGCCGCGCAGCAGGAGAGCGGTTCGGTGTGCATCGCCACTCGCGGCAACGACGGCTCGATCACCGACCGCGACTGGCACCCGGTCGGCGTGATCGAGTATGGCTACGTCGCCCCCGATCCCCTCGATCCGGACGTCATCTATGGCGGCGGCCGCACCGAGGTGTCGAAGTTCCACATCTCCACCGGCCAGGTGCAGAACGTCACGCCGGCTCCGGTGCGCGGGCCCGAAGTGCGGGCCGACCGCACCGAGCCGCTCATGTTCTCGCCGCTCGACGCGCATGTTCTCTACTACGCGCTCAACCGGCTCTGGAAGACCAGCGACGGCGGCATGACCTGGAGCGCGATCAGCCCCGACCTCGCGCGCGAGGCGGGCGTCGTGCCGGCGAGCGTCGCCACGCAGCACCCGCAGGGAGCGGAGCAGCAGCGCGGTGTCATCTATGCGCTCGGGCCTTCGCCCAAGAGCATCGATACGCTCTGGGCGGGTACTGACGACGGCCTGGTGTGGGTAACGCGCGACGGCGGCCTGCACTGGGCCAACGTCACGCCGCCCGAGCTCATCCCCTGGAGCAAGGTGACGCAGATCGAGCCATCACATTTCGACGTCGACACCGCCTATGTCTCGGTGAGCCGGCTGCGGATCGACGATCTGCACCCCTTCCTCTACCGCACGCGCGACGGCGGCAGGAGCTGGCAGCCGATCGCCGCCGGGCTCCCGGACGATGCGCCGGTGAACGCGGTGCGCGAGGACCCCGCGCGCAGGGGATTGCTGTTCGCGGCCACGGAGAAGGCCGTGTGGGTTTCCTATGACGACGGCGACCATTGGGACTCGCTGCAGCTCAATCTCCCGCACACCTCGATGCGCGATCTCCTCATCAACGACGACGATCTGATCGTGGCGACCCACGGCCGCTCCTTCTGGGTGCTCGACGACATCTCGCGTCTGCGGCAGTTGACGAGCGCACCGCTGCGCGCTGCGCTGTTGTTCCGCCCGGCCGCCGCCTACCGCGTGCATCGCAGTACCTGGACCGACACCCCGATCCCGCCCGATGAGCCGCTCGCCGCCAATCCGCCGGCCGGCGCAGTGATCGAGTACTTTCTGCCCCGTGCCGCCCGGCACCCCGTGACACTCGAGGTCATCGACGGCACCGGCAACCTCGTGCGCCGCTACCGAAGCGACGACGCTCCCGAGCCGTCGGCCGACGAGCTGGCGCGCGAGCTGATCCCCGCCTACTGGCTCAGCCCCCCGCAGGTGC
This sequence comes from Steroidobacteraceae bacterium, assembly GCA_035518275.1. Taxonomy (GTDB): domain Bacteria; phylum Pseudomonadota; class Gammaproteobacteria; order Steroidobacterales; family Steroidobacteraceae; genus 13-2-20CM-66-19. The sequence continues at coordinate 118,109 of DATIXU010000014.1, forward strand.
TGCCCGCGGGCAGCGGGATGCACCGCTGGGTGTGGAACCTGCGCTACGCGGCTCCGCTGTCCACCACCCATGGTTATCCCATCTCGGCCGTCCCGCACGCGACGCCGCGCGAGCCGCAGGGGCCGCTGGCGCTGCCCGGTAGTTACCTGGTGCGCCTCACGGTCGACGGGCGCAGGCTCGAGCAGCCCCTGACGATGAAGCCCGACCCGCGCGTCCGCCTGCCCGAGAGAGCGCTCGCCGATCAGCTGCGGCTCGCCACCGAGCTCGCAGGCCTCCTCACCGAGAGCTCGCAGACACTGCTCGCCGCTCAGTCCGAGCAGGCGCAGCTCAAAGCGCTCAAGCCCACGGGAGCTGCGGCCCAGGCCGCGAGCGACTACCTGGCGCGCCTCACGGCGCTGCTCGAATCGAAACAGGATCAGAGCGAGCCGGCACACAAGCCGCCGGGCGCGCACCAGCAGCTGCTGCCCGACGTGCAGGGCCACATCAACTCTCTCTATGCCGAGCTGCTGCGCGGCGATGCCCCGCCGACCGCCGCACAGCTGGCCGCGACGGCCGCCGCGCGCGATGCGCTCGCGAGCCTCACCGACGGCTGGCGCAGGCTCCAGGCCGGGCTGGCGGATCTCAACCGGCAGCTGAAGGCCGCAGGTCTCACCCCCGTGCGGGCCGACCTGGCGCCGCCGCGGGATGTGAACGCCGCGGACGAGGAGTGAGCGCCGGAACGAAAGGATTGAGCGGCTGACGGAATCCGTCGCGGCTGGTGCCCTCTGGGGACGCCAGCGCATCATACAAAGATCCACGAGAGAGACTGGAGTTAAGCGCATGCGCTTAGTAGCTGCTGTCGTGCTGCTCACCGCAGCATCCTCTGCCTTCGCCTATACCGCCGACGAGCTCGCCGCCAAGAACGTCGCCGCCAAGGGCGGAGCCGAAAAGCTCGCCGCCCTGCATTCGCTGCGGCTCACCGGGAAGGTCCTGGTCAACGGCGACACGCTGCAGCTCGGCTACGTCGAGATGCTCGAGCGCCCGGACTCGGTCCGCTACGAGGCGACGCTGCAGGGTCTCACGCTGATCCAGGCCTGGGACGGCACGCAGGGCTGGAAGGTAGACCCGTTCCAGGGCCGCAAGGACCCCGAGAAGATGTCGGCCGACGACGCCAAGGATCTCAGCGAAGACGCCGCCGACTTCGCCGGTGCGCTGGTCGACTGGAAGGCCAAGGGCTATAAGCTCGACTATCTCGGCACCGAGGACGTCGATGGGACGGATGCGTACAAGCTGCGCGTCACCCGGCCCAACGGCGACATCACCTACGTCTTCCTCGATCCCGATTACTTCCTCGAGATCCGCACCGTCAGCCGCCGCATCCAGCACGGCATACCCAAAGAGACCGTCACCGACTACGGCGACTACGAGCAGGTGAACGGGGTCTACTTCGCCTTCTCGCAGTCGTCGGGCCCCAATGGCTCGAGCGACCGGCAGAAGGTGCAGTTCGACAAGGCGGAAGCGAACACGGCGCTCGACAGCTCGCTGTTCCGCTTCCCGGCGATGCAGCCGGCCACTGCCGCGGCGAAATAACTCTTTCAGGGAGAAGACCCATGCGATTCCCAATCCCGGCACTGGCCGGTGTGCTCGTCTCCATTGCCAACGTCTCTGCGGTGGTGCACGCCGAGACGCCGGTGGCCGACTCGGCCGTGATCTCCGGTCTCGGCGCCCGCAACATCGGCTCCGCCGCGATGAGCGGACGGATCACGTCCCTCGCCGGCTACAACGACGCCTCCGGCAAGCTGACGCTGTTCGTCGGCGCGGCGAGCGGCGGCGTGTGGAAGTCGACCGACGGCGGCACGATCTTCAAGCCCGTGTTCGACAAGCAGCCGGTGCAGTCGATCGGCGCGATCGCCATCGATCCGACCCATCACGAGAACACGTGGGTGGGCACGGGCGAGTCCTGGACGCGCAACACCGTCTCGGTGGGCGACGGCATCTACAAGTCGACGGATGCCGGCGAGACCTGGACCAGCTCGGGGCTCAAGGACTCCGAGCGCATCTCGAAGATCATCGTCGACCCGCGCTCGTCCGACACCGTCTACGCCTGCGTGCCGGGCAAGCTCTGGAGCGACTCCGCCGACCGCGGACTCTACAAGACCACCGACGGCGGCAAGAGCTGGCAGCTGATCCTCAAGGGCTCGAACCTCTCGACCGGCTGCGGCAGCGTCGCGCTGCAGCCGGGCAGCCCCGATGTGCTGCTCGCGAGCCTGTGGGATTTCCGCCGCAAGGGCTGGACGTTCCGCTCGGGCGGCGACGGTCCGAAGGCGGCCTCCGGCAGCGGCCTCTACCGCAGCAGCGACGGCGGCAGGAGCTGGACCGAGCTCACCGTGGCGGCCAACAAGGGGCTCCCGGCCAAGCCCTACGGGCGCATCGCCGTCGCCTACGCGCCGAGCGAGCCGCAGACCGTGTACGCCTTCATCGAATCCACCGACTCGGCGCTCTTCATCTCGCACGACGGCGGCTCCACCTGGGAGCGCGGCGACAAGAGCACCTGGATGGTATGGCGGCCCTTCTATTTCGCCAACCTGATCGTCGACCCGAAGAATCCCAAGCGCCTCTTCAAGACCGACGGGGCCCTGATCCTCAGCGAGGACGGCGGCAAGAGCTTCACCACCGTCGGCGGCTTCATCGGCGCGCACGGCGACGTGCACGACGTGTTCGTCGATCCCGCCAACTCGCAGCACGTGTTCAACGGCGACGACGGCGGACTGTGGACCTCCTACGACGGCGGCAACAAGTGGTGGAAGTCGGACAATCTGCCGATCTCGCAGTTCTACCATGTGAGCGTCGACAACGCCGATCCCTACCACGTCTACGGCGGTCTGCAGGACAACGGCTCGTGGCGGGGCGACTCGGCCTACCCCGGCGGCATCACCAGCGCGCGCTGGACCGCGTTCTTCGACGGGGACGGCTTCTGGATGTACAACGACCCCGCGAGCGCCGACTACGTCTACGCGGAGTCCCAGGGAGGCACCATCGGGCGCGTCAACATGCATACGCTCGAGACGCGCGACATCCAGCCGAAGCTCGGCGCCGGGGACCTGAAGCTCTACAAGAAGCTGCGCTTCAACTGGAACACCCCGATCGCGCTCTCGCCCAACGATCCGGGGACGATCTATATCGGCGCGCAGTTCCTGTTCCGCTCGCGCGATCACGGCCAGAGCTGGCAGCGGATCTCGCCGGACCTCACCACCAACGACCCGAACATGCAGAAGCAAGAGCAGTCGGGCGGCGTGACCGTGGACAACTCCGCGGCCGAGATGCACACCACGATCTTCTCGATCAGCGAGTCGCCGCTCGAGAAGGGCACGATCTGGGTCGGTACCGACGACGGCAACCTGCAGCTGACGCGCGATGACGGCGCGCACTGGAGCAACGTGGTCGGCAACGTGCGCGGCCTGCCGAAGGGCGAGTGGGTGAACTGGGTGCAGGCGAGCAGCTTCGATCCGGCCACCGCCTATGCCGCCTTCGACCGGCATACCTTCGGGGATATGGCCCCGTACGTGTACGTGACCCGCGACTACGGCAAGACCTGGGTTGCGCTGGTGACGCCGCAGGAATCGAAGAGCGTGCGCGGCTACGCGCACGTCATCAAGGAAGACACCGTCGACAGGTCGCTGCTGTTCCTCGGCACCGAGTTCGGACTGTGGATCTCGGTGGACGGCGGCGCGCGCTGGAGCCAGTTCAAGGGCGGCGACATCCCGCCAGTCGCGGTCCGGGACGTGGCGGTGCAGCCGCGCGAGAGTGACCTGGTGCTCGCCACGCACGGCCGCGGCATCTGGATCGTCGACGACATCACGCCGCTCCGTCACCTGACGCCGGAGCTGCTCGCGCAGAACATGGCGTTCGTCTCGGCGCGTCCTGTGCAGCAACGCATCGAGGCCGACGGTGGCGCACCGACCGGGGCGGCCGCCTTCATCGGCGACGACCCACAAGCGGGCGCCGTCATCACCTATTACCAGCGGACGCGGCATCTGTTCGGCAAGCTCAAGATCGAAGTGCTCGATCCGAGCGGCCACGTGGTGGACGAGCTGCCGGCGAGCAGCCGCCGGGGGCTCAACCGCGTGCTCTGGACCATGCACCTGCCGGCGCCGCACGTGCCGCCCGCGGTACAGGTCGCCTTCGCCGCCGCCCATGGGCCGCGCGTGCTGCCGGGCGCCTACACCATCCGCATCGAGGACAACGGCAAGACCTACGATACCAAGATCGACGTCGGGCTCGATCGGCGCGTCACCTGGAGCGTGGCCGACCGCAAGGCGCAGTACGAGGCGGCGATGAAGGTCTACACCCTCTTCAACGACGAGACGCAGTTCTTCGCGCAGGTCGTGGGACTGCGGCAGCAGGTCGCGGCGGCCAACAAGGGCCGTGCCGAGAAGGACCCGCTGCACAGGAAGCTCGCCGGCTTCGATCAGAAGCTCGACAAGATCCGCAAGCAGATCGTGGCGACCACTGAGGGCGGAGCGATCACGGGCGAGGAGCGGCTGCGCGAGCACACCGATCAGCTCTACGGCGCGGTCAATTCCTGGGAGGGGCCGCCGTCGGCCTACCAGCTCGACAACATCGCCGGGCTGCGCAGTGAGCTCGAGGACGCGATGGCCGAGTTCGCCGCGCTGAGCTCGAAGGACCTGCCGGCCCTCAACTCGCAGCTCAAGGCCAGGGGCGGAGCGGCTCTCAGCATTCCGGCTCCGACGGCTTTCGACGACGAGGACACACTCGGCGGCGGCGGCCGCGCCAGCGGCGCCGGGCTCGACCCGGATGCCGCCGGCGAGATCACCCTGCCGGCGGACTTCAGGCTCTACCACTGACGGCGGGAGCTCGCGCTGCGTGCTGACCTCCGCGCAGCGCGGGTCCTGCCTCAGCGCCGCTGGCGCGGCGTCACTTCCGCAGCGTGTACTCCGCGCTGCAGTAAGGGCACTTCGCCCAACCCGTGTCCCTGATCGGCAGGTAGACGCGCGGATGCGAGTTCCACAGGTACATCTGCGGCATGGGACAGCTGAGCGGCAGGTCCTCCTGCGTCACGTCGTACTGGTTCTGTGCGTTGGGCTGGATGAGAGGCCGTGCGGTGGCGGTCATGGCGTGGATTATACCGGCCCGGCGGGCGGGTCGGCGCCCATGGCGGCGTCCCAGATGCGGGTGACCTCGGCGCGCAGGGACCCGAACTCCTCCGGGGAGGTAAGCGCGGGCCGGCCGGCGAGCGCGAGATGGTGCGCGGTCGCGCGGTAGGCGCGGTAGGCTCTGGTGAGCACGTCGACCTCGGCCTGCGGCACCAGGGCCGCCGAGGCCACCGATTCGAGCTGGCGGATGGTGTCGGCGAACATCACCACCGCGGGGTAGCGCTCGGCCCAGTTGAGCGCCCAGTACTGCGCCAGGAACTCGATGTCGGCGATGCCGCCGGCATCCTGCTTGATGTCGAAGCGCGCCGTGCCACCCTTCGAGAGCTCGCGGCGCATGCGCCCGCGCATGGCGCGCACCTCACTGCGGAGGCTCTCGCGCCGCACGTGGTGGCACAGCACCTCGGTTCGCACGCGCTCGAACTCGGCGCACAGCTCCGGTGAGCCGGCGACGCTGCGGGCGTGCAGCAGCGCCTGGTGCTCCCAGGTCCACGCCTCGCGCCGCTGGTACTCGGCGAACGCCCCGATGTTGGTCACCAGCAATCCGCCCTTGCCGCTCGGCCGCAGCCGCACGTCGACCTCGTAGAGCCGCCCGGCGGCGGAGTGCATGGTGAGCAGATGCACGATGCGCTGCGCGAGGCGCACGAAGAACAGCTGGTTGTCGATGGGTGAGTCGGCGCTGGTCTCCTGGCGCTCGCCGTGCGAGTCGTGCAGGAACACCAGGTCGAGATCCGAGGAATAGCCGAGCTCCATGCCGCCGAGCTTGCCGTAGCCGATCGCGCAGACGCGCACCGGCCGGCCGTCGCCGCAGGTCGGCACGCCGAACTGCGCGGTGATCTGCCGCCACGCGAGCTCGAGGGCGCGCTCGATGATGAGCTCGGCGACGTCGGTGAGCCGGTCGCTCACCTGCATGAGCGGCATGGCGCCGGTGAGATCGGCAACCGCCACGCGAAACACTGCGGCGCTCTGGAAATGGTGCAGCGCCTCGACCTGGCGCTCCGGGTCCTCGTCGTGCAGCTGGGCGAGGCGCTGTCCGAGCTCCGCCGCAAGGGCGGCGCGGGTCGGCTGCTGCGACAGCAACCGCGCGTCGATCAGCTCATCGAGCAGCATCGGCTGCGCGGCGAGCTGCGCCGCCAGGAACTCGCCGTGCCCGACCAGCTCCACCAGCCGCGCCCGCGCGACCGCGTTCTCGCGCAGCAGCGCGAAGTATGCCGAGCGCTTGCCGGTCGCCTCGATGATGCCGAGGATCCGGCGCAGCACGGGCAGCTGCGCGCCGCTCCTCGCAATGTCGGCGAGCAGCACCGGCAGCAGCGCCTGCAGGCGCCTGCGGCCCGGCTCATCGAGCTTGCGCACCAGGCTCGAGGCGCGCAGCTCGAGCAGCAGGCGCGCGGCCTCGGCGCTGTCGCTGAAGCCCGCTGAGCTGAGCGACTCGGCGAGCGCCGCGGCTTCCGCCTGCGTGTCCCAGAAACGTCCGAGGTCGATTCTGACCGCCGCATCCGGCTCGGCGCCGCCGCCGAGGATGACGTCGTGAAAGTGGCCGCGCACCCGCGCACGGTGCCGCTCGAGTTCCGCGAGGAGCGAGCGCCAGTCGGGCGCGTCCATGGCGAGCGCCAGGCGCTCGCGCACCGAGGGCTCGAGCGGCAGCGCGTGCACCTGGGCATCGCCGAGCATCTGCAGCCGGTTCTCGAGGCGGCGCAGAAAGACGTAGGCCGCGTCGAGCTGTGCCACCGCCTCGGCCGGCAGGATGCGCGTTTCCCCGAGGCGCCTGAGCGCGGTGCGCAGCGCCGGGGTCTGCAGCAGGCGATCGCGCCCGCCGCGCGTCAGCTGCAGCGCCTGCACGATGAACTCGATCTCGCGGATGCCGCCCGGGCCGAGCTTGATGTCGTCGGCGAGCTCGCGCCGCTCGACCTCGCGCTCGATGAGCGCCTTCATCTCGCGCAGGCTCTCGAAGACTCCGTAGTCGAGGTAGCGCCGGTAGACGAACGGCCGCACCGCGGAGGCCTCGATCTCGGCATAGCGCTCGGGAGCGGTGAGGGCGCGCGCCTTGATATAGGCGTAGCGCTCCCAGTCGCGGCCGTGCCGCGTCAGATAGTCCTCGAAGGACGCGAAGCTCGAGACGACGGGCCCCGAGTCGCCGAAGGGCCGCAGCCGCAGGTCCACCCGCAGCACGAAGCCCTCGGCGGTCGGCGCCTCGAGCAGCCGCACCAGCGCCTGCACCAAGCGCGTGAAGAATTCCTCGTTGGCCACGCCGCGTTGGCCGTCAGTCTCGCCGTGCTCGGGGAACAGCGGCACCAGATCGACGTCCGAGGAGAAGTTGAGCTCGCCGCCACCGAGCTTGCCCATGCCGATGACCACGAGCGGCTGAATCTCGCCGCTCGCCGACCGCGGCTCGCCGTAGCGCGCGACCAGCCCGTGACGCGCGTAGGCCAGGGCCGATTGGATCGCCGCGTCCGCGAAGGCGCTGAGATCGGTGAGCGTCTCATCGAGGTCGGCCCAGCCGGCGAGGTCGCGCCAGGCGATGCGCGCGAGCTCCTGTCGCCGCCAGCGCCGCAGCGCGCTCTGTGCCTCCCCTTCCGGGGTCGCGGCGGAGAGCTCCGGGGCGCGCGTGGCGATCTCGCCGGAGGTAAGACGCCGGCTGAGATCGCCGCGCGCGAGCAGCGCAGTCAGCAGCCGGGGATCGCGCCTCAGGGAGTCGGCGACGAAATCGCTCGCTGCCAGCACCCGTGGCAGCGAGGCCTCGAGCTCGGCACCCGCAGGCGGGTCAGTTCCAGACATTGCCCCCGAGGTCGTGCACGGCTGCGGTGTCGAGCTGGCGGCTCAGGCCCTTGAATCTCGACGACGCGGTGTAGATCTGCGCACCGTTCGAAGCGTCGATCGAGCCGGTATCACCCTCGATCAGGCTGTTGTCGATGTGGACGTTGGCGGCGCGCGCCGAGACGCCGACGCCCGTGGCCCGAATGCGGCTGTTGGTGATGTGAATCTCGCAGCCATCCTCGGCGCTCACGCCATCACCCTCGAACTGAAGATTGAGGTTGTCGATGTGCAGGAGGCGAGCCCCCTGGCAGACGATCGGCTCGCGTCGCACCTCGACGCCTGCGCTCCCTGAGCCGCTCTCTCGCAGCACCGGCGCCGCGGCGGGAGCCGCCGCCGGGCCCGAGCCCGCCTCGATGCTGTACCCGGGTCCCGCCTCGAGAACCTGTCCGGGCATCGGCCGGGCCTCAGCGCCCGGCTGCGACGCCCTCGAGGCAAACAGCTTGGGTGCGGGCGGCGGCGCCGGGACCTCCGGCTCGCTCGCCTCGCCCCGCCAGGCGGCGGCGCCTGGGGCAGCCGCTGCAGGGGCGGCCGCCGCCTCGGCGCTGGCGCCTGCGGGTGCAGCAGCCGCGCTGGCCGGCGCAGTCGTCGGGGCGGTCGCAGCAGTCGCGGCCGGCGAAGCCGGGCCCGCGACCAGCTGGTCGACACGCACCATGGAGAGCTCTCCGGTGTCCTTGTTGCGCACCGTGAAAGTACGGCTCTGCTGGTCGGCCGCCACGATCTCCAGGCGGCCGTTGCGCTCGAGCGCCGCGCGGGCCCAGCTCATCTCGTCCTGGCCCTGCCGGCTGCACGCGGCGAGCGCAAGGCCCGTGACGGCAAGAGCCGCGAGCAATGCGCGAGCTTTCGGTTGAGCCATGGTGAGCCTCCTTGGAAAGGATCCTTCAGGGGGACGATAAACCAAAAAAACAGGCCCCACGAGGGGGCCTGCGAATGATGCGCGGAATAGGGGGTCTTGTTCCGCGTCTTTGGGGGTGGCGCCTCAGCTTGGAGCTTACGGCGCGAACCCCTAACCGTTATGTAAAGGCTAACGGCTCAGTGTTACAGAATCGATACCTCTTTAGAGAGGGTCATTACATGTCCATCCCGCCCATGCCGCCCGGCGGTCCCGCGTGGCTGTGCTCCTCATCCTTCGGAGCCTCGGCCACCATGACCTCGGTGGTGAGCAGCAGACCCGCCACGGACGCCGCGTTCTGCAGGGCAAGACGCGTCACCTTGGTGGGATCCAGGATCCCGGCCTCGAGCAGGTCGCCGAACTCGCCCTTGGCGGCGTTGTAGCCGTAGGCGCCGGTCTTCGCCTTGACCTGGTTGAGGATCACCGCGGCATCCTCGCCGGCGTTCTCGACGATCTGGCGCAGGGGCTCCTCGATCGAGCGCGACAGGATGCGCGCGCCGACCGTCTGGTCCTCGTTCGCGCCCTCGAGCTTCTCGATGGCCTTCTGCGCGCGGATCAGCGCCACGCCGCCGCCCGGCACTACGCCCTCTTCGACCGCCGCACGGGTGGCGTGCAGCGCGTCCTCGACGCGGGCCTTCTTCTCCTTCATCTCGATCTCGGTGGCGGCACCGACCTTGATCACGGCGACGCCGCCGGAGAGCTTGGCGACACGCTCCTGCAGCTTCTCCTTGTCGTAGTCGGAGGTGGCCTCCTCGATCTGCTGGCGGATCGACTCGACGCGCGCCTTGATGTCGGCAGACTTGCCGGCGCCGTCGATGATCGTGGTGTTCTCCTTCTCCACGACGATCTTCTTGGCGTCGCCGAGATCGTTCATGGTCGCCTTCTCGAGCGACAGGCCGACCTCATCGGAGATCACCGTGCCGCCCGTGAGGGTGGCGATGTCCTGCAGCATGGCCTTGCGGCGGTCGCCGAAGCCCGGAGCCTTGACGCCGGCCACCTTGAGGATGCCGCGGATGTTGTTGACGACCAGCGTCGCCAGCGCCTCACCCTCGATGTCCTCGGCCACGACCAGCAGCGGCCGGCCGGCCTTCGCGACACCTTCGAGCAGCGGCAGCAGCTCGCGGATGTTGGAGATCTTCTTGTCGACCAGCAGGATCGCCGGCTTGTCGAGCTCGGAGGTCTGGTTCTGCTGGTTGTTGATGAAGTACGGCGAGAGGTAGCCGCGGTCGAACTGCATGCCCTCGACCACTTCGAGCTCGTTGGTGAGACCCGAGCCCTCTTCCACCGTGATGACGCCTTCCTTGCCGACCTTTTCCATCGCCTCGGCGATGGTCTTGCCGATCGACTCGTCGGCGTTCGCCGAGATCGTGCCGACCTGGGCGATGGCCTTGGAATCCTTGCAGGGCTTGGAGAGCTTCTTCAGCTCCTCGACGGCGGTGATGACCGCCCGGTCGACGCCGCGCTTGATATCCATCGGGTTGCGCCCCGAGGACACGGCCTTGAGGCCCTCGCGGATGATCGCCTGGGCGAGCACGGTGGCGGTGGTGGTACCGTCGCCGGCCTCGTCGGAGGTTGCGGACGCGACTTCCTTCACCATCTGCGCGCCCATGTTCTCGAACTTGTCCTTGAGCTCGATTTCCTTCGCGACCGACACGCCGTCCTTGGTGACGGTGGGTGCGCCGAAGCTCTTCTCGAGCACGGCGTTACGGCCCTTGGGGCCCAAGGTTGCCTTGACGGCATTGGCGAGGATGTTCACGCCCTTCAACATGCGGGCGCGAGCGTCGTCGCTGAAACGGACTTCTTTGGCTGCCATTGTCGTGATTCCTCGTTACTTGCCTTCGATCACGGCCATGACGTCTTCTTCGCGCATGACCACGAGATCTTCACCGTCGACCTTGACCTCCGTTCCGCTGTACTTGCCGAACAGGATCTTGTCGCCGACCTTCACGTCGAGCGGCCGAACCTGGCCGTCCTCGAGAATCTTGCCCTTGCCGACTGCGACGATCTTTCCCTGCACCGGCTTCTCTGCCGCGGTATCGGGAATCACGATGCCACCCGGGGAGGTACGCTCCTCTTCCAGGCGCTTCACGATGACGCGGTCATGAAGAGGACGAATCTTCATGTGTTCGCTCCTTAAGACTCTTGATGGTTGAATGGTTATTTGCAGGGGGAGAACCTATTAGCACTCCCCCCACGCGGCTGCTAATGATAGAGGGGGACCTGGCGATTTCAAGCCGTGGCCGGACTTTTTTCGTCGGGAGGGCTGTTTTTCAGGGATGAACCCCAGTTCCTGCCACTCGTCCAAGGCTTGCGCTATAAAGCGGTCATATGCGGTTAAGCATTAGACATATTCTCGTGACCGGACTGGGGGTCGTGGGCGCCTGCGCCCTGGCCGCACACGCACAGTCACCCTCCCCGAGCGCCTCCCCGAACGCCGCCGCCCCGCCCAAGGGTCTGAGCAGCGTTCTCGGGTCGGTCAAGAGCAGCGGCGATGACTTCCTCCCCGTGGATGAGGCGTTTCGCTTCGACGCGCTCCCCGGTGGAAGCGATCAGGTGGCGCTCAACTGGGAGATTGCCGAGGGCTATTACCTCTACAAATCGCGCATCAAGATCGCAACCGGGAGCGGCGCCGCCCAGCTCGGCGCGCCGCAGTTTCCTCCCGGCCAGATCAAGAACGACGAGTACTTCGGCCGCCAGGAGATCTATCACCACGAGCTGCGCGTGACCGTGCCCGTCGCCCGTGCCGCGGGCGGCGCGTTCGCGCTCCCGCTCGAGGTGACCTATCAGGGCTGTGCGGAAAAGGGCCTGTGTTATCCCCCGCAGACAAAGTCCGTGAGCGTCACCCTCTCCGGCGGCGCGGGCAGCGCGGGCGGCCACGCCGCCTCGGGCGGCAGCGGATTCGGGGGCTCGGAGCAATCGCGATTCGCGCAGCTGCTCACCGGTAACTTCTTCCTCATGATCGGCGGCTTCTATCTCGCGGGCCTGCTGCTCGCCTTCACTCCCTGTGTGCTGCCGATGGTGCCGATCCTCTCGGGGATCATCGCCGGCGGCGGCCCGCACGTGACCACGGGACGCGCATTCGCGCTCTCGGTGACTTACGTGCTCGGCATGGCGCTCACCTATACGGCCGCCGGCATCGCCGGGGCGGCGATGGGCCGCGAGGTGCAGGCCCTCTTTCAGCAGTGGTGGCTGCTGGCGCTGTTCGCCGCGATTTTCGTGGCGATGGCGCTGTCGATGTTCGGCCTCTACACCGTGCAGATGCCGGTCGCGATCCAGACCCGCATCGCCAATGTCAGCAACCGCCAGTCCGCCGGAACGTTCGGCGGCGTCGCGGTCATGGGGGCGTTATCGGCCCTCATCGTCACGACCTGCGTGGGTCCGGCGCTGGTCGCGGCGCTCCTCGTCATCAGCCAGACCGGCCAGATCGGCCGCGGGGGAGCCGCACTCTTTGCCATGAGCATCGGGATGGGGACGCCGCTTCTCGTCGTCGGCGCCTCCGCCGGCAGGCTCCTGCCGAAGGCCGGCGCCTGGATGGACTTCGTCAAGAAGCTGTTCGGCGCCATGATGCTGGCGGTCGCCGCGTGGATGCTGGCGCGCGTCGTCCCCGATCGCATCGGACTGCTTCTGTGGGCGCTGCCGGCCCTGACGCTCGCGTGGCTCCTGTGGTTCGAGCTCAAGACGCGCTCGACCGCCCGGTGGGTGCTGCGGGTCGCAGGACTCGCGGTCGGGCTCTACGGCGTGGCGCTCGCCGCCGGCTCAGCGCTCGGCGGCAGCGATCCCTTCGCGCCGATTCCCGCCCTCGCGCATGAGTCGCGGGAGCTGCCGTTCCACACCATCCGCACGGTGGCGGATCTCGAGCGCGAGGTACACGCGGCGAGCGCGGCGCGGCGCGGCGTGATGCTCGATTTCTCCGCCGACTGGTGTACCTCGTGCAAGGAGATGGAGCGTTACACGTTCACGGACCCGGGGGTGCAAGCCGCCCTTGCGCACGTCTCGCTGCTGCGCGCCGACGTGACAGCGGACAACGCCGATGATCAGGCATTGCTCAAGCGCTTTGGAATCATCGGACCGCCGACCATTGCCTTCTACGGTCCGGATGGCGAGGAGCGGAGTCAGTACCGCGTGGTCGGGTACATGAAGGCCGATGCCTTCGCGGCCCGGGCGCGCGCGGCACTAGCCGCGGCCCCGTGAAGAGCCGCTGGCTGCCGGCGGCCACCGCGCTGACGCTGGCGGGCATTCTCGGCTGCGGTGCTCTCGGCTTTCTGGTCTACCGCCTGGCGCCGCAGGCGAAGACAGTCGCAGAGAGCCTGCCTCCCGCCCAGCCCCTGAGAGATTCAGCCCCGCTGCCGCCGAACCATCCGATTCCCGAGACCCTCCCCGAAATCTCGCTCCCCGATTCAAACGGCACGCCCCATCGCCTGTCAGAGTGGACCGGCAAGCCGCTGGTGCTGAACTTCTGGGCCACCTGGTGCGAGCCCTGCCGCCGGGAGATCCCCCTTCTCGAGGAGCTTCGCCGCGAAAATCACGGAAATGGCTTTGAAATAGTCGGAATTGCGATCGATCATCGTGATTCTGTCACGAAATACGTCCAGGAGATGAAAATCGACTACCCCGTGCTGGTCGGCGAGAGGGGGGGCCTCGAGGCCGCGGCCGCCTTCGGAATGGAGCCAGTCCTTCCATTCTCAGTGTTCGCAGATGCCCAGGGGCGAATCGTCACGCTCAAGATCGGCGAGTTGCATCGGGACGAAGCGGCGTTCATCCTCGCGCGTCTGGCCGACGTGGGGGCGGGTCGGTTGGGCCTTCAGGCCGCTCGGGCACAGATCGACGCGGCGATGCAGCGTCTGGCGGTCTCTCGTGCCGCCGCCGGGGGCGATTGAGCCAAGTTCTGCGAGATCTCCGCAGATCGCCCCAAGAACTATCCCAAATGCGCTCCGATTGAGGTACATTCGCCGCGCTTGTTTGACCCAAACCGATAAGAAGACGCGCGCCCGATGGCCCGAGTGCTGTTGCTGAACGGCCCGAACCTCAATCTGCTCGGCACCCGCGAGCCGGCTGTTTATGGGACCGACACTCTCGAGGCGATCGAGAAGCGGGCCGTTGCGCTCGCGCGCGAGGCCGGACACGAGCTCATCGCCTTCCAAAGCAACGCTGAGCACGAGCTCATCGAGCGCATCCATCGAGCCCCGTCCGAAGGCGTTGGTTTCGTGATCTTCAACCCGGGTGCCTTTACCCACACGAGCGTCGCACTGCGCGATGCGCTCCTCGGGACGCACCTGCCTTTCCTCGAGCTGCACCTTTCCAACACACAGGCGCGCGAGCCATTTCGCCGGCATTCCTATTTCTCCGACATCGCCGTCGGCGTCATCGCCGGGTTCGGAGCGTTCGGCTACGAACTGGCGGTGCGCGCCGCCGCGCAGCGGCTCGCGCGCGGCGCCTGAGCGGCGGACGGCGCGCGCGAGCCAACGACCGAAGGGGGGCGTTGCCCGGCATGGATATTCGAAAAATCAAGAAACTGATCGAGCTGCTGGAGGAGTCCGGCATCGCGGAGATCGAGATCAAGGAGGGCGAGGAGGCCGTGCGCATCAGCCGCATGACCGCGCCCGCCGCGGGCGTTCCGGTCACGCAGGTAGGGCATTCGGCCGCGCCGGCGGCCGGGGTGCCGGCGCGGACGCCGGAGGTGCCGGCGACCGCGCTCGCCGACGCGGGGGCAGCCAAGCCGAAGCCCGGCGAGCACGTCATCACCGCTCCCATGGTCGGCACCTTCTATGCCGCGCCCTCACCCGGTGCCAAGCCCTTCGTCGAGATCGGCGATGAGATCAAGGTCGGTCAGGTTCTGTGCGTCATCGAAGCGATGAAGATGATGAACCAGATTGAAGCCGACAAGGCCGGGCGGATCGCCTCGATCATGGCGCGCAACGGCGACCCGGTGGAGTTCGGCCAACCGTTGTTCGTCATCGAATAGCGGCCCATGATCGAGAAGCTGGTCATCGCCAATCGCGGCGAGATTGCTCTGCGGATCCTCAGGGCGTGCCGCGAGCTCGGCATCAAGACGGTCGCGGTGCACTCCACCGCCGATTACAGCCTCAAGCACGTGCTGCTCGCGGACGAGTCGGTGTGCATCGGTCCGCCGGCGTCGGGCGCCAGCTACCTCAACATGCCGGCGATCATCTCGGCTGCGGAGGTGACCGACTCGGTCGCCATCCACCCCGGCTACGGCTTCCTTTCCGAGAATGCCGACTTCGCCGAGCGCGTCGAGAAGAGCGGCTTCGTGTTCGTCGGACCGAAGGCCGAGACCATCCGCACCATGGGCGACAAGGTCTCGGCCATCAAGGTCATGAAGTCGCACGGCGTGCCGTGCGTGCCGGGCTCCGATGGCCCGCTGGGCGAGGACAACGACGAGAACCTGCGCATCGCGCGCGACCTCGGCTACCCGGTCATCATCAAGGCCTCGGGCGGCGGCGGCGGGCGCGGCATGCGCGTGGTGCACGTCGAGGCCTCGCTCCTCAACGCCATCGGCATCACGCGCGCCGAGGCACGCGCCGCCTTCGGCAACGACCAGGTCTACATGGAGAAATTCCTCGAGCGGCCGCGGCACATCGAGTTCCAGGTGCTCGGCGATGCACACGGCAACGTGATCCACCTCGGCGAGCGCGACTGCTCGATGCAGCGCCGCCATCAGAAGGTGATCGAGGAGGCGCCCGCACCGGGGATCACCGTGAGGCAGCGCAAGATGATGGGCGACCGCTGCGTCGAGGCCTGCCGCGCGGTCGGCTACCGCAGCGCCGGCACCCTCGAGTTCCTTTACGAGGGCGGCGAGTTCTACTTCATCGAGATGAACACCCGCATCCAGGTCGAGCATCCGGTGACCGAGCTCATCACCGGCATCGATCTGGTCAAGGCGCAGCTGCTGATCGCGAGCGGCGAGCGGCTGCCCTACTCGCAGAGCGACGTGCAGATCCGCGGCCACGCCATCGAGTGCCGGATCAACGCCGAGGATCCGAAGACCTTCACGCCTTCGCCCGGTCCCGTCCGCCTGTGGCATGCCCCCGGCGGGCCCGGCATCCGCGTCGACAGCCACGTGTACTCCGGCTACAACGTGCCGCCCTACTACGACTCGCTCATCGCCAAGGTGATCGCACACGGCGACAGCCGCGACACGGCGATCGCCCGCATGAAGAACGCACTCGCGGAAATGGTGATCGAGGGCATCAAGACCAACGTCGCCCTGCACCAGGAGATCTTCAATCACGCCGCGTTCCAGAAGGGCGGCACCGATATCCACTACCTGGAGCGGCGGCTGGGATTACGGTGAGGACGGCTGCGTCCGCAGCGCGCCCGGCCACCCATGCGCATGCCTTCCGACGGAGTGCTCGGCTGACGCGCTCAAGCGATGCGCAGGCGCATCGAGCCCCGCATAATCGGCGCATGGCCACCGTCACGGTCTGCTTCGACCTGGGCGCGCTCGATCCGGAAGGCGCGGAAAGCGCCTGCATCGCCTGCGGCGCGGTCGCCGTCACCCTGGTCGACTCGCGCGACGACCCGGTGCTCGAGCCGCTGCCGGGTGAGGTGCGGCTGTGGCCGGCAACGCGCCTGAGTGCGCTGTTCCTCGACGCGGGCGAGCCGCGCGCGCTCGCCGCCGCGGTCGCCACAGCGCTCGACCTCCCGCCCGAGCGCGTCACCGCCGAGGTACTGGCCGAGCGCGCCTGGGAGCGCGAATGGCTCAAGGACTTTCATGCCATGCGCTTCGGCGAGCGGCTCTGGATATGTCCGCGGCACGAGCGCGTGGCAGAGGCGAACGCCGCTGTCGTGACCCTCGATCCCGGGCTCGCCTTCGGTACCGGGACCCATCCGAGCACCGCGCTGTGCCTCACGTATCTCGATGCGCATCTGGCGCGCGGCGCGCGCGCCATCGACTACGGCTGCGGCTCGGGTGTGCTGGCGCTCGCCTGCGCCAAACTCGGGGCGGCCGAGGTTCACTGCTTCGACATCGACCCCCAGGCGCTCATCGCCACGCGCGACAACGCGCTCGAGAACGGGGTCGCCCACCTGGTCCGCATCCACGAGCGCGCCGCGGAGCTGCCCACCGGGGTCGACGTGCTCATGGCAAACATTCTCTCCGCCCCTCTGTGCACGCTCGCCCCAAGGTTCGCGGCGCTGGTGCGCCCAGGCGGGGTGGCGGTGCTCGCCGGACTCATGCGGCACGAGGTCACGGACGTGACAGGCGCTTACGCCGCGTGGTTTGATGTGGCGCTGTGCGGAGAGAGCGGCGATTGGGCCTGTCTGAGCGCGCGCCGCCACTGATTCGATGTTTACCGTCTGTCCCAAGTGCGCCCTGACACTGGTAGTGACCGCGGCGGACCTGCGTGTGGCACAGGGCTACGTGCGCTGCGGCCGCTGCTCGAGCGTGTTCAACGCGCTGGCGCAGCTTTCCGACGAGCGCGCCGCGGCCCGCGCCGCCGAGCGTGCGCCCGTGGAGTCCGAGCCCGAAGAGCCCGCGCCGGAGGCGCCGGCTGATGAGGAATCGGCTTCCGTGGACGCGCTCGAGTTCAATCCCGAGACCACGGACGCCTCATCGGTGTTCGTCGCGGTGAAGCCCGACCCGGAGTGGACCGCCGCCACCGGCTCCTTCAAGTCCCTGGTGGCCGCCAACCAGGAGCCGGTCGCGCCCGGTCCCGGCCCCGCGGCTCAGGGAGCGGGCGCGGACTTCGACGTGGAGCTCGATGCGGCTCTGCTCTCCGCCATCGTGCAGAGCGAGCCCGGCTCCGCGAAGCCTGCCAAGCCCGCCGCCGCCGCGCAGCGCGAGGAAGCCAGGCGACCGATGGGGCCGGAGGTCGCCGCGGCTGCCACGCCGGCGCGCAGCGCCAGTGCCAGTGAGCGCGAGCCGCCGGCGCCCCCGGAGGATACCGACGGCGATGCGTTCGCGACGCTCGTACGTCCCCCTGAGCCGCGAGGCACTCCGGGCTCGCTCCTCTGGACGCTGGGCGCGGTGCTCCTCGTGCTGGCTCTGGTGGCGCAGATCATCAATCACCGGCGCGACGCGCTCGCGACCGACCCGCGCTTCAACCGGCCGCTGACGGCGCTGTACGCAGCGCTCGGCATCCCGCTCGCGCCACGCTGGGACCTGCATGCCTACGATGTGCGCCAGCTCGGCGCCACGGTCGACCAGGGGAGCCACGGCGCCATCACCGTGCGCGCCAGCATCCGCAATGCGGGCCCGAGGCCGCAACCGCTGCCGCTGCTGCGCGTAACGCTCCAGGACCGCTTCGGCAACCGCCTCGCCTCGCGCGACGTGCAACCGCGCGACTATCTGCCGCGCAGCATCCCGCCGACCGCCTTGCTCGCCTCCGATCAGCGCATCGATGCCGAGCTGGCCTTCGTCGATCCGGGAGCGAGCGCGGTGGGCTTCGAGCTCGATGCCTGCCTGCCGCTCGCCGGCGGCGCCATCGCCTGCGCGAACGACGCGAGCGCCGTCAGATGAATTGGCCCGAGCGACCGACAACTGAGGTGCGCATCGGGCCCTACGTCCTGCCCTCTCCCGCCGTGCTCGCGCCCATGGCGGGAGTGACCGATCGGCCGTTCCGCATCCTCTGCCGCAGGCTCGGCGCCGGGCTCGCCGCGTCCGAGATGCTGACCTCGGACACGCGCCTGTGGTCGGCGCCCAAGTCGCGCCACCGTATGGATCATGCGGGCGAGCCCGAGCCGCGCGTGGTGCAGCTCGCCGGTGCCGACCCGGAAGCGCTCGCCGAGGCCGCGCGCCTCAACGTCGCGCTCGGCGCGCAGATCATCGACCTCAACATGGGCTGCCCCGCGAAGAAAGTCTGCGGCAGGCTCTGCGGCTCGGCGCTGCTCCAGGACGAGCCGCTGGTGGCGCGCATCCTCGAGGCGGTGGTGCGCGCGGTCGATGTGCCCGTGACGCTCAAGATCCGCACCGGCTGGGACCGCAGCCACGTGAACGGCGTCGAAATTGCATCGATCGCCGAGCGCTGCGGCATCGCAGCGCTCGCCGTCCACGGGCGCACACGCGCGGATTTCTACGCAGGCTCGGCCGAGTACGCCACCATTCGCGACATCAAGAGGCGGGTACGCATGCCGGTGTTCGCCAACGGCGATATCGGCGACGGAAAAAAAGCCCGCGAGGTACTTGATTTCACCGGTGCAGACGGAGTAATGATCGGCCGCGCGAGCCACGGCTCGCCATGGATTTTTCGCGCTGTCAACCGCGAGCTCTGCGGCGAGCTGCACGGCGGATTTGCGACGCCGGCACTTCAGCGCAGCGACCTGCGTGATATCATCGTCGCGCATCTCGACTCGGTGTACAGCTTCTACGGCGAGGAGACCGGAGTCCGGATCGCGCGCAAACATCTCGGCTGGTATTGCGGGCAGTTGCTGGATGAGCCGGTGTCGGTCCGGCGGGATCTGATGGGGGCCGCGAATACCACCGCACAGTTCGCGCAGGCGCTTAAGCATTTCGATGAATGGGTGGGTGAGGCCGCCGTGGCGGCCTGAGAACGGTTTTTTCCTCGGGGGGTCACATGACGGCAAAGAAGAAGACTCGGTCTCGTGAAGCCGCCGCCGCCAGAGTGAATGGACGCGATCTGCCGCTGCGTAATCATGCCGAACGCGCGTTGAGCGAGTATTTCACCAGCCTGAACGGCCATCGACCCGCCCATCTGTACGACCTCGTGTTGCGCGAAGTGGAGGAGCCGCTGTTCCGTGTAGTCCTCGACTACGCCCAGGGCAACCAGAGCCGCGCCGCCGGTATCCTCGGCATCAATCGTGGAACGCTGCGCAAGAAGCTGAAGCAGTTCGGACTTGCAGGCTCCTGAAGCCGCTGATTCGAAGCCGGCGCCGGCGCGCGCCGGCCGTCATGAGGGGCTGAAGCCCATGTCGTCGCCACCCGTGCGCCGCGCTCTGCTATCCGTCTCCGACAAGGCCGGAGTGCTCGAGCTCGCGCGCGCGCTCAGCTCTCGCGGCGTAGAGATCCTCTCGACCGGCGGCACCGCACGCCTGCTGGCCGCGAACGGGGTCGCGGTGCGCGAGGTCGCGAGCTACACCGGCTTCCCCGAGATCATGGACGGGCGGGTGAAAACCCTGCATCCGAAGATCCACGGCGGACTCCTCGGGCGGCGCGGCGTCGACGATGCCGTCATGGCGCAGCACGGCATCACGCCCATCGATCTGCTGGTGGTGAATCTCTATCCCTTCGCGCAGACCGTGGCGCGGCCCGGCTGCAGCTACCAGGAGGCCATCGAGAACATCGACATCGGAGGCCCGGCGATGCTGCGCGCCGCGGCCAAGAACCACGAGTCGGTGCTGGTCGTGGTCGACCCGGCGGATTACCCGCAGCTCTTGAAGGAACTCGACACGCACCAGGGCGGAAGCGACGTAGCGACGCGTGCGCGCCTCGCGGCCAAGGCCTTCGCTCACACGGCTGCCTACGACACCATGGTGGCTGCCTACCTCGCTCCGCAGGAGAGCACGGCGTCGTTCTCCGCCACGCTGCCATTGGTCTTCGACAAGGTCCAGGACCTGCGCTACGGCGAGAATCCGCACCAGCGCGCGGCCTTCTACCGCGACCCGGCGGCGCGCGGCGCGAGCATCTCCCGGGCGGAGTTCCTGCAGGGGAAGGATCTTTCCTACAACAACATCGCCGACGCCGACACCGCCATCGAATGCGTGCGGCAGTTCGCCGCTCCCGCCTGCGTCATCGTCAAGCACGCCAATCCCTGCGGCGCCGCCCTGGCCGCCACGCCGCTCGAGGCCTACGAGCGCGCCTACCGCACCGACCCGACCTCGGCGTTCGGCGGCATCATCGCCTTCAACCGCGCCCTCGATGCGGCCACCGCCCGCGCCATCACCGAGCGCCAGTTCGTCGAGGTGCTCGCGGCGCCGTCGGTCGATCCGGACGCAACGCAGGTCCTCGCCGGCAAGCCCAATGTGCGCGTGCTCGCGCTCGGGAATCTCGCCGCGCCCGCCGCCGCCGGCCCCGAGCTGCGCAGCGTCACCGGGGGACTTCTGGTGCAGTCGCGCGACCTCGAGGATCTGCCCGAGGGCGAGCTGCGCGTGCCGACGCGCCGCAAGCCGAGCCCCGGGGAGCTCCTCGATCTCAGGTTCGCCTGGACCGTCTGTCGGTTCGTGAAATCCAATGCCATCGTGCTGGCGCGCGACCGTGCCACGATCGGCGTGGGTGCCGGGCAGATGAGCCGCGTCTACTCGACGCGGCTTGCCGCCATGAAGGCGGCGGACGAGAAGCTCGCGGTGGCAGGCTCGGCGATGGCATCGGATGCGTTCTTTCCGTTCCGCGACAACCTCGACGTAGCGGCCGGCTTCGGCGTCCGCTCGGTCATCCAGCCCGGCGGCAGCGTGCGCGACGCCGAGGTGATCGCCGCCGCGGACGAGCACGGCATGGCCATGGTGTTCACCGGCATGCGGCACTTCCGGCATTAGGCGCGTGCTGCGATGAAAGTCCTCATCGTCGGCGGGGGCGGCCGCGAGCATGCGCTCGCCTGGAAGTGCGCGTCCGCGCCGCGCGTGAGCGAGGTGTTGGTCGCTCCCGGCAACGCCGGCACGGCCGGCGAGCCCAGGGTGCGCAACGTCGAGGTCGCCGCCGAGGACCTCGCCGGGCTCACGCGCCTCGCGGTCGCGGAGCGCGTCGACCTCACGATCATCGGTCCCGAGGCGCCGCTGGTGGCGGGCGTGGTGGATGCCTTCGTGGCGGCGGGCCTCAAGTGCTTCGGCCCCGGGCAGGCGGCCGCGCAGCTCGAGGGCTCCAAGGCCTTCGCCAAGAGCTTCCTCACCCGCCACGGCATTCCGACCGCCCGCTCGGCCACCTTCACCCGTGAGCGCTTCGATCCGGCATGGCTGCGCGCGCAGCCGACCCCGCTGGTCGTCAAGGCGAGCGGGCTCGCCGCCGGCAAGGGCGTCGTGATCGCCGCCTCGCACGCGGAGGCGCTGGCCGCCGTCGAGGGGATGTTCGCGGGCCAGTTCGGCAGCGCGGGGCACGAGGTGGTAATCGAGGAGTTCCTCCAGGGAGAGGAAGCGAGCTTCATCGTGATGGCCGACGGCGTGCACCTCCTGCCGCTGGCGACCTCCCAGGATCACAAGCGCCGCGACGACGGCGACCGCGGACCGAACACCGGCGGCATGGGCGCCTACTCTCCGGCTCCGGTGGTCACCGAGCGGCTGCACGGGCGCATCATGCGCGAGGTCATCGAGCCCACGATCCGCGGGCTCGCCGCCGACGGCCTTCCCTACACCGGCTTCCTGTACGCGGGCCTGATGATCGCTCCCGACGGAACCCCGAACGTCCTCGAGTTCAACTGCCGGCTGGGAGATCCCGAGACGCAACCCATCATGATGCGCCTCAAGTCGGATCTCACCGCGCTCTGCGAGGCAGCGCTCGACGGAGGCCTCGACGGCGTGCGCGCTGAATGGGATTCGCGCGCGGCCCTCGGCGTCGTGATGGCCGCGGCGGGCTACCCCGAGAGCGTGCGCAAGGGCGATGCCATCGAAGGGCTCGAGCGCGCCGCACAACTGCCCGGCAAGATCTTCCATGCCGGCACACGGCGCGCGGGCGGCCGCGTGCTCACCAACGGGGGACGCGTGCTGTGCGCGGTGGGCCTCGGAGCGAGCGTGGCCGCGGCGCAGCGCCAGGCCTACGCGCTCGCCGACACGGTGCGCTGGGCGGGCGTGCACTACCGCCGCGACATCGGTTACCGCGCGGTGCAGCGCGAAGGCGGTCAGGCCTGAGGCGCCGATGCCGTTCGAGCACCCCGCCCCCCACGTCATCGAGCTCGAGGTCGAAGCCGCGGACATCGACGCCTACGATCACGTCAACAACGCCGTGTACCTCACCTGGCTCGACCGTGCCGCCTGGTCGCACTCGGCGGCGCTCGGGGTGCCGCTCGAGCAGTGCGTGAGGATCCGCCGGGGGATGGCGGCGCTGCGCACCGAGATCGACTTCGTGCGCGCAGCGCTGTCGGGAGACCGGGTTCGCGTGGCCACCTGGATCGCCGCCAGCGACGGCCGATTGCGGGTCGAGCGGCGCTTCCACGTGCTGCGGGCCGCGGACGACGTCACTCTGGCGCGCGCGCGCACCGAGTACGCGTGCATCAACCTCGATACGGGACGCGCAGTGCGGATGCCGGAGCTGTTTGCCCGCGCCTATGTGGTGACGGCAGGCTGAGCCCGCGGTCAATAACTGAAGCGAACAAACGCCTCCGGGCCCTGGTAGCTCATCGAGACCACCCCCGGGATGCTGCCGCTGTCGCCCGACAGCGAGATACGCATGCTGGAGAAGCCGAGGCCCAGGGAGAAATTGGGATTCCACCGGTACTGCAGGTCGCCGTGGAGATCGGTGTACGAGCCGTCGAAGCCGCTGATCTTGGCCTTGACGTAGTTGCCGCGCGCGGTGACCGCCCAGCGCCTCGAGATCGCCCAGGTGAGATCGAGCGGCAGCGTAGGGACGGGCTCCGCCGCCGACTTGTCCGTCTGCTGCCCGGTGGCGGGAATCTGGCCAATCGCCTCGGTCTGCAGGAAGTAGAGACCGAGCCCGGTGCCCACCTCGAAGCGGTCGCTGCGATAGAGTGAGTAGCTATAAGTCAGGCCGAAGCTGCGCCAGTTGATCGTCGTCTGCACGGTCTGGCCGGCGAGGAAGGTCTGATCGCCGAAGACGATAGTGTTGGCGAGCGTATGGCCGGCGGAGCGGTCCGCCTGGTAGTAGTCCACGCGCATCTTGTGGCGCTCGCGCAGGCGGAAGGCGAACTCGACCTTCCCCAGCTCCATGCGCGACTTGAGCCCGAGGTCGCGCTCGGCATTCACGGGGGTGCCGAGAGTGCCCGGAGGTACGCCGACCGTCGGGTCGATGCGTACGTCGGTGTGTATCACCGGCGAGTAGAACGCCGCGAGAACGTAGAAGTGATCCAGTATCGGGCTGGTCTTCTCAGGCGGGCGCGGCAGCAACGGAGCGCCCGAGAGCTTGTCGACCTCGGCATGCGCAAGCCCCGACTGAGCCGCGAGAACCACGGGCGCGACCGCGAGCCAGATGCGCATGCGAGCGTGCACTCCCTCCCGCACGGGGCCGCGGGGTTGGCCGCATCTTACTGACGGGTGGCGTGACAGTGCCAGCGTCGCCGGACGCCGACGTGACGCTGCGCACAGCTCGTCAGGAACCTCCCGAATGCCCGCTGTGCATGGCGACAGCCGCGCCGGCTTGTCGGTGAATATCGGGTGGCGTAGCGTTGTTTTCGCCCACCCGGAGGTGTTTCACATGATCCATCAGGGAAGCTGTCATTGCGGTCGCATTGCCTACGAGGTCGAGGGCGACATCACGCAGGTCACGCAGTGCAACTGCTCGCACTGCGCGCGCAAGGGGTTCCTCCTGTGGTTCGGGCCGCGGTCGGCGCTGCGCCTCAAGACCCCGGAGTCGGCGCTCAGCGAGTACACCTTCAACCGCCACCACATCAGGCACCAGCTCTGTGCGGTGTGCGGCTGCGAGCCGTTCGCGTTCGGCATGGACTCCAAGGGAGCGGATACGGTCGCCGTCAACGTGCGCTGCCTGCCCGACATCGATCTGGCCGGACTCAGGGTCACGCACTTCGACCGCCGCAGTCTTTAGCGCTTCATCGCCTCGAAGAATTCGCCGTTCGACTTGGTGTCCTTCATCTTGTCGAGCAGGAACTCGATCGCCGCGAGCTCGTCCATCGGGTGCAGGAGCTTGCGCAGGATCCACATCTTGGCGAGCTCGCCCTGATCGGTGATGAGCTCCTCCTTGCGCGTGCCGGAGCGGTTGATGTTGACCGCCGGGAACACCCGCTTCTCGGAGATACGCCGGTCGAGATGGATCTCGCTGTTGCCGGTACCCTTGAACTCCTCGTAGATGACGTCGTCCATCTTCGAGCCGGTGTCGATGAGCGCCGTGGCGAGGATCGTGAGACTCCCGCCCTCCTCGATGTTGCGCGCGGCGCCGAAGAAGCGCTTGGGGCGCTGCAGGGCATTGGCGTCCACGCCGCCGGTGAGCACCTTGCCGGAGGATGGCACCACGGTGTTGTAGGCGCGTGCCAGGCGGGTGATCGAGTCGAGCAGGATCACCACGTCCTTCTTGTGCTCGACCAGCCGCTTGGCCTTCTCGATCACCATCTCGGCCACCTGCACGTGACGGGCGGCGGGCTCGTCGAAGGTGCTGGAGACGACCTCGCCCTTCACCGTGCGCTGCATCTCGGTGACTTCCTCGGGCCGCTCGTCGATGAGCAGCACGATGAGGTACACCTCGGGATGGTTGGAGGTGATGGCCGTGGCGATGTTCTGCAGCAGCATCGTCTTGCCGGCCTTGGGCGGGGAGACGATGAGGCCGCGCTGCCCCTTGCCGATCGGGGCGACCAGATCGATGGTGCGCGCGGTCAGGTCCTCGGTGGAGCCGTTGCCGCGCTCGAGTTTCAGACGCTTGGTCGGATGGAACGGCGTCAGGTTCTCGAACAGCACCTTGTTGCGCGAGCTCTC
>DATIXU010000015.1:0-1912 GCA_035518275.1 Steroidobacteraceae bacterium
TCGCCCTTGCGCGTCCCGCCGCGGCCGCAGGCCGCCCGGCGACTGCCGTTCCTCTACGACAAGGCGACGATCCGCCGGATCCTCGAGTACGCCGCCGAGCTTCCCGATGGCACGCGCGCCCCGCAGCGCGGCGCCGCCTACGCCACGATCTTCGCGATCCTGGCGGGGTTGGGGCTGCGGGTCGGAGAGGTCTCGCGCCTTCAGTGCGGTGATGTCGACTTGCAGCGCGAGGTGCTCCTGGTGCGCAACAGCAAGTTCGGCAAGAGCCGCCTCGTTCCGTTCGGGCCGCGTCTTGCCGCCCGGCTGCGCGCGTACGCAGCGCTTCGCGAGCAGCGGCTCGGTGTCGCGATCCCTGACACCCCGTTCTTCACCTGGAACGGCCGCACTCCGATCGTCACCAACTCGATCCGTAACGCCTTTCGCGACCACCTGGTGCCGCGGCTGCGCCTGAAGGCGCCCGCGGGCACGCGGCATCCGTGCGTCCATGGGCTTCGGCACAGTTTTGCCGTGCGCACGCTCCTGCGCTGGTACCGCGAAGGCCTCGATCCGAACGCGCGGCTCAACCACCTCTCGACCTTCCTCGGACACGTGGGACTGCACAGCACGTCGGTGTACCTCACGATCACGGGCGAGATCCTGCAGAGCGCCAACCAGCGCTTCGAGGCCTTTGCCAGTCCGACATCGCGGGAGGTGCGGCCATGAGTGATCCCACCCTCGGTGCCCTCGTGCACGACTTCTTCCTGGACTACCTCACCCAGCAGAAGGGCCTGCGCCAGAGCTCGGTGCGCAGCTACCGCGATACGATGAGGCTCTTCCTGCCGTTCGTCGCGAAGGAGGCGCGGCGGCCGATCAGTCGCCTCACACTCGAGGACCTCACGCTCGAGCGCGTGCTCGCGTTCCTCCGGCACATCGAGCAGGATCGGCACAACAGCATCGCCACGCGCAACCAGCGACTCGCGGCGCTGCGCACGTTCGTGGAGTACCTGGGCCGACGGAGCCCTGAGACGCTCAAGCTCTGTCAGCAGGTCGCGGCCATCCCCACCAAGCGCACCGTGCTCCCGGAGACGCGCTTCATCGCGCGCGATCAGGTCCAGTCGCTCTTCGAGCATCTGCCCGAGCTTGGCCGGTTCGCCCTTCGGGATCGGGTGCTGCTGCTGTTCCTCTACAACACCGGCGCTCGCGTGCAGGAGGCCGTGGACGTGCGCGTCGAGCATCTGACGCTCGAGCAGCCGGCCTACGTGCGGCTGCACGGGAAGGGTAATAAGTGGCGGCAGTGTCCTCTCTGGCAGGAGACCACCGAGGCGCTCAAGGCGCTCCTCGGACAGCGCGCCTGCGATCCGCAGGCGCCCGTGTTCCTCTCCGCCTCAGGACGGCCGCTCACGCGGTTCGGGATCTACAAGCGCGTGCGTCACTTGACCGCCCACGTCGAGACCACCGGCGCCGCCGAGGCCTCACGGGTCTCCCCGCACGTGTGGCGCCACACTGCCGCCGTTCACCTGCTGGAGGCCGGCGTCGATATCAACGTGATCCGAGGCTGGCTCGGGCACGTCAGTCTCAACACCACCCACCGCTACGCCGAGATCACGATGCGCATGAAGATGGAAGCGATGAAGATCTGCGCACCGGCGAGCCCGGCGCAGAAGGCGC
The DNA here is from genome assembly GCA_035518275.1 of Steroidobacteraceae bacterium. Taxonomy (GTDB): domain Bacteria; phylum Pseudomonadota; class Gammaproteobacteria; order Steroidobacterales; family Steroidobacteraceae; genus 13-2-20CM-66-19. The sequence continues at coordinate 1,648 of DATIXU010000015.1, forward strand.
CGTGGAGCGATGATCCCTCGCTCTTGAGCTGGCTGAGTCGCCTTTGAGCCTCCGCTGCGGCGAGCCGCGCGCTCGCCGCAGCGCTCCCGGAACGGACGGGAGAGCGGGCTTGCCTTGGCCCTTTGATCATAAGCCATCGTTCTCGCCGTCAAGGCCGTCCGCGCGGCGCTGCGCGCCGTGCTCCGCGGAGTCGGCTACGCCGAGCCCTGACGGCTGCGCTGCGATGGCTCCCCTCCGGCCTCGGGCAATCCCGCCCGAGCAAAGC
>DATIXU010000016.1:0-4769 GCA_035518275.1 Steroidobacteraceae bacterium
GGGTGCGGGTCTTCTGGAGTGACGTTACGTGGATTGGGGGATGACGCCAAGGGCGTAGCGGGAGGCGTGGACGCGGCGGCGTTCTTGGGTTAGGTGGAAGTTCCAGTACTGGTCGAAGTCGTTGTTGCTGATGAGGGCGCGGAGCTTGAGGACGGCCTCGGCTGATTCAAGGCCCCAGCGGGCGCCGGTGAGGTCCATCCGGTCTTTTATGAGGTGGCGGCAGGCGCCCTCGATGACGCCGGTGGCGATCGGCCATCCTTGGCTGAGTGCCGTTGGGTAGTCGAGGTAGGGGCGCTTTGCGAGCAGGTAGTCGGCGCACGTGTCGGCGTTCTCGCGCTGTTTGGCGTCGAGGCGCAAGCGGGTGGCCTTGCGGCGGATCGAGGCGGCGACGATTCCGGCGTTGCCGTCCAGTACCTGGCGGGCCTTCTCCTGCACCCAGCGCTCGGCGGCGGGGTCACCCTCCCTAAAGAAGCACCAGGCGGCGGACCACAGGTACTCGTAACCCCGGCCACACTGCAGCATCTTCGTGAGGTTCTGCCTCGCGAAGTGCGGGTGACGGCGTCGTGGCATCCGCTGTGCGGCCGGGCCTTGCTGGCCCGGAGCTTTCGGCGGTTGAAGGGCGAGTTGATGCTGACGGTGGTCCTGCCGGACGGTTCGGCGGGGACTGTCCCAGCCGCGGCGACCGACGTGCTTGGCGAGCAGGCGCAGCCTGCGGTCGGGCCGGGGACGGTGCTGACCGTCGAGGGTGTGCGTCGGCTCCGCTCGTTGCTGGAGGCGAGGTCCCGCGGCTCTGGTAGGAGCCGCAGGACCCGCCGCCGCGCGGCCTAGGCTCGTCCTCGACATTCGCGCCAACGAGATGTGGAGGTGAGCCAAGTTGCGAAGGCTCAGGATAGCCGGAGCTGCAGCGGTGCAGCTGAGCATGAGCCTGCCGGCGGACGTTGCCGAGCCGGCGGCGCAGGAGTTGTGGGCGGGTCTGCCGGATGAGACGCAGGCTCGCTTTTTGTCGTTGTTCGCGCGGCTGATCGCGCGCACAGTGATCGTCGAGGAAGAAGTGGAGGAGTCGAGGTGACTGATCGTTCGCGTCCAACGTCGTTGCAGTTGCGCCGGCTGGCTGCTGTGTACGTTCGTCAGTCGAGTCCGGGGCAGGTCGCTAACAATGTCGAGAGCCGCGAGCTTCAGTACGAGTTCGTGGAGCGGGCGGTGTCGTTGGGGTGGTCACGGGAGCGGGTTGTGGTGATCGACGATGATCAGGGACGCCGCGGTTCGGAGTCCGCGGATCGTGGCGGGTTTCAGCGACTGGTGGCCGAGGTTGGCCTTGGGCATGTGGGGCTGGTCCTGGGAATCGAGGTGTCTCGCTTGTCCCGCCGGAACGCTGACTGGTACAACCTGATGGACCTGTGCGCGCTGACTGACACACTGATCGCTGACCGCGACGGCATTTATCACCCGGGTGACTACAACTCGAGGCTGGTGCTCGGGCTGAAGGGCACGATGGCCGAGGCGGAGTTGCATCTGATCCGCCAGCGGCTGACCGGCGCGCGGCTGCACAAAGCTTCCAAGGGTGAGCTGCGGTTGCTGGTGCCGGTCGGGTTGGACTACAACAAGGATGACAAGATCGTGCTCGCCGGTGACGAGGCGGTGCGCGCCGCGATCGGCGAGGTGTTCGAACGATTTCGGTCGCTGAGCTCGGCGCGCCAGGTGCTGCTGTCGCTGCGCGCGGACGGGTTGAAGCTGCCGCATCGCAAGCCAGGCGAGGACAAGATCGCCTGGCGGGATGCGACCTATCGGGCGGTCCACGAGATCCTCGTCAAGCCGGCATACGCGGGCGCGTACGTGTTCGGCCGCTACCGGCAGGAGAAGTCAGTCAACGACACCGGGCAGGTGATCGTCCGCAGCCGGCAGGTAGCCCGCGAGGAGTGGGAGGTATGCATCCCTGACCATCACCCCGGGTACATCGACTGGAACACCTACGTGGAGAACCAACAGCGGCTTCGGGCGAACGGTCGCGTGCGGCAGGGCGAGCCGGGCGGCGCGCCGCGCGAGGGCAGCGCCCTGTTGCAGGGCCTGGTGCGTTGCGGGCGCTGTGGGCGCAAGATGCAGGTCGGCTACTGGGGCACAGCCGCGGCACGGCGGCCGACCTATGCGTGCACCCGCGGCGCGTATGAGACCGGCGCCAATGACGCCTGCCAGCGGATCGGTGGACGCAGGGTCGAGCAGGTCGTGCTCGACGCGGTGTTCACCGCGCTCGAGCCGGCCGCGTTGCGCGCGACCGCGGATGCGCTGGCGCAGGCCGAGGCGGAGCACGAGCAGCGTCTGCGCGCGTTCGAGACGGCCGTCGAGCGCGCCCAGTACGACGCGGACCGCGCGCGCCGGCAGTTTGACGCGGTCGAGCCCGAGAACCGTTTGGTCGCGCGCGACCTGGAGAGCGAGTGGGAGGCACGCCTCGCGGAGGTCGCGCGCGCCGAGCAGGCGCTTGCCGAGCAGCGCGCGCGGCGTCCCCTCGCGCTGACCGACGAGGAAGCGGCGTGGCTTGAGCGTGCCGGCGCTGACCTGCGCGCCGTGTTCGAGGCTGACAGCACCGCTACGACAGAGCGCAAGCAGTTGCTGCGCACCGTGCTCTCAGAAGTCACAGTCACAGTGGACAGTGACACCAAGGAGGCCAGGCTGGAGATCCGCTTCGACGGCGGCGCCTGCCTTCAGCGGACCGTGCCACCACCACGACCCGGGTGGCACATCCCCGCTACCGACGAGGACACTGTCGAGCTCGTGCGCCGCCTCGCCCGTCACTACAACGACACCGAGATCGCCAGGATCCTCTCCCGCCAGGGCCGCGAGACCGCCAAGGGCCTGCGGTTCACCCGCGAGCGTGTCAACGCGCTGCGCCAGAGCCGCGGCATTCCCGCCGCCCCGCCACCCTCACCTGACACCGATGACAACGCCGTGATCATGAGCCTGACCGAGGCGATCCGAGAACTGGGCGTCTCGGACGGAACGCTGTATCGCTGGCTGCGCGAAGGGTTCATCGAGGGTGTCCAGCTCACCCCCGGCGGACCGTGGCACATCCGCGTCGATGACCAGCTACGCGCGAAGATCACCCCCGAGCTGCCCGAAGGCTGGGTCAGACTCAACGAAGCCGCACGCGCTCTCGGCGTCGCCCGCCAGACCATCCTCGACCGCGTCAAGCGCGGCGAGCTCCACGCGATCCACGTCAACCGCGGCCGCCGCCGCGGGCTCGCGATCGAGATCCCCGCCAGCGAACCGCAATCTGGCAGGCTGTTCGACTAACAGCGAGCCAGCAAAAGCCCGACTGTCATATGGTCCAGACGACCTCACACCGGAGCGCCGCGACGCCAACAACCTGACGAAAGGCCTGCAACCACACGTTAACAACGGAGCGGACCAGACCAACTGACCAACGAAGAAAGGTACATGTGCATTGCAGACACAGTTTGTCGAGGACGTGAACCAGGTCAACGACGATCTTGACCTTGATCTTGCGTTTTCTCGTCTCCTTCTTGATGCGGTCGATCTGGTGGTTGTTACCGTCCACGAGCGCGACCCAGACGTGCGCGTGGGAGGGGTCGCGACGGTCGGCCTCCTTGAACATCTCGGCCACTACCCCTGAGGCGTCATCGGTTACCGAGGCAGACAGCCACTTGTTCTTGGCCTTGGGCCCGGGTGCCTGGGTTGCGCGCTCGGTCTCGTCGCACGGCAGGATGTCGGCCGGCGTGCGGGGCGCGGGCTCCACGTCGTAGACGGCGGCGACCTCCGCCATCCGCTTGCGCGCTCGCTTCTCCCCCTTGGACAGGCGGGTCGTGAGCTTGGTCTGCGCGCTCTGCGCCTGCTTACGCGTCTGATCGCGCAACGCCTCCTGGCGCATCACCACCCCCTTGCCGTCGCACGAGAGGACCAGCACGTCGTCGGTCTCAGTCGCCGTCCGCACCCGCTGCTCATAGAACGCCTTGAAGTCACAGGCGGCCACCACCGCCAGCTCGCGCAGCTGGCGCTTGCCAAGCCGCTGGCCGGTCTGGCGAAGGATCGCCGCCTGGGCGTCCTCAAAGCTCGTGCGCGGCGCCTCCAACGCCGCCAGCCGGCGTATCCCGTGCGAGTGCTTCTCGACCGGCAGGTTCAGCTGCGCATCGGCGGGATACAGGTTCTCCGAGCCGCGCGCGCGGTACGCCAGGCGGCCGACCTCGACTCCGCCGAAGACGCTCAAGAGCTCCCGCTCGTGTGCGCGCTCGACGTTTGCACGACGTACCCCATCGCCGCCCACCACCCCATCAACCCGCGGCTCCAAGACCGCTCGCAGATCGAGGTGATCCTGCAACAGCGCGCGGATCAGCTCGCGACCATCCTCCGATAGACGCGCCTCGAGCTCGGAGTGCTCGAGGTCCCGCGCCTGCTCACCCGCAAGCCATCCAGTCAGCGCGCAGAACAGCTCGGCCGACCGTTCAAACCCCTCGACCGCACACACATCCGCCGCCTGCTCATCCTCGCCCACAACCGAGGTCGCGGTCTCGCCCGTGCGAGCATGTCCGGGCTCAAGTTCACTCACCGACGCATAAGCTTGCCGCGCACGGGAGAGGGTGTCGAGAAGATCCGGGGCCACGCCGCCACCTCCACAGTCGATGTCGTCAACAACCCGACTTACGACTCCCACTCCCCAACTCCTCCCATTAACCCCCGAATCTTCACCCCGCAAACCACCAAAACGGCGTCCAAATCCCTGTAATTCAGGGCAGGACTATCCCTCTAGCGGACCCGCACCC
>DATIXU010000017.1:0-2143 GCA_035518275.1 Steroidobacteraceae bacterium
TGCGGGCGTGACGAGCTTGCGCTTCGATCTCCGTGGTCACGGCGAAAGCGAGGGCAGTCAGGAGGAGCTGACGCTGGCCACGATCCTCAATGACATCCACGTGGCCCTGGCTCACCTTCGCGACACGACGGACGCACGCCAGGTTAGCTTGGTCGGAGCGAGTTTCGCTGGAGGCATCTGCGCTTACTACGCGGCGAAACGGCAAGGCGAGCTGGACCGCCTGGTCTTGCTGAACCCGCAGCTTGACTACAAATGGCGCACCATCGACAGCCGACCGTACTGGTCTGGCGACTACTTGGACGATGAAGTTGCCCGGCAGCTTGACCAGCAAGGGTTCATCCAGTTCACCCCGACGCTCAGGCATGGCCGGCCGCTGCTCAACGAGGTTTTCTGGTTCGAGGTGCTGCCCGCGCTGGCCGCTGTCCGGGCGCCCACCCTTGTGGTTCATGGCACCAAGGACTCGTTCGTCCCGGTCGAATCCTCGCGGGAGGCCATGAGGCTGTTCACTGCCGAGCACAAGCTGGTCGAGATTGAGGGCGCGCAGCACGGCTTCGCGGTCCATGACGATCCGGGATACCTGAACCCGCAGAGCCAGGAGTGGCAGGCCTTCGTCATCCACGCCGTGGCTGACTGGCTAACCGCCCGCCGGTAGCGAGCGCTTGTGTCAGTGCTCGCGGCCCAGGACGGCTGCGCCATGGGATGAGCGTGGCCGCCACGTCTGTGAGCACGCTCAAGGTGCGCCCGGAGTTGGTCTCGGTGGTCATATGCATGGCGTGCATGCCGACCGAGGCGGCTTCGTCGGGCTCGCCGCACAACGCCAGCGCAGCAGCGCGGCGGGCGCTGAAGAAGCCGGCATCGCGCCGGGATAGCGCGCCGCTGGCAATCACGGCAGCGAACAGTGCAGCGGCCTTGGCGGGCTTGCCCGCTTCGGTGTAGCAGGTCGCCTGCCTGGCCAGCAGCGTGTCAGCGATGAAGTACGGCCCCGGTAGCCCGCCCCGGCCGTCGCTGGCTTCGGCCTCGGTCAGCAGCGCACGGGCCTGGTCCATCGCCTGCTCGACCTTGTCCATCGGCTCGCCGGTCATCGCCAGCCCGAGCGCCTCTTGCTGTGTGACCTCGGCGCGCACCTTCAGCGGAAGGCGCCACGGCCCGGAGTGTGCGGCTTCGGCGAAGGTCACGACCCGGCAGGCGTCTCGCAGGTCATAGGCCATCTGAGATTTCCTGAGCAGCACGTAGCCTTGCAGGGCGGTGTCGCGGGCCTCCTGCGCCCATTCCATCGCGCGGTCATACCAGTACGTCGCGCTCGCCGGGTCCTGGAGATCGCGGTAGAGCCAGCCCGCGAACTCGGCGCCGTCGGCGCCCAGCGACAGCAACGGGCAGCGCACCTTGGGCTTGACCTCGCGGACGTGCTCGGAGATCGCTCCTAGCAGCCCGAGCACCAGCGGCAGGGCGCGGACCGCCCCGAGATCGCCGTCGTCAGCCTTGCTGCGGTCCAGTTGCTCACGGAAATAGCCGACAACTGAACCGTCAAGGTAACGGCGGGCGTCATCGAGCGCTGCCGCCACGTGCTCCAGTTCCTCCGGGTCGCGCATCGGCATAGCCTGTGCTGGCGCCTGTGCGCGGTCGGCCAGTTCATCGAGCAGGCTGCCAAGGCCGCTCGCGCGGGCGGCCTGGCCGTCGATCGGCAGCAGCACCGACCGGCCGTGCAGCACCACGGGCAGCGTCAGCGGCTGCTGGCCTTGACCAGGCGCGGAATCGGAGCCGCCGGTCTCGTCGGGCAGCCTGAACCACAGCGCCTCGCCGGGAATGCCGAGGATCTGCGCCCAGGCGACAAGCTTGGTCAGTTCCTCGGGTGCGCGGCCGTTCTCGATGCGGCTGAGCTGCGCTTGGGTAAGCCCGAGCCAGTTCCCGACGGTTTCCTGTGATAGCGGCCGCGGGTGCCACGGATGCGTGCGGTACGCGAAGATGACCCGGCCCATGTGCCAGGTGGCCAGCGCATCGCGCATCTGGACGGCGTCCCAGAACTCGCACGGCACATCCGGGGGCCTCAGCAGCGCGTCGCGGGCGGCGTGACCACACCCGGCGCAGCGGCTACCGCGATTGTCGCGGGCGAGCCGCGTACCGCATCGGCCGCAGTAGCGAACCG
>DATIXU010000018.1:0-6459 GCA_035518275.1 Steroidobacteraceae bacterium
CGCCTCCATCGGCATTACCCACGGCGAAATCGAAGTGGCGAAGCTTTTCGAGAGGAACGGACCGAGGGGCTGATATTCCCACGCCTGGATGTCGCGCGCCGACCAGTCGTTCAGCAGACAGACGCCGAAGAGATGATCGCCGGCTTCGGCGGCCGGAATCGGCCGGCCCTGCGGGTTGCCCGGACCGAGAAACGCGCCGAGCTCGAGCTCGTAATCCAGCCGCCGCGCCGGTCCGAAGACGGGCGGTCCCGCGGGCTGTTCCACCGTCTGCCCGCGCGGGCGCCGCACGGGCGTGCCGCCCGGCACGATCGACGAAGCGCGGCCGTGGTATCCGATGGGCACCCACTTGTAGTTCGGCAGCAGCGGATTGTCCGGGCGAAAGAGACGCCCCACCGCGGTGGCGTGGTGGATCGAGGCGTAGAAGTCGGTGTAATCGCCGACCTCGGCGGCGAGCGTGTACTCGGCCCCGCTCTGCGGCACCAACAGGCCTCGCAGCCTTGGTGCGAGCGCGCTGCCGGCGCGCAGCGCTTCCGAGAGCGCCAGCCGCAGCGCCGCCGCGGCTCGAGGTCCCGCTCCCATGAGCGCGTTCAGTGCCGGCTGCGCTGCCAGGGCGAGCGTGTCTCCCGCGAGTCCGCCGAAGGGCTTTACAGCGGCGAGCGCTCCGAGATCGAGGATCTCCGCACCGATCGCCACCCCTCCCCGGAAGGGCTCGCGGCTGCCGGCGCGGCGAAAGACCGCGAACGGCAGGTTCTGGATGGGGAAGTCGCTCCCGGTGGCGTTGGCGGAAGCCACCCAGCTCGTGAGCTTCGGATCGTGGGTCGCGTCGACGGCGGCCATGCGCGCTAGCGAGCGCGCCGCGCGCGGCGCGCCGGTGCGGGGTCGAGGGAGAAATTCTTAGGCAGATCCCGCCAGACCTGCTGGTAGTCACCCTGCAGCTGCGGGGACTTGAGCGCCAGGGGCGTCGGGCGAATCACCGTGCGCGTCTCGAACATGAAGGCCATGGTGTTGGCGATATGCTCAGGACGCCGGGTATCGGCGCGTGTCGCCTTCCCGAAGGTCGCCGCATCCGGCCCGTGTCCGCTCATCGAGTTGTGGAGCGAGGCGCCGCCGGGCGTGAAGCCTTCCGCCTTGGCGTCATAAGTACCGGTGATGAGACCCATGAACTCGCTCGCCACATTGCGGTGGAACCACGGCGGCCGAAAGGTGTCCTGCGAAACCAGCCAGCGCGGCGGAAAGATCACGAAATCGATGCTGTCGACGCCTGGGGTATCGCTCGGCGATTGCAGCACCAGGAAGATCGACGGATCGGGATGGTCGTAGCTCACCGAGCCGATGGTGTTGAAGCGGCGCAGGTCGTACTTGTACGGGGCAAGGTTACCGTGCCAGGCGACCACATCGAGCGGTGAGTGGCCGATGCGCGCCGTCCAGAGCTGGCCGGCAAACTTCTCGACCAGCTCGAAGTCGCCCTCGCGGTCCTCGTACCAGGCGACCGGCGTCTCGAAGTCACGCGGGTTGGCGAGGCCGTTCGAGCCGATGGGACCCAAGTCCGGCAGGCGGAACGGCGCGCCGAAGTTCTCGCAGATGTAGCCGCGCGCCTCGCTCCCGAGGAGCTCGACCGAGAAGCGCAGCCCGCGGGGGATGACCACGATCTCCTGCGGCTCGGCCTCGAGACGGCCGAGCTCGGTCGCGATGCCGAGCGCTCCGAGCTGCGGGACGATGAGGAGCTCGCCGTCGGCATCGCAGAAAAAGCGCCCGCGCATGGAGCGGTTGGCCACATACCAGTGAATGCCGCAGCCGCCTTGCTGCTCGGGCGACCCGTTGCCGGCGATGGTCACGAGCCCGCCGATGAAATCAGTCGCGGCGCGCGGCACCGGCAAAGGATCCCAGCGTAGTTGATTGGGCGAGGGAGCTGCCTCGTCGAAGCGGCCAGCGAGCCGCCCGGAGTCGAGCGGCGCGAAGCGCTCGTGCACGGCCGCCGGACGGATCCGGTACAGCCAGCTGCGCCGGTTGGCGTGGCGCGGGGCGGTGAAAGCGGTCCCGGAGTATTGCTCGGCATAGAGGCCGTAGGCGCAGCGCTGCGGGGAGTTGCGGCCGACCGGCAGAGCCCCCGGCAGTGCCTCGGTCGCGAAGTGATTGCCGAATCCCGTCTGATATTGCAGCGGCGCTGCGCCGGCCGGGGGCGCGGCCGCATCCTCCCGGCCGCTGCGCGCGGCGGCTTTCGCCGATTTGCTCTGTCTCCTCATCAGACGCCTCGCTCGCCGAAGCGCACAGCGCGCCGCACGCCTATTTTGCACCGGCGCACTGCCCAGTTGTTAGGGCGGTCTACCTGCTAACATGAAACGCGTGAAGAGACTCCTGGCAATGACCGCCACCGCGCTGGTCTGCGTGGCAGGCGCGTGGGCCGATTCGCCGGCGGGCAGCGCCTTCACGCCGGTCGCGCACTCGGCCCTCGTCAGCGTCGACGGCGTGGTGACAGCCGATACGCTGGTGCTGCGGGTGCGGCGTGCGGCCGATCAGCAACCGCTCGCCGGGGCACAGCTCACCATGACGGCCGGCGGCCGCAACGTCCCGGTGAGGGCGCGCCCGGAGGGCACCTGGGGCGTGCCGCTGAAGGACCTCCCCGGACCGCCGGGCAAGCTCTCGATCGAGGTCTCCCACGACGGGGTGCGCGAGGTGCTCGAGGCGCAGCTCCCGGGCAGCCCGGCCACGGCACCCCCCGCGCAAGTGCGCGGCGTCGTGAGCACGCTGATCCACAGGCAGATGTCCTGGTGGATCCTCAACATCCTCATCGTGCTCATCGGGGTCATCGCCGTCTCGCGCCGCATGTCCTGAAGCGCGAGCGTACGCGATAGTCCATTCGGCGACAGTCAGGTGAGTGCCTGACTATTCGCCCAGGGGACCCAGCAGCGCTGCGCCGACGCGAAGCCGCGAGCGCCGCAGCGCGGCGGCCGCTACTGCGCGGTCAGCTCCGTGACGTAGCGGTAGAAAAACCGGTTCCACTTATAGAACTCGGCGACCGTGACCCGCTCGTCACGCCCGTGGGCGCGCACGTCGTCCCGGTCCACGGCCACCCCGCCGAAGGTATAGGTCGGCAGCCCCGCGGCGAGTGTGTACTTGGCGTCCGAGGCGCCGGGATCGAGGATCGGGATCACCCGGGCCTGCGGCCACGCCTGCCGCGACAGCTCGTTGAGCGCTTTCATCACCTCGGGACGCAGCGGAGCCGGCGGCGCGGCCTGCTCGTCGGTCGCGCGGTCGGAGACCGAGCCGTCGTCGGCGATGTAGCGCACCGTGATCTGCGGGTCGTTCAGCGCCTTGATGAGTGTCTGGCGGATCTCCTCCTTGGAGTGCCCGGGGAAGATCCGGCAGTTCACCACCGCCTCGGCGCGCTGCGGCAGGGCATTGTTGGCGTGGCCGCCCGCGAGGCGGGTGGCGACGCAGGTCGTACGGGTCATCGAATAGTTGTCCGGATTGCGCGACAGGCGCGCCAGCGCCTGGGCGTCGGGCGGAGTCCTGAGGATCGCGCGCATGTCCTCGGCCTCCTGGCCCCTGGCCACACCCTGCGCCATCTGCTCGAAGTAGCCGCGATTGACGGCGTTGAGCTCGAAGGGGAACTGGAAGCGGGCCAGCCGGATGAGTCCGCGCGCGAGCTCGTAGATGGCATTGTCGGGGCGCGGCACCGAGCTGTGGCCGCCGCGGTTGGTCACGCTCAGCTGATAGTCGGAGTAGAGCTTCTCGGTGGCGATGAGGCGTGCCACGCGCGGCACGCCGTGCTCCGACATCACCGACCAGTCATCCTGATTGAGCACGAACTCGGCGTCGATGAGCGCGCGGTGGTTCCTGAGGAGCCAGCTCACGCCGTTGCAGCAGCCACCCTCCTCGTCCGCGGTGAACGCCGCGATGATGTCGCGGCTCGGGCGGTAGCCCTGCTGCTTCATGCGGATGAGCGTGGCCGCCATCACCGCATCGCCGTCCTTCATGTCGATGGTGCCGCGGCCGTAGTAGAACCCGTCCTTCTCGATGAATTTGTAGGGATCGGTACTCCAGTCCTCGCGCCGCGCCTCGACCACGTCGAGATGCCCGAGGAGCAGCACCGGCTTGTGCGCCCCGCTGCCGTGCAGCCGCACCACCAGGTTTTTCTTGCGATCGTTCGGCCCGAGGAGCGTGAGGTCCGCCGGCGGGAAGCCCGCGTCCCGAAAGCGCTGCGCGAGCGCCTCGGCGGCGGCCGTGACATTGCCGGTCGAATCGCTGGTGTCGATCTCGATGAGTTGTTTGAAGATGTCGTGGGCCAGCCGGTCGTAAGCCGCATCGTCGGCCGGCGGCGCGGCGCCGGCGGCTGCCGCGGCCAGCGGCAGCAGCGCGGCGAGCACGGCGGCTGCGAGGCTGGTGCGCGTCACGGCCCGCATCACGAGCCGGTCTCGAGCACCAGCAGGCGCACCGATCCCGGAACGATGGATGGCCGCGGGTGAGGCTGCTCCGCCGTCGCCGGCGGTGGGGGCAAGAAGTCCGCCGTCACCAGGAACACGCGGTGCTTCTCGAGGTCGAGCGCCAGGGTGCGCGCGCCGCGCTGCGTGGTGACCGACTCGACGACCTCCGGACGGCCCGAGGAGCCGATGCGCACTACCGTGAGGACGCCCTCCCCGCAGGAGGCGAACGCGAGCCGCGTGCCGGGATCGTAGGCGGCGGCGTCCACTCCGCCGCCGATCGGCGCACTGCCGAGCATCTTGCCGGAGGCGGCATCGACGACCGCCATCAGCTTGTTGCCGCACACCGGAATGAGGCGCGCGTGCGCCGCATCGATCGCGAGCCCCGAGGGCTCGTGGCACCCGGGAAGCGGCCAGGTGGAGAGCACCGCGACCTTCTGCGGGTCGAGCGCCGCGAGGCTGTTCCGGTCCTCGAGATTGACGTACACCCGGCCCTTGCCGTCGGTGACGGCGAATTCGGGCTTGGCGTCCACGGCCACCGTGCCGGCGATCTCGTCGGTCCTCGCATCGATCACGGTGACGTTGCGTCCGCGCCCGTTGAAGGTGAGCACGCGATGGGTCGCGGGGTCGTAGAGGATCGCGTCGGGGTTTTCGCCCGTGACCTTGATCTCTTGCACGCGCGCCAGCGTCTTCAGGTCGAACACCACCACGGTGCCGGCGCGCCCTGCGCTGATGTAGCCGCGACCCAGGTCCGGAGCGAGCGCAATGCCATGCACCCCGGGGGTGTCGGCAATCTCCCCGGTGACGGCGAGCTTCTCCCCGTCGACCGCGAGGACACGCGAGCCGTGCGACACGAACAGGCGGTGGCCTTGGCTGTCGTAGAGCAGGTAGTCCCAGCCCTCGTCCCCGGGAAGCGAGACCTGGTGGGTGATGTGGTAGTGGGGTGCCTGGTCCGCGGCCAGTGCGGCGCCGAGCGGCACGAGGGCGAGCAGGCACGCGAGTGGCGGGAACGGGCGTTGCATGACCTGGGTCTCCGTCGGTCTTTGCTGAGCGGCGCGGCTTCCGGCCGCGCGCGGCGCGGTCAGCGGATCAGCCGTGCGCACAGGTCGAGCAGCGGACCCGGCAGGAGCCCGAGCACCAGCACCGCGAGCGCATTCAGGCCGAGCGCGAAGCGCACCCCGGCGGAGCTGGAGGTCGGGGGCAAGGCTGCCGCCGGCGGATCGAAGTACATGAGCTTGATGACGCGCAGGTAGTAGTAGGCGCCTACCACCGACATCGCCGCCGCGATCACCACCAGCCACAGGTGATGGCTCTCCCACAGCACCTGGAAGATGCGCAGCTTCGCCCAGAAGCCCACGAACGGGGGCACGCCGGCGGTCGAGAACATGAGCACCATCATGGCGAGCGCCAGCATGGGATCGCGCTGATAGAGGCCCTTGTAGTCGTCCAGGCGGTCGGCCTCGAAGCCCTTGGAAGCCGCGAGCAGGATGACACCGAAGGATCCGGCCGCCACCAGCACGTACACCAGCGTGTAGTAGAGCGCGGCGCTGTACCCCTCGGGCGTGCCGGCGACGAAGCCGAGCACGATGAAGCCCACGTTGGCGATGGTGGAATACGCCAGCATGCGCTTCAGGTTGGTCTGCACGATCGCCACGACGTTGCCGACGATGAGCGTCAGCACCGCGAGCACGGCCAGCATCCGCGACCATTCAGCCACCTCGGGCCCGAGCCCGTAGGTGAGCAGACGCAGCGCGAGGGCGAAGTAGGCGATCTTGGGAGCGGTACCGATGAACAGCGTCACGCTGGTCGGCGCGCCCTCGTACACGTCGGGGAGCCACATGTGAAAGGGCACGGCGCCGAGCTTGAAGGCCACGCCCACCACGATGAACGTGAGCCCGAGGATCAGGCCCGGGCTCGCCGGACCCTGCAGCCGCGCGGCGATCTCGCTCAGGGACAGCGTGCCGGTGAGACCGTAGATGAGCGACATGCCGTAGAGCAGCGTCCCCGAGGCGATCGCCCCCAGCACGAAGTACTTCAT
>DATIXU010000019.1:0-8512 GCA_035518275.1 Steroidobacteraceae bacterium
GCTCGTCGTCGGTTATCGACGCAGCACGCCCGGCAAGGTCACCTTCACCGTGACTGCGGAGCATCCTGGCGAGCGTGTCGCGCTGGACTCCGAGTCGAGCCATGTGCTCAATCTACCTTGACCGCTTCCTCGCGATTGGGAAGGCGCCGTCCGCCTCCGCCACGACTGTGATCGCCTGAGTCAGGACGTGCTTTCGTGTCAGGACTTGCCTCTCGGCTCACACGCCCGGCAGCCCTCCTATGCGCGGATCTCGAGAGCGTCGGGACCCTCGTGCTGGCCAGATAGCCCGCCGCAGTCCAGCATGCCCCGCAGCCCACGCTAAGTGCGCCTGCGGACGACGGCGCCGAGATACCCGTGCGGCAAGGGAAGCGGGTCCCCGCCAACCATGGTCATGGGCCTCCGGTCTGATCTGACTGCTCCACGCCTCAGCGACCGGTAGCGCGGCGGTTCTCAGGCCGGGTCGGCGGCCCCAAGCTGGCGAACTTCCGCGTCGCGTGGCTTTGCCCCTGCCAATCCGCACCGGCAGTGACTCTCCGCGCGCTCGAGTCGATGGCGGCACCCACTATGGCGGGCGTGAGGCGGGCTAGGCGTTCCTGCTGCCGGATGCGGAGGATGGGCGGTGCACGACGCGTTTGCGCGTAAGCCGGTTTGGGCAGTGCGGCGGATGGCGCTAATGCGTGGCCCTCGTGTGTCAGCGCTAGCGATGCCTAGCCGGTGGGCGCCGCCGTGAGCGCTGACCGAATCTCGCTCGCGATCTGCGTCGCGGGTGGCAATCCAGGAATGTCAACCTCGGTGTCGGGGTCGCGACCCTCGGCGATCCGCTGCCAGCGGTGGACGGCAAGCGCGACGAACTCTGGGTGTGGCAGCACCCAGTATCTGTCGGAGACGATCGCGTCGGCGACCAGATCGGCAACCGCAGCAGGGCGCATTCCCGCGTCGTTCGCCCGTACCTGATGGGGGCGCGTCACCTTGGAGGCCAACGATGGGGATGGGATCTCGCCAAGGCGCGCCGGCCAGTTTCGCTCCGCATCCCAGATGCCGGTGGTGACCCAGCCAGGGCACAGCACGCTCACCCCGACGGGAAGCCCCACGAGCTTCGTCATCTTGAAGAGATCCTCGCTGAGCGCAACGACGGCGTGCTTGCTCGCGTCGTAGGACGGGTTGGCTGAGGGCATCAGACCGAGGATGCTCGCGGTGTTGACGATGTGGCCCTCACCTTGCTCGGCGAGGATTGGCAGAAATGCCCGGATCCCGTGGACTACACCCCAAAGGTTGACGCCGAGGACCCATGTCCACCCCGACAGCGGACCGAACCACGGGTCGGCCTTGCTGCCGACGCCGGCGTTGTTGCACACGACATGCACCGACCCAAAACGCTTAACAGCGGCATCCGCCAAGGCCTCTACTGCCGCGGCCTCGCTCACGTCGGTAGGCACGGCCAGCGTCTCGGCGCCCAGCGCCTTGATTCTGTCAGCGGCGCCGACCAGTGCCGCTTCTTCTACATCCGCCAGAACAACGTGAAGGCCATCGCGTGCGAAGCGCTCGGCGAGTGCAAACCCAATCCCACTCGCCGCGCCCGTGACAACGGCGACCTTCCCGGCCTCGAGCTCCATGGTCCCATCCTTTCCCCGTGAACATGACGACATTACCGTGAGGTGCGGTGCGTGCCGCACCGACCAGGAAGAGCATGTCTGCAATCTCCCCTTGCTTCGCGTCCAGCTAATGACGCATCATCTAGCCACCGCTGCGGTCCGTTCGCGCTGGATGAGCACGCGGCGCAGGATCTTGCCCGACGGCGCCTTCGGGATCTCGTCGATGATCTCGACGGCCCGCACTTTCTTGTAAGGGGCGACGTGGTCGGCGACGAACTGACTCACATGCTCAGGAGTGATCGATCCGTTGGTCACCACAAGCGCCTTTGGTATCTCGCCGGCCTCCTCGTCCGGGAGCGGTATGACGGCCGCGTCGGTGATCGACGGGTGCGTGAGCAGCAGCGCCTCGAGTTCGGCGGGCGCGATCTGGTACGCCTTGTACTTGATCAGCTCCTTGATCCGATCGACGATCCGCAGCGACCCGTCCTCCTCAATCCGCGCGATGTCGCCGGTGTGAAGCCAGCCGTCCGGGTCGATCGTCTGCGCGGTCGCCTGCGGGTTGTTTAGGTAGCCCTTCATTACCTGCGGGCCCCGGATCAGCAGCTCCCCGGGCTCGCCGGTTACGGCATCCTCGCCGGTGGCGACGTCAACGACGCGGCACTCGGTGTTCGGCACCGCCGGACCGATCGAGCCGGGCATCTCGCCCGCGAGCTCGTCCCCGACCCAGTGGGTGGTCGGGCTCGTCTCGGTCAGCCCATAGCCTTGCGCCATGCGGCAGCCGAGCCGCTCACCGCATGCCACCTCAAGCTCGGCCGATAGCGGCGCCGCACCCGAGCTGACGAGCTCCAAGCTGGACAGATCGAACTCGTCGACCAGCGGATGCTTCGCCAGAGCGAGCACGATCGGCGGCACGACCAGGGCGCGCGTGATCTGGTAGTCCTGGATGACGCGCAGGAACTCGCGCAGGTCGAACCGCGGCATCGTCACCACTGTGTGGCCGAAGTACAGCGGTATGTTCATCAGCGAGACGAGCCCGTAGATGTGAAAGAACGGCAGCACGGCGACCTCGCGTGCACGCTCTGACCCATCCTTTTTGACCTGTACGCGAGCGGCGACCTGGCAGATGTTCGCGACCAGGTTCCGGTGCGTGAGCATTACGCCCTTGGGCAGCCCTGTGGTGCCGCTCGAATAGGGCAGCGCGACGAGGTCCTCGGCTGGGTCGATCGCGACGTCGGGCGGCTCGCCGGCCGCGCGCAGTGACGCGAACGGCGTTGCGTCGTCGGCCTCGCCGTAGACGAAGATCTCCTCCACGTCGGACTGCTGTGCCGCGGCGATGGCCTTCTCTACGAACTCGGGGACGGTCACCAGCAGGCGCGCGCGGCTGTCCCTCAGCTGCGCGGCGAACTCCTCTGCGGTGAGCTGTGGGTTGGCGGTGGTGTTCACGCCGCCGACTGTTGCGACCGCGTGGAACGCGACCGCGTACTCGGGACAGTTCGGCGCGAAGTGCGCGAACACCTCGCCCTTGCCGAAGCCGCGCTCGGCGAGGCCGACCGCGACCGCGCGCACCGACTCCGCCAGCCGCGCGTATGTGATGGTTCGGCCAGTAGGCGCGTCGATGAACGCCGGTGCGTCGCTGAACTCACCGGCCCGGGCGAGCACAAACTCAGTCAGCGGCATGTTCGGAATCTCGACATCCGAAAATGGACTGCGGATCACCACTGTGGACCTCCTCGTTCGACGTTTTGTGCACTCTCCACGAAGTGTTTGGCTGCATGTCGATCAGGAACCCGCCGAAGCCGTCCGGCATCTCCACGGTCGGTACTGCTCGCCGCGCGCTCGGAGGGGGCGATCTGCGCTGCTTCGGCGGCGGTCGGTTCGGCGGATCGGCCGCGGTGACGATGGTAAATGTCTGTGACCCATTGGCTGCCGGCTCTCCGCGCCAATGAGTCGAGGAACTCCCGCCACGATTCGGGTAGATCACCGTGAGCGACCATCGGGTACGGGAACTCGGGAGGACGCGCTACCCCGTAGAACAGCGCCGCCGCGGTGAGATCGGCGACGGTGAAGGAATCGCCGACCAGATAGCCGGTGAGAGAGATTTCGCGCTCGAGCCGATCCATCGCGGCGACCACCTTCGCGCGGCTCGCCGCGGCCGTCTCCGGGGTGATGTCCATCTTGCGGCGCATCGCAACGCGCAAAGCCGGAAATCCCGCTCGCAGGAGCATCTGCTGCCGGAGCGGTTGACCGTTGGTGAACCGTGGCAGGAGCAGCTCCGGGTGCGGCAGCATCTCGTGATACATCGCACGGCGGATGTGCGGCCCGAGCTCCTCGTCGAAGTACTCCTCGAGCTCAAGGGCGCGACGTCGCTGCGTCTCATCCTCCGGATACAGCGGTGGCCGGGGCCAGCGTTGTTGGATCGCGGCGATGATCCGAGTCGAGTCGCCGATCGAGCGCCCGTCGAGAGTCAGCACCGGCGTCGTCGACGTATCGCCGGTCAGCTGCTGAGCCTTGCGGATGTGCGGTCCCGGCAGCAGCGAGCGGCGGATGTGGGGGACGCGCTTGTAATCGAGCGCCCAGCGGACCTTCTCGTTGTAATGCGAGAGCTGGAGCTGCCACAGCACCGGCAGGACCGGGGCAGGCAGATCGCCGAGATCGAGTGTGCCTTGTTCGGGTTGGCTCATGTGAGAAGCATGCGCTCAGGGTCTGGCGGGCGCATCGTGGCCGTCGCCCTGAACTTTTCCCGCACGCCTACTGAGATTTCGCCGCTGAAGGTGGCGCATGCTGCAGAATCGGCCGGTGAGCACGGTTACCCGGCTCGCCGACGACAGCTCCCGCAGGCCCGACCGTTCTATCCTCGTGGAGCGAGAGCGCGAACTCGCGGTGCTCGAGCGCTGTCTAGCCGGCGCCAGCGGCGGCGGCGGGCGGCTCGTGATTATCGAGGGGCCGGCCGGCATCGGCAAGACCGCGCTCCTGGATGCCGGGAGGCTGCTCGCCCGCGAGCGCGGCATAACCGTCCTGTTCGCGCGCGGTGCCGTGCTCGAGCAGAACTTCGCTTACGGCGTCGTGCGCCAGCTGTTCGAGCCTTCCGTAGTTGCGAGCGCCGGGGCGGCTTCGGAAGGATTGCTGAACGGGGCTGCGGCCCTGGCGATGCGCGCGTTCTCCGACGTGGAACCCAGCCTCCGGCTCGCGCCCGACGACGCGTCGTTCTCGACGCTGCACGGGCTGTACTGGCTGACGGCGAACCTCAGCGCGCGGGAGCCGATGGTGATACTGGTGGACGACTGCCATTGGGTTGATGCCGCCTCGCTCCGGTTCCTCGCTCACCTCGCTGCCCGACTCGATGAACTGCCGGTCCTGGTCCTTGTCACGGTCAGAGATGGCGACCGGGCCAGCGCCCCGTCGCTGCTCGGAAGCGTCCTCTCGTTCGCGAGCGAGTCGATTCGCCTCTCGCCGCTCGGAGCCGGTGCCGCCGCGAGCGTGGTCCGCGCGAGACTCCGAGTAGCGACTGATCGCTTCTGCCGCGCATGCCACGAAGCCACCGGCGGAAACCCGCTTCTCCTTCGCGCGCTGGTTGCGTCCTTCATCAGCGACGGCACGGCGCCCGACGATGCGGCCGCGAGCCGAATCACCGCATACGGCGCGGAGAACGTCGCACCGCTGCTCGCGCGCCGCCTGGCCGTCCTCCCGCCGGGAGCCGACGCGTTCGTCCGCGCGCTCGCGGTCCTCGGTGACGGTAGCCCAATCAGGCACGTGGCCATGCTCGCCGACCTCGAGTTCGAAGACTCGGCCGGACTCGCCGACGCGCTACGAGCCGCGTCCGTGCTCGCGTCGCCGCCAGGGCTGGCGTTTGCTCACCCGATCGTTCGCGCCGCCGCGGAACAGACGATGGGCAGCGAAGAGCAGGCGCTCGCGCATGCCCGAGCGGCGGCGCTACTGGCCGAGGAGGAAGCCCCGGCGGACCGGATCGCCCTTCACCTGCTCCGCGCGCATCCGCGCGGCGACCCGCAGGTAGTCGCGACGCTGCGGGCAGCGGCGGCGATCGCGGCGAGCCGCGGCGCCCCCGAAACTGCCATTACGTACCTGCGGCGAGCGCTCGAGGAGCCGCCGCCAAGAGCATCGCGGGCGGCTGTGCTGCTTGAGCTCAGGCTCGCCGAGCTAGGCCTCCGACGCCATCCCGACGCCGCGGGACAGCTGGCTGACGCCGTGGCGAAGGTCGCACCATCCGAGCGATCCTCGGCCGCGCTGGTCGCCGGCCGCGCCCTTGGCGTGGCTGGCTATTTTCAGGAGGCCGCGGCGGTGCTCGAAACGGTGCCTGACCCGGACCCGCGCATCGTCGCTGAGCTGGCCGCGAACGGATGCCAGCTGGCCGCACGGGTGCCGAGTGCGCTGAGCGCGCTCGAGCGCTACAGCGACCCGAGCCTGCCTGCCTGTCCGGGCTGGCATCGGATGCAGGTGATGCTGGCCTACCGCAGTCTGGTTGCGGGTGAGCCCTGCTCGGTCGCCAGCGGCCTGCTCGACCGTGGGCTCGCGGGGCCGGAGCTCTTCAGCGAGGAATCGCTCGTGGCCGTGTACGCGGCGATGAGCCTTGTCCTGATCGATCGATTCGATGACGCCGAGCGGCTCTGCACCGTCATCATTGAGGAAGGCCGGCGCCGAGGCGCGCCGAGCATCGTCTCGACGTTCGCGTTCGCGCGGGCATTCGTAGTGCTTCGCCGCGGCGCCCTGCGCGACGCTGAGGCCGACGCGCGTTGGTCGTTTGAGGCCAAGCTCGCGATGGTCGCCAGATCCGAATCTGGCCCCACGTGGCCGCTCGCGTTCCTCGTCGACGCGCTCACCGAACTGGGAGACTTCACCGGCGCCGATCAAGCGCTGGCGGCCGCCGGTGCGCTTGGCGGCGGGCTTCCGCAACTGCTGGCGTGGGCGTTCGTGCTCGAGGCGCGCGGGCGTCTGCGCGTCGCGCAGGGACGGCCACACGACGGTCTCGGCGATCTGCGCGAGGCGGGCGAGTGCTGGAAACGCCTTGAGTGCGACCGCGCGAGCGCATCACGCTGGCGCGAGGACGCCGCCGTCGTCCTTGCTCAGCTCGGCGAACCGGACGAAGCCCGGCGCCTCGCAGCCGAGCAGCTCGAACTCGCACGTGCGACCGCCCTGCCACGCGCGCTCGGGGCGGCAACGCGGGTGGCGGGCGCCGTGGCCCTGCGAACCGACGGCATCCCGCTGCTGCGCGAAGCGGTCGAGCTGCTCAGCGACACGCCAGCCCGGCTCGAGCTCGCCCGCGCCCTCGTCGAGCTCGGAGCGGCCCTTCGACGCGACGGCCACCGCGTCGAAGCCCGCGACCATCTCCGCCGGGGTCTCGAGCTCGCCCACCGCGCGGCCGCCAGACCGCTCGCAGCGCGAGCCCGCGAGGAACTCCTGGCCGCCGGAGGCCGCCCCCGAAAGTCCATCTTCACCGGCATCGAAGCGCTCACCGCAAGCGAGCTACGCGTCGCTCGCCTCGCCGCCGAGGGGAGGACGAACCGCCAGATCGCCGAGAACCTCTTCGTCACACAGCGAACAGTGGAGACACACCTCCGGCACGCCTTTCAGAAGCTCGACGTAGCCAAACGCGACGAGCTCCCTCACGAGCTGACCGCCTCCTGAGCCAACATAGCGCAGCGCATCAAACTGTCAGCCAAGCAAGCCGCCCACATGAGTCCCCTGTTTTCTCTTGTTCGATGTGACAAGACCTCGGATGGCTACGTCGCCAACCGCACGGTCCGCCGCTGAGGACGACGCGCGCGACGACGTCCGCCGGCAGCGCCCGGGAGAGCTCGACTACCGACCGTGCTGCACGCCGCGGACCATGCGGATCTCCCGCAACCCGTCCTCGACCTGAGCGACCCCATCGGCAACGAAGCCGTGCTTGCGGTAGAACGCCTGTGCGCGAGGGTTCGGGTCGGCCACCCACAAGGCCGCCGACTGGTCCGGATCGACGACCGCCTCCAGCAGTGCCGACCCAGCACCCGTGCCGTGGTCGGCTGCATACACATAGAGCACATATAGCTGCCTCGCCCAAGCCGCCACGGCGTCCAAGGGCGGGCCCGACATTGCGATCCCGACCACGTGGTCATCCCGCTCGGCGACAGCAACACGGTTCTCGCGATAGCGCTCGTCGGTCAACGCGGCAGTCCAAAACCGCTCCCGAGCAGACAGGAAGCCCGGGTCATCGAGAACTGCGTCCGACACGCGCCCTCGATAGGTCTCCTGCCAGGACCGGACATTCACGCGCGCCATCTGCGCGACGTCCTCGACCCGGGCCGGGCGAACCGTCAGCGAGGAACTCACCGCCGAATGGTAGGTCTCCAACCGCCGCCCCGCAAATGCGCGCCGGCACGTTGCATCAGGATGCCGTCCGTGGCGCCCCCGGTTGGAGCCAAAAGCAGCACCCACCCGGAGCACGCCACGCGCTCCGCGCGCGACTGCTCTCGGGACAGAGGCAGCCACGCGGACGCCGTCAGCGCCGGATACGCGCGCGGGCACGAAGGCAGGTGTCGCCGCGCTCTTCACGAGCGACCTGCTATTCGCCATCACCGAGTCTCTCCGCAGGCTTGGATCGCTCGTCGTCGTCGCGGTCGGTGCCGAATACCCGTGAATTCGCAAAAGCAGGGCGGGCGGCGATGAGACCCGCGATTCCGGAGAGCGGGTCTGTCCCCGGTTTCTCGGTCGCACCTGCGTTGCGCGGCAAGCGTGCACAAACCGCGGTGGGAATTAGCAGGCTCTCAGCAAGCGGTCGGCGGCGGCGTGGTGCCCGCGGGGCCTGCGGCCCAAGCCGGCGAGTGGCTCATTTCCGCCTCGCGGCGCGCGGCTGATCGGCGACTACCGTCGATCAGGCGAGCCGGGCAATGCGGCGTACCCCCGTTGGAGAGAAGAGGTCGCATCTG
>DATIXU010000020.1:0-1973 GCA_035518275.1 Steroidobacteraceae bacterium
CCCCCCTGCGGCGGTATGACTCGGGTGTAGCGCGTTGAGATTTTCCAAGCGAGCTGATTCAAGCTCGCATGCCGCCGGAAGAGATTGATTCGCTCGCTGATGACGTAAAGCCGCTGGTGCTGAAGCTGTTGCGGCAGATCAGCGGGCTCACGGCGCGCGTCGATGAGTTGGTGGCGCAGAACAAAGCACTGCTGGTCCGCATCGCCGAGCTTGAAGCCGAGCACGACAAGCCCCCGAAGACGCCGGACAACTCTTCGCTGCCGCCGTCGCGCGGGCAGAAGGGGAACCTCGCGGAGCCGACGCGGGTGAAGAAAGCCCGCAAGGGTCATCCGGGCGCGGCGCGAGCGCTCGCAGAGAACCCGGACGCGACACGCGACATCTACGCCGAGCGCTGCGCGTGCGGCACCTCGCTCGCAGAAGCAGGCCAGGAACTCGCGAGGGCCTGGGACCATGTCGATCTGCCGCCGATCAGGCCGATCACAACACGGATCAATCTGTTCCGCGCCGCATGCCCGTGCTGCAAGGCGCGTGTCACCGCGAAGGCGCCGGCCGACATGCCCGAGGGTTCGCCATTCGGCCCCGGCATCAAGGCTGCGGTCGCCTATCTGCACGGCTGCCAGATGGTCGGTTTCAAGCGTCTGACCGAGCTGTGCGAAGGTCTGTTCGGCCTGACAATCTCCCAGGGCGCGATCTCCAACATGCTGGCACGTATGGGCGAGCCGTTCGGCGCCGCAGCAGAGCAGATCGCCGCCACCGTGCGCGCCAGCGCGGTGATCGCCAGCGACGAGACCAGCGCGCGCGTGAAGGGCAAGACGCACTGGCAATGGGCGTTCAGCTGCGCCACCGCCGTCTATCATGTGATCGCGCCGACGCGCGGCAAGTGCGTGCCGACGGACTTTCTCGCCGGCGTGCGGCCGCAGGTGTGGCTGTCGGATCGCCTGCCAGCGCAGTGCACACACGCCGAGGCGCACCAGTTCTGCCTCGCCCATCTAATCCGTGATGCGCAGTATGCAATCGATCATGGTGACACGATCTTCGCACCGCAGTTCAAGGCGTTCTTGAAGGATGCCTGCGCGGTCGGGCACCGGCGGCCCGATCTCGCCGACAGCACGATCGCAGCGCATCGGCGCCGCCTCGACCGCGAGCTGGATCGCCTGCTGGACCTCAAGCCGACCGATGTCGAGGGCAGCCACCTGCGGGCGACCATTGCCGTGACGGCGCGCGACAAGCTGCTGGTGTTCCTGACGCGCCGCGACGTCGAGGCAACCAACAACGAGAGCGAGCGGGCGCTGCGGCTCTCGGTGATCTTCCGCAGAGTGACGAACGGGTTCCGCTCGGAATGGGGCGCCAAGGTTTATGCCGACCTCTGCTCCGTCGTCGCCACCGGCCGCCTCGCCGGCCGCACCGCACTGGCCGCCATCCGCCACGCTCTCGCAGCCCCCGCGCCCAAGCGAACCGCCGTCCCATCAGCTGGATAGGGGTGAGTAATTACATTTGAGGGGCCGTGCTTCGAACGCGGGATTTGAACTCGATTCATTATTCATTATAAGAGCGCCTCAAAGCATCGGGCCTAAGTACGTTTAATTTCAGACCTCCTGACATAGCCGATTTCGAGGACTGAAATCGCTGGCCTTTCGGCTGCCCACGGCTGTGCGAGGTGCGGACCAATACCAGTCCGGTTTTTCCGATGCTCACGGGAGCATGGAACATCCAATAACCCACGGCCATTTCGCCAGAGGCGTAATTACTCACCCCTATCCACCTGATCGGGCGGGGGTTGGCTCGGGCGCGGGATCTGCGAGAGCGTCGTGGATGACGGCCAGTGCGGTGCGGCCGGCGAGGCGGCCGGTGGCGACAATGGAGCAGAGGTCGGCGTAGACCTTAGCGCCCCATTCCGAGCGGAACCCGTTTGTCACTCTGCGGAAGATCACTGAGGGCCGCAGCGCCCGCTCGCTCTCGTTGTTGGTCGCCTC
>DATIXU010000021.1:0-20453 GCA_035518275.1 Steroidobacteraceae bacterium
CTCGGGCCGCTTGTAGGCCGCGCACGCCGGATGAAACCACAGCGTCATCTCGCCCTGGCCATAGGGGTTGGGAAGGAGCTCGCCGAAACGCAGCTCTCCGCGGCCGATGGGCCGCGCGCAGCCGCGGCACATGGAGCGACCGGTGGTGGCGGGTACCAGGAGATGGGCCATACCTGAAGCATAAGCGGCGTGGGCTAGAATCGGCACCGGCGCCCGAGCCATAACCGGAGTGCGCCTGAAAGGCTATTCATGCTGGTCGTCACGACCGAGAACGTTCCGGGTTACCGGGTGCGCGAGGTCAAGGGTCAGGTATTTGGCGTCGTGGTGCGGAGCCGCGGCCTCGGCGGCAACATCATGGCGGGACTGCGCTCCATCGTAGGAGGCGAGATCACCGAGTACACGCAGCTGCTCGAGGAGGCGCGCCGCCACGCGGTCGATCGGCTGGTGAAGAACGCGAGCCTCATGCAGGCCAACGCCGTCGTGATGATGCGCTTCGATTCCGCCGAGATCGGCCAGACGATGAGCGAGATCGTTGCCTATGGCACGGCGGTCGTGCTCGACAAGGCGGGCTGAGTGCTGCGCACCGTTCTGCTCGTGTTCGCGGGCGTGCTTGCGCTCATCGGTGTGATCCTCGTCCTCCGTGGTCAATTCGGCGCCGGAGCGTACGCCCTCGGGCTCGGGGGCCTCATCGTGCTCGGCACGGTGTTCGAGGGGCGTTATCGCTCGAGCAATGCGCGACCGGGGGCAGACTGGAAGCCGACCGGCGAACGCTTCGAGGATCCGCAGACAGGTAAGACCGTGCAGGTGTTCTACGATCCGGGAAGCGGCGAGCGCCGCTACGTGAGCGACTCGGAGCCGCCGCGCACTTAGGCGCGTGGGATGAGCGCCTGCACTTCGAGCGCGTACCCCTGATGCGCGGCCCCCGGCGCTGGACAGCTGAGCCCCGCGCCGACCGGCAGCGCCGGCAGCCGCTTCATGTGAGCCCCGCCCGCGGATCCGCACCCGCTGCAGCGCCCGCGTGCGGACGCTGTGCGTCGAGCTGCGGCACGCGTCCGAGCTCCTCCAGCACGCTATTGGGATACTCCCAGCACACCAGCTCGTCCAGAAACATCGCCACATAGGCCGCGCGACGGTTCTGGTGATCGAGATAGTAGGCGTGCTCCCACAGGTCGAGCGCGAGCAGCACCGTCTCACCGCGCACCAGCGGTGTTGCGGCATCGTGCGTCACGACGATCTCCGGCGCCTCGCCCCGCCATACCAGCCACAGCCAGCCGCTGCCGAAGTGCGCGCTCGCGGCGGCCATGAGCTTGTGAGTGAAGCGCTCATACGAGCCGAAGCGCTTACGCAGCTCCTCACCCACCCGGCCGTGGGCGGCGCCGCCGCCGTGCGCGCGCATCGAGCGCCAAAACGCGTTGTGGTTCCACACCTCCGCCGCATGACGATAGAGTGCGTGGTGCGCGGGACTGCGCTCGGCCACGCGGATCAGCTCCTCGAGGGTCAGCTCCTCGAGGCCGGAGCCGCGCACCAGGGCGCGCATCCGGTCATAGCACACCCGCTGATGGCGCAGGAAGTGAAATACCACCGTGTCGCGCGACATGGCGGGCTCGAGGTCCGAGAAATCGTAAGGCAACACTGGCGACGGGATGTTCATTCCGGATCCTTCCGCGAACACAGTGCCTCCGTTGGACCAGCACCCTGAGCGTCGGTTCCGCGTTAAGCTCGCCACCTCATGAACCGCACGCTCATCGTTCTCGGCGTGGTGCTGACGATCGCCGGCCTCTCGTGGCCGACGGTGCGGCGTCTGCCGCTGTTCCGCCTGCCGGGCGACATCGTCATCAGCCGGCCGGGATTTACCTTCTTCTTTCCGCTGACGACCATGCTGCTCGTGAGCGTGGTCGTCTCGGTCATCGCGTGGCTGCTGCGCCGCTGACGAGCACCGGGCTGGCACCGGGAACCTGGCCGGGACCCAGGTTCGCGCGCAGAAACTCGCTCACTTTTTGATACAGGATCAGCCGCATCTCGGGGCGCACCAGGCTGTGCTCGCCGTGCTTGATGAGCACCAGCTCGTGCGGCAGCCCCTGCTTCGCCAGCGCCCGATCCATCGCCTTGCTCTGCTCGGCGAGCACGGTGTAGTCGTCCTCGCCGTGCACCAGCAGCACCGGCACCCGGATGCGGTCGACGTGCTGTAGTGGCGACTCGGCCCGCAGTGTCGCCGGATCGGTCCCCATGGCATCGCCCGCGGAGTCCTTGCCGCCGTAGAAGCGCTCGTCGTCGAGGGCCATCTGCGACATGTCGGACACCCCCGCGATGCTGACCGCGCAGCGATAGAGCTCGGGCTCCTTCTCGACGCCGGTGAGCGCCGCGTAGCCGCCATAGCTCCAGCCGACGATGCCTAAGCGCGCGGGATCCGCGATCCCCTGCTCGATGAGCCAGTGGGCGCCGGCGGTGATGTCCTCGTGCATGATCGTGCCCCAGGCCTGGTGCCCCGCATCACGCCATTGCTCGCCGTAGCCGGTCGAGCCGCGGAAGTTGAGCTGCAGCACGGCGTAACCGCGGCTCGCAATCACCTGGAGGAGCGGGTCATAGCCCCAGTGGTCGCGTGCGTAAGGTCCGCCGTGCGGCAGCACCACGGCGGGCAGACGCTGACCCGGCTCACTTCCCGGAGGCAGCGTCAGATAGCCCGGGATCGCGATGCCGCCTGCCCCCGGCACGGTGACGGGCTTCATGTGAGCGAGCCGCGCCTCGTCGAGGTTCGCGACCTGGCGCCCGAGCTCGGTGAGGCGGCCGGTCGCGGTATCGAGCAGGTGGTAGCGCGGCGGCATCACGTCGCTGAAGGAGACGGTAACCAGCTTGCTTTCGTCGCGGCTCGAATCGACGACCACGTGATAGGCGCCGGGCAGCGCGCGCTCCAGCGTCTCCTCGATCGCCGCCGCGCGCGTGTCGATGAAATGGGTGTGCGGCCGGTCGGTCTCGTATACGAAGCCGGTAACGTGGCGGTCGAGCGGCCACTCGAGAATGCCAGCCACGTCGACGTCCGCCCGCGAGAACAGGAGCTTGAGCCCGCTCGCCGGCGCATCGAGATCGATCTGCCAGACCGCGGCGCGCCCCTGATACGGGGCGAACACCAGCAGATCGTCGGGCCGGGCGCCGAAGGCGAGCGGATCGAAGCGGGTGCGGTCGAAGCGCTTGAATTCCTCGAGCGTGCGCCACTGCGCCTCCGCGCTGCCGCGGGCGACGTAGACGCCGGTGTCCTGCCGGAAGCCGTAGCCGAAGCGCACTACGCCCGCCGAGTCCGCAGTCCAGTCCATCACCGGCGGCTGCGACGGGACTACGAGCTTCAGGTCCCCCCGGTACACATCGAGCTTGTAGACCGAGGGAAAGACGCTGCCCTCATCGCCGAGCTCGATGAGCACGTGATAAGCGTCGTCCGGCAGCCAGTGGATGATCCGGTCCTGGAACTGCGAGCGCGCTGCCGGCGGCAGCCGCGCGAAGAAGGCGTTACGGAACAGAATACGCAGCGCGCCGCCGTCGGCATCGACCGCCAGCAGCCGCGAAGCGGGATACAGCCGCTCGGGGTTGCCGCCGCGCGCGACGCCCTCGAGGTGGCAGAGGAGCCGATCGTTGGTCTTGAACTCGCAGTGGGTCAGCGAGAAGTCGCCCGCGGCCGCATTGAGGATGATGCGCTCGCGCCCGCTGTGCAGCTCGCGCACCGCGATGTGCAGCTGCCCGGCGACGCTCGTGAGGAAAACCAGCTTGCGGCCGTCGGGCGAGAGGTGCGGCTCGGACATTTGAGGGCCGGCGGCGAAGACCTCGAGCGGGATTTCCGGGCCCGCGGTCGCCACGGGCGCCGGCACGCGTGGCGGCACGGGCACGTGGATCACCGCCGGCAACGCCAGCGGCGCCGGCTGCACCGGAACCGTCATGATGATCGGCGACCCGGGGCCGCGCGCCGGCGGTGCGCCCCAGACCACCGGCACCGCCAGGACTGCGGCGGCGCACCAGGCTTGCGCGAGTGTGCACAGGGCCCGCGCCATCGTCACCTCCTCGCTCAGGACCCCGCGGCGGCGAGCGCCCGGGTCACATCCTCGATCAGATCATCCAGGTCCTCAAGACCGATCGAGAGCCGCACCGTTCCCGGCGTGATCGCCGAGATCCGCTGCTGCTCGGCATCCAGCTCGCGCCCACTCATGATCTGCGCGGTGAGCACCAGGGACTCGCCCGAGCCTAGGCTCGGGGTGAGCGCAAAGAGCTCGAGCGCGTCGGCGAAGCGCCGCGCAGCCGCCTCCCCGCCCTGCAGGTCGAAGGTGACGATGCTGCCGAAGTCGCGCATCTGCAGCGCCGCGAGCGCGTGCTGCGGGTGCGCCGGCAGACCGGGGTAGTGCACGCGCGCGACCGCCGCATGGCCTTCGAGCAGCTGCGCGATGGCGAGCGCCCGCTCGCACTGCGCCTGGTAGCGCACGAAATAAGTCCGAAGTCCCCGCAGGATCAGGAAGGCGGCGTGCGGATCGAGCGTGCCGCCGAGCGCGCCGAAGTCGGTGTGCAGGGTGCGGATCAGCTCGGCGCGGGCGATCACCGCCCCGCCCATGACATCGCCTGCGCCGGAGGCGTACTTGGTGAGACTGTGCACGAACACGTCCACGTCGAACTCGCCGTGCTGGTGAAAGCCGGCGAAGGTGTTGTCCATCACCGTGAGGGCGCGGGCGGCGCGCGCCGCGCGCGTGACGGCGGCAATATCGGCGATCTTGGTCACGGGGTTCGTCGGGCTCTCGAAATATACCAGCCGTACCGGCGGGCCGCCGAGCACGCGCTCGATGCCCGCGGTGTCCTCGATCGAGAGCATGGTATGCGTGACGCCGAAGCGGCCCAGCACCCGGCGGATCAGATAGCGGGTCGGGTTGTAGGTCTCGACGAAACACAGGATGTGATCCCCGGCGCGCGTGAGCGCGAGCAGCGTCTGGGCGATCGCGCCCACGCCGGTCGCCGTGACCAGGCAGTCCTCGCGCCCCTGCAGCTCGGCCAACAGCTGCTCGAGCTGGCGGGTCGTGGGGTTGGCCGAGCGAGTATAAAAGAATCCCGGACGCTCGCCGCGCAGGTAGCGCTCGGTCTCCGCGAGCGTCTCGAACTCGAACTTGACGCTCTGGTAGATCGGCGCCACCACCGGGCGGTTGCCGGGCGGCAGGGGAACCTCGGGAGGATGGTTGACGCGCGTGGGCTTTTTCATCGCACCTCTCAGAGCTCGAGGGTGAAGCGGTCGGCATCGAGGTGCGCCGGGAATCTCTCGCGGAAGGCCTGTAACCGGCCGGCATCGAGCGCAACGGTGACGAGCGCGCTCTCACCGCCGAGCTCCGCGAGCGGCTGCCCCAGGTAGTCGATCGCGGCGCTGTCACCGGCGTGCGCGATGTCCCGCCCGTCGAGTCCAACGCGGTTGACACCGACGACGTAGGCCTGGTTCTCGATGGCGCGCGCCTTGAGCAGCGTGCGCCAGGCGAGCGAGCGCGGCGCGGGCCAGTTGGCCACGTAGATGAGCAGCTCGTAGTCGAGCCCGGCACGGCGACGGCTGTAGACCGGGAAGCGCAGGTCGTAGCACACGAGCGGACAGATGCTGAAGCCACGCCACGGCACGGTCCAGGCGGAGCTGCCGGGCGTAAAGTGCTGATGCTCCCGTCCCATGCGAAACAGGTGCCGCTTGTCGTAGGTCTTCAGCGGCGCGCCGCCCGGCTCGGCCCACAGCAGCCGGTTGTAGTAGCGACCGCCGTCCGCCGTGATGACGCTGCCGGTGAGCGCCGCATCGAGCTCCTGCGCCAGATCGCTGAGCCACACAGCCGTCGGACCCCCGGCCGGCTCGCCGAGCCGCTCGACTTCCATGCTGAAGCCGGTGGTGAAGGTCTCCGGCAGCACCACCAGATCCGTGCTGCCGGCGAGCGGCGTGAGCAGCGCCGCAAAACGCTCGCGATTGGCGGCGGGCTCGCCCCACACGAGCGGCTGCTGCACCAGTGTGACGCGCAATGGTGTCATCACTCATCCCTTCCCGGAGCGTGCGGCGAATGCCGCGAGCCGTGCGGCGCCCTCATCGAGGGTGTCGTCGCGCTTGGCGATGCACAGACGCAGGCAGCTCAAGGGCGGCGGCGCGGCGTAGAACGGCGACAGCGGGATGGTGGCGACGCCGGCCTCGGTGAGCAGCCGCTCGGCAAAGGCGAGATCGCCGGGAGGGGCAAACTCGCTGAAATCGAGCAGCTGGAAATAGGTGCCCTGCGCGGGGGGCAGGCGAAAGCCGGAAGCAGCGAGCGCGGCGCGCAACCGGTCGCGCTTGGCCTGGAAAAACTGCGCGAGCCCGCGCCAGCCGTCCGGCTTCTCGGCGAGATAGGCGGCGATGGCGTGCTGCAGGGGATGCGCGATGCTGAAGGTGTTGAACTGGTGCACCTTGCGCAGCTCCGCCGTCATCGCCCGCGGCGCCACACAGTAACCGATGCGCACGCCGGTCGCATGCAGGGTCTTGCCGAAGGAGAACACCGCGAAACTCTGCGGCGCGAGCTCCGCATGCGTCAGCACGGAATGGTGGCGGGCACCGTCGAACACCACGTGCTCGTACACCTCGTCCGAGAGCACCACGACGTCCCGGCCGCGGACGACTTCCGCGAGCGCCTCCAGGTCGGCCGCGGTGGCCACCGTGCAGGCGGGGTTGGAGGGGCTGTTGAGGAGCACGAGGCGTGTGTGCTCGTTGAGCGCGGCGCGCACCCGGTCCCAGTCGTAACGGAAGTCGGGGGGGCTGAGCGGCAGCCGCACGCAGCGCCCGCCGGCGAGCCGCACGGCCGGCTCGTAGGAATCGTAGGCGGGATCGAACGCGATCGCCTCGTCCCCCGGGCCGATCGCCGCCTGGATGGCCGAGTAGATCGCCTCGGTCGCCCCGAGCGTCACGGTGATCTCGCTCTCGGGATCGGCGTCGAGCCCGTAGCAGGCGGAGAGCTTCATCGCGATGCGCTCGCGCAGCTCCGGCAGCCCTTCCATGGGCGCGTACTGGTTGTGGCCGGTGCGCATCGCCTCGCCCACCAGCTCCGTCAGGCGCGCATCGATATCGTAATCGGGGAACCCCTGGCCGAGATTCAAAGCGCCCAGCTCACGCGCGCGGCGCGACATGACCGTGAAGATCGTCGTGCCGACATCGGGTAGCTTGCTGGCTCTCACTGGAGGTCGGCTTCGGCTGCGGCCATGGCCGCGCCGACCACGCCCGCCTGGCCGGCGAAATGCGCGGGGCGCAGCTGCGCCTCCGACTCCAGGAGGGGTGCGAACTCGGCGAAACGCTCGCTCACCGCCCCTCCGAGGATGAAGAGATCGGGCCACAGCAGGTCGTGCAGGCGCTTCAGGTACTCGTTCACCCGCGTGATCCACGCGGGGAAGTCGAGCTTCTCGGCAGTGCGCACCCGCGCCGAGGCCCATTTCTCCGCATCCATGCCGTTGAGCTCGAGGTGCCCGAGCTCGGTGTTGGGATAGAGCTTGCCGTCGCAAAAGAGCGCCGTACCGATGCCGGTGCCGAGCGTCACCATGATGACGGTGCCGGCGACGCCCCGTCCCGCTCCCCAGCGCATCTCGGCGATGCCGGCTGCGTCCGCATCGTTGAGGAACAGCGCCGGGCGGCTGAGGGCACGGGCAGCGAGCGCCGCCCCATCGGTGCCGATCCAGCTGTGATCGACGTTGGCGGCGGTGCGTGTCGTGCCCTGCTTGATGACGCTCGGGAAGGCGATGCCCACGCCACCGACCGCTCCCGGCAGGCGCGCCGCGAGCGAGGCAAGCACCGGCATCATCGCCTTCGGCGTCGAGGGCTGAGGCGTGTGCGCCGAGATCAGTCCGCCGTTCATGCGCCCGGACTCGACGTCCACCAGCCCCGCCTTGATCGAGGATCCGCCCACATCGATTCCGAGGACGTTACGTGACATGCGGGGCACTCCTCACAGGTTGGCGGCGGCGGCGAGCTGCCGGTCGCGCTCGTGCCGGCGCTGTTGGTAACCCATCCATGCGGTGGAGATGGCGATGCCGGTGGCGACCAGCAGCACCAGGATCGTGGCGAGCGCGTTCACGTCGGGAGTCACCCCGAAGCGCACCTTGGAGAACACCACCATCGGCAGCGTGCTCGAGCCAGGACCGGCGACGAATTGCGTGATGACCAGATCATCCCATGAGAGCGTGAACGCCAGCAGCCAGCCCGAGGCGATCGCCGGCAGGATGAGCGGCAGCGTGATGCGGAAGAACACCTTGAGCGGCCGCGCGCCCAGGTCCATGGCTGCCTCTTCCAGCGACTCATCGAAGCCGGCGAGGCGCGACTGCACCACCACCGTCACGTAGGCCATGCAGAAAGTGATGTGCGCGAGCGCGATGGTGACCGCACCCACGCCCTTCGGCCAGCCGATGAGCTGCCCGAGAGCGACGAACATGAGCAGCAGCGACAGCCCGGTGATGACCTCGGGCATGACGATCGGGGCGGTGACCATGCCGGCGAGCAGCAGCCGCCCGCGAAAGGCGCCGAGGCGCGCCAGCGCCACGCCGGCCAGCGTCCCGAGCACCACGGCGGCGCTCGCCGCGGTGAGCGCGATGCGGATCGAGAGCCACGCCGCGGTGAGGATCTGCTCGTTGTGCACCAGCACCCCGTACCACTTGAGCGTGGGCGAATGTGCGGCATCCCACACCGTGACCAGGCGCGAGTTATTGAAGGAGAACACGATCATCGAGATGATCGGCACGTACAGGAACACCAGGCCCAGCACCAGTGCAATGCGCGTGAACAGGCCCTGGGATTTCACTGCGCGGCCTCGATCTGCCGGCGCTCGATGCGCTGGAACAGCAGGATCGGGACGATCAAAAGCAGCAGGATCAGGATCGCGACAGCGCTCGCCACCGGCCAGTCGCGATTCTCGAAGAACTCATCCGACAGCACCCGGCCGATCATCAGCTGGTCGGGGCGACCGAGCAGCGTCGGGATCACGTACTCACCGACCGCGGGGATGAACACCAGCAGCGAGCCCGCCGCGATGCCGGGGATCGACTGCGGCAGCGTGATCGCTGCAAACGCGCGTGCCGGGCGCGCGCCGAGGTCCGCGGCCGCCTCGAGCAGCGCCGGATCGTGCTTCTCGAGATTGGCGTACAGCGGCAGGATCATGAACGGCAGGTAGGAGTACACGATGCCGATGTAGACGGCGAAATCGGTCTGCAGCAGCGCCAGGGGGTGATGGATCACTCCGAGGGACAGCAGCACGTTGTTGATCACGCCGTTGTTCTTCAGGAGCCCGATCCAGGCGTACACGCGCAGCAGGAACGAGGTCCAGAACGGCAGCACGATCAGCATGAGCAGCAGCGGCCGGGTCCCCGCCCCCGAGCGCGCGATGGCATAAGCCATCGGGTAGCCAATGAGAAGACAGCACAGGGTCGAGACCGCCGCAACCTTCAGCGAATACAGGTACGAGCTCACGTACATCGGGTCGGTGAACAGGAACGAGTACGCCGACCAGTGCACCTCGATGTGCGGCGCGCCGTGGTGCCAGCTGAGGAGCGGCGTGTACGGCGGGATGGCGAGCCGCACCTCGGAGAAGGAGATGCGGAA
Source organism: Steroidobacteraceae bacterium (assembly GCA_035518275.1). GTDB lineage: Bacteria > Pseudomonadota > Gammaproteobacteria > Steroidobacterales > Steroidobacteraceae > 13-2-20CM-66-19. The sequence goes on from DATIXU010000021.1 coordinate 9,590, forward strand.
CACGATGAGGAAGGGGATCAGGAACAGCATCAGCAGCCAGAACGTCGGTACCCCCGCGATCAGCCGCCGGCCCATTGCCTGGCTCAAGCGCATGCGCACCCTCACTCGGTGAGCACCACCGGGCTCGAGCCGTGCCACGAGAGCCACACACGCTCCTCGCGCGCGATCGGCCGCTCGGCGCCCCGCAGCACGTTCGGCAGCGTCACCCGCAGCATGCTGCCCGAGTCGAGACGGACCAGGTAGATCGACATATCTCCCATGTAGGCGATCTCCTTCACCGTGCCCGCCACCCGGTTCTCGTCGTGCGCGCCCGCAGCCCCGCCGGCCGGCGCGCGCGCGATCTGGATCTTCTCCGGCCGGATCGCGGTCCAGACGGTCGCGCCGTGCTCGCTGGCGGCGGCGCGCTCGGCGCGTACGGTGCAGCCGAGGCCGGCGCTGGTGATGCACAGTCCCTCGGCGCCGTTCGCGAGCACCCGGCCCTCGAACAGGTTGACCGAGCCGATGAAGTCAGCGACGAAGCGCGAGGCGGGCGACTCGTAGATGTCGCTCGGCGTGCCGACCTGCACGATGCAGCCATGATTCATGACGCCGAGCCGCGTGCCGAGCGTCATCGCCTCCTCCTGGTCGTGCGTCACCACGATGAAGGTGACCCCGAGGCGCTGCTGGATGTTGAGCAGCTCGAACTGAGTGTGCTCGCGCAGCTTCTTGTCGAGGGCGGCGAGCGGCTCATCGAGCAGCAGCAGCTTCGGGCGCTTGACCAGCGCGCGCGCCAGCGCCACGCGCTGGCGCTGGCCGCCGGAGAGCTGGTGCGGCTTGCGCGCGCCGTAGCCGCTCATCTTCACGATCTCGAGAATCTCGCCCACCTGGCGGCGGATGGCGTCGCGGCCGAGATGCTCCTGCTCGAGGCCGAAGGCGACGTTCTTCTCGACGCTCATGTGCGGAAAGAGCGCGTACGACTGGAACATCATGTTCACGGGTCGCTCGTAGGGCGGCACGTGGCTCAGGTCCTGCCCGTCGATCTCGATCCGGCCCGTGGTGGGCGTCTCGAAGCCGGCCAGCATCCTGAGCAGCGTCGTCTTGCCCGAGCCCGACCCTCCCAGCAGGCAGAAGATCTCGCCGCGGCGGATGTCGAGCGACACGTGGTCGACCGCCGTGAAATCGCCGAACTTCTTGCTGACGTCGCTGATGCGGACGTAGGCGGCGTCCGGGCTGGAGGCCCTGGCTTCGGTCCCGGCGGGCGTAGGTTGCGGGTTCACGGCAGAACGTTACCTTCCGGTCTTGAACCGCGTCCACATGCGGGTGAGGAGCCGCTGGTATCCGGGGGGCCGCGCCCGCTCGGGCACCAGCCGGGCGCGCACCTCGGGCGGCGGGTACACCCCGGGGTCGGTCACCACCGCCTGATCGAGCGGCTGGATCGAGGGGATCACGGCATTCGCGTACTTGATGAGGTTGGAGTTGCGGGCGGCAACCTCCGGCCGCAGCAGGAAATTGATGAACAGGTGCGCGTTGTGCACGTGCGGCGCGTCCGCCGGGATCGCCAGCACGTCGTAGTTGGCGATGGCACCTTCCTTCGGGATCGCATAGGCGAGATCCACCCCCTTGCCGGCTTCCGCGGCGCGGTCGTGCGCCTGCTTGACGTCGCCCGACCAGCCCATCGCGAGGCAGATGTCGCCGTTGGCGAGGTTGTCGATGTAGCGCGAGGAATCCACGTAGCGCACGTACGGCCGCATCGACTTGAGCACCGCCTCGGCGGCCTTGAGATCCTCGAAGGAATTGCTGGTCGGGTTCCTGCCGATGTAGAGCAGCACCGTAGCGACCACCTCCGAAGGTGCATCCAGGATCGAGATGCCGCAATCCTGGAAGTGCGCCGCCACCGCCGGATCGAACACCATGCGCCAGCTGTCGACCGGCGCGTCCGGCATGCGGGCATGGATCTCCGCCTTGTTGTAGCCCACGCCGGAGGTGATCCACATGTAGTCGACGCTGTACTGGTTGCCCGGGTCGTAGAGCGCCTCAGCGCGCGCCACGTCCGGATCGACGTTCTTCAGGTTCGGCAGCTGACTCTTGTCGAGCTTCTGGTAGATCTCGGCCTGGATCTGACGCTCGAGGAACGGGCCCGAAGGCACGACCAGGTCGTAATTGGTGTGCCCGGTGAGCAGCTTGGTCTCGAGGATCTCGTTGGAGTCGAATACGTCGTAGTTGACGCGGATGCCGTACTCCTTCTCGAAGTCGGTGATCACGCTCGGCTGGATGTAGTCGGACCAGTTGTCGACGTTGAGGACCTTCTCGGACTCGGACGCCTGCGGGCCCTGCGCCTTCGGGCCCGAGCAGGCGGCGGCGCCGGCCAGCAGCGCCACGGCGCAGAGGTAAAGGGGCCGGAGTCCGGGAGCGCTACTCACGACTCATTCTTATATGTGGGCCGACCGGCCGCAGGCCGTTTGCGCAATCAAACATTAAGCAGCAGGTGCTCCCTCTCCCACGAACTGATCACCTGCAGGAACACCTCGTACTCAGCCTCCTTGACGATCGTGAACGCCTCGACGAAGGGCTCCCCGAGGAGCTTCACCAGCGGCTCGCACCCGCGCAGCTCGCGCAGCGCCTCATCGAGCGAGCGCGGCAGGCCGAACGGCAGGTCGTGCGCGCTGCCGACGATCGGATCGGAGGGCTGGATGTCTTCGGTCATACCCAGGTAACCGCAGGCGAGCGAGGCCGCGATCGCGATGTAGGGGTTGGCGTCCGCGCCGCCGACGCGGTTCTCGACGCGGCGCGCCTGAGCATCCGACATCGGCACTCGCAGCCCCGCGGTGCGGTTGTCGTAGCCCCAGTGCACGTTGATGGGCGCCGACAGGTAGCGCGTCAGGCGCCGGTAGGAGTTCACGTTGGCGCAGAACAGCGCCATCGCGGCCGGCAGGTAGCGCTGCAGTCCGCCGATGTGGTTGAAGAACAGCGTCGAGGGCGTGCCGTCGGGGTTGCTGAAGATGTTCTTGCGCGTCTTGACGTCCACCACGCTCTGGTGGATGTGCATGGCGCTGCCGGGCTCCTTGGCGTGCGGCTTGGCCATGAAGGTCGCATACATCTTGTGGCGCAGCGCCGCCTCGCGCGCGGTGCGCTTGAAGAGAAAGGCCTGATCGGCGAGATCGAGCGGCTGGCCGTGGATCAGGTTGATCTCCATCTGCGCCGGCCCATCCTCGTGGATCAGCGTGTCGATCTCGATGTCCTGGTCCTCGCAGAACTGGTAGATGTCGTCGAACAGCGGATCGAACTCGTTGACCGCGGCGATGCTGTAGGACTGGCGGCCGGGCTCGGCGCGCCCGGAGCGTCCCACCGGCGGCTTGAGCGGATAGTCGGCGTCCTTGTTCTGCTCGACCAGGTAGAACTCGAGCTCGGGGGCCACCACCGGCTCCCAGCCGCGCTGGGTGTAGAGCTCGAGGATGTTGCGCAGCACGTGGCGCGGCGCCATCGAAACGCGGCGGCCGTCCGCATAGAAGCAGTCGTGGATCACCTGCGCGGTGGGCTCGGCCGCCCACGGCACGCGGCGCACCGTCTTCTGATCGGCCTTGAGGACGATGTCGATCTCCGCCGGGCTCATCGCATCCCCGGTCTCGGGCGGATAATCCCCGGTCACGGTCTGCAGGAACACGCTCTCGGGGAGCCGCATGCCGCCGTCCTCGGCGAACTTCTCCGCGGGCATGATCTTGCCGCGGGCGATGCCCGCCATGTCGGGGATGATCGCCTCGACCTCCGAGATGCCGTGATCGCGAAAAAACTGCCGGATCTCACTCACCATGGGCGCGCCTTTCACTTCTGCCTGCTGCGCTCCGCCGCCGCCTTGCCGAAGGCGGCGAACAGCGCGCGCGAAAACGGGTTCGTCATGACCTTCCACTCCGGGTGCCATTGCACGGCGAGCGCGAAGCTCGCCGCCGCGCGTACCCGGAACGCCTCGATGACGCCGTCCGGTGCCCGCGCCTCTACCGCGAGCGGTGGCCCCAACCGCTCGATACCCTGGCTGTGGAGCGAGTTCACCCGGATGTGATCGCCCTCGGCGAGCGAGCGCAGCAATCCGCCAGGCTCGAGCGTCACGTCGTGCGCGGGCCCGTACTGCACCTCGAGCGGCTGCGTCTCGTCGTCGCGGTGATCGAGGAGGCCCGGCACCTCGTGCAGCTTCTGGTGCAGAGTGCCGCCGAAGGCGACGTTCATCTCCTGAAAGCCGCGGCAGATTCCGAACACCGGCAGACCTGCGTCGACCGCGTGTCGGATCAGGGGCAGCGTCGTGGCATCGCGCGCCGGGTCGTGCAGCGTCCCGGGGGCGCTCGGCGGGCCGTCGTAATGATGAGGCTCGACATTCGAGGGGCTGCCGGTGAAGAGCAGTCCGTCGAGGCGCTCGACCAGCTCCTCGAAGCGCAGCTCCTCGGCGAGCGCGGGGATCAGGAGCGGCGCCCCGCCTGCCGCATCGATCACCGCGCGGGCGTACTTCTCCCCGACCATGTGGAACGGGTGATGGCCGACCATGCGCCGGTCGGCGGGAATACCAATGAGCGGGCGGGCGGGTGCCATGACGGCTTACTGCCGGCAGGTGTTTAATATTCTAAACAACTCCTGCCATCTTCAACCTCCGGAATGGGCGCTATTAGAACACAGGCTGGGTGCGGAAGCCTCAGGTTGCCAGGCACCCCGCAAGTGGGGTAAAGGCCTAACAGCGGGCATAAGGGGCCCTTCCGGGCCGCTGCGGGGTTGCCCGGGATTTGCCCCGGCCACCTGCGCCTCGCTATCCTGCGCAGCCCGCGCGCCCGGGCGGCGTCAAAATATCTTAAACAGAGCGGAGACCCTTTGAACATGGGACGCCCGGCTTACGTCGACTCCTACTACGCAGCTTCCGCGTGCGCGGCACCCGAGCGGCGAGCGCTCGAGGGCGCGGTCGACTGCGACGTGTGCGTCGTCGGGGCCGGGATCGCCGGCTGCTCGGCGGCTCTCCATCTCGCCGAGCGCGGCCTTTCCGTGGTGCTGCTCGAGGAGCAGCGGGTCGGCTGGGGCGGCTCTGGAAGGAGCGGCGGCCAGGCGCTCTTCGGGGTCGCCGCCGGGCAGGCCAAGCTCACGCGCCTGATCGGCGCGGCGGGCGCGCGCGCCGTCTGGGACGTCTCGGTCGAAGGGCTTGCGCTCCTGCGCTCGCTGATCGAGCGCTTCCGCATCGCCTGCGACTGGGTCGACGGCTACCTGCTCACGGCGGTCAAGCCGAGTCACGTGCGCGAGCTCGAGGCGGAGATTACCGAGCTGCGCGAAACCTACGGCTACCCGAGCGTGCGCTACCTGCCGCGCGAGCAGCTCGCGACGCTGCTTGCGACCGGGCGCTACCTGGGCGCGCTCCACGATACCAACAGCGGCCATCTGCACCCGCTCAACTACACGCTGGGACTCGCCGCGGCGGCCGAGACCTTCGGCGTGCGCATCTTCGAGGGCAGCCGCGCGACGAGTTTCTCCGCCGCCGCTTCTTCGCGGGTGCGCATCACGACCCCCGGCGGCGAGGTACGCGCGCGGCACCTGGTACTGTGCGGCAACGTGTACCTCGGTGCGACCGCGCCGGCGCTCGCCTCGAAAATCATGGCGGTTGCGACCTACATCGTCGCAACCGAGCCATTGGGCGAGGCGCGCGCCCGCGCGCTCATCGCCAACAATGCCGCCACCTGCGACATGAACTGGGTGCTCGACTACTTCCGCCGCTCGGCCGACCACCGCATGCTGTTCGGCGGACGGGTCAACTACTCGGGGCTGCGCTCCTTCGATGCGCCCGCCGCGACGCGCGCGCGCATGCTGCGCGTCTTTCCGCAGCTTGAGGATGTGCGCATCGACTACGCCTGGGGCGGCGAAGTCGACATCACTCTCAACCGCGCGCCGCATTTCGGCCGGCTCGCGCCCAATGTGTATTTCCTGCAGGGCTTCTCCGGCCACGGGATCGCGCTCACCGGTATCGCCGGCAAGCTGGTCGCCGAGGCGATCGCGGGTACGGCGTCGCGCTTCGACGTGTTCGCGCGCATCCCGCACGCCAACTTCCCCGGTGGCGCGGCGCTGCGCCGCCCCGCGCTGGTGCTCGCGATGTTGTATTACCGGCTGAAGGACCTGCTGTGACGCCGCACGGTCCCCTCTTCTACCGCCACCTCATCTTCTGGATCTGGTGTGCCTGGGCGCTCTTCTGGCTCATTGCGGCGTTCGGCACCAAGAAGACGGCGCGCCGCGAGCCCTTCGGAGCGCGTCTGGTCTACATCGTGATCGGAGTCATCGGCGGAGTGCTGATCGCCTCCCGCGGACTGCCGTGGTCGCCGCTCATGAATCTGCGCCTCTGGCCGCGCTCCGAGGTGAGCTACTTCGTTGGGCTCGCGGTGCTGCTCGCCGGCGTCGCCTTCGCCGTGTGGGCACGCGTGCACTTAGGCGGCAACTGGAGCGGCACGGTAACCGTCAAGGAGGATCACGAGCTGATCCGCACCGGTCCCTATGGATACGTGCGACACCCGATCTACACCGGCCTCATCACCGGCCTGATCGGCACCGCCATCTGCGCGGGGACGCTGCGCGCCGCGCTCGGGGCCGGGATCATCACCGCGGCGCTCTACGTCAAGTCGCGCACCGAGGAGCGCTTCATGCGCGAGACCTTCCCCGGTCAGTACCAGAAGTACTGCGCGGAGGTCCCCGCGCTCATCCCCCTCACAAAATCTCGGCGATCTGCACCGCGTTGAGGGCTGCGCCCTTCAAGAGCTGATCCCCGGCCACGAACAGCGCAATCGAGCGGCCGCTCGGGTCGGAAAGATCCTGGCGAATGCGCCCGGCGAGGATCGGATCCCCGCCCGAGGCATCGCGCGGCATCGGAAAATAGTTGCGCTCGCGGTCATCGACCAGCTTCACGCCCGCCGCACCGGCGATCAGGCGGCGCGCCTCCTCCGCCGGCATCGGCCGCTGACACTCGAAGGTGATCGCCACCGAGTGCGCGCGCAGCACCGGCACGCGGATGCAGGTCGCCGAGACGCGCAGCTCCGGGTCGCCGAAGATCTTGCGGGTCTCCTCCCGCACCTTGATCTCCTCCTCGTTGTAGCCGGTCGCGGGGTCGATGCGCGTGTTGTGGCTGAAAACGTTGAAGGCATAAGGGTGTGGCAGCACCCGCTGCTGGTAGGGACGGTCCTCGAGATAGGCGCGGGTCGACTCGCGCAGCTCCTCCATGGCCGCAGCCCCCGCGCCGGAGGCCGACTGGTAGCTCGCGATGACGAGCCGCACGATGCGGTTCGCCTGATGTATGGGCCAGAGCGGCGTGATCGAGATGATCGCGGTGCAGTTGGGGTTGGCGATGATGCCGCGGTGCTCGCGCACCGCCTGCGGGTTGATCTCCGGCACCACCAGCGGCACCCCGGGATCCATGCGGAACGCCGAGGAGTTGTCGATCACGATCGCCCCGGCGCGCACCGCGAGCGGAGCAAACCTCTTCGAGACGGAGCTGCCGGCGGAGAACAGCGCGAGGTCGACGCCCTCGAGGCTCGCCTCGGTGAGCTCGCGCACGGCGAGCGGCTCGCCGCGGAACTCGAGCTTCTTGCCCGCCGAGCGGGCCGAGGCCAGCAACCGCAGCTCACTCAGCGGGAAACTCCGCCGCTCGAGGCAGCCGATCATCTCCACGCCCACGGCGCCGGTAGCTCCGACGATTGCCACGACCGGCGGCCTGGCGCGACCCTGAGAAACCATCAGCGACTCTCCCTTTAACCCCTTTTGACTCGGGCCCTCGTTCCTACCTGAGAGGCTTGCGCCTGTAAAGCGGGAACCCCGCAGAAAGTCGCGAGTCCCAGCTCCAATGGCTCTTTTGAGGGGTTATCGCCTCGAGAGCGCGCCGCACTAGCTCGGCGGCTGCCGGATCTCATAACAGCGATGGATGCGCGGATTGCGCGCGAAGTCCTCGGGCAGCGTGGCCGCGGAGACGTCGACGACTGAGCAGCGCTCGCTGAGCTCCCCGGCGAGCTTGAAGCGCTGCGCGTTGGTCGAGAACACCAGCAGCCCCCCGGGCGCGAGCAGCCCGGCGCAGGCATCGATCAGCTGCGGGTGATCGCGCGCGATATCCAGTACCCCTTCCATGCGCTTGGAGTTCGAGAAGGTCGGCGGGTCGAGGAATATGAGATCGAAGCGCGCCGGGCGCTGCCCCGCGGCTGCCAGCCACTCGCGGCAGTCGGCCTGCACCAAGCTGTGGACAGCACCCGCGAGGCCATTCAGCGCGAGATTGCGCTGCGCCCACTCGAGATAGGTGCGCGACAGGTCCACGGAGATGCTCGCGCTCGCCCCGCCCGCCGCCGCGTACACCGTGGCGGTGCCGGTGTAGGCGAACAGGTTGAGGAAGCTCTTGCCTCCGGCCGCCGCGCGCAGCCGCGCGCGGGTCAGACGGTGATCGAGGAACAGCCCCGTGTCGAGGTAGTCGTCGAAATTGACCCGGAATTTGAGGCCCGCCTCGGCCACGACGTGAAAGCGCTCGAGCGCGGCGAGCTTGTCGTACTGCTCGCCGCGCGGCGTGCGGCGCCGGGTGCGCACGCGGATGCGCTCGGGCGGAACCCCCGTCACCCCGGGGAGGCTCGCAAGCACCTCGCCGCGGCGGCGCTGCACTGCTTCGCGCTCGATCTCGGCAGGAGCCGCGTACTCCTGCACGCAGAGCCAATCCTCCTGGCGGTCCAGCGTCCGGTAGAGGTCGATCGCGAAGGCGTACTCGGGCATGTCCGCGTCGTAGAGGCGGTAACAGGAGACTCCGGAGCGCCCGGCCCAGGCGCGCAACCGCTTCAGGTTCTTGGTGAGCCGGTTGGCGAACATGCGCGCACCCGCGGTGTCCTTGAGGTGCGCGCCACCCTTGCCGAGCGTGCCGGGCTCGCGCTCGCTCTCGGGCCCCACCTCGATGCGCAGCAGCCGGCACTCGATCGACCCGTTCCAGAGGGTGTGAGTGCGGTAGGCACGGAGCCCGAGCTCCATGCCGAGCTCGGGCGCGCCCGTCAGCACCGCGGCGCTCCATCCGGCAAAGCGCGCACGCAGCACGGCGCCGAGCTCGCGATGCACGGCGCGCGCGGTGCGCGCGTCCTCGAGCCGCACGCCATAAGGCGGGTTGGTCGCGAGCAACCCCGGCCGACCGGGACTGCCGCCCTCGAGCGGCGCGGCATCGGCGAGCGCGCCGACCTCGAGCTGCACGCGCCCGGAGAGGCCGGCGCGCGCGGCATTCTCGCGCGCCGTGCGGATGGCGTGAGTGTCGCGATCCCGGCCGCGGACGGTGGCGGAGCCGGCCTCGCCCGTGCGGGCGCGCGCGAGCGCCTCGGCGCGCAGGCGCTCCCACAAGGGCGCATCGTGGCCGCGCCAGCCGAGAAACCCGAAGTAATCGCGCGTCAGGCCCGGGGCGCGGTCGCCCGCGATGAGCGCCGCCTCGATGCACAAAGTCCCGGAGCCGCACAGGGGATCGAGAAACTCCGCGCCTTGCGCGGCGAGCGACTCCCACCCGGCGCGCAGCAGCATGCCGGCGGCGACGTTCTCCTTGAGCGGCGCCTCACCCGCGGCGCCGCGGTAGCCGCGCCGGTGCAGGCTCTCGCCCGCGAGATCGATGGCCACCGTGATCCGGGCGCCGTGGGCATGGGCGTGGACGCGCACGTCGGGGCGCTCGAGCGAGATGTCGGGGCGCGACCCGGTCGCCTCGCGCAGCGCATCGACGATCCCGTCCTTGAGCCGGAGCGCCCCGAAATGTGTGTGAGTGATGGCCGGATGGCGGCCGCTGAAGTCGCAGGCGAGTGTGGCGCCGGGCTCCAGGTGCGCCGTCCAATCGATGCGGCGCACCGCGGCGTGAAATCCATCCGCGTCGCGCGCCTCGAACGAGGCCAGCTCGAGAAACACGCGGTTCGCGGTGCGCGACCAGAGGCAGGCGCGGTAGGCGCTCTCGAGCGTGCCCGTGAAAGCGACGCCGGTCGAGCGCTCGCGCAGCTCCCCGGCGCCGCACTCTTCGAGCTCGCGTGCGAGCAGATCCGACAGTCCGCGCGGCGCGCTCGCGAGGAGCTTGAGCGGGCCTTCAGTCACCCTGCGCGAGGTCGATCCACGTGGTCTTGAGCTCGGTGTATTTCTCGAGCGCGTGCAGCGACTTGTCGCGCCCGAGGCCCGACTGTTTGTAGCCGCCGAACGGCACCGTGAGGTCGTCGGCGTCGTAGCAGTTGACGTACACGGTGCCCGCGCGCAGCGCGCGCGCCACGCGGTGCGCGGTGGTGATGTCGCGGGTCCAGACCGCGGCGGCGAGGCCGTAGATCACGTCGTTGGCAACCGCAAGCGCCTCGTCCACCGTCCTGAAGGTGATCGCCGACAGCACCGGCCCGAAGATCTCCTCGCGTGCGATCGCCATGCGCGGCTGCACTTCGTCGAACACCGTCGGCTCGACGAAATAGCCGCCGCTCTCCTCGCGCACCCGCCGGCCGCCGAAGCGCACGTGGGCGCCGTCGCGCCGGCCCGAGTCGATATAGCCGAGCACGCGCTTCATCTGCGTCTCATCGACGATGGCGCCGAGGCGCGTCGCGGGATCGAGCGGGTCGCCGGGCTGGCGCTGGCGGCTGGCCGCCTGCACCTTCTCGAGCAGCGCGTCGCGGATGCTCTCGTGCACCAGCAGGCGCGAGCCCGCCGAGCACATCTCCCCCTGATTGGAGAAGATGGCATCCGCGGCCGCCTGCGCGGCCCGATCGAGATTGGGATAGTCGCCGAGCACGATATTGGGAGACTTGCCGCCGCATTCGAGCGACACCCGCTTGAGGTTCGACTGACCCGCGTACTGCATGACCTGCTTGCCGGTCGCGGTCGAGCCGGTGAAGGCGATGCAGTCGACGTCCATGTGCAGCGC
>DATIXU010000022.1:0-33381 GCA_035518275.1 Steroidobacteraceae bacterium
CAGCAAGACCATCCGTCGCACGGCGGAGACGCTTCTTGCCAAGGAAGGGTGTGAGGTCTTCACCGCGATCGACGGCTTCGATGCGCTCGCGAAGATCGCCGACCACCAACCCGATATCGTCTTCGTGGACATCATGATGCCGCGCCTGGACGGCTATCAGACCTGCTCGCTGATCAAGCACAACAAGGTTTTCCGCTCCATTCCCGTGATCATGCTGTCGTCCAAGGACGGGCTCTTCGATCGGGCCCGCGGCCGCATCGTCGGATCGGAGCACTACCTCACCAAGCCCTTCACCAGGGACGAGCTGCTCAACGCGATCGAGACGCATATCGGGAGATGATGGCAATGCCCCTGATCCTGATCGTCGACGACTCACCTACCGAAGTGCACGTCATGCAGAAGGCGCTCGAGAAGCACGGCTATCGCACGGCCGCGGCGGCCGACGGCGCCGAGGGTGTGCGGCTGGCGCGCGAGATGAGTCCCGACCTGATCTTCATGGACATCGTCATGCCGGGCATGAACGGCTATCAGGCGACGCGCGCGCTGGCGAACGATCCGCGCACCCGCACCATCCCCATCATCATGGTCACCTCCAAGGGCCAGGAGACCGATCGCATCTGGGGCCTGCGCCAGGGCGCGGTCGACTACATGGTGAAGCCCGTCTCCCCCGACCAGCTGGTCGCCAAGGCCCAGGCGACACTCGCCGCGTGAAACCGCGCGCTCGCCGCGTGCCTGCAAACCCCCGCCCATGCCCGAGCCGGTAACCAACTCCGAGATCGATCTCAAGTCCCTCCGGGACCGGCCGTTCGAGCTGCTTGCCGAGCTCGAGCGCCGGGGGCGCGCGGCCTCGGCGCAGGCGGGCGATCAGGCCGCGGGCGGACGCGAGTGGGTGGGGGTGGCGCTGCGCATGGCGGGCGACCTGTACCTGGTGGCGCGCGAGGAGACCCGCGAAGTGCTCGGCGTCCCCGCGAGCACCACGCGCGTGCCGGGCGCCAGGGCCTGGATCCGCGGTCTCGCGAACGTCCGCGGGCAGCTGCTGCCGATCATCGACCTGCGGCAGTTCCTCGGCAGCGGCGTCACGCCGGTCACGCGCAACACCCGCGTGCTGGTGGTGAATCATCGCGAGATCCCCGCGGGGCTGCTGGTGGATGAGGTGCTCGGCTTCCGCCGCTTCGCCGAGAGCGAGTTCTCGGGCGATGCGCCCCCGACCGTGGCGCGCTGCGAGCGTTACCTCGCCGGGGCCTTCCGCCGTGCGCAGGAGCAGTGGCCGGTGCTGTCGCTGCGCTCGGTGCTCGAGAGCCCGGCGTTCGCGGAGGTGGCGGCATGAGCCTGACGCCACTGCTGGTGCTGGCAGCGCTGCTGGTCGCCGGCGGCGGCGCCGCCGACTACTTCCTTCATCCGCCGACCCAGGCGCCGGCTTCCTGGCTGCCGCTCATCCTCGCCGGCGCAGCATTCCTCGCGCTGCTCGGCGCGCTCATCGTGGCGCTGCGCACGCGGCGCACGGCCGAGCGGCAGCGTGCCTCGGCGGATGCGCGACTGCAGGAGAACGACCGCAACCAGCAGGCCATCCTGCGCCTGCTCGATGAGCTCTCGAGCCTCGCCGACGGCGATCTCACGGTGCAGGCCACCGTCACCGAGGACATCACCGGCGCGATCGCCGATTCCATCAACTACGCGGTCGATGCGCTCAGGGGTCTCGTCACCACCATCAACGCCTCCGCGATCCAGCTCGACTCGGCCACGCGGCAGACACAGGCGCTGTCGGCGCACCTCGCCAAGGCCTCGGGCGCGCAGTCGAAGCAGATCGCCTCCGCCACGGAGAACGCCGCCAACATGGCAGGCTCGGTGGAGGAGGTCTCGGGCAACGCCGAGCGCGCCGCGGACGTCGCCCGGCACTCGGTCGAGGTGGCCCACAAGGGCGGCGATGCGGTGCGGCGCACCATCGACGGCATGAACACCATCCGCGAGACCATCCAGGAGACATCCAAGCGCATCAAGCGCCTCGGTGAGTCGAGCCAGGAGATCGGCAACATCGTCGAGCTGATCAACGACATCGCCGAGCAGACCAACATCCTGGCGCTCAACGCCTCGATCCAGTCCTCGATGGCGGGCGATGCCGGCCGCGGCTTCGCCGTGGTGGCGGACGAGGTGCAGCGGCTCGCCGAGCGGGCCGCCAATGCCACCAAGCAGATCGAGGTGCTGGTGCGCACCATCCAGACCGACACCAACGAGGCGGTCGTCTCGATGGAGCGCAGCACCACCGACGTCGTGGGCGGCGCGCTGCTCGCCGAGAACGCCGGCGCCGCGCTCGAGGAGATCGAGCAGGTGTCGAACCAGATCGCGAGCCTGGTGCAGAATATTTCCTCGAGCGCCCGTGCCCAGACGAGCGCCGCGCAGGGCATCGCCCGCAACATGCAGGTCCTGAAGGAGATCAGCGCGCAGACGGCCGAGTCCACCAACGCCACCTCGATCGCGATCGCCAAGCTCGCGGAGCTCTCCGCGGGGCTGCGCAAGTCGGCGTCCGGTTTCCGCCTGCCCGGCAGCACCTCCGCCGGCAGCAGCGTGCGCCTGAAGAAGCTCGAGGAGGCGACGCTCAACACCGCCAAGGTGCGTCAGATCGCCTCCCTCGGCGGCTCCTGAAGCTGACGAAAATAAGCGCATGCCTGAAGTCGCTTCCCAGACACTCGAGCTAGTCGGCCGCGAAGTCACCGCCACGCTCACCGAGGCACGCGGCGCGCTCGAGAACTACGTCGAGCAGCCCGACAACGTGCCGCTGCTCGAGCGCTGCGCGCAGGACCTGCACCTGGTGCAGGGCGTGCTGCGGGTGCTGGAGATCTATGGCGCGGCGCTGCTCGCCGAAGAGATGGAGCACGTGGCGCAGTACCTGATCGCCACGGTGAACGAGCGCAAGGGCCAGGCGGAGAGCCTCGATGCCCTGATGCGCGCGATGGTGCAGCTACCGAGCTATCTCGACCGCGTGCTCGCCGGCGGGCGCGATCTGGCGCTGGTGCTGCTGCCGCTGCTGAACGATCTGCGGGCGGTGCGCGGCCACGCGCTGCTCTCCGAAGGCACGCTGCTGCTGCTCAACCTCAAGTCCGACAAGCAGGCGCAGCCGCAGGCCGCCACGGCGGGCGAGCCGCCGATGAGCGTCGAGCAGTGGGCGCGGCGGCTGCGGGCGCGCTATCAGCAGGGGCTGATCGGCTGGATCCGCGGCGAGCGGCCCGAGCAGAACCTCGAGGTGCTGGCCGCCGTCGCCCACAAGCTCGAGCAGGTCGCCACCCGTCAGCCGGTGTTCCAGCTGTGGTGGGTGATCGGCGCGGTCATCGAGGCGCTGCAGCACAACGGGCTCGAGGGCGGACAGTCGGTGAAGCGACTCCTCGGGCTCGGCGATCGCGAGATGCGCCGCCTCTACGATCAGGGCGAGGCGCGCTACGCTCAGACGCCGCCGATCGAGCTGCTCAACAACCTCCTTTATTACGTCGGGCGCGCAGAGTCGACCGGCGGCCGGGTGAGCGCGGTGCGTGCCTCGTTCCGCCTGGCGGAGCTGCTGCCGGTGGACGAGAGCATCGAGCAGGAGCGCGAGAACCTGTCGGCGCCGTCCGTGAAGCTCATGCAGACGGTGGCCGCGGCGATCCGCGAGGACCTGGGACGCGTCAAAGACGTGCTCGACATTTTCGTGCGCCGCGGCGCCGGCCAGCCGGCCGAGCTCGCCCCGCAGGTCGAGATGCTGCGCAAGATCGGCGATACCCTCGGCGTGCTCGGCCTCGGCGAGCTGCGCAGCAACGTGCAGAGCGAGACCGAGCGCCTCGAGAAGATCGTCGGCGGATCGCTCCCGGCCGATGAGGGCTCGCTGGTCGAGATCGCCGCGACCCTGATCAGCGTCGAGGACCGCCTCGACGACCGGCTCGTCGGGCTCATCCTGCCGAAGGACACGGAAGGCCCCGAGGAGAGCGACGACACCGACTTCCAGCAGGTGCAGGCCGCGGTGCTGCGCGAATGCATCGTCAATCTCGCACGCATCAAGGAGGCCATCACACAGAGCGTCGGCGGTACGCTCGATGCCGCCGGCCTCGACAGCTGGCAGGACCTGATGCGGGGCATGAAGGCGGGACTGCTGATGCTCGGCAAGGCGCGCGCGGTCGAGGTGATCGAGGCGATCACCGCGCAGTTGAAGCGCGTCATGCAGCCCGGCATTCACGTGCTGCCGCCCGGCTTCGTCGACCGCCTCGCCGATGCCATCGTCAGCGTCGAGTACTACATGGAGACGCTGCAGTCGGGTCGCTCCGATCCCTGGTACATGCTCGATAACGCCCAGGTGTGCGTGAAGGCGCTCGAGCAGCAGCCGACGCCCTCGGTGCCGACCGTCGAGCCGCTCGACTCCAACGCCTACACGCGCACCGTGGCGATTCCCACGGCATCGCCGCTCAGAGCCGCCGCCGACGCCCGCGCCGCGGCGCCCACGCTCTCGGCCTCGGCCTCGGCGACCGGCAAGCTCGCGCAGCTCGCCGAGAACGCCGACCCCGAGCTGGTGAAGCTCTTCATTGAGGAGGCGCGCGAGGAGCTCGAGAAGATCCAGCGCGGCTTCCCGACCTGGGACCAGAATCCGCTCGAGCACAACGCCCTGGTGACGGTGCGCCGCTCGTTCCATACGCTCAAGGGCAGCGGCCGCATGGTCGGCGCGCGCGAGCTCGCCGAGTTCGCCTGGGCGATCGAGAATCTTCTCAACCGCCTGCTCGACAACACGCTCACCCGCTCGCCGGCGATCCTCGAGACGCTGCGCGCCGCGGTCGCGGTGTTGCCCGAGCTCGTCGAGCAGCTCGCCGGGGGTCCGCCGCCGCAGGCCGATACCGGCGCCATCGTGGCGCGCGCGCACGCGCTCGCCGCCGGGCGTGGCGCCCCTGCCGCGCCGCGCGCGCCGGCGGAGCCCGAGGACGAGGTCCCGACCGAATCGCCCACGGCGGTGTTCGTCGAGCCCCCACCCATTCAGCGGCGGCCGGGAACACCGGCGCCGCGCACGCAGCTTCCCGCCTCGCGCGCCATGCCGAGCGCGCTCATGGACACGATCGAAGGGGTCAACACGCTGGTCGGCGGGGACTTCGACGTAGCGCCCGCGGCGACCGCGGAAGTTGCGCTCAGCGGCACGCGGCCGGGCCTGCAGGACGACACGCTGCGCGACATATACGCGCGCGAGACCACCACGCACATTGCCACCGTGCGCGCCTGGCTCGCCCGTGAGGCGTCTCTGCCCGAGCCGCACCTCCTTCCCGAGGAGGTCTATCGCGCCTGCCACACGCTCTCGGGGAGCTCGAAGATGGCACAGGCCCGGCACGGGATCCGCCTCGCCGAGCCGCTCGATCACTGGCTGCGCCGCGTGTTCGGCAGCGGCCTGGGGCTGCGGAGCGAGGAGCTGGTGCTCGTCGGGGAGTGCATGGCGGCGATGCACTCGGTCGCGACCCACCTCGACGAGCCCACCGGTTACTTCCTCAGTCACTGGCCCCTGCTCGAGCGCATCGAGAAAGCCGAGCGCAACCTCGATCAGCGCGTCGCCGCGACCGGCGGCCACGCCCCGCCGGCGCCCGTCGCAGCAGCGGCCGTACCCACGCCGGAGGGCGAGCCGCCGGATGAGGCCGCGGACTTCGATCCCGAGGTCGCAGCGATCTTCACCGACGAGGCGACCGAGCTGATCGAGACTTCCGAGCACGCGCTCTCCGACTGGCGCGCTCACCCCGCCAGCGCCGAGTACCGACTCGCGCTGAAGCGGCCGTTGCACACGCTCAAGGGCGGCGCCCGCATGGCCGGGATCCTGCCGATGGGCGACCTCGCCCATGAGCTCGAGTCGCTCGTCATGCAGGTCGACAACGGCACGGTGTCGGCGGACGCGGCGGTGTTCGACGTGATCCAGGCGAGCCTCGATGAGCTCGCGCGCATGCGTGAGCACGTGTCTTCCGGACAGCGCGTGTCGCCGGCGCGCGCGATTCTTGCGCGCATCCAGAGCTTCACTCGCGGACCGGCCTCGCCAGCGCCCACACCCGCGACAGCGGCGCCCGCGCCACCGCCGAAGGTTGCTCCGCCGAAGACCGCCGCGCCGCCGAGCGCGACAGCTCAGGTGGCACAACCGACGCCGCCTGCCGCCAAGGCAGCGGTGGTTCCGCCGGCAGCGCCCGCGGCCGCCGCGCCGAAAGCGCCTGCGCCTTCACCGGCCGCCGCTGCACCGGCTCCCTCGCCAGCACCTGCCGCCGCCACCCCCGCGGCGCGCACTCCGGCACCCGCCGCCGCCGCACCGGCACCGCCGCCGCCGCGTCCACCCGTTTTTCCGCCCCGCCCGTCACCGTCCCTGGCGCCGGCCGCCGGCCCTGCGGCGATGACCGACACCGGGCTTGCCCGCATGAACGAGGAGCTCGCGCACGGTGCGCCGGCCGAAGAGGGCCTGGCCGCGCCCCAGCCCGTTCCGCCCGGACGCGAGCCGGTGCAGCCGGGCGAGCGCGTCGAGATGGCCCGCGTCGACGCCGAGCTGCTCGATCAGCTCCTGAACATCTCCGGCGAGGCGAGCATCGCGCGCGCGCGGCTCGAGCAGCAGCTCGGCTCCTTCGATTTCAACCTGGGCGAGCTCTCGCGCACGGTGACGCGCCTCAAAGAGCAGCTGCGCCACCTCGAGATCGAGACCGAGGCGCAGATCCTCCACAAGCACGAGGAGGAGGTCGGCTCGCACCGCAGCGACTTCGATCCGCTCGAGCTCGACCGCTACTCCTCCATCCAGCAGTACTCGCGTGCGCTCGCCGAGACGGCCAACGACGTGGCGAGCATCCAGCAGCTGCTCGAGAACCAGGCCAAGGACACGCAGAGCCTGCTGCAGCAGCAGGCACGCACCATCACCGAGCTGCAGAACGGCCTGATGCGCACCCGCATGGTGCCGTTCCAGCGCCACGTACAGCGCCTCGCGCGCATCGTGCGCCAGGCGGCCGCCGACACCGGCAAGCGCGCCGAGCTCACCGTCGAGGGCGCCGCCGGCGAGCTCGACCGCCAGGTGCTCGAGCGCATGTTGCCGCCGTTCGAGCACATGCTGCGCAATGCCGTCGTGCACGGCATCGAGAAGCCCGAGGAGCGCGTCAAGCGCGGCAAGTCCGACAGCGGCACCATCCTGCTCGAGCTGCACCGCGAGGGCGCCGAGGTCATGGTGCGCCTCTCCGACGACGGCGGCGGCATGAACCTCAAGGCCATCCGCGAGAAGGGCGAGTCCCTGGGGCTCATCGCGCCCGGGCAGCACCTGAGCGATGAGGACGCGATGCAGCTCATTCTCGAGCCCGGATTCTCCACCGCCGGCTCGATCACTCAGCAGGCCGGCCGCGGTGTCGGCATGGACGTGGTTGCCACCGAGATCAAGCGTCTCGGCGGCGCGCTGCACATGGAGAGCAAGGCGGGCGAGGGCACCGTGTTCACGGTGCGCCTGCCGCTCACGCTCGCGATCAGCCACGCGCTGGTGGTGCGCACGGACGAGGAATACTACGCGCTGCCGCTGCCGACGGTGGAGGGCGTACTGCGCCTCTCCAAGTCCGAGGTCGCCGCGCACCTGGGGCGCGACGCCCCGTTCTTCGAGTACGGCGGCGCGAAGTACCGCTTCCAGCAGCTCGCGACTTTCGTCGGACTCGAGCCGGCGCCGCTGCCGAGCCAGGACGTGACCATTCCGGTGGTGCTGGTGCGCGCCGGCGAGCATTCGACCGGACTGGTGGCCGATGAGCTGATCGGCAGCCGCGAGATCGTGGTGAAATCCGTCGGTCCCCAGATCTCGAGCATCCGCGGGATCTCGGGTGCCACGATCCTCGGCGACGGCCGCATCGTCATCATTCTCGACATCGGCGCGCTGGTGCGCGCCGAATGGCGCACGCGCGCCGCCGCCGCTCCGCCCGCCCAGCCCAAGGAACGCGGCGACCGCCGCACCTTCGCCATGGTGGTGGACGACTCGATCACCGTGCGCCGCGTGACGCAGCGGCTGCTCGAGCGCAACGGCATGCGCGTCATCACCGCGCGCGACGGCATGGATGCGGTGGCGCTGCTGCAGGAAAATGTGCCGGACATCATCCTGCTTGACATCGAGATGCCGCGCATGGACGGCTACGAGGTCGCCGCCCACGTGCGCAATGACCCGCGCCTGAAGGACGTGCCGATCATCATGGTTACCTCGCGCGTCGGCGAGAAGCATCGCGCGCGCGCCATCGAGCTCGGGGTCGACGATTACCTCGGCAAGCCCTACCAGGAAGCGCAGCTGCTGGATGCGATCGCGCCGCTGGTGGAGCGGCGCCGCGCCGCGGTGCGCCAGGCCTCGACGGGCAGCTGAGCCCCTTAACGGCAGTCTGCAAATGGCCGAGCGCGTCAACGAGATCTACAGCCTGCTGATTCCGCTGGTCGACGGGCGGCTCATCATTCCGCGCGCCTGCGTCGCGGAGGTGATCGGCTTTCAGACGCCGTCCGAGATGACCGGCGCGCCACCCTGGTACATCGGCACGGTGCCGTGGAACGGCAAGGCGGTGCCGCTCGTGTCCTTCGAAGGCACCTGTGGCCAGATGATCCCGCCGGCGAGCGGCCGCACCCGCGTGGTGATCCTCCATGCGCTCGGCACGCGCGTCGAAGGCGGCAACTTCGCGCTGGTGGCGCAGGGCTTCCCGCAGCTGGTGCGCGTGAGCTCGGACGTGGTGCGCCCGGACAACTCGCGGGTCTTCCCCGAGCGTGCGCCGATCATCTGCCAGATCCGCATGGTGAACGAGACCCCGCTCGTTCCCGACCTCGAGCGCCTCGAGGAGATGATCGCGGACGAGACGAGCATCGGGGCGTGACCCGGGAGACCCGCTACGGGATCGTCCCGCCGGTGGAAGCCGTAGCGGTCGTTGCAGGATGACGCGAAGAGTTAGCGGGCTCGGCGTGCGCGCAATCATCACGCTCGTCGCCGCGCTGGCCGGCGCGACGCTCGCATCCGCCGAGGATGCGGAGCTCGAGCGGTTGCGAACCGACTGGGCGCAGCTCGCGCAGTATCGCGACGAGAACCACCGGCTTCCTCCGCCCAGCGCCGCGAGGCCGCGGGTGATTTTCCTCGGAGACTCGCTCACCCAGAGCTGGGATCTGACCGGTCTCGCGCTCGACAAGGTCGAGGTGCTCAATCGCGGCATCAGCGGCCAGACCACGCCGCAGATGCTCGTCAGGTTTCGCCAGGACGTCGTCGAGCTGAAGCCGGCTGTCGTCCATATCCTCGCCGGCACCAACGACCTGGCCGGGAACACCGGGCCCGCCACGCTGGCGGCCATCGAGAACAACCTGAGCTCGATGGTCGAGATCGCCGAGGCCAGCCACATCCGGGTGGTGCTCGGCTCGGTACTCCCGGCGCTCGATTACCCCTGGAGACCAGGGCTGCAGCCGGCGCCCAGGATCGAAGCGCTGAATGACTGGATACGCACTTACGCCAGGCAGCACCGGCTCGTGTATGCCGACTACTACTCCGTGCTGCTCGACTCGCAGGGCGGTCTCAGATCCGAGCTGGCCGATGACGGCGTGCATCCCAACCGCGCCGGTTACGCGGTCATGGACCCGGTTGCCCGAGAGTCGATCCGGCAGGCCCTCGCGCCGCACTGAGCGGATGCAGCAGGAGAGCGTGTGATTCTCCTTTTGGCAATAGTTAGGTGATTGACTAACTATTGCTCGGGGGGCCTCACGCGCGCGCCGGCGGCAAAGGGCGATGGCCCGACTAGAGATCGCCGAACGTCCGCTGCAGCAGCGCGAGCGCCGCGATCGCCGCGGTCTCGGTGCGCAGCACGCGCGGACCCAGGCGCAGCGCCGTGAACCCGGCCGTGACCGCCGCGTGCTCCTCCTCGTCCGTCAGCCCACCCTCGGGCCCGATGAGCACGGTGACGCCGCCACTCGGCCGCGGCACATCGTTCAGCGCCGCGGTGCCGACCGGAGAGAGCAGCAGTCGTGTGTCGGACGACGCGTCCGCAGCGCCCTTGAGGAAGTCTCTGAGCGCCACCGGTGCTGCGACCGTGGGCAGGCGGTTGCGCCCGCACTGCTCGCAGGCGGCGATCGCGATCGCCCGCCAGTGATTCACCTTGCGGTCGGACTGTTGCGCGGTGAGTCGCACGACACTGCGCTCGGTCAGCACCGGCACGAGGCGCGACACGCCGAGCTCGGTCGCCTTCTGCACGACGAGATCCATGCGCTCGCCGCGCGAGACGCCCTGCGCGACGGTGAGCTCGAGCGGCGACTCGCGCTCGATCGCCTGCTGGGCACCGACAGCGACGATCACCTCGCCGCCGTGGGCCTTGTCGATGCTCGCCTCGTACTCCCCGCCCGCGCCGTCGAAGAGGATCAGGGCGGCGCCCACCCGCAGGCGCAGCACGCGGGTGATGTGGCTCGCGGCATTGCCCTCCAGCTTCACGCGCTTGCCGGAGAGCAGGGGACCCTCGACGTAGACCCGGGTCAGGCGCATGTCGCGAGCCCGATGCCTTCTCGTGCCACATCCACCATGAGATCGATCTCCTCGGGCGTGATGACGTAAGGCGGCATGAAATACACGACGTTGCCGACCGGGCGCAACAGCACGCCGCGCTCGAGCGCGTGGCGGTAGACGGTGAGGCCGCGGCGCTCCTGCCAGGGGTAAGGCGCGCGGCTCAGCTTGTCGCGCACCATCTCGATCGCGACGATCATACCGCGCTGGCGCACCTCGGCGACGTGTGGATGGTCTTCGAGCTCGCGCGCGCGGGCGCCCATGTGTGCGGCCAGCGTGCGGTTACGCTCGAGCGTGCCGTCCTCGCGGAAGATTGCGAGGCTCGCGCGCGCGGCGGCGCAGGCGAGCGGGTTGCCGGTGAAGCTGTGGGAGTGGAGGAAGGCATTGAGCTTCACGTACTCGTCATAGAAGGCCGCATAGATCGGCTCGGTCGTCATCACCGTCGAGAGCGGCAGGTAACCGCCGGTGAGGCCCTTCGAGAGACACATGAAGTCGGGGCGGATGGCGGCCTGCTCGCACGCGAACAAGGTTCCGGTGCGCCCGAATCCCACGGCGATCTCATCCGCGATCAGGTGCACCGCGTGGCGGTCGCAGGCCTCGCGCAGCATCTCGAGATACAGCGGATCGTACATGCGCATGCCGCCCGCGCACTGCACCAGCGGCTCGACGATCACCGCGGCCGCCTCGTGCGCGTGGCGCTCGAGGGCCGCCTGCATGTATGCGAACTGTGCCCGCGAGTGCTCGGCCCAGCTCGCGCCCCCGGCGCGCATATAACAGTCGGGCGAGGGCACGGTGATCACGTCCATGAGCAGGGGTTGGTAGATCTCCTTGTAGAGCTCGACGTTGCCGACCGCGAGCGCGCCCAGGGTCTCGCCGTGATAGCTGTTGGAGAGAGTGATGAAGCGGCGCTTGTGCGGGTGGCCGACGTTGCGCCAGTAGTGAAAGCTCATCTTCACCGCCACCTCGACCGCCGACGAGCCGTTATCGGCGTAGAAGCAGCGGGTGAGCCCGGGCGGCGCGAGCGCGGCGAGCTCCTCGGAGAGCGCGATCACCGGCTCGTGGGTGAAGCCGGCGAGGATGACCTGCTCGAGCTGCTCGAGCTGCGCGCGCACCGCGGCGTTGATGCGCGGGTTGGCGTGGCCGAAGAGATTCACCCACCAGGAGCTCACCGCATCGAGATAGCGCGTGCCGGCGTAGTCCTCGAGCCACGCCCCGCTGGCGCGGCGGATCGGGATCGGCGGCAGCTGCTCGTGATCCTTCATCTGCGTGCACGGGTGCCACACGTGGGCGAGGTCGCGCGTCACGAAGGGCGAGTTGGCGGAGGCCATGCGGGGAATTGTGGCAGAATCGGCCGCTAAAGCATGACCATCACCACCGCCACGATCCCCGACAGCGCACCCTTGAGGGTCGATGCTGCGACGGGCCTGCTCGTCGGCGCGCGGCAGGTGCTGTCGCCGCACTTCGACGCGCGTCCGCCGGGCCTGAAGCCGGATCTGCTCGTGGTGCATGGCATCAGTCTGCCGCCGGGAGAGTTCGGCGGACCGTGGATCGACCGCCTTTTTACCGGCGCGCTGCCTCTCGATGCGCATCCTTACTTCCGCGCAATCGCCGGCTCGCGCGTCTCGGCGCACGCGCTCATCCGCCGTGACGGCGAGATCGTCCAGTACGTGCCCTTCGGTGCGCGCGCCTGGCACGCCGGACAGTCGGAGTACGACGGCCGCCATTCGTGCAACGACTTCTCGATCGGGATCGAGCTCGAAGGGACCGACGAGACCCCGTACACGGACCCGCAGTACGAGGAGCTCGCCCGGCTCGCCGCCGCGCTGTTCGACGCTTACCCCTCGCTCGGCCCCGAGCACATGGTCGGCCACAGCGACATCGCGCCCGATCGCAAGACCGATCCCGGGCCGCTGTTCAACTGGCGGCGCCTGCGGACACTGGTCGAGGAGCGCACGGCGCTGCGCTGATCAGGCTTGCTTGCCGCGCTGGTGCTTCCACAGCACCTCGGCGCCGCGTTCGTGTCGCGCCAGCACGCGCGCCACCACGAACAGCAGATCCGACAGGCGGTTCAGGTACTTCAGCAGCTCCGGGTTGACCTGCTCGGCGCGCGCGAGCGTCCAGGCGCGCCGCTCGGCACGCCGCGCCACGGTGCGCGCGAGGTGGCAGGCGGCGGCGGCCGTTCCGCCTCCCGGCAGAATGAATTCCTTGAGCGGCGGCAACGTCTCGTTGAAGCCATCGAGCGAGCGCTCGAGACGCGTGACCTGCTCGGCGTGGATCATCTGGTGGCCCGGGATGCAGAGCTCGCCGCCGAGGTCGAACAGCTCGTGCTGCACCTCGGTCAGGCACTCGGCGACCGCCTGCGGCAGGCCGGGGACCGCGAGCAGCACCCCGACCACGCTGTTGAGCTCGTCCACGGTGCCGTAGGCCTCGACGCGGGCACCGTCCTTCGGTACGCGGCTGCCGTCGCCGAGGCCGGTGCTGCCGTCGTCCCCGGTGCGCGTGTAGATCTTGCTCAGGCGGTTTCCCATTGGTCGTATCCTAAGCCATATGGCGTCCGAAGAACTCGAAGCGGCGCTGGCGGCCGCGCGCGCCGCGAGCGAGGTGATCCGGGCTTACTACCAGAAGAACCCCGGCGTGCGGTTCAAGGCCGATGCCTCGCCGGTGACCGAGGCGGACGTGCGCTCGGAGGAGGTGATCCGCGCCACCCTGAGCGAGCGCTTCCCCGCCTACGGCTTCTACGGTGAGGAGACCGGCCAGCATGCGATGGGGGCGGACAGCGTCTGGCTGGTCGATCCCATCGACGGCACCAAGGCGTTCGTGCGCGGCATCCCCTTCTTCTCCACGCAGATCGCGCTCATGCGTGGCGGGAGGCTGGTGCTCGGGGTGTCGAGCGCCCCGGTGTACGGCGAGCTCGCCTGGGCCGAGGAGGGGGGCGGCGCTTACCTCAACGACCGCCCGATCCGTGTGAGCACGGTGGCGGCGCTCGCCGCCGCGGCGATCTCCAGCGGGAATCTCCGCAGCCTGGCCGCCTCGCCGCGCTGGCAGCGCTTCGGCAAGCTCGTCGGCGAGGCCGGCTACGTGCGCGGCTATGGCGACTTCGTGCACTACCACCTGCTGGCGCGCGGCGCGCTCGAGGTCGTGATCGAATCCAACGTCAACATCCTCGACATCGCCGCGCTCACGGTGATCGTGCGCGAGGCGGGCGGCAGCTTCACCGATCTCGAAGGCAGCGCGGTCGGGCTCGCGACCACCAGCGTGCTCGCCACCAACGGACATCTGCACCCGGCGGTGCTCGGGATCCTGACGACGCAGGGTTAGCGCCTGCCGGTGGATTACGCGGTTACAAACACCCGCCGGCCGTCCTGATCGAGCTGCATCATCGGTGCGAGGTAGAGCTCGCTCAAGGTCGCGGCCGTGAGCGCCTCGTTCACCGCGCCGAGCGTCCAGCGGCCGTCGCCGTGCAGCAGCAGCACCCGGTCGGCGAAGCGCGCGGCGAGTGTCGGATCGTGCAGCGTCGTGATGACCGTGCGGCCGGAGCGCGCGAGCTCGCGGAACAGCCCGAGCACCACCAGCTGGTGATGGGGATCGAGGTGGTTGGTCGGCTCGTCGAGCAGGAATATGGCGGGCTGCTGCGCCAGCAGTGCCGCCACCGCCACGCGCCGCTGCTCGCCTCCCGAGAGCGTGTCGGTGCGGCGCCCGGCAAAGTCGCCCATGTCGACCGCCGCGAGCGCTGCGTGCGCCAGGCGCTCGTCTTCGGCCGTCTCCCACTGCCACAGCGCCAGATGCGGGTGGCGGCCGATCAGCACGGTCTCGATCGCCGTGGTGACGAAGGCATCCTCGAGATCCTGGGGCAGGAGCCCAAGGCGCAGTGCGATGGTGCGGCGCTTGAGCGCTGCGAGCGGCACGCCGTCGAGCGCCACGTCCCCGGCCGCGGGCTCGCGCAGGCCCGCGAGCGTGTGCAGCGTCAGCGTCTTGCCCGAGCCGTTGCGACCGAGGATCGCGACCAGCTCGCCGGGCGAGAATTCGACCGACACTGCGCGCACCAGCTCGCGCGCCCCGGCGTGCACGCTCACCGCGCGTGCGGCGAGCCGCGTGCCGGTGACCGGTCGCGCTGGCGCGCCGTTGCCGCTCTTCAGGGGTGCGTCCAACGGATCTCCAGCGCGGTGGCGGCTCCCACCACGACGCTCTTCAGGCTGCGCGGCATCTCCGACTCCTGCGGGCCCAGGGCGCGGCGCACCGCCATGATCTCCGCCTCGGCCTGCGGGTAGAGCGGCTGCTGCGCGGGATCACCGTAGCCGATCGGGTAGACCGGCTCGCCGCTGACCAGATCGTACTTGTCGGTCGCGCCCACTGTGTGCATGAGCTCGTGGGCGATCACGATGTCGTTGCTGCCGGTCATCGCGCCGGTCGCGAAGGCATGCACGACGCCGACCAGCCCTTTCTGCAGCCCGTGCGAGTCGGGCGCGCGCTCGAGGGTCGCGGGGTCGTGATAGAGAACGAACAGGCGGATTCGCGGCGGCACGCGCCCTGCCGAGCTGCCCGCGTGCGCGGCGAACCAGCGCAGCCTGAGGCTCCACCAGGCGACGCCCGCGGGGCCTGCGCCCGGCGCGAGCTCCGGCGGGAGCTCGTTCCCCTGGCTGTAGAGCTCGACGTGCACCGGCTCATCGACCCGCACGCCGTAGCGGTGCGCCTCGCGCGCGAAGAAGCTCTCGATGGGCACGAAGTCCTCGCGCTTGAGTGCCTCGATGTAGCCCTGCGCGACGCGGCTGCCGTCGGCGTTGAGCGGGAAGATCCCTACCCAGAGCGTCTGCTGCCAGCTCTGGGTGTGCACGCGCTCGAGCAACTGCTCGAGCGCGACCGCGCCGAGCACCAGCAGCAGAGCGAGGATGCGGATGTTTCTCCACACCTTCAGAGACGCAGCCCGTGCGCCGCGTGCGGGCGGCGACCACGCATCAGGGCTGCAGCCGCGTGACCTGCCACGGACTCGCCTCGAAGGCGGCGCCGGAGGCGGCCTTGAGCGTGCGGCTCCAGCGCGCGCGGTCGTGGATGCGGCCCTGGCTGCCCTCGACCCACAACTCGACCGCATCCGCCCACAGCCGATAGCCGCCCCAGTGCGGCGGGCGGGGCACCTCGACCTTCAGGTTCTCATCCACGCCGGGGGTTCCGGGGATCGGAGTGCCGAAGCGCTGCGCGGCGGCGGCCACGGCGCGCTCGAGCGCGGCGCGCGAGGGCACGGGCTCGCTCTGCGCGCTCGCCCAGGCGCCGACGCGCTTGTCCCAGGAGCGCGAGGCGAAATAGGCATCGCTTTCGGCCGCGGGGCTGTGCAGCACCACGCCCTCGAGGCGCACCTGCCGGCCGAGCGCATCCCAGTGCAGCACCGCGGCGGCGCGCGGATTGTCGGTGAGCTGCCGGCCCTTGCTCGACTGATAGTTGGTGTAGAACACCACGTACCCCGGCTGCGGCACGATGTCGCGGCAGAGCACCACGCGTGCCGACGGACGCCCGTCCGGGGTGGAGGTGGCGAGTACCATGGCGTTGGCGTTCGGCTGGCGGCGCGCGGCCCAGGCGTCCGCGAGCCAGCGCGCGACGACGCGCAGCGGCTCGGCGGGCAGCGGCTCGGGCAGGAGTTCGGTTGACTCACCCATGGTAGGCTCGCCGCATGATACCGCTCTCGCGTATCGCGGGCCGCATCCTCAGATGGGTGGGACTCGTGGCCGGGAGTCTCGCCCTGATCGCGCTGTTGCTCTTTGGCGTGGTCTTCACCATCAACTGGCGCGATGAGCCGCTCACACCGCAGGCGCGCGCCCTGCTTACGCCGCCGCCGAACCCGTTGCAGCCCGACGACAACATCTATCTCGCCATGGCCGGGTTCACCGCGCCGTCCGGGGCATCGGTAATCGCAGCGGGACAGGCGCGCATCGAGCACTACAACGAGCATCTCGAGGCGGTGCTGCACGATCCGTCGCCACAGGCGATCGACTCTCTGACGCTGCAGCACCCGCGCGTGCTCGAGTTCCAGGGTCAGGCGGAGTTCGTTAAGCCGCTGTCCGGCTCGCTGTGGGAGGAGGTGCCCCCGCACCGCGAGCAGATCGAGGCGCTCGCCGTGCAGAACGGCGAGCTCTATCAGCGCTATCTCGCGCTCTACCGTCTGCCCGGCTACTTCGAGACCGCGCGTCCGAGCTATCTGGCGCCGGCCATCTTCGTGCCCACCGAGGTGCGCTATCTGTTCCTCGAGGCGACGGTGCTGCGGCTGCGCGGCGGCAGCGCGCGCGAGCAGCGCGCGGCGCTCGATGATCTGATCGCCGACATCGGGCTGTGGCGGCGCGTGCTCACGGGACAGGGGCTGCTGATCTCGAAGATGCTGGCGCTCGCTTACCTCGAGTCCGACTATCTGGTGCTCGCCGACATGATCGCGGACCCGCGGTCCGCCGTGCCCGTCGGTCCCGACGACGCGGACAACGCCGCGCCGCTGTTCGCGCTCGGGGACTTCGACCTCACCTCGGCGTTCGCCGCGGAGTTTCGCGTGCAGGCATCGCTGCTGGAGCAGACGCAGTATCTCTACACGATCGGGTGGAACCCGGAGCCGGCGCGCACCGGGGCGCCGCGCAGCTGGACCGATCGCCTGGGTGCCGAGGTCAGCGGGCACTTCTTCAAGCTCAACGCGACGGTGAATCTGTTCGCCGCTCAGGCGGGTCGGCTGATGAGTGTCACGCCGGGCCCCGAAGTTGCCGCTGCAGACCGCAAGCTCGCCGACTCGAGCCTTTCGGCCTGGAGCCTCCTCGGGGCCTACAACCCGATCGGCAGGCTGCTCGCCGGCATCGCAGCCCCCGCGGGTGTCACGTACCCGCTGCGTGCCTGGGATGCGGCGGCGCTGCAGCGCCTGGTGCGCGCGGGCTACGAGATCCGCCGCCAGCGCATCGCCCCGGCCGACATTCCGGCCTTTCTCACCCAGCATCCCGAGTGGTCGACACATCCGGGCGACGGACGCCCGTTTCTCTGGCTGCCGGAGAGCAGCGAGATCCGGGTGCAGACCATCGGCGAGCAGCCGCAGGGCCGGCGCTTCTCGATCCATGTCTGGCAGGCGCCGCCCGCGGGGGGCGCCGCAGATTTACCCGCTTCCCTTGCACCGCCCGCGCCGCCCCGATAGAAAGGAGGCGGATTTCCGGTGAGAAGGCACCCGTTCCCATGACCCGTGAGACTGTGACGCTGGAGGAGCTGCGCCAGCGAGTGACCGATATCGACCGCCAGCTGATCGCGCTGGTGGCCGAGCGCAAGGCCGTGAGCGAGGAGGTTGCGCAGGTGAAGCGCGCCACCGGCCGCTCGACCCGTGATTACGAGCGCGAGCGCGAGGTGATTCTGGGCGTGCGCGCCATGGCCGAGGAGCGCGGCGTGTCGCCGGCGCTCGCCGAGCAGCTGCTGCGGCTCCTGATCCGCTCGTCGCTCACCACCCAGGAGCAGGCGAGCGTCGTGGCGCGCGGGGCCGGCACCGGCCGGCGCGCGCTGGTCATCGGTGGCGCCGGCAAGATGGGCGGCTGGTTCGTGAATTTCCTCGCCTCCCAGGGCTTCACGGTCGAGATCGCCGATCCCTCGCAGGCGGGAGCCGGTGCGGCGCGGGTCCCCGACTGGCACAGCACCGACCTCAAGCACGACTTCATCGTGCTCGCGACTCCGCTCGGCGTCACCGACGCCATCCTGCGTGACCTGGCGCTGCGCCGTCCGCCGGGCGTGATCTTCGACGTCGGGTCGCTCAAGTCGCCGCTGCGCGCCGGGCTCATGGCGCTCAAGTCCCACGGCTGCAAGGTCACGTCCGTGCACCCGATGTTCGGCCCGGACACCGAGCTGCTGTCCGGCCGCCACGTCATCTTTGTCGACCTGGGGAACGCCGCCGCGCTGACCGCGGCGCGCGAGCTGTTCTCCTCGACCATGGCCGAGCAGGTGGTCATGAGCCTCGACGACCACGACCGCCTGATCGCCTACGTGCTCGGGCTGTCGCACGCGCTCAACATCGCTTTCTTCACCGCGCTCGCCGAGAGCGGCGAGGCAGCGCCCAAGCTCGCCCGCATGTCGAGCACCACCTTCGATGCCCAGCTCGACGTCGCCGCGCGCGTCGCCCAGGACAGTCCCGAGCTGTATTATGAAATACAGAGTCTCAACGACTACGGCGCCGAGTCGCTCGAGGC
Organism: Steroidobacteraceae bacterium; assembly: GCA_035518275.1. Lineage (GTDB taxonomy): Bacteria > Pseudomonadota > Gammaproteobacteria > Steroidobacterales > Steroidobacteraceae > 13-2-20CM-66-19. The sequence goes on from DATIXU010000022.1 coordinate 18,667, forward strand.
GCTCTCGCAGGCGGTTGAGCGGCTGCGCACGGCGGTCCTCTCGCAGGATCACGACACCTTCGTTGCTTTGATGCGCCGCGGGCGCGATTATCTCGAGGACCGGCGCACGGTGACGGAGCGTCGCGCCTGAGGGAACCTAGGATCATGAGCCGACCGAGCACCGGGACGCGCCACAACACGGTCGCCACCGATCCGCTCGAGGCGCTCGAGCGCGAGAACAGTGCGCTGCGCGCGCGCCTCGCCGCGCTCACCGAGGAGGTGGGCCGTAACGACGCGCTGCTGCGCAAGTCGCAGGAGCGCGAGCTCGAGCTGCTGCGTGCCGGCTCGCTGGCGCAGCTGTTCGAGCGGCTGCTGATCGGGCTGAAGACCTCCTACCAGCTCGACGGCGTCATGCTGGTGCTCAACGATCCGCAACACGAGATCCGCCACCTGATCTCGGGCGATGACGTGGCGCATGGGCCGCAGGCGGGTGTGATGTTCGTCGACGCGCTCATGACCGTGGCGCCGCAGCTGGCCGGGCTCGAGCGGCCGTGGCTCGGGCCCTACCGGCGCGCCGACCACGAGCTGCTGCTCCCCGGAGCCGACCATCCCGCGAGCCTGGCGCTCATTCCGCTGCGCCGGCACGAGGAGCTCGACGGTGTGCTGGTGTTCACCAGCAACGACGCGCAGCGCTTCACCCGGGAGCTCGCCAGCGATTTCCTCGCGCACCTGGGCCTGGTGGCGGCGATCTGCGTGGAGAACGCCGTCAACCGGGCGCGCCTGCTGCGCAGCGGGCTCACCGATTTCCTCACCGGCTTTCACAACCGCCGCTACCTGCACGCCCGGCTGCGCGAGGAGCTGGCGCGCGCACAGCGCGCGCGGCTGCCGATCGTGTGCCTGATGATCGACGTCGATCACTTCAAGCGCATCAATGACCAGTACGGACATCTCGCCGGCGACGCGGTATTGCGCGAGGTGGCGCAGCGCATCGATGCCGAGATGCGCATCAGCGACACCGGCGCGCGCTTCGGCGGCGACGAATTCGCCATGGTACTGTCGCAGGCCGACATCGCCGACGGCGAGAGGGTCGCCAAGCGGGTGCTGAGCGCGGTGCGGGCGCAGCCCATCCCGGTCGGCAGCGGCGCCAACGACCCGAGCGAGACGGTGACGCTCTCGATCGGCGTCGCCGCCGCGAATCCGGGCCCGGGTCCGCACGACTACAAGGCGCTTGCCGAGCGGCTGATCGCCGAGGCCGATGCGGCGCTCTACCGTGCCAAGAGCGCCGGACGCAACCGCGTCGCGACCTCGCCGAACATCGTCCTCTAGAAAGGCGACCAGGCGTTTTCACGGCGCGAGGCCAGCGGCTGCGCACGGCGAGCCGGAGCTCGCTTGGGTGAGCTGCACCCTCGGGACCCCCGGCGTGCGTATTTCCTCACGGAAGCACACCGAACCGGAGGCCCGTATGAACGCCCCTCGCAAGCCTGCCCGACTGCTCGCCGTGGCGGCCGTCTGCCTGACGTTGCCCCTGCTCGCCACCGCGGAGAGCCCGCAGCTCAAGCTGCCGTCGTTCGCGGACCTGAAGGAGCACGCGACCGAGTCGGTCGACCTCAAGCTCGGCTGGATGCCGCTGCACCTGGTCGGCTGGCTCATCGACGACGGCGACCCCGACAGCGCCGAGGTCAGGAAGACGCTGCAGGGATTGAAGTCGGTGCAGATCCGCAGCTTCCAGTTCAGCGCCGACTACAGCTATCCGCAGGCAGAGATCGATCAGCTCCGGGCGCAGCTCTCGTCCCCCGGCTGGAGTCAGCTGGCGCAGGTGCGCCAGCGCGGTGATGAGACGGGAAAGAACCGGGAGAATGTCGACATCTACGTCGCGGTCGAGGATAAGAAGCTGAAGGGACTCGTCATCATCGCTTGCCAGCCGCGCGAGTTCACCGTGGTCAACATCACCGGCACGATCGACCCCGAGCAGATCGCCGGCCTTCGCAAGACCTTCGTGCATTCGTGAAGCCGGCGTGTGAGCGGGGACGGGCAATGGACCAGTGGCGATTTGCTGACGCAGGCTCTGGCCGGCGAGCGGGCGGCGTTCAGCGCGCTGGTGCGGCAGCATCAGCGCGCGGTGTACAGCCTGGCGCTGCGCATGCTCTCGGACCGTCACGCGGCGGAGGATCTGGCGCAGGAGGTGTTCCTGCAGCTCTATCGCAACCTGTCCGCGGTGAGCTCGGAAGCCCATCTCACCTTCTGGCTCCGCAAAGTGACGCTGCACCGCGCGATCGACCGCCTGCGGCGGGCGCCGCGACTCGAGAGCGCCGCGCCCGCAGAGCTCGCCGCGGCGGTGAGCGAGACGCAGCCGGCCGACCCACTGCTCGAGCGCCGCTTGCGCGCGCTGGTGGGAGAGCTCCCTCCCGCGGCGCGCGCGGTGGTGCTGCTCAGATACCAGGAGGATCTCGATCCCGCGGACATCGCGCGCACGCTCGGGATGCCGCTCAACACGGTGAAGAGTCACTTGAGGCGGTCGCTGGCGCAGTTGCGCGAGCGGCTCGATGAGGCGGCGGATGCGCTGACATGAGTGAGAATCACGCAATCCGGGAACTGGAACGGCGGCTGCGCGCGGCGCTCGAGGCGGTCGATCCGGGCGAGGGTTTCACGCCGCGCCTGATGGCGCGCATCGCAGCCGAGCCGGCGCTGGCCGCGCGTCCGCCGCGCGCCGGGGCGGTGGCGGGCTGGCTCACCTTCGGGCTCGCGGCCTCCGTGGTGCTCGCCGTCCTCATCGCCCATGAGTGGCAGGTGCGCCGCCTCGAGCAGGGGCGCGAAGCGCGCCGCCAGCTGATCGAGGCGCTGCGGGTCACGGACGAGAAGCTCAACCTGGCGTACCGCGCCGTGAATTCCCAGGAGCGCGCGGCCAGCGCGGAACATTCGGGTGCATAGGCTCATGAAGACGTCCTGCTCGAGATGGCGCTGGCTGCTCGCCCCGGTGGCGACCCTGGCGGCGTCCGTGGCGCTCGCGGCCCCGCCCGCAATGCTCAACCTCCCGGATTTCGATGCCCTCGCCGGCAAGGCCACCGAGTCCGTCAACATCTCGCTCGACACCTCGCTCCTCGGGCTGGCGGCGGGCTTCCTCGACTCGAGCAACCCGGACGATGCGGCCACCAAGGAGCTGATCGCCGGTCTCAAGGGCATCTACGTCCGGAGCTTCACCTTCGGCCAGGACTTCGCTTACCCGTCGGCGCAGGTCGATCAAGTGCGCAAGCAGCTCGCCGCCCCGGCCTGGCAGCGGCTGGTCCAGGTGAGCAACTCCAGGGACCGCACCCACGTCGACATCTACGTCTCGGTCGACCGCGGCGTCGCCAACGGGCTCGCGATCATCGCGAGCGAGCCGCGCGAGTTCACCATCGTGAACATCGTCGGCTCGATCGACCTCGCCAAGCTGCACCGCCTGGAAGGCAAGTTCGGCATACCGAAGCTTGACCTGCACCCCGAGGGCAAGGACGCCAAGCCGGACAAGTGAGGCTCGGCGGCGGGCGGCTCACTTCGCGCGCCCGCGCAGGAGCACCACGAACAGCGGCGCGCCGACCAGTGCCATGATTGCGCCGACCGGGAGCTGGCGCGGGCTCGCGACGGTGCGCGCCACGAGGTCGGCGAGTGCGAGCAGCATTCCGCCCGCGAGCGCGGCGCCGGGCGCGACGATGCGGTGATCGCTGGTGCGGAACGCGAGCCGCACCGCGTGCGGCGTGATGAGCCCCACGAAGCCGACCGTGCCGGCGCTCACCACCGCGACGGCGGTGAGGGCGGCGCAGCCGATGAACAGCACCGTGCGCCACGCCTCGAGCGCAAGCCCCACGCTGCGGGCACGCAGCTCCCCGGCCGCGAGCACGTTCAGGGGACGCGCTACCAGCACCGCGGCCACCACGGCGAGCAGCGCCGCCGCCGCGCTCGCCCAGGGCGTCACGGCCCATTCGAGATCCCCGGCGAGCCAGAACACCATGCCACGCACGCGGGAGGTGTCGGCGAGCGCAAGCAGCACGCTCACCAGCGCCCCGCAGGCGCTCGCCAGCACCACGCCGGTGAGCAGCAGGCGCGGCGTGCCGCCGCTGCGTGCGAGCAGGTACACCGTAACCACCGCGGTGAGCGCCCCGCCGATGGCGGCCGACTGCACCGCGAACGCCGCGGCGCCGGCCATCATCGCCAGCAGCGCCCCGACCGCGGCACCGCCGGACACGCCGAGCACATATGGGTCAGCCAGCGGGTTGCGAAACAGCGCCTGCAGCAGCACGCCGGCGAGGGCGAGCAGGCTGCCGACGCCGAAGGCCGCGAGCACGCGCGGCAGCCGGACGGCGAGCAGCACGGTGCGGGTCATCTCGTCCCCCGAGCCGGTGAGCGCCGCGAGCGCGCCGCGCCATCCAAAGCCCGAGCTGCCGGCGAGCAGCGAGACGCAGAACACGCCGGCCGCCAACACCGCGAGCAGTGCGAGGCTGCGCGCGCTCGCCCGCTCGGACGGGCGCGCCTGCGCCAACACCCTCGACTGCTGCGCGTCCGCGGCCATAGGAGCGCTAGACTAGTACGAAAGCTCGCATCGGACATCCTGTCACGATGCTGGCAGCGGCGCGCCAAAGGCGCGGTTTCGGCGCGCCGCTCGCCGCCTGCGGCGGCGGACACATCCATGCGTCTGGAGGCTCACGGCGAGCGCGCCTTGTGGCAGACTCGCCTTCAATCATGAGCGACGTCATCGATCCGGACGGTTTTCGTGCCAACGTCGGGATCGTCCTGATGTATGGCCAGAAACTGTTCCTCGGGCGCCGCAGCGGCGGGCGCGGCTGGCAGTTTCCGCAAGGCGGCATGCGCCAGGGCGAGACACCCGAGGAGGCCGTGTTCCGCGAGCTCGACGAGGAGATCGGCGTCGAGCGCGACGGCGTCGAGCTGCTCGGCTCGACCAGCGAGTGGCTGCGCTACCGGCTGCCGCCGCGCTACATCCGTCGCAACCAGCAGCCGCTCTGTGTCGGGCAGCGGCAGCGCTGGTTTCTGCTGCGCCTCACCGCCGCTGAGGTGAAGTTTGATTTCCGGCGCACCGCGGAGCCGGAGTTCGACCGCTGGCGGTGGGCTTCCTGGTGGGAGCCGGTGCGGGAGGTGATCTACTTCAAGCGCCCGGTGTATGCGAGCGCGCTGACCGAGCTCGCCGCGATCGCTTTCCCGGACGGCGACAGCCCGCCGCTCCCCAGCTGGTGGGATAAGGTCCTTGCGCCGGGCGGGCGGGCGGCGGCCTCCGCCTCGCAGTAGATGCGACCGCTCAGCTTCATCCGTGCGATCTTCGGCAAGGGCGATGGCGTGCCGCAGGTCGTGCATCGCCACTCGCCGGCGCGCCGCATCCTGGTCGGCTTCCTCGTCACGCTGACCGGTGTCTTCGGTCTGTACGTGGTCTACGAGCTCGGCCGCTACGACGCCGGCTACGACCGCCAGGCGGTCGGGCAGCAGCGCACCGAGCTCGAGGTGCAGATCGAGCACCTCGAGGCCGAGAACCGCGGGCTGCGCACCCAGCTCGCGGAGCTCGACACGATCCGCCTGGGCCGGGCGCGCGAGCAGGCGGAGGTGGCGCGCGCGCTGGGGGATCTGCAGGCGCAGGTCGCCAAGCAGTCGCAGGAGCTCGCCTTCTATCGCGGCGTGGTGGCGCAGGGCGCGGCGAATCTCGGCCTGAAGATCGAGGACCTGCGGATCACGGCCGCGCCGCGCCCCGATGTCTACGTGGCGCACCTCGCCCTGGTCCGTTCCGGGCGCGCGGAGACGGCCGCGGCCGGGACGCTGCTGCTGAGCGTCGATGGCGAGCTCGCGGGCGGGGAGAAGACGCTCGACCTCGCGGCCCTCACCGGCGGCCGCCAGCAGACGCTGCGCTACAACTTTCGCTATTTCCAGGATTTCGACCAGGAGCTGAGCCTGCCGGCCGGCTTCAAGCCCGCGCACCTGGTGGTGGAGGTGCATTCGAGCCGCGGAGATGTGACGCCGCTCTCGCAGACCTTCCTGTGGAGCATCGAGGCCTCGCCGTAGAATAGCGGTCCATCGGAGGCAGCCATGTTCAGCCGTGATTCCCGCCCGCCCCACATCGATACCCTGATCGGCAAGGGCGTGCGCGTCGAGGGCGACATCGATTTCCTCGGCGGCATGCACCTCGACGGCGCGATCGCCGGCAACGTGCGCTCGAACGCGGCGCCCGGCGCGACGCTCTCGGTGAGCGAGAGCGGCTCGATCGAGGGCTCGGTCGAGGTGCCCAACGTGATTCTCCAGGGCCAGGTGCGCGGCGACATTCACGCCGCCGAGCGCGTGGTGCTCGGAGCCACGGCGCGGGTCGAGGGCGACGTCTACTACGGTGTCATCGAGATGACGCTCGGCGCGCAGATCACGGGCAAGCTGGTGCGCCTCGCGCCCGCCACCCCCGCCGAGGCCGCGGCCAAGGGTTGAGAAGCGCGCCGCAAGACCCTATTGAGGGGGTTAACGATGCCCGGACGTGACAGCGGGACGCGGGCCTTTGACTAGAGTCCGCGCCCGCTTCTAGACTGACTCCTGTAAGGAGATTATGACCACCACCGACACTCTGCAGGACGCTCCTCCCGCGCTGCTGTTCACCGATGCCGCGGCCCGCAAGGTCGGAGATCTGATTCGCGGTGAGGGCAACCCGAAGCTCATGCTGCGCGTGTTCGTGCAGGGCGGCGGCTGCTCGGGTCTGCAGTACGGCTTCGAGTTCGACGAGCAGCTGCAGGAAGGCGACACCTGTATCGAGAACCTCGGCGTGAAGCTGATCGTCGACCCGATGAGCGTCCAGTACCTGACGGGCGCCGAGATCGACTACCGCGAGGGGCTCGATGGCGCGCAGTTCGTCATCCGCAATCCCAACGCGACCACCACCTGCGGTTGCGGGTCGTCTTTTGCGGCCTGACGCGTGCGCGTCCCCGCCGCCGTAACCGCCCGACTCGCCGAAGCCAAATCCGCCGCCCGCGCCGCGCTGCGCCCGGTCCCCGACGTCCTGGCGGCGGTCGACTTGGGGTCCAACAGCTTCCACATGGTGGTGGCGCGCTACTCGCACGGCCAGCTCGTCATCATCGATCGCCTGCGCGAGATGGTGCGCCTCGCCGCCGGGGTCGAGGAGAGCGGACGGATCGACAAGGACGTGGCGGCGCGGGCACTCGCTTGCCTCGAGCGCTTCGGGCAGCGCCTGCGCGACATGCACGCCGACAGCGTGCGTGTCGTCGGCACCAACGCGCTGCGCATGGCACACCGCAAGCAGGCGTTCCTCGAGCGCGCACGCGAGGCGCTCGGCCACCCGATCGAGATCATCGCCGGCATGGAGGAGGCGCGCCTCATCTACTCGGGCGTCGCGCACACCATGCCGAACGAGCCCGGCCCCCGCCTGGTGGTCGACATCGGCGGCGGCAGCACCGAGCTCATCATCGGCGAGGAGCTGACCCCGTTCGAGCTCGAGAGCCTGCAGATGGGCTGCGTATCCTTGAGCGAGCGCTTCTTCCGCGACGGTAAGATCTCCGCCAAGCGCTTCGAGCGCGCGCGGCTCGCTGCACGCCTCGAGCTCGAGCCGGTGCAGGCCGCGTTCCGCACACGCGGCTGGGCCACCTGCGCCGGCAGCTCCGGCACCGTGCGCGCGATCGGCGAGGTGATCCGCGCGCTCGAGCCCGCCTCGGCCTCGATAACGCCGGCGGGCATTGCCCGTGCGATCGAGTACTGCGTCGACGCCGGCAACACCCGCGAGCTGACGCTCGAGCCGATCACCGAGGACCGCCGCCCGGTGTTCCCCGGTGGGCTCGCGATCCTTGCCGAGGTCTTCAGCGTGCTCGACATCAAGGACATGAAGATCGCCGAGGGGGCGATGCGCGAGGGACTGCTGTACGACATGCTCGGCCGCTTCCGCCGCGAGGACGCGCGCGAGCGCACCGTGCGCGCCATGCAGCAGCGCTATCACGTCGACGCGAGCCAGGCCGAGCGGGTCGAGGCCACGGTGTGCGACTTCTTCGAGCAGACGCATGAGAGCTGGAAGCTCGAGCAGCCGCTCGCGCACCTGGCGCTCAAGTGGGCCGCGCGGCTGCACGAGATCGGGCTCGACGTCTCGCACTCCGGCTATCACCGCCACGGCGCCTACCTGCTCGAGAACGCCGACATGCCGGGATTCCCGCGCGAGGAGCAGCGGCTGCTCGCGCGCCTGGTCGGCGCGCACCGCCGCAAGCTCGCGCTCGACGGCGTCGAGGAGCTGGTGCCGCCGTGGGACCGGCAGGCCGTCTATCTCATCCTGCTGTTGCGGCTCGCGGTGCTGCTGCACCGGGGACGGAGCGCCACCGCACTGCCGCCGATCGAGCTGTCGGTGACGCCGCGCTCGGTCGAAGTACACTTCCCGGCGCGCTGGCTCAAGGACCATCCGCTCACGTCGGCGGATCTGCAGCAGGAAGTCGATTACCTGCGCGGCGGCGGCTATCGGCTGCGGGTGTTCGGTGGGGGCTGAGACCGGGTCCGGCGAGTCGCTTTGACTCCTCGAATCGTCCTGATGGGGCCTCGGACTGGGCATGGCCGGCATCGTGTTCGCAGCTTTGTATCAGGACGAGATTCTGCCGCCCATCGCAGACAAGCTGCTGCTGGCGTTCACGCTGATCTTTTGGTTCGGCTTCGTGACCGAGTTCTACCACGGGGCGCAGCTGCAGCAGATGCCGATGTTCGCCGCTCTGTTGGCGACCGCGGGAACCGTGTACGTCGCTGCGGTCCTGGTGACCAGTTGCGCGATCGTCTCCGCGGCGACGCTCCTCGAGCGCCTCCCGAATCGCGAAGCGCGAGTCGCGGAGCCGGCCGCGCCGCCGCCCGTGAGCCGCGCGCGGCGCGAGTGAGCCGAGTCGAGTCGGTGCGCTAGACTGCCGCGCCCGGTCCCGCCGCGTAGGCGGCCAGCAGCTCCATCTGGGCATTGACCGCTTTGGCATCCCCGCGCCGGATGCGCTCGTAGCTGCCGTCGGGCCTGAGCTGCCAGGCCTGGCTGTTGTCGTTGAGGCAGACGTTGAGGTCGCGCTGGATGCGCTCCTCCTGGGCCTTGTGGCGGATCGGGAAGGCGACCTCCACGCGGCGGAAGAAATTGCGCTCCATCCAGTCGGCGCTCGCGCAGTAGAGCTCGGGCTTGCCGCCGTTCTCGTAATAGAAGACGCGTGAGTGCTCGAGAAAGCGCCCGACGATCGAGCGCACGGTGATGTTCTCCGAGACCCCGGGCACGCCCGGGCGCAGCGCGCACACACCGCGCACGATGAGATCGATCTTTACTCCGGCGCAGGAAGCACGATACAGCGCCTCGATCGACTCGGGATCGACCAACGCGTTCATCTTGGCCATGATGCGTGCCGGGTGGCCGGCACGCGCGTGCTCGGTCTCACGCGCTATCTTGCCGAGCACCATGTCATGCATGCCGAAGGGTGACTGCGTCAGGCGGTTCAGCTTCGGGGTCTGCGTGAGGCTGGTGAGCTGCAGGAACAGCTCATGCACGTCCTGGCCGATCTCGTCGTCGCAGGTGAACAGTCCGTAATCGGTGTACTGGCGCGCGGTGCGCGGGTGGTAGTTGCCGGTGCCCAGATGACAGTAGCGGCGGATGCCGCCCTGCTCGCGGCGCACGACCAGCAGCAGCTTGGCGTGCGTCTTGTAACCCACGACGCCGTACATGACGTGCGCGCCCGCCTCCTGCAGGCGGTTGGAGAGCTCGATGTTGGCTTCCTCGTCGAAGCGCGCGCGCAGCTCGACGATCACCGTCACGTCCTTGCCGGCATTCGCCGCCGCCACCAGCGCATCGACCAGCGGCGAATCGTGGCCGGCGCGGTAGAGAGTCTGCTTGATCGCGAGCACCTGGGGGTCGGCCGCAGCCTGGCGCAGGAAATCCATGACCGGCGCGAAGCTCTGATAGGGGTGATGGAGCAGCAGGTCCTTCTGGCGGATGACCGCGAACAGGTCGGTCGCTCCGGCGAGCCGCTTCGGCAGGCCCGGCGTGAAGATCGGGTACTTGAGATCCGGCCGCTGCACCAGGTCGTACACCGCCGTGAGGCGGTTCAGGTTGACGGGCCCCGGCACATAGTAGGTGTCGAGCCCGTTCGAGCCGAACTGTGCGTGCAGGAACTTCACCATGTCGTCCGGGCACTCGCTCGCGACCTCGAGCCGTACCGCCGCGCCGTAGCGGCGGTGAATCAGCTCGCCCTCGAGCGCGCGCCGCAGGTCGTCGATCTCTTCCTCGTCGACGAACAGGTCGCTGTTGCGGGTGACCCGGAACTGGTAGCAGCCGATCACCTGTATGCCGGTGAAGAGCTTCGGCACGAAAGTCTGCACGATGGTCGAGAGCAGCACGCAGGCCCGCCCGCTCTCCTCCTGCGGCAGCGGCACCACGCGCGGCAGCGAGCGCGGCGCCTGCACGATGGCGAGCTCGCTGTTGCGGTTGAAGGCGTCCTTGCCCTCGAGGCGGACGATGAAGTTCAGGCTCTTGTTCTGGATGCGGGGGAAGGGGCGCGAGGGATCGAGCCCGAGCGGCGAGAGCACCGGCTCGACCTCGCGCTCGAAGTACTGCTCGAGCCACTGGTAAGCGGCCGGGCTCCAGTCCTTGCGCTCGAGCAGCGGCGCCCCTTCCCGGGCGAGCGACGGGAGCAGCAGGTCATTGAGGCAGCCGTACTGGTCGGCCACGAGCCGCGTGGCGCGGTCATGGATCGCCGCGAGCTGCTCCGGGATCGACATGCCGTCAGGGGCGAGCTGGCCGCCGCCGAGCTCGGTCAACTGCTTCAGGCCCGCGACGCGGATCTCGAAGAACTCATCGAGATTGCTGGAGGAGATGCACAGGAACCGCAGCCGCTCGAGCAGCGGCACCGACTCATCGAGCGCCTGGTCGAGGACGCGCTGGTTGAACTCCAGGAACGAGAGTTCCCGGTTGATGTAGTGCTGCGGTGCCTTGAGATCCGGAGCGTCCATGAACCCCAAAGCATACCAGCCGCGCGCGATGCTTCCGTGAAGAAGCCGGCGGCGGGGGTCTTAGCGGGATACCAGCATCGGCCCCGCCGCCTGGTCAAGCGAGGCGAGCAGCGGGTCGGTATGCGCGTGGAAGTCGGCGCTCAAGACCGGGTTGATGGGCGCGGCGGCGGGAAGAACCACGGTCTGCGGGTTCTTGAACACCCCGTTGACGCGGTATTCGTAGTGCAGATGCGGACCGGTCGCGAGCCCCGTCATGCCCACATAGGCGATGACCGTTCCCTGGGTGACGTGGGTGCCGGGGCGCATGCCATGGGCGAAGCGCGACAGATGCCCGTAAACGGTCGTGATGCTGTGGGTGTGCTGGATCTCGACCAGGTTGCCATAGCCGCCCATCACCCCGGCGAAGCGGATGACGCCGTCGCCGGCGGCGCGTACCGGGGTGCCGATCGGGGCGGCGTAATCGACGCCCTTGTGGGCGCGGATGCGGTTCAGGATCGGGTGCATGCGCGCGGTGTTGAATCCGGAGCTCACGCGGCTGAATTCGAGCGGTGCGCGCAGGAACTCCTTGCGCATGCTGCGCCCATCGGGCGCGTAGTAGCTGGTGACGCCGGCGGGATCGGTGTAGCGCACCGCGCGGTACTCGCGTCCGTGGTTGACGAACGAGGCGGCGAGCACCGGTCCGTCCTTGAGGTAATGGCCGTCGCGCCAGATCTCCTGGTAGGTGACGACGAACGAGTCTCCCGGCCGCACATCGAGCACGAAGTCGACGTCCCAGCCGAAGATGTCGGCGAGCGCCACCGCGGTCTGATCATGGGTGCCCGCGTCCTCGACCGCCTCGAACAGTGAGCTGTAGATCCGTCCGCCGACGGTGCGCGTGCGGGTCTCGAGCGGGTTGTCGACGACGTCGGCCTTGAGGCCGTCGCCGGCCCGTGTGACCTCGAGCGTCTGGGCGTCGTTCAGCCGGCGCTGCAGACCGAAGAGCGCGCCGTCCTTGTGGGTGAAATGCAGCGATTCGCCCGGGTGCAGACTGTCGAGGCGGGCCTTGAGTCCGGGAAGAGCGCGCAGCGTCGTGAGGTCGGCGAGGTTCAGTTTCAGGCGGCGGAAGATACGGTCGAGCGTGTCGTTGCGGCTGACGATGACGTCGATCGAGGAAAGCGCGAGCTGCGCCCCATCGAACCCGGTGGCGCTGGCGAGCCGCATCGGCGGGGTGGCCGTGCCCGCCGGCGCCGCGCCCGGGACGGCAATGGCGCCCGGAGCTGCCCGGGTGTCTGTCGCATTCGCCGCGCTGGATGCTGCGGTGCTCGCCGTGCCGCCAGGGGCGGGGCTCGTCAGGGTGAAGGGGGTGTCAGCCGCAGGGTCTTTAAAAGGATTGAAGGCGGCGGAGTCCGGGGTGTCCGAGGCAGACGGCTCGGCGCTCGCCGTCGCCGGCGAGCGAGTCAGCCCGCCGTTCCACAGTGACCAGGCGACCACGGCGCAGGCGGCCACCTGGAGGAAGAACGCGAACGAGGGCCTCGGGACACGGAAACGTGGTGCCATCGACTAGACTTACGTGAATGTCTTATCAAAAGTTCTAATGGGGGCGAACCGTACCGGGCCGGGAGGCCCCGGTCAACGTAGGTAGAGTGTGCGAGGGCGGACCTTAACGGGTCCATAACGGGGTTCACGGGAAGCGGGATGAATTTCGAGCAACAGATCGCAGAGCTCGTGCGCGGCGCGAGCGAGGTGCTGACGCGGCCGGAGCTGGAGAAGAAGCTCGCGCGCGGCACGCCGCTCAAGGTGAAGGCGGGCTTCGATCCGACGGCGCCGGATCTGCACCTCGGGCATACGGTGCTGCTCAACAAGATGCGCCAGTTCCAGCAGCTCGGCCACGAGGTCACCTTTCTCATCGGCGACTTCACCGGGATGATCGGCGACCCGAGCGGCCGCAACGTCACGCGTCCCGCGCTCACGCTCGCCGAGATCGAGGCCAACGCGCGCACCTACGAGGGCCAGGTCTTCAAGATCCTCGACCGCGAGCGCACCCGCATCGACTTCAACTCGCGCTGGCTGTCGCCGCTCACCGCCGCCGATGTGGTGCGGCTCGCCGCCCACTACACCGTGGCGCGCATGCTCGAGCGCGACGACTTCGCCAAACGCTACAAGGCCGGCCAGCCGATCTCGATCCACGAGTTTCTCTACCCGCTCGCGCAGGGCTACGACTCGGTGGCGATGCACGCCGACGTCGAGCTCGGCGGCACCGACCAGAAATTCAATCTGCTGGTCGGGCGCACGCTGCAGGAGGCCTATGGCCAGGAGCGGCAGGTGGTGATGACGATGCCGCTGCTCGAGGGGACCGACGGCGTGAACAAGATGTCGAAGTCGCTCGGCAACTACATCGGCATCACCGAGGATCCGGACAGCATGTTCGGCAAGGTGATGTCGATCTCGGATGCGCTCATGTGGCGGTACTACGAGCTGCTGTCGTTCCGACCTCTCGGGGAGATCGCGCGTCTGAAGCGCGCGGCGGAGGAAGGCCGCAATCCGCGCGACATCAAGCTCGAGCTCGCCCACGAGATCGTGGCGCGCTTCCACGACGGGGCAGCCGCCGAGCGCGCGCACAAGACCTTCATGTCGCGCGTCAGTGAGAAGGCGGTGCCGCAGGACCTGCCCGTGAAGGTGATCCCGGTGGGGGGAGCGGGTCTGCGCATCGCGAATCTCCTCAAGGAGGCGGGACTCGCGGGCAGTACCTCGGAGGCGAACCGCAAGATCGAGGAGGGCGCGGTCAGGATCGACGGCGTGCGCGTGAGCGATCGGGCGCTCATGCTCAAAGCCGGTGCCGAGCACGTGTTTCAGCTCGGGACCAGGCGCTTTGTCAGGGTGAGGCTCGAGCCGAAGCCCTAGCTGAGGCGGGCCTGGCGGCCCGGAGATGTGACGCCGATCTCACGGAGGGCTCCGCCCCGCCTCTTGGTGCACCCCCGGCGCGGGGCTCATGCCCGGTCAGGGCTTTGAAAGGGGCACTTGAGCCCTCACCTTAGGAGTCCGCCCCGCTTGTGGACGCCCCCTTCCGCCCCGATCCGGCGGTCCCGGGTCTCAGGCGAAGCCCCTCCCCCCCAAAAAAGAGGGTCCGGGCAGATGACAGCGCGTTGACAAGGCCTTTTGGGGGGCTATACTGCGCGCCCCTCGCAGCCTCGGCCGGGAATGCGGCCTGGGTTGTGAGTGTGCGTGTGATTACTTATTGGAGGGCGTAGCCGCTTGGGCTTACTGTCCTTCTTTCCCGCAGCCCTCAGCGCTCGCGGGTGCTCTTTAAAAGTTTGGCAGGTAATTTGTGTGGGGACTCGCGTCGATGTGCCTTTGGCGCAAGACCGAGTGACCAAAGATGTCCAGCAGTAGTTGGAGCCATTTTTGGATTTACTCTTCGATGTTGATTCTCAAAATCTTCAAGTGAAGAGTTTGATCCTGGCTCAGATTGAACGCTGGCGGCGTGCCTAACACATGCAAGTCGAGCGGTAACAGGCGTAGCAATACGTGCTGACGAGCGGCGAACGGGTGAGTAACGCTTCGGAATCTGCCCAATGGTGGGGAATAACCAGCCGAAAGGTTGGCTAATACCGCATGAGCCCTACGGGGGAAAGCGGGGGATCGCAAGACCTCGCGCCGATGGATGAGCCGAAGCCGGATTAGCTAGTTGGTAGGGTAACGGCCTACCAAGGCGACGATCCGTAGCTGGTCTGAGAGGACGACCAGCCACACTGGGACTGAGACACGGCCCAGACTCCTACGGGAGGCAGCAGT
>DATIXU010000023.1:0-23404 GCA_035518275.1 Steroidobacteraceae bacterium
TCAGTTCACGATCAAGAGCATCGAGCTGTTCCTTTTGCGTATAGGGGTCGGCACCACCCTGCAGCACGAGCACTTCCGCTTTGACCCCGCCAGGCTTTGCCACCGGATCGGTATCGAACACTCCGTGCACACTCACCACGCCCCGTAGATCCTCGTCTGCGCGCGCCATCTGTAGCACCACCGCCCCGCCGAAGCAGTAGCCGATCGCAGCGATCCGCGCCGGATCGACATTCGGCTGCGTGCGGAGAAGATCGCGTGCGGCATCAAAGCGTGCCTCCATGAGTGGGAGATTGGTTCGTATCTCCGTCGAGAGCACGGCGGCTTCGTGGGGCCTGTGTGCCTGCTTGGCCTCGCCATACATGTCGAGTGCGAGCGCAACGTAACCAGCTTCGGCGAGCCGATGCGCTTGATGACGCGCGTGCTCATTGAGACCTGACCACTCGTGCACCACCAGAACCGCCGGCCGCCTGTCAGCTCGACTATCGTCGTACTGGAGCGAGCCCTTTAGCACTGTGTCGCCGGACTTATAGTCGACCTCACGCTCTATCACCCCGGCTTGAGCCACGGCCGTTAACAGCAAGCAGACTGCAATTTCTGCGAACCGCGAGCGCGTGAATTTCACGGTGGTGGCCTCCTCGGTGCCTAGCCGCAAGTGATGGGCGGAGCGGCGGCTTTCGGAAAGTCTACGCCCGCCGCAACGTGACTGGTTTTGGCCGTTCGGAGAAACTGACGGTTTCACTAAAAGTGCATCACTAAAAGTGATGTGCTTCATCTCCGACCCCAGTCACTGCCCGTACGGTGCCGGATCCTGGTGTAACCCCCTGCGGGTGCCCCCTCCCAGGCGAGAGCCTCTCCCGTAACACACGGGTTGCTGGAGACGTCGACGTAACTCGACAGGATCGCAGTAAGTCGTCAATGCCCGATCATGCCGATCCTGTGCAACCACGCCTCGGCCATTTTTGGCCAATGCGTGATCGGCAAATTCGTCGCCCTCAGGCCAAAGGCATGGCCGCCGTTAGCGTAGACGTGGAGCTCCGCCGGCACACGAACCTTGGCCAGTGCGGCGTAATAGACCAGCGACTCGTGCACGCCGTCCGTGTAGTCGTCTTCCGCCTGGACCAGGAAGGTGGGTGGCGTCTCGCGTGAAACCGGAACGTTCGGGTTTAGCTTGTCGTCGTTGGTCGCGATGTGCCCTGGATAGATCGCCAATGCGAAATCCGGACGCGCGCTCTCCTTGTCAGCCTCATCCGACGGCGCATACACGCGGAGCTTGAAGTTCGTGCTGATCTCCGCCACCAGGTAGCCGCCTGCCGAGAACCCGAGCACGCCGACCTTGTGAGGGTCGACGTGCCATTCGTTGGCGTGGAAACGTACCAACCTCATTGTCCTTTGAGCATCCTGCAATGCCGCCACAGGCACCTCCATATTGTGGGGCCGACAATCGCATCGCCAGTCATAAGGCGCGCTCGGCACGCGGTACTTCAACAAAACACACGTGATGCCCTCGGAGGTCAGCCAGTCGCACACCTCGGTGCCTTCGAGGTCGATGGCCAGCAGCTCGAAGCCGCCACCCGGGAATACCACCACCGCAGCCCCCGCACTCTTGTCCTTTGGCACGTAGACCGTCATCGTGGGCTGCGACACGTTGTATATGCCCGTCACGGGCTTACCGGCGAACTGCTCCTTCTTGCTCGCTCCCATCAGCGCGTATTCCGGCCCTGGCAATTGCTGCGCATCAGGTGGCGTTCCCGGCCAGATCGGAGTTTGGACGTGCCCTGCAGAAGGCTGCCAAACCGCCGCCTGCACGTGCACGCACTCGCTTGCAGCCAGCAGGCACCAAACACAGACCCATGCTTTCATCGAACCCTCACCTCTGCACTCTCGGTGCTAGGTCGTTGACTCTCCACGTGCCTGCAGTGACGCGTAAGCCGAGCTTTAGCCCGACGAGAACGACCGGCGAATAGTCAGCCTCTTCCTTCCGCGTTCCAGTGCAAGAACGATGAGCCGCGTGACGAGCTCGGTGGGGGGTACTCCTGACACCGTCCATAACTTCGGATACATCGAGATGGCGGTAAAACCGGGGATGGTGTTGATTTCGTTTACGAGCAGCTCGCCGTCAGTCTTTAGGAAGAGGTCGACTCGGGCCATCCCCTCGCACTCGAGTATCTGGAACGCGCGAAGGGCCAACTGTTGTGCTCGGGCGAGCTCGTCGGCCGTTATCCGCGCCGGAGCTTCGAGCTTCGCGCCGTGCTCATCGATGTACTTAGCGTCATACGAGTAGAAACCGTCGGAGTGCTCGACGATGATCTCGCCGGCGACAGAGACGGTGGGCGGCTCGCCCCCGAGCACGGCGAGCTCAATCTCGCGGCCGCTGACACCGGCTTCAGCGAGGATCTTGGTGTCGAACTGGAAGGCATGCCGCAAAGCTCCCGGTAAATCTGCGGCGCTCGTCACTCTGCGCACTCCGACCGACGATCCGGCGTTGGCGGGCTTGGTAAAGAGCGGGAATCCGAGCGCAGCGATCTCACGGCAGGTTCTCTCCGGGTCGGCCAGAAACTCGTGGTCACGGACGGCGCGGAACTCCGTCACCGCGACCCCGGCCTCCCGGAGCAGCCGTTTCATGACGTCCTTGTCCATCCCGATCGCCGATCCGAGGACGCCCGCGCCGACGTAAGGAATACCGGCGACCTCAAGTAACCCCTGGATCGCACCGTCCTCTCCGAGCGTGCCGTGCATGAGCGGGAAGACGACGTCGATCTGCCCAACGGTCGGGTTTTGTGTCGGTGCCGAGGGCGAGGCGGACAGCTGCACGGGCAATCCAGGCTGCACGCGGACAAGCCGAGGGTCGCTCTGACTTGCGAGGAGCTTCTGGGCATCCTGCGTGAGCCAGCGTCCCTCTTTATCGATGCCAATGAGGATCGGCTCGAAGCGGGAACGGTCGAGAGCGGCCAGGACATTGCGCGCCGACAGGATCGAGATCTCATGCTCGGCGGACTGACCGCCGAAGAGAAGCGCGACTCTGATCTTGTGCGATTTCGCCATTTGCGCTGGGTCTAACGTGTACGCTGTTTCGGGAAGATCGCAGTAAATAGTGGCGGCCGAATGGCAGCATTCGGCTATGGGAACCAAGTCACGCTCAGTTCCGTCGAAGCTGGATCAATGACTGCTATGCGGCAAAGAGCAAGTCGCGGTCGAAGGGCCGGTTCTGGCCGTTCTCGATCGACTCAGATCTCTAGCGTAACGCCCCCGCGCTATCGGCGCGGCAGTGCTCGCTTCGCGAGTCCATCGCCGAAAACCATGATGGCAATGCCGAGCATCAGGGCCATATCAGCGCAGTTAAAGATGCCGGTGCGTATTGGCCCTACGCCAACGTTGAGGAAGTCAGTTACGGTTCCACCCTGAGTCACACGATCGATCAAGTTGGAGAAGCCACCGCCGGCAACCAGGGCTGCGCCCGCTATCTGTAAAGAAGTGAGGCGCTGAGAGCGCAGTGCCCAGAATGCGGCGCCGGTCACGAGTAGGACTCCACCGAACGTGAACACGATTCGACGGACGTTGCTCGACAGCGCCTCACCAAGGCTCAGGAACGCGCCGGGATTCTCGGCGTGCTGCAGTCGAACCGTATCGTTCAGCAGCGAGATAGTCTCTTGCGGCTGGAGATGATCACGCGCGACGGCCTTGGTCAGCTGGTCACACCCGACACAGCCGAGAATGATCGACAGAACCATAGCAGCGCGGATGGTCGAGTTCATGTGTTTACAGCGGTCGGCTGAGCCCCGCGATATGCAGACTAGCACGGTCGATGAACGCCCGGTTCGTGGGCTCAGGATTTCGAGTCGGCGATGCAAGGTCCAGTGAACAATGGCCAATGACCGGTGGTGGCGCCGGCCGGCTCTTACACCGACAAGGGCTTCGGCACCTGCCACGGATCGTGGTGACGACCAGATCGTCACCATCACGTTAGTTCTTTTTCGGTACGCGATCCCCCCGCGCGAGAAATCGCGCAGGGGGATTTTCTCTTGGTCTGGCAAACGCAATGGAGCGTGCCCGGCCTGCGGCTCGGTAATCTATGGGATGGGATACAAACCTACGCGTTCATGCTGGCTGACCTCGACTGGTAGGCGCGCGTTCGTCCCGGCGCCGGCTCAGCGGACGGCCTTCACACTCCTTGCCTGGCGGGCTCAAGTCCGTGACCATTCGATGACATTCGCCCCCGTGAGGCACGGTTAAGCTGCTCAAATGCACCAGATCGGTGTCGTGGGTCTGTCCTATCGCCATGCCGGCGTCGACCAGGTCGCCCGCTTCGCCATGCCGCGGGCGGAGGTCGCGGCGCGCCTGCCGGAGCTGCGCGCGCGCCTGAAGGCCGCCGAGATTCTCTACGTCGGCACCTGCAACCGGGTCGAGGTCGTGTATGCGACCCATGACGGCAGCCCGGCCGGCGATTCCCGCCAGGACGTGTTCCGGGTACTGACCGGGCGCGACCCGCAGCCCGGCGAGGCGGCGCGCTCCTTACGCGCCTGGACCGGGGAGGCGGCGGTCGAGCACCTGTTCCTGCTCGCCTGCGGGCTCGACTCCGCGCAGACCGGCGAGCAGGAGATCGCCGCGCAGCTGCGCGATGCGTGGGAAGAGTCGCGCAGCGCGCGCACCTGTGGTCCGGTGTTGGATCGTCTGATCGGCGAGGCGCTCGGCATGGCGCGGCGCGTGCGGCGCATGACGGCCCGCGTACGCACTCCCTCGCTCGGCGACCTGGCGGCCGAGCGGGTGCTGAGGCACCTGGATGGCGCGCCCGGCACCACGGCGCTGTTGGGCGTGTCCCCCATGACGCGCCGCTGCGCGGGGCTGCTGCATGGCGCCAACGTGCCGCTCCTCGTCGTCAATCGCACGCTCGGCACGGCGCGCGAGCTGGCGCAGTCGGTGTCCGCTCCATTACTGTCCCTTGATGAGTTTCGTACCGACCCGCCGCCGGTCAGCGCGGTGGTGCTGGCGGCGGGCGGCAGTGGGCCGGTGCTGGATGCGGATGCGCTGGTGCGGCTGCGCGCCGCCACCCGCGGCGCGAGTCAGCGGCCCGCGCTCATCATCGATTTCGGCGTGCCGCCCAACGTCGACGCCGGGGCGGCACAGCGAGCCGGCCTCGATCGCGTCGGCATGTCGCAGCTCATCGAGGCGGCGCAGGGGCAGCGCTTGACGCAGCTGCTGCGCCTCGCGCCGGTGCGCGCGGCGATCGACGAGCGGCTCGCGCACCTGCGCGCCGAGCTCGCCACGCGCGCGCTCGGCCCACGGCTGCAGGACCTGCGGGTCCGCTTCGAGGAGATCGCGGCTGAGGAGGTGGCGCGCGCGCTGCGCCACGAGCTGCGCACGCTCGATGAGCAGCAGCGCGTACAGCTCGAGCGCTTGGGCTGCGCGGTCGCGCACCGCCTCGCGCATCTGCCGCTCGCGGGGCTGCGCGCTGCCGCGGTGCACGCCAGCGCCGATGCCGTGGATGCGTTCTTCGATGCGGCAAGATCCGGCCGAGCCCACGAAGTTGCCATGAAGGATGACTCATGAAGGCACCCGAACGCTCCCGGCAGCTCTACGAGCGCGCCTGCCGCGCGATACCGGGCGGGGTCTCCTCGCCGGTGCGCGCGTTTCGCGCCGTAGGCGGGACGCCGCTGTTCATCACGCGCGGCGCGGGCAGCCGGGTGACGGACGCCGACGGACGCACCTTCCTCGACCTGGTCGGCTCGTGGGGCCCGCTGATCGCCGGCCACGCGCACCCGGCGGTCGTCGCCGCCATCGGGGCGGCGCTCGAGCGCGGCACGACCTTCGGCGCGCCCTGCGAGGCGGAGGTTGCCCTCGCCGAGCGTGTCTCGGCCGCTTACCCGGCGGCCGAGCAGGTGCGCTTCGTGTCCTCGGGCACCGAGGCGGTGATGAGCGCGATCCGCGTGGCGCGCGCCTTCACCGGGCGCGACCTGATCGTGAAGTTCGCCGGTTGCTACCACGGGCATGCGGACCATCTGCTGGTCGCTGCCGGCTCGGGGCTCGCAACGCTCGGCAAGCCCTCGTCGGCCGGCGTGCCGCGTGCCTTCACCGAGTGCACGCGCGTGCTGCCGCTCGATGACGAGGCGGCGGTCGCGGCGCTGTTCGAGCGCGAGGGCACGGCAATCGCCGCGGTCATCATCGAGCCGGTGCCCGCCAATCACGGCCTGCTGCCGCAGCGGCGCGAGTTCCTCGAGGCCCTGCGCCGGACGACGCGCGCGCACGGCGCGCTCCTCATCTTCGACGAGGTGATCTCCGGGTTCCGCCTGGCGCGCGGCGGCGCCGCGGAGCTCCTCGGCATCCGTCCCGATCTCGCCACCTTCGGCAAGGTGATCGGCGGCGGGATGCCGGTGGGCGCTTTCGGCGGCGAGCGGCGCATCATGGCGCGACTCGCCCCGGACGGCGATACGTACCAGGCGGGGACGCTGTCGGGGAATCCGGTCGCCATGGCGGCGGGGCTCGCGACGCTCGACGTGCTCGAGCGCGAATCCGGCTGGCAGCGGCTCGAGGCACGCGGGGCCGAGCTCGAGCGGCTGCTCGCGCCGGTGTTGGCGCGCGCGCCATATCCGGTCAACCTGGTGCGAGTGGGGTCGCTCTTCTGGATGTCGCTGCACGAAGCCGGCGCGCCGCGCACCGCGGCGGCGCTCAGCGAGCGCTCCGCTGCGCGCTTCGCCGCGCTGTTTCATGCCATGCTCGATCGCGGTGTCTATCTCCCGCCTTCGGCGTACGAGGCCTGCTTCCTCTCGCTGGCGCACTCGAGCGCCGACCTCGAGGAATTCACCGCGGCGCTCGCCGCCTCCCTCGCCGCGTCCGCCTGAGCGGCCCGCCATGAGAGCCACCCGCGTCTTTCAGCTCACCGCGCTGGCGCTCGTCGCCGTCTCGGCGGTGCAGGTCGGCTGGTGGCTGTTCGACCAGCATGGCTACACGCTGGAGAAGGTGCAGGCGGCGCGGGCGCTGTACGCGGGCCAGGCACGCGCCGCGCAGGCGCTGCTCGCCGCGGGGGTGAGCGAAGCGCGTGTGCGCGAGCTGCTGCCGGACATCGAGATCGCCGCCGGGCGGGCAGCGCTCGCTCCGGCCGCCGAGCGCGCCCTCGAGAGCGAAGCGGCGCGCCGCTACCGGCAGTATGCGTGGGAGGGCTCGTTCTTTCTGCTGGCGCTCGCCGCCTGTATCGCGGTCATCGGGCGCGCCCTGCGCGCCGAGGCGCGCGTGCTCGAGGAGCAGGACGACTTCCTCGCGCTCGTGTCCCACCAGTTCAAGACGCCGCTCGCGAGCCTGCAGCTCTCGCTCGAGACTCTGGCGCTGCGCCCGCTCGCGCCCGAGCAGTCGCGTACCCTGACCGAGCGCATGCTGGCGGACCTCGCGCGCATGGAAATGATGGTCACGCAGATCCTCGAGAGCGTGCGGCTCGAGCGCGGACGCGTGGATCTCCGCTCCGAGCCGGTGGAGCTCGCCGGCGCGGTGGCGCGCGTGGTCGGCGCGCTCGAGGAGCGCGCGCGCGCTCAGCGAACCGCACTCACCAGCGACGTCGCCCCCGGGCTCTACGTGCTGACCGATCCGCTGGCGCTCGATGTCATCGTGCGTAACGTTCTCGAAAACGCGCTCGCAGCGGTCACCGCGGTGGGCGGCGGCAGCGTCGCGGTCAGCGCGCGCGCCGGCGCCGGCGAGGTCGCGCTCACGGTGCGTGACAGCGGCGTCGGCTTCCGGCCCGCCGACGGCGCGCGGCTGTTCGAGAAGTTCTCGCGCCTGCATCCGGGCGGCGGCAGCAGCCAGTACGGCACGGGGCTCGGGCTCTATATCGTCAAGCGGCTGATGCAGCTCGCGGCCGGCCGGGTCACGGCCGAGAGCGCCGGCGTCGGCCAGGGCGCGTGCTTCGTGCTCACCTGGCCCGCGGCCCCGGTGTCCCCCGCATGAGCACGCCCGCGCAGAGCCCGATCCGCGTGCTGGTGGTCGAGGACGACCCGCATCTCGCCGCCGGCGTCCTGGAGAACCTGCGCGCCGAGGGCTACGAGGTCGCACAGGTGGGCGACGGGCGTGCGGCGCTCGAGTGGCTGCGTGCCGGGAGCTGTGCGCTCATCGTGCTGGATGTGATGCTGCCCGAGCTCGACGGCCTGGCCGTGTGCCGCACGCTGCGCGATGAGGGCAACAACACTCCGGTGTTGTTTCTCACGGCGCGCGGCGATCCCGCCGACCGCGTGCGCGGGCTCGAGGCGGGGGGCGATGACTACCTCGCCAAGCCCTTTCATCTCAAGGAGTTCCTGCTGCGCGTGCGTGCCATCTTGAAGCGCTGGGACTGGTATCGCAGCGCCTCGGCGACGGCCGCGACGGCGGTGCTGCGCTTCGGCGGTAACGAGGTGGACTTCCGCGCGTTCCGTGCCCGCGCCTGGAACGGCGAGGCGCAGGAGCTCACCGAGAAGGAGGCGATGATCCTCAAGGTGCTGGCCGAGCATGCGGGCGAGATCGTCTCACGCGAGGACCTGCTAGAGCGGGTATGGGGCTACGACGTGTTTCCCTCGACCCGCACCGTCGACAATTTCATCCTGAGGCTGCGCAAGCGCTTCGAGCGCGATCCCGCCAGCCCGCGGCATTTCCTCACCGTCTGGGGAGTCGGCTACCGCTTCCTCGCGGAGGGCGAGCCGTGAGCGCGCGCACGCTGCGCATCGGCACGCGCGCATCGGCGCTCGCGCTCTGGCAGGCGCGCCACGTCGAGGCGCTGCTCGCGGCACAGCCCGGGGCGCCGCGCATCGAGCTGGTGCACATCCGCACGACGGGAGACGCCCAGCGGGAGGTGCCGCTGTGGCAGACCGAGGGCCGGGCCTTCTTCACACGCGAGATCGACGAGGCGCTCGAGCACGGCACGATCGACGTCGCGGTGCACAGCCTGAAGGATCTGCCGACCGCGCTCGCGCCGGGGCTCGCGCTCGCGGCGGCGCTCGCGCGTCAGGACCCGCGCGATGCGCTGCTAACCCGGGGAGGCGAGTCGCTGCGGCAGCTGCCGCCGCGGGCACGCATCGGCACGAGCAGCCTGCGGCGGCGTGCCTTCGTCGCGCGCCTCCGTCCCGACGCCGTGCCGGTCGAGCTGCGCGGCAACGTGCCGACGCGCATCGAGCGCCTCAAGGGCGGCGATTACGAGGCGATCATTCTGGCCGCGGCCGGACTCGTCCGGCTCGGGCTGACGCAGCACGTCACGGAATTCCTCTCCCCGCAGGAGTTTCTGCCCGCCGTTTCGCAGGGCGTGATCGGCGTATGCGCGCGCGCCGACGATGAGGCGACGCTCAGGCTTCTGCGCGCGCTCGACGACGCGGCCGCGCGGCTTGCGGTGAGCGCGGAGCGCGCGCTCCTCGGGCGTCTCGAAGGGGGCTGCCAGGTGCCGCTCGGCGCGCTCGCGGAAGTTGGCGGCGACACGCTCGAGCTCACGGCCGCCGTGTGCGCGCTCGACGGGTCGCGCGAGCTGCGCGCACACGGAACGGCGAGCGCCTCGCAGGGCACCGCGCTCACCGCCGCGGATGCGGTGGCGCTCGGGGAACGGATCGCGGGCGAGCTGCTGGCGGCGGGCGCCGCGGAGCTCATCGCCCACGAGCGCTCGGCACTCGCGGTGACCGCCCCATGAGCGCCGCGACCGGCACGCGCCCCGTCGTGGTCACCCGCGCGGAGAGTCCTGACGGCCCCTTGAGCCGCGAGCTGCGCAGTCTCGGGCTCGAGGTGTTGTCGTGGCCGGCGGTGAGCGTCACGCCGACGGATTCGAGGGCGCTCGATGAGGCGCTCGAACGCCTCGACTCCTTCGCCTGGATCGTGTTTGCGAGCCGGCACGCGGTGGCGGCGGTGCTCGAGCGGCAACCCAAGCCGCCCGCGCAGCTGCGCGTCGCCGCGGTCGGCCGGGCCACCGCGCTCACCCTGAGCCAGCGCGGCTGGCCGGTACACCTCGTGCCCGAGGAAGCGAATGCCGCGGCGCTGATCTCAGCCTTTGCGGCGCAAAGGCTCGCCGAGGCCGGCACCCGCGTGCTCTATCCGGCGAGCTCGCGCGCTCTTCCCACCATCGCCGCGGGCCTGCGGGAGCTCGGCGCCGTCGTGACGCAGGTCGAGGCCTATCGGACCGAGGCCGCCGCGCTCGATGTGGCCGAATGCCGCGCCTGGATCGAGCGCGGCGCAGTTGGGGCGGTCACCTTCGCCAGCCCCTCCGCCGTCACCGAGCTCGTGCGGGCGCTCGGCGAGGAGGATTTCGCGCGGCTGCTCGACCACGCGCCGCCGATCGCGATCGGCCGCACTACGGCACGCGAGCTCGCCGCGCATGGGCGTAACGCCACGCTCGCCGAGACCGCGACGCTCCACGGACTCGCGGTCACGACCTTGCGTCTCCTGCAGAAGCGAGCCTGAAACGAGAGAGCCACTCATGCCATTCCCACAGGAAAGACCGCGGCGCACCCGGCAATCGGCTGCCTGGCGCCGCATGGTGCGCGAGACGCGCCTGACACCCGATGCGCTCATCTATCCGCTGTTCGTCGTGCCCGGGCGCGCCGTGCGCCATCCGGTCGAGAGCATGCCGGGAATCTCGCAGCTCTCGGTGGACGAGGTGGTGAAGGAGGCGAAGTCGGCCGCCGGCGCCGGAGTCCCGGCGGTGCTCTTGTTCGCCGCTCCGGCGGAGAAGGACGCCCGCGCGAGTGCCGCCCGCGACCCGCACGGCCTCGCCGCCCAGGCGATCGCCGCGATCAAGGACGCCTGCCCGGAGCTGCTGGTGTGGGCGGACGTGTGCCTCTGCGGCGCGACCGATCACGGGCACTGCGGGCACGTGGTGGGCGGCGGCACGATCGACAACGACGCCTCGATCGAGACGCTCGCCGAGGTCGCGCTCAACTACGCGCGCGCCGGAGCCGATGCGGTCGCGCCGAGCGACATGATGGACGGACGGGTGCAGGCGATCCGCGCGCGGCTCGACCGCGAAGGCTTAAGCTCGACGCCGATCGTCTCCTACGCCGCCAAATACGCCTCGGCCTTCTACGGCCCGTTCCGCGAGGCAGCCGAGTCCGCCCCGGCGTTCGGCGACCGCCGCTCCTACCAGATGGATCCGGCGAATGCGCGCGAGGCGCTGCGCGAGGTGCTGACCGATGTCGCCGAGGGCGCAGACCTCGTCATGGTGAAGCCCGCCGGACCCTATCTCGACATCATCCGCCAGGTGAAGGACGCGGTGCGGGTGCCGGTGGTGGCCTATCAGGTATCGGGCGAATTCAGCCTCATCAAGGCGGCGGCCGAGCGCGGCTGGATCGACGAGCGCGCCGCCGTGCTCGAGACGCTCACCGGGATCGCGCGCGCCGGCGCCGATCTCATCATCAGCTACTTTGCGCCCGAGGTCGCGCGATGGCTGCGCGCATGAGCGAGCGCGGCACGCAAAGCGGCGCGGCGAGCGCCTTCCTCGCGGCCTGCCGCCGTCAACCCGTCGCGCATCGGCCCATCTGGATCATGCGTCAGGCCGGCCGCTACCTCCCCGAGTACCGCGAGCTGCGCGCCCGGGTCGACTTCGAGACGCTCACCCGCACGCCTGAGCTCGCCGCCGAGGTGACCCTGCAGCCGTTACGGCGCTTCGAGCTCGATGCGGCGATCCTCTTCAGCGACATCATGACGCCGCTGCAGGGGATGGGAGTGGAGCTCACGTTCGAGCCCGCGCCGGTGGTGCGCGTGCCCATCCGCACCGCGGCGCAGATCGCCGCGCTTCCGGCGCTCGAGCCCGCGCGCGATGTGCCCTTCGTGCTGGAGACGATCCGGCAGGTGCGCCGCGGCGCACCGAGTGGGGTGCCGCTCATCGGCTTTGCCGGTGCGCCGTTCACGCTCCTCTGCTATCTCGTCTGCGGGCGGCCGTCCAAGGAGTTCGCGCCGGCGCGCACCTTCCTCTACGCCCAGCCCGCGGATGCCGAGCGGCTGCTGACCCACCTCGCGGACGCCATGGCGGCCTACCTCTCCGCACAGGCCGCGGCCGGCGCGCAGGCGCTGATGCTGTTCGAGTCGTGGGCGGGGCTGCTCGGGGTGCGCGAGTACGCGCGCTTTGCGCTCCCGGCCGTGCGGCGCACGCTCGCGGCGCTCAAGCCCCTCGGTGTGCCACTCATCTATTATCTGAACCAGGGGAGCGCCCTCATGGGCACGGTCGCCGGCCTCGACGTCGACGTCGTGGGCGTCGACTGGCGCTCGCCGCTCTCGGAGGTGCGCGCGGTGCTCGGGCCCGGCAAAACGGTGCAGGGCAATCTCGATCCCGCGGCGCTGTTCGCGCCTCCCGCCGAGCTCACGCGGGCGGCGGCGGCCGTGATCGCCGAAGCCGGCAGCGCCCCGGGACACATCTTCAACCTGGGCCATGGCATCTGGCCGGACACCGATCCAGATGCAGTCGCGCGCCTCGTGGACTTCGTGCATGAGCACCCCTAGCGGAGCGCCGCCGGGAGAGACGCAGGCGGCCGCGTTCGCCGAGACCGCGAGCCAATATTTTCGCGACCTGCAGGCGCGCTTCTGTGCGGCGTTCGAAGCCTTCGAGCCCGCGAGCCGCTTCGAGGCGCGTGCCTGGAAGAAGCCCGACGGCCACCGCCTGGCCGGCGGCGGGGAGGCGCGGCTCATGCGCGGCTCGGTGTTCGAGAAGGTGGGCGTGAACGTCAGCCACGTCTGGGGCGTGCTCGCCCCCGAGGCGCGGGGGCAGGTGGCGGGAGCGGCCGAGGCCGAAGGGCGCTTCACCGCCTGCGGCATCTCGCTGGTTGCCCACATGACGAACCCCTACGTCCCGGCGATGCACATGAACCTGCGCTATCTCGCCACCAGCCGCGCCTGGTTCGGCGGCGGCTCGGACCTCACTCCCACATTTCCCATGGCGGAGGACACGGCGGAGTTTCATGCGGCGCTCGCGGCGGCGTGCGCCACCTACCCCCCCGGCGCCTACGAGGAATACAAGGCCTGGTGCGACCGGTACTTCTATCTGCCGCACCGGCAGGAGCCGCGCGGGGTCGGGGGAATCTTCTTCGACGATCTCGCAGCGGGCACGTCCGGGAGCGAGTTCGCGTTCGTGCGCGCCGTCGGAGAGGCGGTACTCGGCGTCTATCCGCGGATCGTCGCGCGGCGCAAGGACACCCCCTACGATGAGGCGGCGCGCGAGCGGTTGCTCGTGAAGAGAGGGCGCTACGTCGAGTTCAACCTGGTCTACGACCGGGGCACCCGCTTCGGCTTCAGTACCGATGCGGATCCGGACGCGTACCTGATGAGTCTTCCGCCACTGGTGAGGTGGTAACCGGAGCGCGGAGCTTATGCGCGTCGAGCCAGCTGACCGGGGTCGACCAGAAGAGCCGTACGGTGCTCTCGCGCGCTTTGCGCCAGTGCTCGCTCAGCACTGTCGTGATGGAATCGAGCGCCTCCGCCGGCGGCTTGCACAGCTGTCCCCAGATTTGTCGCATAGTGCTTCCTTAGAGGCCAGCAGTGTGCCGGAGTTCCGAAAAAGCGGTTGTCCGTCAGCGACGTGCCGCATTTAAACCGCGACCGGCCGAGGCGCCTCTAACTCACCGATGACACTTGCGCAGGTCGAAGACTCGCCGATCGACTGGGAGGGGGCGCTGGTAGAGCGGGCCCGTGCCGGGGATACCCGCGCCTTCGAGCGGCTCTACCGCGAGCACACCGGCCGGGTATACGGCCTGTGCCTGCGCATGACGCGCGAGCCGCATACGGCGGAGGACTGCACCCAGGAGACCTTCATCAACGCCTGGCGCGCGCTCGCACGGTTCGAGACCCGCAGCTCCTTCGGCACCTGGCTGCACCGCATCGCGGTCAACGTGGCGCTGGCGAAGCGCCGCAAGGCGGCGCGAGACGAGCCGCTCGCCGACGCGGAGGTTGAGGAAGAGGGCGCCGAGCCCGATTGGACGCTGGAGACGCCGGTGGAAGTGCAGGAGATCGAGGACGCGATCGGGACGTTGCCGGAGGGCGCGCGGGATGCCCTGGTGCTGCACGCTCTGTACGGTTACTCGCACACCGAGGCGGCGCAGATGCTCGGCGTGGCGGAAGGCACCTGCAAGGCGCAGCTGCACCGTGCCCGCAAGCTCCTGCGCGAGCGGTTGAACGTGGAGGTTGGCTGACATGACAGAGCGAGGCCCCAGGGACAGCGTGATGACGCTGCGCGACCTGCCGCAGGCCATCGAGCCCGGGCGCGACCTGTGGCCGCAGATCGAGTCGCAGATCGCCGGGCGCGGCGCGGCCGTGCCAATGCCGGTGGCGGCGGGCGCTGCGCGCCGCCGCACGGCCAGGCCGCTGCGCTGGCTCGCAGCGGCGGCCATGGTGGGCTGCGTCGCGGTGGGCGTGTGGATCGGGCGGAGCATGCTCCCGGGGTCGGGCCCGGCGCCGCTCGCTCGGGGCACGCGCCCGGAGTCCGCTGCGATGCAGACGGCGTGGGTGAGCGATCCGCGCTACCAGCGCGAGCGCGAGCAGCTGATGCGCTCGCTCGGCGCCCAGCTCGCAGCGCTCCCACCCGCGAGCCGCGCCAAGGTCATGGCGAGTCTCGCGACGATCAGCAAGGCGAAGCAGGAGCTCGAGAGCGCGCTCGGCAAGGATCCGGGCAATGCGCTGCTGCAGGAGCTGCTCGTGAACACTTACCAGGATGAAATGCGCGTCCTCACGGACGTGCACGAGGCCAGCGACGCTGGCAAGGGGATCTGACATGCATCTGACTTACCGGTTGCTGCCCGCCACGGTCGCGCTGCTCGCGGGCGCCTGGGCCTTCGGCAGCGACGCTCCCACGACCTTCGAGCGCGAAGTGGCCGCGCCGGCCCACGGCGTGGTCGAGGTCTCGAACGTCAACGGCACGATCGACGTGACCGGATGGGACCGCGCGGCGGTCGGCGTCAAGGCGGAGCTCGCTGCGGACGTCGACCACGTCGAGCTGACGAACTCGGGCGATCACACCGTAGTCCGCGTCCAGCTGCGGTCGCACTCGCCTGGCTGGGGCCACGAGGAGACGCACCTGCACGTGCAGGTGCCGAAGGACAGCTCGCTCGAGGTCTCGGGGGTGAGCGCCAATATCACCTCCGCCGGCGTGAGCGGCGCCCAGCGCCTGAAGACCGTGAGCGGGGACATTACGGCCGAGATCGGCCCCTCGGACATCGAAGTGAAGTCGGTGAGCGGGACGCTGAAGCTGCGGGGCAAAGGACAGCCGGCGAAGCTGCACGTCAGCACCGTGAGCGGCGATCTCGAGCTCAAGCACGCCGCCGGCGACCTCGAAGCCACCACCGTGAGCGGGGAAATCACCGCTGATCTCGAGTCCGCGCACTCGGTTCGGCTGCGCAGCACCTCCGGCGACATCACCTTCGAGGGGCGTCTCCTGCGCGGAGTGGACTTCGATGGGCAGTCGGTGAACGGCGATCTCAAGGTGCGCGCGGCCGCCGAGGATGGCTTCCAGTACGAGATCCAGTCTCTGACCGGCGACATCAGCGACTGCTTCGACGCCAAGCCCGAGCGCACCAGCGAGTACGGCCCGGGACAGAAGCTCAACGGCACGCGCGGCGGCGGCGGCGGCCACGTGCGCCTGAAGACCATGAGCGGCGAGATCGAGCTGTGCGATCGCAAGTGAGCCGCCAAGCGAGCAGTGGCCGGCGCCGCGGCGGCTGACTGCGCGCGGGGGCGCTAGAATCCCCCGCGTGCCTCCGTCCAGAGCCTCGACCCACGCCGACCCGTCTCCCATCGCGGCGCCACTCCTCGAGTGGCACGCCCGAGCCGGGAGGCACGATCTGCCGTGGCAGACCGACCGCACCCCCTATCGGGTGTGGGTGTCGGAGATCATGCTGCAGCAGACGCAGGTCAACACCGTCAAGCCGTACTACGAGCGTTTCATGCGGCGCTTTCCCGACGTGCGCACGCTCGCCGCGGCGGACGTCGATGAGGTGCTGCACCTCTGGTCCGGACTCGGCTACTACGCGCGGGCGCGCAACCTGCACCGCGCAGCCAGATTGATCGTGAGCGAGCACGGCGCAGAGCTGCCGCGCAGTTTCGCCGCGCTCGCGGAGCTTCCGGGCATCGGGCGCTCGACCGCCGGCGCGATCCTCGCGTTGAGCTTCGATGAGCGCTTCCCGATTCTCGACGGCAACGTGCGGCGGGTGCTGGCCCGCTACTTCGGAGTCGCCGGGGACCAAGGCGGCGCCGCCGGGCTGCGGCGGCTGTGGGAGCTCGCCGAGCGCTGCACGCCGGTTGCGCATGTCGCCGGATACACGCAGGCCATCATGGATCTCGGGGCCAAGGTGTGCGTGCGCTCGCGGCCGCTGTGTGAGCTCTGCCCGCTCACTGCCGGCTGCTTCGCGCGCCGCACGGGCCGCCAGGGCGAGCTGCCCGCTGCGCGCCGCGCGCACGCGCGCCGCACCCGGTCGGTGTTCATGGTGGTGGCGCTGGATGAGAACGGCCGCGTGCTGCTCGAGCGGCGGCCGGAGAGCGGGGTGTGGGGCGGGCTCTGGTGCCTGCCGGAGTTCGACACCGCGAGCGCGGCGCAGGCGTTCGTCCACCACTCGCTGGCGACGCGCGGCAACGCGCCGCAACCCCTGAGTGCCGTCGAGCATGCCTTTACCCACTTCAGCCTGGTCATCCGCCCGCTGCTGGTAAACTGTGCGGGTACGGGCGCCGTCATGGAGGAGGGTGCGAGCCTCTGGTATAACATCCGCGCGCCGGCGCGCATCGGCCTGCCCGCGCCGATCGCGACGCTCCTCGCAGGCCTCTCGCGCGGATCGATGTTCGAGGCGCCCGTGGCGCATTCATAGCGGTGAGCCCATGTCGCGAATGGTCCAGTGTGTGCTCCTGAAGCGCGAGGCGCCCGGCCTCGACCGGCCGCCTTATCCCGGCGATCTCGGCCGGCGTATCTACGAGAGCGTGTCGCGCGAGGCCTGGGCGCAATGGCTCAAGCACCAGACCACGCTCATCAACGAGTACCGCCTGACGCCCATCGAGCCCAAGGCGCGCAAATTTCTCGAGGGTGAGATGGAGAAGTTCTTCTTCGGCGCGGGCTCGAAGGCTCCGGAGGGGTATCAGGCGCCGAAGCCCGGGGCCTGAGGCTTTCACCGAAGCTCGCGTGCGACTCTGGACGCTTCATCCGAGATACCTCGATGCCCGGGGCCTGGTGGCGCTGTGGCGCGAAGGCCTGCTGGCGCGTGCCGTCCTGCAAGGCGCGACCCGGGGCTACCGGCATCACCCGCAACTCGAGCGCTTCCGCTCGCAGGCCGTGCCGCGTGCCGCGATCAACACCTACCTCAGGATCGTGGCGGCCGAGGCTGCCGCGCGCGGATACTCGTTCGACTTGCGCAAAATCGGACCGCGGCGCCGCGGACTGAAGCTGAGCGCCACCCGGGGACAGCTGCGGTACGAGTGGCAGCATCTGCTGCGCAAGCTGGCCGGGAGAAACCCGCGGCTGTACCGGCGCTGGCGCCGGGAAAGGGCGCCCGAGCCGCACCCACTTTTCAGGGTCGTCCGCGGAGGGATCGAGCCGTGGGAGCGGCGGCGCAGGCAGGCGCGGGGCCTGAAGGGCCGCAAGCCAGCTCGCTAGAGGTGGATCAGGCCGCGCTTGTGCGCGACCGCGACCGCTTCGGTGCGGCTGATGGCATCGAGCTTGGTGAGGATCGCCTTCACGTGCGTCTTGGCCGTGCCCTCGGTGATCGACAGCCGCCGCGCGATGTCCTTATTGCTGCGGCCCTCGGCCACCAGCTGCAGCACGTCGAGCTCGCGCTGAGTGAGGCTCGGTTTCGCCATGCGCTGCAGCGCCTTGGCGGCGACGGTGGTCGAGGTGTAGGGGCGGTCCTGGCTGACGGCACGGATCGCCGACAGGATCTCCTGGCGGGGCGCGTCCTTCAGCAGGTAACCCTTGGCGCCCTGCGACAGACACTGGAAGATGTCCTCATCGCCATCGTAAGTGGTCATGATGAGGATGCGCGCCTTGGGGTGAGCCTCGAGCACGCGCTGCACCACTGAGACGCCGTCGCGCTTCGGCATGCGCAGGTCGAGCACCAGCACGTCGGGGTGGTGCTGCTCGTAAGAGGCGATCGCCTCGTCGCCGTCGCCCGCCTCGGCCACCACTTCCATGTCGTCCTGCTGGTTGATCATGGCGGCGAGTCCGTCGCGCACCACCGGGTGGTCGTCCGCAAGGACGACGCTGATTCCTTTCCTCATTACCGCAGCCATGCTCAGGCCCGCTTCGCCATGCGTACGCTGACGCGAGTTCCGGCGCCCGGCTGACTATCGATCTGCCACTCCCCGCCGATCGCCCCGGCGCGCTGGCGCATGCTGGAGAGCCCGAAGCCCTGCCGCGCGTACAGCTCGGGCCGCTGCTCCATGCCGACGCCGTCGTCGGCGATCGACATGGTCCAGTGCGCGGCCTCTTCCTGAGTCGTGATGCGCACGTTCTGCGGGCGGGCGTGGCGTACCGCGTTGCTCACCGCCTCCTGAGCAATGCGCAGCAGCTCGTGCTCATGCTCGGGGCGCAGCCCGGTGATGACACCGCCGCCATCGAAGGTGCAGGTGACGCCGCCCGGCACGGTGGAGCGCTCCGCCAGCTGCCGCAACGCCAGCTCGAGCCCCGCGCGGCGCGTCTGATCGAGCCGCAGCGCCATGACCGAGCGGCGCGCCTCGGCGAGTCCGTCGCGCGCCAGGTCGCGAATGCGGGACAGCGTGATGGCGAGCTCGGAGTTGCGCTTCTTGCAGGAGGGGAACTCCTCGACGGCCCCGAGCTGCATCAGGATGCCGGTGAAAGCCTGCGCCAGACCGTCGTGAATCTCCTGCCCGATGCGGGTGCGCTCCATGAGCACGGCCGCCTCCTTGGCGGAGTAGGCGAGGCGCGTCAGCTGCACGGCGAGCGTCGCCTGCTGCGCCAGCGCCACCAGCAGACCGCTGCGCTGCACGTCGCGGGCATCGCGCCGGAAGGTGAGGATGAAGAAGCCGACGCTGCGGGCGCCGAACACGAGAGGGTAGAGCACGACTCCGCGCGCGCCTTCGCCGCGGTGAAACTCGCGCACGCCGGGCCAGATCTCCTCCTGCTCGGTAGCGTAGTCGACGTAGTGCGGCTCGCGCAGCTGGCCGAAATTTGCGGTGAAGGCCGAGCCGGCGACCGGCACCTTGGCGACGACGGTGGGCTCGGCCAGCTGACCGTCGCGCACGTGGGCGATGATGCGCCACTCCTGCAGCGAATCCTTGAGGACGATGACGACGCCCGAGATGGCGTCGAACTGGCGCGTCGCCTCGAGCAGCATGTGGCCCATGAAGCTGTGCAGATCGGTCTCGCCGGCGAGCCGCTCGAGGTTGCCGCGGATCACCGCGTTGGCCTTGGCGAGCTCGGCGAAGCGCTCCTCGGCCGAGTGCTCGCGCTCGTGGCGCACATCGTCGACCAGCCGCTCGCGATGCATGGCGGCGCCAATCACGCCCGCTGCGGTCTCGAGCGCGGCCAGCTCCGCGGCATCGACCGCGCGCCGCTGGCGGGTGTTGTCGAAGCCCACGAGCCCGATGAATTCCCCGGCGACGAAGATGGGTACGATCGCCCTGGACTGCGTGCCGGCTGCCTGGAAGGGGGTGTGTCCGTCCGGCGTCTCGTTCGGGCTGAAGCACACGCTCCGCCCGGCGCGCAGCTCGCCGCACACATCGGAGAAGTTACGCTCGTCGCAGGCGCAGCTCACCGGATCGTGCAGGCTCGGTGCCACCCCCTCGGCGGTCCACTCGCTCACCACCACGAGCAGCGGCTCACCGCCCTCACCGGTGCGGGTTTCCATGAGATTGACGCGATCGACATGAGCGGCTTCGCCGATCAGGCCGAGCACCGCCGGAATCGCGCCACGGACATCATCCGCCTCGAGCAGCAGTCGGCTGGCGCGTGCGGTGGCGGTCAGGAGACGCTCGCGGCCCTGCAGCGACTCGTTGATCCGGGTCAGCTCTTCCGTGCACGGGAAGTCCTGGGGGGGCTGCAGCAGAGTCGGATTGGCGGCCATGGGGGTTAAGGTGCTCGGCTTCCCGTCGGGTTGATCGGGGAGTTTAGCGCGCGGCGGGTGGCTTCCACCCTCGCGTGCCCCACTGGCAGGCACGCGCGTCACTCTTTAGAGAGAGCAGCTGCTTGGCAGCGGCCCGACGGCGCCCGGCGAAGGGATTTGTGCGGCGCCTCCGAACGGGCCCAAGAATCAACGGCTTAGCGTCACAGCTTGCTTGACGGCCCGGCAAGAGGCCGGTCTAATACGCGGCCTTCCACGCCGGCGGCCAGGTAGCTCAGTTGGTAGAGCAGCGGACTGAAAATCCGCGTGTCGGTGGTTCGATTCCGCCCCTGGCCACCATCAAATCAATAACTTCCGTGTTGGCCTGAGCCTCGTCAGATCGTGGTGTGCCAGGAATGTGCCATGAATCGAATTGCCCAGAAAACCCGGCGAAACGGATTGAAAATCCGCGTGTCGGTGGTTCGATTCCGCCCCTGGCCACCATTAACTTGCTGAAACGTCTAACGTCTTCTCGTCGTTGAGTTGCGGCAGCTTTGGCTGGTGTGCCGTGAATGTGCCATGGATCTGCGCATTGCCCACGTAGGCCGCCAAGTGATCGGCGGCCAAGTGCGCGTAGCGCCGCGCCATGCGTTCGGTCTCCCAGCCAGCAAGCTCCTGTAGAGCGAAGAGCGGCGTCCCGCTCTGCACATGCCAGCTCGCCCAGGTGTGGCGCAGGTCGTGGAACCGGAAGTTCTCGATACCGGCGCGCGTGAGCGCGTGATACCAAGCCCTCGTGCTGACCTGCTTGATGGGTCGATCCAGATACGTGAATACGTACTCCGGGTGCTTGCCCACCTGCCGCGCCAGAACAGCCGCCGCCATGTCGTTCAGCGGCACAGCGATTGCCCGCCTGGCCTTCGCCTGATCCGGATGCACCCACGCAAGGCTCCGTGACAGATCCACCTGCTCCCAGGTGAGTCGTGTCACGTTCGCCGCGCGCAGGCCTGTCGCCAACGCAAAGATGGCCATCTCGCGCAGGTGCAGCGGCAATTCCCGTAACAGCGTGAGCGCCTGGTCCTGGGTCAGAAACCGAACGCGCCGAGTGGGCTCCTTGAGGAGCCTGACCGTCGGCGCCCGATCCATCCATTCCCATTCGCGCACGCAGCGCCGCAGGATTGCCCGCAGGAGTGCGAGTGTCCGGTTTACAGTCGCGTTGCTGCATCCTTCCGCCTGCTTCGCCTCTACAATCGCATCGACCAATGCCCGATTGATGCTCTCCAACTCTCGATCGGCCAGGAAGCGATCCAACCAACGCAGCTTCTGCTTGTCATCGTCGAGCGAGGCCTTGTGAGCCTGCTCGCGGAGCCAACGAATGGCTGCGTCCTGCCAGATACGTCTTGGCCGATCTCCCAGCCGCTGAACCCGCCAGATTTCGCTTTTCAGCTTGTCGTGCAGTTCCTCGGCCGACTTGCGGTCGCTGGTCTCAGTAGATCGTCGTACTCGCTCGCCGTTTGGCGCGACGAAGTCGATCCACCAGACCGACGACTTTTTGCGCTTGATAAGTGACATACACCCTCCTGTGAGGTAGTCACTTGCAGCGCTTGCCGCCTCACAGGATATAGCGAGCGCACGAACTGAGCGAGGTCGATCTCGAGAAAAATCCAGCGACGTCCTGTCTTCGCCCCGGGGATGAGGCCGCGCTTGGCGCGCGTCCGCACTTCCTCTGGATGCATGTGCAGGAAGGCCGCCGCCTCATCGAGATTCAGCGTCCGTACAGGCGCGGAACTCGATGAGGGCTGTATGAAAGGAGCGGGCTCCGTGCTCACGGCGAGCGCCGGCGCCGGTTCAAACAGGCCTCCCGTCGTCGACGCATCCAGCACGGATAGGCCTGCTCCAGCGCCAAGGGCCGGTTGACCCGCCGCCGCGCGATCGTTACCTCTTCAGCGCGACATCTGCCCGCCTTGAGGTCCCGCGTGAGCCAGGAGATCACGTCCGAGCGCAGCCAGCCGATCCCCTGTCCGTGATAGCGACGCTTGCGCGGAAAGTGGCCGAAGAAGACGAGGCCGGCGAGCATCCAGCGCGGCCGCCGGGTGAGGCGCGCTACGTCGTGGGCGCTCAAGAGATCTTCCCAAGCCGGGAAGCGCTCGTTGACGAAGGGAGACAGAACGACGTTGCGGGACGGATTACTCGCAGCGAGCTGCGAACTGGGCAGAGATTCGACCGAACTCATAAACGACCTTCATGTGTGGTTCCGGTCGTTTAGGGTCAAATTGTCACGTATGTGCGTAGTGTGCGCTCATCACAAGGAGAAATCGAGGACGGTTTCGCCGAAAATTCAGCGAAACCGGCCCCGCTACTGCATCAATTGAGTGAGCACTTCGCGCGGATCTAACTTGAGCGCGCGCGCCAAATCGATGAACTCGACCACATCGACCCGCCGTTCGCCGATTTCGATGCGGGCGATGACGGTCTGCGAGGTCTTGAGCCGTCTCGCCAGCTCGTGCTGCGAGAGTTTCGAGGCTCTACGGGCGGCAACGAGCGTGGCGCACAAGGCGCGATGACGAGGACTGCGAAGGCTTTTCAAGTGCGGTGCTCCCCAATGCGAGAGCACGCACATATAATGCTGAAATTGACTTAGGCGATTTTTGACTAAAGGACCGGCAATCGATCGGAAAAGTCCATGCGCGCAACCTCTATCCCAGTACTGACCTTACGCGTCCTCTGGCACGCGGTGCGCCTGCCGGTGCTGATGCTGCTCGTCATCCTGGAACCCGTGGTCTCCTTTGTCCTCGGCGGCGCGGCGCTCCTGGGTGTTTTGATGACCTTCTTCTGGAAGCTCGTCGGGCCGCCGACCTTTCCCTTCTGGACGATGCTCACGATCTCCTTGGGGTTCGGCTTCGCGCTCGCGCTTTATCAGGCGCTCATCGTCGCGCTCACGGAATAGTCGTCCCCACGCATTGGGCGCAAGTGCGGTGCCCTCCGTCATAGGGATTGATGAGGATGAGTCCCTTGCAGACCCGGCAGCGACCCACGCGGATGTCCCCCTTCGCCACGCTCGAGCGCAAGAGAATCAGCTCCTCGAGCTCGACCTGGGTGCTCGGAACGAGGGCGCGGTACGCTTCGTACGTCTCGCACAGCCGATCCGTGAAGCTTAAGGACACAAAGTCGGGCAGGCTCGCTGCTTCCGCGTCAATCGGAATGTCAAAGACCGTGCACAACGTCACGAGCGCCGCCCCCTGCGCACGTCCGCGCGGCGTCTCCAGGAAAAGCTCGAGCATGGTGCGCATCGGCCCACGCCAGCGCGACTTACCCGTGACCCGAAGGCGCCTGCGGACAGTGGCCTGCCGGTTACGCGAAAACCCGGTCAGCTGTTGGATGATTCCCGTGCGAACAGCGTGTGAGATCAGTCGTCGGACCAACTCCGAACGCCGGTTCTCGCGCAAGATCGGGTCTTCCATGAC
>DATIXU010000024.1:0-30674 GCA_035518275.1 Steroidobacteraceae bacterium
CGGCGAGCCGCACGCGTCGGTCGCATGTACCGCGTGAACAGTCAAACAGGTCAAGGCTTCAAGGCACACGATCGGCAGTGTTTCAGTCAATGCGCAGCGCTTGGGCCGGCGGCCTGCACCTGCGTTCGCGCACGGATGAGACGCGCGGGGCGGGAGATGAAGTCAACACAATCGTACAAGGCGCACTCATCCACGACGGATACGAACGCCCGTGTCATGCTACTCCCGGCTTCCGTGGGACGCAAACCCGAGGGTTTCGATGGAGGCATTTCTCGTCTCCACCGGCGTGGTTGCGCTGGCCGAGCTCGGCGACAAGACACAGCTGCTGGCGCTGGTGCTGGCGGCCCGCTTCCGCGCACCGGTGCCGGTGCTCGCCGGGATAACGACCGCGGTGCTCATGAGTCACGTGCTGGCAGGCGCGGCCGGCACGCTGCTCGCGAGCGTGCTCGCGCCCGCGGTGCTGCGCTGGCTGCTGGCGGCCTCGTTCATCGCCACCGCGGTGTGGATGTTGGTTCCAGACAGGGAGCCCGCCAGCGGCACGCGTCCGGCGCGCTTCGGAGCCTACGGCACGACCGTCGGGACGTTCTTTCTGGCCGAGATGGGCGACAAGACGCAGATCGCCACGCTGGCGCTCGCCGCCAGGTATCACGCCCTGGTCGCGGTGGTCGCCGGCGCCACACTCGGCATGCTGATCGCGGACGTGCCGGCGGTACTGCTCGGGCGGGCGGCGGCCGAGAGGCTTCCGATCCAGCTGATGCACCGGATCGGCGCCGTGGTGTTCCTGGCGCTCGCGCTGCTGGCCTTGCTTCAGGTCCCCGCGGGCTCGAGATAGGCGTAGCCGTCGAGCTCGCTCTCGTAGAAGCGCTTGAGTGCCTGGCTCTCGGCGATGGTCATGCGCCCGTCGCGGATGGCGCGCTCGCAGTCGCGGGCGAGCGCCGGGTAGAGCTCGGCGACGTCGTACTCCATGTACTCGAGGACCTTATTGGCGGTGTCGCCCTTGACGATCTCCTCGATCCACCAGCCGCCTTCGTCGTGCAGACGCACGTGCACCACGTGGGTGTCGCCGAATAAATTGTGCAGGTCGCCGAGGGTCTCCTGGTAGGCGCCCACCAGGAACGCCGCCAGATAGTACTTCTCGCCGCCCCTGAGCTCGTGCAGCTCGAGGGTGCGCTTCACGTCGCGCATCGAGACGAAGTGGTCGATCTTGCCGTCCGAGTCGCAGGTGATGTCGGCGAGCACCGCGGTACGCGTCGGACGCTCGTCGAGGCGATGGATCGGCAGGATCGGGAACAGCTGGTCGATCGCCCAGCTGTCGGGCAGCGACTGAAATACCGAGAAATTGCAGAAATAGGTGTCCGAGAGGATCGACTCGAGATCATCGAGCTCTTCCGGCAGCCGCTCGAGCTTGCGGCACTGGTCGCGGATCTTGGCGCAGGTCGCCCAATAGAGCCGCTCCGCGAGCCCGCGGAACTCGAGTGACAGCAGCCCCAGATTGAACATCTGCAGCACCTGCTCGCGCGCCGTGAGCGCGTCGTGGTAGCACTCCACCAGGCGCCGCTCGCTCACCGCCCGGTAGGCTTCAAACAGGTCCTGCACCGGCTGCGGCAGCTCCTCATTGCCGGAGTAATCCTCGGCCTCGTAGCCGGTGACCCGGAACTTGTCGAGCGCGGAGGAGCCGAGCGCGTCGAAGATCAGGACGCTGTGGTAAGCGGCTATCGCGCGGCCCGATTCGCTGACGATCATGGGATGGGGAATGTCGCGCGCGTTGCAGACGCTCGCGACGCGGTAGACCACGTCGCTCGCGTACTCATTCAAGGTGTAGTTCATCGACGAGGCGAAGTTGGTGCCGCTGCCGTCGTAGTCGACGCCGAGACCCCCGCCGACGTCGATGTACTGCAGCCCGGCGCCCATGAGCTTGAGCTCCGCATACACATGCGCCAGCTCGTTGATGGCGTCCTTGACGCGGCGGATGTCCTGCAGCTGGCTGCCGGGGTGGCAGTGCACCAGCTGCAGACAGTCGAGCATGTCGTGCGACTTCAGCACGTTGAACATCTCGAGGATCTCGGTGATGAACAGCCCGAACTTGGACTTCTCACCGGCCGAGGCGCTCCAGCGGCCCGAGCCCTCGCTGAAGAGCTTGACGCGCACGCCGATGCGCGGGCGCACCTGATAGGTGGCGGCGTGCTTGAGGATCAGCCCGAGCTCCTCG
This sequence comes from Steroidobacteraceae bacterium, assembly GCA_035518275.1. Taxonomy (GTDB): domain Bacteria; phylum Pseudomonadota; class Gammaproteobacteria; order Steroidobacterales; family Steroidobacteraceae; genus 13-2-20CM-66-19. Next base: position 2,210 of record DATIXU010000024.1, read on the forward strand.
AAGTTCTCGACCACCGGGATGATGGTGCGGCCGAGCTTGGTGGCGAGCGTCACGGCCTCGATGTAGCTGTCGTCCTTGAAGCCGTTGCAGACGATGAGCCGCTCGGGGGCGTTCTCGGTCATGGCCATGACGGCCAGCAGCTCGGGCTTGGAGCCGACCTCCAGCCCGAAGCCGTACTCGCGCCCGTAGCGGTAGACCTCCTCGACCACGAGGCGCTGCTGGTTCACCTTGATCGGAAACACCGCGGCGTAGCGGTTCTTGTAGTCGTTCTCGGTGATCGCCGAGGCGAAGGCGTCGTGCAGGCGCTTCAGGCGATGCGCCAGGATGTCCGAGAAGCGCACCACCACCGGGGTGCTCAGGTCCCGCGCCTGCAGTCCCTCGACGACCTCGAGCAGGTCGATCTCGCGCTCCTGCGTGGTATCGGGCCGCACCACGACGTGGCCCGCGTCGTTGATCGAGAAGTAGCCCTTGCCCCAGGCGGCTACGTTGTAGAGATCGAGGGAGTCCTCGATCCGCCAGGGCTGTGCGGGATTGAACTTGCGGTTGCCGTTGAGGGCGATCTTGGGATCGGCGGCCACGGGGCGCGTTATATCAAAATTGTGTGATCCGCGAGAGTGCCGCGTCACACAGTGTCGGCACCGAGCGCCACCGCACGCGCTGGGTCGCGGATCCATTCGCTCCACGAGCCCGGGTAGAGCTTCGCGCCGGTGAGTCCGGCGACTTCGAGCGCGAGCAGGTTGTGGCAGGCGGTGACCCCGGAGCCGCACATCGCGACCACGGCGGCGGGCGGACGCCCACGCAGGCTCGCGCTCCAGGCACGGCGCAGCTCAGCGGGCGAGCGAAACTGCCCGAGCGCGTCGAGGTTGCCGGCGTAAGGATGGTTGTGCGCGCCCGGGATATGGCCCGCGACCGGGTCGATGGTCTCGTTCTCGCCGGCGAAGCGATCGGCGCCACGCGCGTCGATCAGCAGCGGCTCGGCGCGCGCGAGCGCGCCCGAGGCGGCGCTTGCGGCGATCGCCTCTGTCGTCACCACCCAGCCGGGGTTCGGGCGCGCTGCGAAACGGCGCGGGGGCCGCGCCGCGGGCAGAGTGCTCACCGGCAGCCGGGCGCGCTCCCAGGCCGCGAAGCCGCCGTCGAGCACCGCCACCCGGCTGTGCCCGAGCCAGCGCAGCAGCCACCAGAGGCGCGCCGCGTAGGCGCCCGGGCCCTGGTCGTAGGCGACCACCTGCACCGCGTCGTCGATCCCGAAGCGGCTGAAGGTGTCGGCGAGCACACCCGGGTCGGGAAGCGGATGACGGCCGCTGCCTGCGGTTCGCGGCCCTGCCAGATCGCGATCGAGGTGGGCGTAGAGCGCGCCGGGGATGTGGCCGGCGGCCCACGCCTGCGCACCCCAATCGGGGCGGGCGAGCTCGAAGCGACAGTCGATGCTCACCCAGTCGGCATCCTCGAGGCGCGGGGCGAGCTCGGCGACCCCGATCAGCGTTGTGTACATTGGAATCCTCCTTCGCGACCCTGCCGCGCATTTTCGGCGCCCGACCTAAGTCGTTACAATCCCGGCAGCACCTGCGCCGGGAGCAGCGATGGCAATCGACGTCTATTGGGGCAGCGGCAGTCCCTACTCGTGGCGGGTGCTGCTCGCGCTCGAGTACAAGCGCCTCACGTACACCGGCCACCTGCTGCAGTTCTCCAAGCAGGAGCACAAGTCGCCGCAGATGCTCGGCATGAATCCGCGCGGCCGGCTGCCGGTGCTCAGGGACGGCGATTACGTCTGCTTCGAGTCGCTCGCGATTCTCTACTACCTCGAGCAGAAGTATCCGCAGCCGCCGATCTTCGGTCGCACGCCGGAGGAGGCCGGGGTCATCATGCGGGTGATCTGCGAGTACCAGGCTTACATCGAACCGCACCTCAACACCATCTGTCGTGGCATTTTCTCCGGTGAGGCGGACCTCGCCGGGGACGAGATCACGAGCGCGATGCACGCCGCGGCCAGCGAGGCACGCACCATCGAGGGGCGGCTGTCGAAGGGCGACTGGGTAGTGGGCGACAGCTGCTCCGCGGTCGACATGGTGATCTTCCCGGGCATCCAGCTGTTGAAGCGCGCGCTCGATCGGCCGGAGGCGCGCGAGCTCTCCTCGCGCTTCATGCCGGTGGAAGTCAACTACCCGGCGCTCGGCCGCTGGATGGCGCGCATGGCCGCGCTGCCGGGTTTCGAGCGCACCTGGCCGCCGCACTGGAAGTGAGCCCTTGGTGCGCGCCCACGCCGAATCCGCCGGCGCGAATTGAGCCGGCAACTTCCGATTGATACGCTCCACACTGGCGGCGGCCCGTGCTGGGCCGTCTCATCTCAAGCCAAGCATCGGACATCATGAGCAACGAGCACAAAGTTCACGTCGAGTTTCCGGGAAGAATCCTGTTCATTGGCTTCGGCAGCATCGGCCAGGGCGTGCTGCCGCTGATCCTGCGGCACATCGGCATTGCGCCCGAGCGCATCAGCATCGTCACCGCCGAAGACAAGGGGAACGAGGAGGCAGCGAAGTATGGCATCAGGTTCATCAAGGAGCGCCTGACGCGCGAGAACTACCGGCGCGTACTGAATCCGCTGCTCGGCCGCGGTGATTTCCTCATCAACGTGTCGGTCGAGGTCTCGAGCATCGCCCTCATCAAGCTCTGCTGGGAGAAGGGCGCGATGTACATCGATACCTGCATCGAGCCCTGGCCGGGCGGCTACACCGATCCGACCATGCCGGTGGCGCGCCGCACCAACTATGCGCTGCGCGAGGAAGCCCTGGCGCTGCGGGCGGGCAACGAGCGCGCGCCGACCGCGGTGCTCACCCACGGCGCCAACCCCGGGCTGGTGTCGCATTTCGTGAAGCAGGCGCTGCTCAACATCGCCCAGGACACGCAGACGGAGGCGGGCAACCCGAAGACGCGCGCCGAATGGGGCGAGCTGGCGCGCCGGCTCGGGGTCAAGGTGATCCACATCGCCGAGCGCGACACCCAGGTGTCGGCCAAGCCGAAGCTCCCGGGTGAATTCGTCAACACCTGGTCGATCGACGGGTTCGTGAGCGAGGGCTCGCAGCCGAGCGAGATGGGCTGGGGGACACACGAGCGCAATTTTCCGCGCGACGGCAAGCGTCATGACTTCGGCTGCCTCGCCGCCATCTATCTCATGCAGCCGGGTGCGGGCACGCGCGTGCGCACCTGGACGCCGCGCGCCGGTCATTTTCACGGCTTCTGTATCACGCACGGTGAGTCGATCTCGATCGCCGACTACTACACGGTGCGCGACGGTGCCCAGGTGGCATACCGCCCGACCGTGCACTACGCCTATCACCCGTGCGACTCGGCGGTCATGTCGGTGCACGAGCTCGCCGGCCGCAACTACGTGCAGCAGGAGCGCCAACGGATTCTGATGGACGACATCACCGCGGGAATCGATGAGCTCGGCGTGCTGCTCGCCGGGCACCGCCGCAACGCCTACTGGTATGGCTCGCAGCTCTCGATCGGCGAGGCCCGCAAGCTCGTGCCCTACAACAACGCGACCAGTCTCCAGGTCACGGTGGCGATGCTCTCGGGGGTCATTTGGGCGATGGAGAACCCGAACCAGGGGCTCACGGAGCCCGATGAAATGGATTTCCGGCGCGCTCTCGAGATCTGCATGCCTTACCTCGGTCCGGTATCCGGCGAGTACACCGACTGGACGCCGCTGCACGAGCGCGAGCGCCTCTTTCCCGAGGACATCGACAAGAGCGACCCGTGGCAGTTCAAGAACGTCCGCGTGCTGTGGTAGTCCGTTCGTACTCGATCGACACGATCACGTAGGCGCGCGCGCCGCCCGGAGTCTCGACCACGACCTCCTCGTCGAGGCGCCTGCGCAGCAGCGCGCGCCCCAGGGGCGAGTCCATGCTGATGTAGGCGGGCACCATGTCGAACTCGTCCGGTCCCACGATGCGGTAGCGCGACCGCACGCCGTCCTCGGCCTCGAGCAGCACCCAGGCGCCGAAGAACACCCGTGATGGGTCGGTCGGCGGCTGGTCGACCACCACCATGCCGTCCAGCCGGCGGCGCAGAAACCGTACCCGCCGGTCGATCTCACGCAGGCGGCGCTTGCCGTAGGTGTATTCGGCATTCTCCGAGCGATCGCCCTGAGCGGCCGCCGCGGCGACCGCCTGCGTCACCCGGGGCCGCTCCTCACGCCACAGCTCCTCGAGCTCCGCCCGCAGCCGCTGCGCCCCCTGCGGGGTGATGTATTTGGAGCCCGCAGCCTGCGGCGGGGGCGCGCGTCCCATTGCCGGAAAATCCTGTGAATTATGTCGCAGCCCTTTTTACAGAAGTCGGGGGTTCTGTGGAACATCTCACGGACGGGAGGCGGGAGAGGCTACTAACCTTTCAACCGTGGCTACCAAGTACTACACGCACTTCGTAACCGGCACCGGCAAGGCGCGCAGCGTCCCGGGCAGCGAGTGGAGTGGTGTGGTGGAGCTTCGGGAGCCGCTTACGCAGGGGCGCGCGAATCGGGAACTGCGCTCGCTCCTGGCGCAGAGTTTCGATCTGGACACGGACGAGATCCGTATCCTGCACTGGGCTCGATTGCACTGAATCCCCTGGCGGACTTCCTTCCCTTCATCGAAGGTCCGCCCTTCCAGACCCCAGGCCTCAAAACCTGGGGTTTTTTTTGCCCTTGATCGACGTGGCTTCGGCCCCCATGTGACAATCCGCACCCCCGGAAGGAGAACTCCAATGCGTGCGTGGATGGTCGCGTTGCTCAGCGCTGCGGTGCTGGCATTGTCGGGCTGCGGTTACAACGACCTGCAACGGCAGGATGAGAACGTGAAGGCCGCCTGGTCGGAGGTCGTCAACCAGTACCAGCGCCGGGCCGACCTGATCCCGAATCTCGTCAACACCGTGAAGGGCTACGCCGCCCAGGAGCAGAAGGTCCTGATCGGGGTGACCGAGGCACGTGCCCGTGCGAACTCGATCCAGGTGACGCCCGAGGTGCTCAACAACCCCGAGCTGTTCGCCAAGTACCAGGCCGCCCAGGGCGACCTGACCCAGGCGCTCAGCCACCTGATGGCGATTACCGAGAATTACCCGCAGCTCAAGTCCGACCAGAACTTCCGCGACCTGCAGTCGCAGCTCGAGGGCACGGAGAACCGCATCACGGTCGCGCGCAACCGCTACATCCAGGCGGTGCAGCAGTACAACGTCACGGTGCGCTCGTTCCCGGTGAATCTCACGGCCAAGATGTTCGACTTCCAGGTGAAGCCGAACTTCACGGTCGCCAACGAGCAGCAGATCGCGACGGCGCCGGCGGTCAGCTTCGACACCGCGGCTCCGGCTCCCGCGGCGAGCGCGCCGGCGCAGCCCGCCAAACAATGACGCGATGACCCGCTCCGCGCTTCGGGCCTGCCTCTGGGCGGGAGTCGCGCTGCCGCTCCTCTTCGGCTTCGGCCTGGCCTGCGGCGCGCAGGAGCTGCAGCCGATCCCGAAGCTCGCCGCGCGCGTCACGGATCTCACCGGCACGCTCACCGCGGAACAGCAGACCGCGCTCGAGCAGAAGCTGTCGGCGTTCGAGTCCGCCAAGGGCGCGCAGCTCGCGGTGCTCATCGTGCCGACGACGCAGCCGGAAGAGATCGAGCAGTACTCGATCCGCGTGGTCGATGCCTGGAAGCTCGGGCGCAAGGGGGTCGATGACGGCGCGCTGCTCATCGTCGCCAAGGACGATCACAAGGTCCGCATCGAGGTCGGGCGGGGACTCGAGGGCGTGCTCACCGACGCCCTCTCCAACCGCATCCTCGATGAGACCGTGAAGCCGGCGTTCCGCCAGGGAAACTTCTACGGCGGCATCGACGCGGGACTCGAGCAGATGATGAAGCTCGTCTCCGGCGAGCCGCTGCCGCCTCCCGAGCAGCGGTGGCAGCCGGGCCGGCGCGGCCACGGCGGAGGGCTGCTGCTGCCGCTGCTGTTCGCGGTGTTCGCGGGCTCGGTGGTGCTGCGCAGTATCTTCGGGCGCACCTTCGGCTCAGTGCTCACGGGAGCGGGCGCGGGGCTGCTCGTGTGGATCGCGGGCTACGCGCTCGCGCTCGCGGGCCTCGCGGCGCTCGGCGCATTCCTTTTTACTCTGCTCGGAGGTCTCGGACGCGGCAGCGGCTGGTCGAGCGGCGGCTTCGGCGGCGGCTGGGGCGGCTTCGGCGGTGGCCTGGGCGGGGGCTTGGGCGGTGGTTTCGGCGGCGGGGGATTCAGCGGCGGGGGCGGCGGCTTTGCCGGCGGCGGCGCTTCCGGGAGCTGGTAGGCCATGAAGCTCGCGCGACTGCTCCGCCATCTCCTCAGCACGCGCTTCAGCACGCGCCGGCGCTTTCCGCCCGCGGTGCGCGCGGCGATCGAGCAGGCTATCCGGGACTGCGAGGCGCGCCACGCGGGCGAGATCCGCTTCGTGGTGGACACGGCGTTCGACCTGCCCGAGCTCTGGCACGATCTCGCGCCGCGCCAGCGCGCGCTGCAGCTCTTCGGACAGCTCGGCGTGTGGGACACCGCGCACAACAACGGCGTGCTGATCTACGTGCTGATGGCCGATCGTGTCGTCGAGATCATCGCCGACCGCGGCATCGCCGCGCGTGTGCCGCAGGCCGAGTGGGGCGCGGTGTGCCGCCAGATGGAGCATCACTACCGCGAGGGCCGCTTTCGCGAGGGCTCGATCGTCGGAATTGCGGGCGTGGGCGCGCTCCTCGGGCGGCATTTCCCCGGCAAGGCGCCCGGCGGGCAGGAGCTGCCGGACCAGCCGGTGCTGCTGTAGCGAATCGGAGACGATCGGGCCGCTTGCGTTTCGGTCATAATTCCATCGTTATGAGTATCGCTCGGCTACGACCGGCGCTCGCACCGCTCGCGTGCAGCTCCCTGCTCGCCGCCTGCTCGCTTTTTGGCCCGCTGCACCGCCAGGCACCGCAGCCTGCGGCACCGGCGGCGCCGGCCGCGCCGGCGCTGCCGCTTCCGGTGGCGAACGAGCGCTTCGAGCTCGAGCCTGGCCAGAGCGTCGTGGGCGAGGTGCAGGTCGTCACCGCCGGCAAGGACGACACGCTCACCGACATCGCCCGCCGCTTCAACGTCGGCTACGAGGAGATTCTGCGCGCCAACCCCAAGGTGGATCCGTGGCTGCCGGGCGAGGGGCACGAGATCGTCGTGCCGTCGCAGTTCGTCCTTCCGAACGCTCCCTACAGCGGCCTCGTGATCAACATCGCCGCCATGCGTGTCTACTACTTCCCGCCGGTGAAGCGCGGCGAGCGCGTCGTGGTGCTGACGCACCCGATCGGCATCGGCAAGGTGGGTTGGAAGACGCCGGAGGGCGTCACCAGGATCGTGCGTCGGCAGAAGGATCCCACCTGGCGCGTGCCGGTGTCGGTGCTAAAGGAGCACCATGACAACGGCGACGACTCTCTCGAGCCGGTGATCGGCCCGGGACCGGACAACCCGCTCGGCAAGTACGCCTTCTACCTGCAGTGGCCGAGCTACCTGATCCACGGCACCAACAAGCCCGCCGGCGTCGGCTTGCGCTCGAGTCACGGCTGCATCCGTCTCTATCCGGAGGACATCGAGCAGTTCTTCAACATGATCCCGGTCGGCACCGAGGTGCGGGTGGTGAACCAGCCGTTCCTGTTCGGCTGGGGCAACGGCCAGCTCTACCTGCAGCCCCTGGACGTACTGGAAGACGATCAGCGCGACTGGAACAAGGCGCAGCGCAAGCTCCTCGGCAAGTCGCTCTCCGCGACACTGCAGCAGCAGCTCAAGACCCATCACCAGCAGATCGACTGGGATCGGGTCGCTGCGCTTGCCCACGACCCGCGCGGGATTCCCGTGCCGGTCTCGACCGCGGATGCGAGTCTCGAGCAGGTGCTCGCCGCCGCGCCGCGGGTGCGGAACGTGGTGCCGCAAGGCTCCACCTGGGACGGTAAATCCGACCTGCCGATGGATGAAGCCTCCTTCAAGCAGATGTTCTCGGAGATCGAGCCCGGCGCCGCGGCACCGGCCGCCGCCCCGAGCTCCGCCTCCGCCCCGGCTCCCGCCGGCGCGGCCGGGGGCAAGACTCCGCCGCTGCCTCCCAAGGACGGCGGCTGATGGCGAGCGAGACTGCGGAATCGCAAACCCCGGCGTTATCGGGGTCAGAGTCGCAAGCTCCGGCTCTATCGCTCTGGTTGCAGCTGATGCTGGCGGAGATCGCCGCCAAACGCGAAGCACTCGAGCGTGCGCACGCCGAGGAAGCGCGGCGCAGCGAAGAGCGCGCCGCTCGCTCCGCCGATTCCCGCGGCGGCGCATCACAGAGTTAAGTCGCAAGCGCGCTTCGATTGTGCCGACGGCGGTAACACGCTGTGCTAGAGTCCAGCGGGCACAATACCAAGAGGCGTCGAGTGGCCAATCGCCTTAGCTCAGGCGCACAACTCGCCCAACAACGTGACCTGCATGCCATCGAAGGCGTCTCGACCGGGATCGCTGCTTTCGTCGGCCGTACGCTCAAGGGTCCGGTGTCGCGGCCGCTCACCGTCAGAAGCTTCTCCGAGTTCCAACAACAGTTCGGCGGCCTGTGGCAGCCGTCGACACTCTCCTACGCGGTGGAGCAGTTCTTCGAGAACGGTGGCCGCGAGGCGCGCATCGTGCGCGTCGTCAACGGCGCGCGCCCGCCGACCCTGAGTCTTCCGGCCGCCGGCGGCACGCTCACACTGGTCGCGGTGAACCCCGGCTCGCGCGAGTATCTGCGCGCGTCGGTCGACTATGACGGTCTGTCCGCCGCCGACGCTGACCGCTTCAACCTGGTGGTGCAGCGGGTGCGGACTGCGGGCTCGGAGCTGGTGGAGGACCAGGAAATCTACCGGCGCATATCGGTCGCGCCGGGCGCCACGCGCACCGTCACCGACGCGCTGCTGCAATCGAGCCTGGTGCGGGTGCAGGGCGCAGTACCCAGGCATCGCCCCGATCGCTCGGCCGGTGCGCCGGGCGGCGTCGCGGTCGGCTACACGCTATCCAATCCCGCTGGCGACGACGGCGCGCCGCTGACCGATTACGACGTGATCGGCTCGCGCGCGCGCGGCACCGGGCTGTTTGCGCTCGAGGGCGCCCGGTTCAACCTGCTGTGCATTCCGCCGCTCGGCCGCGAGCAGGACGTGGGGCTGTCGACCCTGCTGGTCGCCGCGCGCCTCTGCCGTGAGCGCTGCGCGCTGCTGCTGATCGATCCGCCCGCCTCCTGGACCAGTGCGCCTGCGGCGCTCGAGGCGCTGCGCAGCTGGCCGTTCCGCAGCGACTGCGCGGTGATGTACTACCCGCGCATTCAGGCCCTCGACCGGTTGCGCGGGCGCGTCGAGGTGTTCGGCTCGAGCGCAGCGGCGGCCGGGATGATCGCGCGCGCGGACGAGAGCTGGCCGGTGTGGACGGCCGCCGAGCCCGAGGAGGCGCCGCTGCGCCCGGGGCTGCGGCCCGCGGTCATCGTCTCGGAGGGGGACCGCCTGCGCCTCACGCAGGCCGGCGTCAACACGCTGCTCGCGGTGCGGGCCGCCGCGCGCGCCGGCTTAGGTCCGCGCACCCTCGCCGCGGGGGGCAGCGGCGCCTCGGACTGGCGCTACCTGTCGGCGCGGCGCCTCGCGCTCTACATCGCTGCGAGCATCGAGCAGGGCACGCGCTGGGTGCTGCTGGAGCAAAACGGGCCGGCAACCTGGGCGCGCGCCCGGGCAGGCGCCCTGGAATTCCTCGACGCGCTCGCCGCGCAGGGCGCCTTCGCCGGTGCTACGGCGCGTGACAGCCACTTCGTCATCTGCGACGAGCGGATCAACGGCGAGCAGAGCGTCGCCGAGGGCAAGCTCAACCTGCTGTTTGGCTTCGCCACCACCAGGGCCGGCGAGTTCGACACCTGGCTGGTCACGCATCGCCCCGGCGCGAGCCGTGTGCGCCCGGTGTCGGTCAACCGCTCTGCCACCTCGCAGCAGCGGGTCGAGTGGGAGATCCAGACCTCGATATTGCGCGGGGGAATGCGCGGCTAGATTTCCTGCGGGAAGCTGATGTGCGTGTGAGAATCCCCGGAGGTGCTTTCCGGCCGCATTGTTAGAAAGTCATCTAATTTGGCTCCTGGGACGCCTGTAGAGGGCCTTAAGGGGCCATGGTCAGACACTTTTCTAACTATTGCGGATTGAGTCATTTCGGGGATCACATACGCTTGACGGGTGCTCCACTCCACAACTAGCTGGCAGGCCCGAAGCCGCCGCCGCCCGGGGTGAGAATGGTGAGCTCGTCCCCCGGAGTCACGTCGAAGCGTGCGGTCGCGCCGAGCGTCTCGACCGCGCCCGAGGCACGCCGGATGTGCGCCTCCCCACGTGCGCCCGGCTGGCCACCCGCGAGACCAAAGGGCGCAATGCGGCGGTGATTGGCGAGCAGCGCCCCGGAGAAGGGCGCGCGAAACTCGATGCGCCGCACGACACCGTCGCCGCCGTGATGGCGGCCGCGGCCCCCGGAGCCGCGCCGGATGGCGAACTCCCGCACCAGCACCGGGAACTTTGCCTCGAGGATCTCGGGATCAGTGAGCCGCGAGTTGGTCATGTGAGTGTGGACGGCATCGCAGCCGTCGAAGTCCGGCCCGGCGCCGGCACCGCCGGCGATGGTCTCGTAGTACTGCAGCCGCTCGTCGCCGAAAGTCAGGTTGTTCATCGTGCCCTGGGAAGCCGCGAGTATTCCGAGCGCGCCGTAGAGCGCGTCCACGATGCATTGCGAGGTCTCGACGTTGCCGGCCGCGACCGCCGCCGGCGGCCGCGGATCGAGCATCGAGCCCGGCGGGATCACGATCTCGAGCGGCTCGAGGCAGCCCTCGTTGAGCGGAATCGGCCGCTCGATCAGCGTGCGGAACACGTACAGCACCGCCGCCAGGCACACGGCGCGCGGTGCGTTGAAGTTGTGCGCTCCCTGCGCCGAGGTGCCGGTGAAGTCGATGCGCGCCCGGCGCGTGCCGCGGTCGATGTCGATGCGCACGGCGATCACCTGGCCGCCGTCCAGCTCGTAGCGGAATTCCCCGCTCAGCTGCTCGCCGATGGCATTGCGCACCGAGAGCGCGGCGTTGTCCTGAACCTCGCGCATGCGCTCGTGGAGGCTCTCGAGCCCGTAGCGCGCGACGGCGCGGCGAACTTCAGCAATGCCGCGCGCGTTGGCGGCGAGCTGGGCGCGCAGGTCGGCCAGATTCTGCTCCGGCGAGCGGGCCGGCCAGCGGCCGGCGGCGAGCGCGGCGCGCAGCTCCCGCTCCCTGAGCCTCGAGCCGCTCACCAGCTGGAAGCACTCGAACAGTGCCCCTTCCTCTTCTATGGTGCGGCTGAAGGGCGGCATCGAGCCCGGGGTCATCCCGCCGATGTCGGCGTGATGGGCGCGCGAGGCGACGAAGAAGTCCGCCTGGCTCCCGCCGCCGACGAATACCGGCGTGACGACCGTCATGTCGGGCAGGTGGGTGCCGCCGTGGTACGGGCTGTTGAGGAGCCAGGCTTCGCCGGGCGCGAGCTTGCCGGCGCGGGCCTCGATGACCGCCCGCACGCTCGCGCCCATCGACCCGAGGTGCACCGGCATGTGCGGCGCGTTGGCGACCAGCCCGCCGCGTGAGTCGAACAGCGCGCAGGAGTAATCGAGCCGCTCGCGGATGTTGACCGACTGGGCCGTCGCCTTGAGCACCTCGCCCATCTGCTCGGCGATGTGCATGAAGAGGTTGTTGGAGATCTCGATGCGGGCCGGATCGGCCGCGGCGGCGGCGCGCGCCGCGGGGGCCGCCGGATCAGATTCGAGCAGCAGCTCGCCGCCAGGGAGGAGGCGCGCCCGCCAGCCGCTCTCCAGCACCACGGTGCTGTGCGGCTCGACGATGAGCGCGGGACCGGGGACCGTGCCCGTGAGCTCGCTCATGGGCACGAGCGGCACCTCGCGCCAGCCGTCGAACCAGGCGCGCGCGCTCTCGGGCAGCGCCGCGCCGGTGGCCGGCGCCGGCATGAGGAGCCGCGCCGCATCGAGCGATGCCAGGCGCGCCTCGGCGCGCACTGCCTCGATCACGACGTCGAGGCTGTGCGCGGCGAAACCGAAGCGTTTCAGGTGCTCGGCGTGGAAGCGCTCGCGCACCTCGGCGAGCGTGCCGAACGGCACCGACAGCGTGACGTCGCTGTCGCCCGCGCGCACCTCGAGCAGCAGCGCCACCCGCACGCGCCCCGGCTCGGGGTCGAAGGCGCTGAGCTCCCCACGGGCCTGCGACTCGAGCTGCGCGAGCCGCTCGCGTGCTGCGGCCAGCCCTTGCGCCACGAGCGGCCGGCGCAGGCTCGCGCGCCGGACTGCGAGGCGGTCGGCCACGCCGATGCCGAACGCCGAGAGCACGCTCGCGAGCGGATGGATCAGCACACGGCGCATTCCGGCGGCGCGCGCCACGCGGCAGGCGTGCTGGCCCGCCGCCCCGCCGAAACAGAACAGCGTGAAGTCGCCCGCATCGAGCCCCTGCCGCGCCGACACCTGGCGGATGGCGTTGGCCATCGACTCGACGCCGACTTCGAGGAACGACTCCGCAACCACCTCCGCGGAGCAGCCGTGGGCCGCCTGCGCGCTGACCCGGGTGGCGAGCTCGGCAAAGGCGCCGGCGACCACCTCCGGGTCGATGCGCGATCGACCGTCCTCGCCGAACACCGCCGGCAGGGTATCGGGGCGCAGATGGCCGAGCAGCACCTGGACGTCGGTGAGCGTCAACGGCCCGCCGCGCCGGTAGCATGCCGGCCCCGGCTCCGCGCCCGCCGAGGCGGGTCCGACCGCGAAGCGCCCGTCCCTGAAGCTCAAGATCGAGCCGCCGCCCGCGGCGATCGTGTGCACGTCGAGCATCGGCTGCGTCAGGCGCACGCCCGCGATCGCGTGCTCGAAGCGCTGCGGCAGCTCGCCGTCGATCAGCGACACGTCGGTGGAGGTACCGCCCATGTCGAAACCGATGAGCTTCGGGAAACCGGCGCGCTCGCCGACCCAATGCATGCCGATGAGTCCGCCCGCCGGCCCCGACAGTACGCTCGACATGGCGTGGAAGGCGGACGCGTCCGCGAGTCCGCCGTTGCTCTGCATCAGCGTGAGGCGTGCACGCGCATCGAGCGCGCGCAGCTCTCGCGTGAGCCCGCCGAGGTAGGCGCGCAGCGGCAGCGCCAGATAGGCATTGAGCACCGTGGTGTCGCCGCGCGTCACGTAGCGCACCATCGGGGAGAGCTCGTGCGACACCGAGACCTCCTCGAACCCCAGCTCGCGGGCCGCGGCGGCCGCGCGCCGCTCGTGCTCGTGATGGCGCCAGCCATGCAGGAACACGACGGCGACCGCACGGCGCCCGGCGCGGCGCGCGCCTGCGAGGTCCGCCCGCAGCCGGCTCTCATCGAGGGGGATGAGAACCTCGCCGTCGGCATCGATACGCTCGGGCGCCTCGATCACCGCCGCGTGCAGCAGCTTCGGCAGCACGATGTGGCGCGCGAAAATGTCGGGCCGGTTCTGGTACCCGACACGCAGCGCATCGGCGAAGCCGGCGGTCGTCACCAGGACCACCGGCTCGCCGTTGCGTGTCAGCAGCGCGTTGGTCGCAACCGTCGTGCCGACTTTCACCTCTGTCACCGGCGTGCCCGGAGCGACCGCGGCCTGAAGCTCGCGCGCCGCCGCGAGTCCGGGGTCGCCGCAGGCGCCGCCGCCCGCCGGCACCGACAGCACCTTGCGCACGTGCAGCGCACCATCCGGAGCGAGCCCGACGACGTCGGTGAAAGTGCCGCCGCGGTCGATCCAGAACTGCCAGCCGGCTTGGATCTCGCGCGCCTCGCCCGATTGGCTTAAGCGTTCCATTGCCTGCATTATTCGCCCATGTGGAGGCGTTCGTGACCCGTCACGTCGTGTTCTCCCACGGGCAGGAGAGCGGTCCGTGGGGCCGCAAGATTACCGCGCTCGCCGAGGTCGCCCGCAGCGAGGGCTACGAGGCGCACTCGGTCGACTACCGCGGGATCGATCTGCCGCGCGCGCGTATGGCGAAGCTCGTCGACTTCTGCAAGGAGCTGGCCGGGGACCTGGTGCTGGTCGGCTCGAGCATGGGCGGCTACGTCGCGGTCGCCTCCGCCTCGCTCCTGCACGCGCGTGGCTTGTTTCTGATGGCGCCGGCGCTCTATCTCGAGGGACTGCCGGAGCTGCGGGCCGGCTCGCTCGATTGCCCGGCCGCCGTGGTGCACGGCTGGCGCGACGAAGTGGTGCCGTACGAGCACAGTGTGCGCTTCGCGCATGGCCACCGCGCGGCGCTGCATCTGCTCGACGCAGATCACCGCCTGCACAATCAGATCCGTGTGATCCAGCACCTGTTCGAATACTTCCTCATTGCGCTCGACCTGCCCGCCATCGCCTTCGAATGACGGCGCGCGGCGCCTTCAGCGCCGCAGGCGGATGGCGCGCTCGGCGATGCGGTCGACCAGGGCCGGTGCCACCAGGCGCGCCCAGCGTCCGAAGCGCCCGCGCGCAGATGTGATGAGGAGGCGCTGCCGCCGCTGCATGGCGCGCAGGATGAGCCGCGCGCATTGCTCGCTCGTCATGATGCGCGGCTCGTCCATGGGAGTCTTCCCGAGCGGGCGGCCGTCGGCACCGAGTGCCCCCTTGTGCAGCTCGCTCTTGACGAAGTCGGGAGCCACGATCGTCACGTCGACGCCGCTGCCCCGGAGCTCGATGCGCAACGACTCGAAGAAGCCGATCATCGCGTGCTTGCTCGCCGCGTAGCCGGTGCGCTCCGGGACGCCCGTGAGCCCGGCGATGCTGGCGACCGCCACGATCAGCCCGCGCGAGCTCTTCAGGTACGGCAGCGCGGCCGCGGTCATATGCGCGGCGCCGAGATAATTGACCGCGAGCAGCCGCTCGAGCGGCGCGAGGTCCGCGAGCGCATCGAACCGCGCCCACATCGTCATGCCGGCGTTGTTGACCAGTGCATCGAGCTTCTGGAAGCGTTCCAGAGTGCGCGCCGCCATCTGCCGGCAGTCCTCGCCCCTGGTGACGTCGCCGGGAACGGCGAGCACCGCGGCCCCGAGCGCCGCACACTCGCCCGCGGTTTCCCCGAGCCGGCCCGCGTCCCGGGCATTGAGCGCCAGCTGTGCCCCGGTGCGCGCCAGCTCGAGCGCCAGTGCCCGTCCGATCCCGGTCGAGGCCCCCGTAATGAGGACGGTCTTATCTCGGAAAGTGTCCATATGCGCCACTGCCGCCTGCTGCTATCGTCATGCGGGGACGCACATCATAGGACGCTGATTTGGCTGCTGCTTGCCGCCCCGCGGGGGCGAGTCGTAGACTCCGGGGCGCAGACTTTGTGTTGCGGAACAAACAAGAACCCGGCTGCATGCGCGAGCAGCGGGTACAGATCAACGCAATCACGTAACTTCCGGCGCCGGCGCAGGGGGAGACATGAGGAAAGTGCACATCGGGCGTCGCGGGCTGCTGATCGCCCCGGCGGCGGTCTGTCTGGCGCTGGGCTTGAGTCCGGAGACGCAGGCCTTCAGCTTCGGGTCCGGCGACTGGACCGGCTCCTGGGATACGACCCTCGGCTACGGCCAGGGGTGGCGCGTCGAAGGGCGCAACTGCGCGCTGATTGCCATCGCCGACGGCGGCTGCGGCTACGGGCCCAACGTGGACGACGGCGATCTCAACTACGGCCAGGGCACCTTCACCGAGGCGCTCACCGGCATCACGGAATTCTCACTGAAATATAAGGATACGGCCGGCGTGTTCGTGCGCGGCTCGGGGCTCTACGACTTCTACGTGATGGGCAACAACACCGAGCGCACGCCGCTGTCGCACGACGCCAAGGACATCGTCGGCAGCTACACGCGCCTGCTCGATGCCTTCGGCTACGCGCGCTTCAATCTAGGCTCGATGCCGTCCGAGCTGCGGCTCGGGCGGCAGGTGGTCGACTGGGGCGAGAGCCTCTACATCATCGGCGGTCTCAACCAGGTCGATTACTTCGACGTGACGGCGCTGCAGGTGCCGGGCGCGGAGCTCAAGCAGGCGCTGCTGCCCGACGAGTCGGCGATCCTCAACCTGCAGCTGACCAAGAACCTGAGCACCCAGCTCATCTATCTCGTCGACTGGCACCCGGACATCATCGAGCCGGACGGCTCCTACTTCAGCACCAACGACGTGGCGGGCGCCGGCGGCAGCAAGGTAGTGCTCGGCTTCGGCGGCATCTCCGACCAGGGGGTCAACTTCACTCCGCTCGGCGGCTCGCTCATCAGCAATTTCCAGGCCATCCCGCGCGGCCCGGATGACAAGCCCCCCGAATCCGGCCAGTACGGCGTCAACTTCAAGCTCTTCCTGCCGAACCTCGGCCAGGGCACCCAGCTCGGCTTCTATTTCCTCAACTACACCAGCCGCTTGCCG
The DNA here is from genome assembly GCA_035518275.1 of Steroidobacteraceae bacterium. GTDB lineage: Bacteria > Pseudomonadota > Gammaproteobacteria > Steroidobacterales > Steroidobacteraceae > 13-2-20CM-66-19. The sequence continues at coordinate 18,608 of DATIXU010000024.1, forward strand.
GTTCTGTCGGTACAGACCGGCACACAGGCGGGCTTCGGCAACGCCTTCGGTGCGGCCGAAGCCGTCGGCGCCGCAGCGCAGGCGATCGCCGCTGGAGTGCCGGTGCCGGCGGCCATCGCTACCGGCTCGGCGGTCGGCCAGCAGGCCGCCGCGGCAGCGGGCGGGAACCTGAGCGCCGCGACGGCCACCCAGTACGCCACCATCGGCGCCAACACCCTGCTCGCAGGCGGTAACGTGAGCAACCAGGCGAGCAGCCTGGCGGCCAACGAATACGCCCACTCGCAAAGCGTGTTCGAGCAGTTCCCGCAGGACATCAAGATGCTGGGACTCTCCTTCAACTCGGAGATCCAGGCGACCGGCACGTCGATCCAGGGCGAGGTCGCCTTCCGCCACAACGTCCCGTTGCAGCTCGACGTCCCCGAGCTCATCTATGCTTCGCTCAGCCCCTTCGAGACGGGCCTCAATCAGCTCCTGGGTAATCCGGTGACGGGCCCTGGGCACTGCGTGCCGGGCTCCGCAACCCCCATCACCGGATGCAACCAGTTCGGCCTCTACGGGCTGGGACAGACGGTTCAGGGGTATGAGCTGAAGAACATGTGGCACTTCGATGTCAGCGCCACCCAGTTCTGGGCTAACGTGTTCAACGCCTCCCGGGCCGTGCTGACGGTCGAGGCCGGGGCGGACTATGTGCCGAGCCTCGAGAACAAGTACACCGGCGGGCCCGAGGGCTTTGGCGTCCGGTTCGACAGCTCGGCGGGCACGAACCTGAGCGGCAATCCGAATCTCGGCGGCTACCCGGAGTTCCCGGCGGTGAATGGCCTATGCGTTCCGATCGGCGTCCCCGGTGGGCTCGGCCAGTGCGTGGAGCCGGGCTCGGAGTTCGCCACCAGCTTTGCCTGGGGCTACGTCGTCGCCGGCCACCTCGAGTATGCCAACGTGATCGGCGCCTGGAACCTGACGCCCCACGTCACCTGGAGCCAGGACGTGAGTGGCAACTCGCCCGCTCCCGGCGGCGCCTTCGTCGCCGGCCGCTATGCGGGCACCGTTGGAGTCACGGCGGGCCTGCGCAACATGTGGGAGCTGGACGTCTCGTTCACCCACTACGGCGGCGCCGGTCAATACAACCTGCTGGGCGATCGCGACTTCGTCGCCGCCAGCGTCAAGTTTTCGTTCTGAGAGCCGCGCAGTCCTGACGGGGATGTGTGAGCAATGAAGGGGGCTGCAATGAAAATGGTGTTGCGTTTGGCGGCGGCGATCCTGTTTGCGCAGGCCGCCTGGGGGGCGGTGAGCCCGCAGGAAGCGGCGCGGCTCGGGCAGGATCTCACGCCGCTCGGCGGCCAGAAGGCCGGCAACGCCGACGGCTCGATCCCCGCGTGGACCGGCGGGCTCAAGTCGGCCGCCGACGCCGGCTTTCCCAACTATCACTCCCCCGATCACTATCCCGACCCCTACGCGAGCGACAAGCCGCTGTTCACCATCACGAGCGCGAACCTCGGCCAGTACGCCGCCAAGCTCACCGAGGGGCACAAGGCGCTGTTGAGGACCTACGCCGACTACAAGATGATCGTCTACCCGACGCATCGCAGCGCCGCGGCGCCCGAGAGCGTGTACGAGGCCACCAGGCGCAATGCGACCACGGCGAAGCTCGTGCCCGACGGCAACGGCTTCACCGGCGCGATCGGCGGCACACCGTTCCCGATTCCACAGAACGGGCTCGAGGTGTACTGGAATCACCTGACGCGTTACCGCGGCGTGGCCGCGGCGCTGACGGTCGGGCAGGCCCCGATGACCGCCAGCGGCGGCTACACGCTGGTGAAGTTCAAGGAGGAGTTCTTTTTCCCGTATTACGAGCCGGGCATGACCGAAGCGGCGATGCAAAACATCCTCGTGTACTTCACGCAGGAAGTCATCGCGCCGGCACGGCTCGCCGGCGACGTACTGCTGGTGCAGGAGACGCTCGACCAGGCGAAGGAGAGCCGCCGCGCCTGGATCTATAATGCCGGCATGCGCCGCGTGCTGCGCGCGCCGCAGGTCGCCTTCGACAATCCGGGCACGGCCGCTGACAACCTGCGCACCGATGACCAGTTCGACATGTACAACGGCAGCCCGCAGCGCTACGACTGGAAGCTGATCGGCAAGAAGGAGATCTACGTCCCCTATAACGCCTACCGTCTGCAGGACCCGAAGGTCAAGTACAGCGAGATCCTGCACAAGAATCACATCAACCAGGATCTCGCGCGCTACGAGCTGCACCGCGTCTGGGTCGTGGATGCGACGCTCAAGCCCGGACAGAGCCATATCTACAGCCGGCGGACGCTGTACGTCGATGAGGATTCCTGGCAGATCCTCGGGGTCGACTGCTACGACGTGCGCGGCCAGCTCTACCGCGTGCAGGAAGGGCATGCGATGAACTACTACAACCTGCCCTCGCTCTGGACGTCCCTGGAACTGACCATGGACCTCTCGAACGGGCGTTATCTCGCGCTCAACCTGCAGAGCGAGGAGCCGCATTCCTACGACTTCAGCATCAAGCGGACGCCCGCCGACTATCAGCCGGGCCTGCTGGAGCGCCGCGGCATCCGGTAGACGTACGTGAATTCGGGCGCGCCCCGAGGGTCTCGTCTTGCGCTCGCCGCCGCGCTCGCGGTGGTTGCATGGGCCGCGCCCGCGCAACCGCCGGGGCCGCAGCCGCCACCGCGGAGCGCGGAGCACGCGCGGCTCGCCGCCCACACACTCCTCATCGCGCTCGCCGCCGCCGGCGAGCGCCTGGTCGCGGTCGGCGACCGCGGCGTCATCGTCCTCTCCGACGACCGGGGGCTGAGCTGGACGCAGGCAGCGAGTGTTCCGGTGCAGGCACTGCTCACCGGCGTGTGCTTTTTCGATGCCCGGCACGGCCTGGCGGTCGGCCACGATGAGGCCATTCTCGTGACCGCAGATGCCGGAGAGAACTGGAGGCTCGTCCACTACGCGCCCGAGGCGCAGCGGCCGCTGCTCGACGTGTGGTGCGGCGCGGGCGGCAAGGCGATCGCCATCGGCGCTTATAGCACCTATCTCACCAGCGCCGACGGCGGTGGGAGCTGGAGCGAGCAGCATTTCGCGCCGAGCCCCGCGCCGCGGCCGGCCGGTGCGCCGCCCGCCGCGAGTGCTTCCTCCGCTATCGAGGAGTCCGGCGGGGGCTATCACTTGAACCGCATCGTGAGCGCCTCCGCTGCCCGGCTCTATATCGCCGGCGAGGCGGGACACCTCTACCGCAGCGCGGACGGCGGCGATCACTGGCAGGAGCTCGTCTCGCCCTACGCCGGCTCGTTGTTCGACCTGCTGCCGCTCGCGGGCGATGCGTTGCTCGTTTGCGGCCTGCGCGGCAACCTCTACCGCTCCGAGGATGCCGGCGCGAGCTGGCGCCGACTTCCGACCGGCACCTTGGCGCTGCTCGATGGCGCCGCGGCACTTCCCGGCGGAGCGCTCGCGGTCGTGGGCCTCTCGGGCGTGGTGCTGGTGAGCCGGGACGGCGGCCGTTCCTTCAGTCTCGAGCAGCAGAGCGACCGCAGCGGACTGTCCGCCGCGCTCGCCGTCGGTAGGGACGAGCTGGCCGTCGCGGGTGAAGATGGCGTTCGGCGGGTCAAGCTCGGGGCCACCGCGGACAGCGGGGAGGCACGCTGATGGTCGTCCGCGTGAGCGGGGAAACGCCGCTGCCGGGCCTGGGCGGCGTTCTCGAGCGCCTCATCTTCGGGCACCGGGCGCTGATCCTCGCGCTGTTCGCGCTCGGCACGCTCGTCCTGGGCGCGACGGCAGTACACGGCCTGCGCATCGACACCTCGTTCCTCAAGACGCTCCCGGTGCACCACGAGTACATGCGCACCTATCTCGACCCGAAGGTGGCCGAGTTCCAGGGCGCCAACCGCGTGCTGGTGGCGCTCATGGCGCGCGACGGCAACATGTTCACGCCGGAGTTCTTCGCCGCGCTGCGCAAGGCCACCGACGAGGTCATCGTCACCGACGGCATCGACCGCACGCGGGTGCAGTCGATCTTCACGCCCAACGTGCGCTACATCGAGGTGGTCGAGGAGGGCATCGAGGCGGGGGACGTGATGCCGCAGGGCTTTACTCCCACGCCCGAGAACTTTGCGCGCGTGCGCGACAACATCAGGAAGGCCGGCATCATCGGGCGCCTGGTCGCCAACGATTTCTCCGGAGCGCTGGTGAGCGCGATCGTGCTCGATCAGGACGCGCAGGGCAGGCCGATCGATCCGATCGCGGTGGCCAACGCGCTCGAGCAGAACGTGCGGCAAAAGATCGAGCAGCCCGCGGCGGGGCAGGCGTCCGCGGCCCCCCAGGTGCAGACGCGGGCGAGCAGCGGGATCGAGACGGCAGCCTTCCCGCGCCACGGGATCGGCGTGCACATGATCGGCTTCGCCGTGGTGATGGGCGACATCGCGGCGGGGGCGGGCTCGGTCGTGATGTTCGCCGGCGTTGCGCTCACTCTGACGCTGCTCGCGGTGCGGGTCTATTGCCAGTCGTGGCGCATCGCGTTCGTGCCGGTGCTGTGCTCAGGCGTAGCGGTCGTCTGGCAGCTCGGGGCGCTGGTGGTGCTGCGCTACGGGATCGACCCCATCGGCCTCCTGGTACCGTTCCTGATCTTCGCGATCGGGGTGAGCCACGGCGTGCAGAAGATCAGTGCAGTCGCGGACGCCGCGCTCGCCGGACTCGGGAGCATCGAGGCGGCCCGCCGCGTATTCCGGCAGCTGCTGATGCCGGCCGTCGTTGCGCTGCTCGCGGACCTCGTCGGCTTCGTGACCATCCTGCTGATCCCCGTGCAGGTGATCCGCGAGATGGCGATCACCGCCAGCATCGGCGTCGCGATCGTCATCCTCACCGACCTGGTGCTGCTGCCGGTGGTGGTGTCGTACGTGCACTTCGATCCGGGCTTCCGCGCCCGCGTCGAGCGGCGCCAGCGCCGGCTGGCGACGGTGTGGCAGCGCATGGCGGCGATCACCGCCCGCGGCCCGTCGCTCGCCATCATCGCGATCGCCGCGGTGCTCGCCGTGGCGGGCTGGTGGAAGGGCCGCGAGACGCCGATCGGGGATACCCAGGCGGGGGTGCCGGAGCTGCGCGCGGACTCGCGCTACAACCGCGACAACGACGTCATCACCAGCAAGTTCTCCATCGGCGTCGACGTGCTCACCGCCATCGTCGAGTCGCAGGAACCGGTGTGCGTCAGGCACGACCTCATGACGGCGGTCGACCGCTTCGGCTGGCACATGCGCAACGTGCCGGGTGTGCAGGAGGTCATCACGCTGCCCTTCATCGCCAAGGTGGCGATCGCCGGCTGGCACGAAGGGAGCCTCAAGTGGCGCAGCATCCCGCGCGAGCAGACCCAGCTCACCCAGTCGACGCGCTACATCGAGACCAGCACGGGGCTCCTCAACGAGAACTGCGACGTCCTCCCCGTGATGATGTTCCTCACCGATCACCGTGCCGAGACCATCGCGCGCGCGATCAAGGCGGTCAAGGAGTGGCGCGCCGCCAATCCGCTCAGGGGAGCGGTGGTGCGCCTCGCTGCGGGCAACGTCGGGGTCATGGCGGCGACCAACGAGACCGTCGAGGCCAAGCAGATGCTCATCCTGGCGGGGGTCTTCAGCGCGGTCATCGTGATGTGCCTGCTGACGTTCCGCTCCGTCGTAGGCACGGTGCTGGTGGTGGTGCCGCTCGCGCTGGTCTCGGTGCTGGTCTACGCGGTCATGGCGCTGGTCGGCATTGGGCTCAAGGTCTCGACGCTCCCCATGGTGGCGCTCGGCGCCGGCATCGGCGTCGACTACGGGATCTATTTCTTCAGCCGCATGCAGGAGTTTCTCCAGCAGGGGCAGACGGTGCGCGAAGCCTATGTACACACGCTGCGGGTTACCGGCGCCAGCATCATCTTCACCGGCATTACGCTCGCCATCGGGGTCGCCACCTGGGTGTTCTCGCCGCTCAAGTTCCAGGCAGACATAGGCGTGATGCTCACCTTCATGTTCCTGGTGAACATGCTGGCGGCGATCATCCTGCTGCCGGCGCTCGCAGCCTGGCTGATCCGGCCGGCGTCGCCGGCGGCCAGGTAGCCGAAGCCGCGCGCCATCAGCGCCGCGCACGCCAGGATCGCTACGATCGCGGTGAGCTCGAGCATCAGACACAGCCGCACCCGGCGGGTGCGCTCGGCGCTCACCTCGGGCACCCCGCCGGCCTTGAGCGCGGCGTTCCACGACAGGAAGGTGATGGTCGGATAGACCGAGATCAGGGCGGCAAGGAAGAACGCCGCGAGCTTGGCGAGGAAGAAGACGTCGTGCAGGTAGTAGACGCTCGTCTTCTCGAAGTAGGCGACGCGCAGGGCGCCGATGATGAGCACGGCGGCGGCCGATAGCCCGAAGATGAGGTCGGCACGCTGCAGCCGCCGCGCCTGCGGCGCGCTGAGCGGCGGCTTGAACATGGCCACCTCCACCGCCAGGGCTGCCACCAGGGTGAAGGCGGCGAGGTGGTGGAGGAAGGCCATCACTGCCGATGAATACATGAGTAGCTCCTGAAGATTGTCCATCTCACTCGTCCCAGCGTGGCCGTCCGCGCAGCCGCTTGACGCGCTTCACGCGCGTCTTGCCCTCGAGCCGCCGCTCGCGCGCGGCGCGGGTCGGCGCGGTGGCACGGCGGGCTTTAGGGGGCGCGAGCGAGCGGCGGATGAGCTCGGCGAGCCGCTCGCCGGCCTCGCGACGGTTCTGTTCCTGCGTGCGGTGATTGCGCGCCACGATGAGCAGCGCGCCGTCGGCGGTGATGCGGCGGCCGGCCAGAGCCCTGAGGCGCGCCTTCACCCCGGGGTTGAGCGCGAGGCTTCCGGCGAGATCGAAGCGCAGCTGCACCGCGGTCGCCACCTTGTTGACGTTCTGGCCGCCGGGGCCTGAGGCGCGCACGAAGGCGACCGACAGCTCGGCGTCGGGGATCGCAAGCTGCGCATTCACCCGCAACGGCACGTGCGCGCAGTCCGCGGCCGGCGCGCCCGCTTCAGTCGGCAGCCCGGTCGCGCCCCGGTACGGGCGGCGCGATGGCCTGCGCGGGCGGCTTCCCGGGCGAGCGATCGCGCATGCGCACCTCGCGCTGCGGGAACGGTATCGTCACGCCATGGGCGCGGAAGATCCTCCAGATCGCGCGGTTGACGTCCGAGCGCACGTTGTTGACGCCGTTGACCGGATCGGCAATCCAGAACCGCACCTCGAGGCGCAAGCCGCTCTCCCCGAAGCTGATGAGGCGCGACACCGGCGGCGGATCGCGCAGAATGCGCGGATGCCCCTCGGCGGCTTCCAGCAGCAGCTGCAGCGCCACCTCCGGATCGTCGTCGTAGCTCACCGTCACCGGCAGCCTGATGCGCACCCGCTGGTCCGAATAGCTCCAGTTGATGAAGGGGCTCGTGATCAGGTTCTGGTTCGGCACCAGGGTATCGACGCCGTCCCGGTCGCGCACCACCACGTAGCGGCCGCGCAGCTCCTGCACCCAGCCGAAGTTGCTGCTGCCGGTGTTGTCGCCCGTATTGGCGGAAGTGAAGCTGATGACGTCGCCGGGCTTGATGGACCGGTCCATGAGCAGCACGAAACCGCTGACGAAATTACTGGCGACCGACTGCAGGCCGAAGCCGAGCCCCAGGCCGATGGCGCCGAAGAGCACGTTGAGGGTCGTGATGTCGACGCCCGCGGCGTTGACCCCGAGGAGGATCCCGAGGCCGATGAGCAGAAAGTGGGTGAACTTGGAGATTCCCACCCGCGTCGACACCGCGACCTGCTCGAGCCGCATCATGTGGCGCTCGACCGCGCGGGCCAGCAGGCTCGCGACCACCACGAAGGCGGTCACTATCACCAGCCCCTTGAGCAGCTCCCACAGGCTGAACTGACTGCGGCCCGGCACCAGGCTGATGCGGTTGAGGGCGCCCTCGATCGGGTCCAGCCAGCCGAGTATCGCCACCGCCGCGATGACCGTCAGGATCACCGTGATCGCGACCTGGCGGCTGCGCACCCAGGAGCCGGGGCCGAGCAGCCGCCCGAGCATGTACACCCCGAGGCGCAGCGCGACCGCCGCGGTCGCCACCTGCGCCGCGCGGTCGACCACGGCGGTGCTGAGGGAGGCGGCGGCGAGCGCGGCATGCGCGGCCAGCAGCACGGCGAGAGCCGCGAGGAGCGGCGCGAGCAGGCCCGCGGCATCGGCGAGCCGCTCGGCCCAGCTCGAGCGCAGCGGCGCCGCTACTTCCTTGAGGGCACGCCGGGAGCGTGAGACGCGCGCCAGTACCACGGCGATCCCGACCGCGATCAGGATCGCGAGCGTCTCGGCCAGGAATTGCGCGGAGGTGAGTCGGAGAATGACGCTCTTCACGGCGCTTTCGGCATCAGACATCAGGCATTCAGGTCCGGGATCAGCTGACTCTCCAGGCGTGCGATCTGATCCTTGAGCATCAGCTTGCGCTTCTTCAGGCGCTTCAACTGCAGCTCGTTGACATGCAGGTCGAGCGACAGGCGCGAGATGACCTCATCGAGGTCGCGGTGCTCGATGCGCAACTGGCGGAGCTTCTCCACGTTGCGAAACAGCTCGCGATCGACGTTGTCTTCGATTTCCGCCATCGGGAACTCGGAGCTGCTGGCGGCGGCCCCCAGGGGAGTCGAGCTTAGCCGAGCGGCGCGGTAAGTGCCACGGGCGCGGCCGGCAGAAGCCGCAGCAGCCCGAAGCAAAGCGTTTTCAGGCGCTTAGCGGCCACGCGCCTGGCGTCCGGGGTGGTGACTCCGCCCGCCGCCCCGCGGGCCCCCGCCCGAACGGCCGCGTTGCGGCCGGTGCGGCCGGTGGGATCGGGCTGGAGGGCTCCCGGGGAGAACTTCCTTCGCCAGCAAGTCGGGCGCGATCGCACCGGCGGGGATCTTGTGTCCGAGGTAGTCCTCGATCTCCGGCAGCGCGACGGCGTACTCCTCGCAGGCGAAACTGATGGCATCGCCTTCGGCGCCGGCGCGCGCGGTGCGTCCGATGCGGTGCACATAGTCGGCCGGATCCTGCGGCAGATCGAAGTTGAACACGTGGCTCACGTCCGGGATGTGCAGGCCGCGCGAGGCGACGTCGGTCGCAATCAGCACCGCGAGCTCGCCGTCGTGGAAATTGCGCAGGAACCGCAGGCGCTTCGCCTGCGGCACATCCCCGGAGAGCGCCTGGGCGTGGAAACCGTTGGCCTTGAGCACGCTCTCGAGCCGCTCGGCGCTGCGCTTGGTGTTGACGAACACCAGGGTACGCACCGCCTCGCTCTGATGCAGCAGCCCGATGAGCAGCGGCACCTTCTCCTCCATGGCAGGGTAGTAGATGATCTGCCGCACGGCGTCCACGGTGCGCTTGTCGGGCTCGATACGCACCAGCTCGGGGTTGTTCATGTGCTCGTAGGCGAGCTCGAGCACCCGGTAGGAGAGGGTGGCAGAGAACAGCATCGACTGCCGCCGCTGCGGCGGCGGCAGGCGGCGCAGGATGTAACGGATGTCGGCGATGAAGCCGAGATCGAACATGCGGTCGGCCTCGTCGAGCACCAGCACCTGCGCGTGGCGCAGGTCGTAGACATGCTGCTTGAAGTAGTCGATGAGGCGGCCGGGGGTGCCGATCAGTACATCGCAGCCCGCGGCGAGCTCCTGGCGCTGCTTGTCGTAGTCGATGCCGCCGAACACCACCGAGTGCTTCAGTCCCGTATGCGCGCCGAGCGTGAGCGCATCGTGATGGATCTGCACCGCGAGCTCGCGCGTCGGTGCCACGATCAGCGCGAGCACCGAGGTCGGATGGCGATTGGAGGCGGGGCGCGTGAGCAGCGCCTGGTACATCGCAATGAGGAAGGCCGCGGTCTTGCCGGTGCCGGTCTGCGCCTGCCCGGCGACGTCGCGCCCGGCGAGCGCAATCGGCAGCGTCTGCGCCTGGATCGGCGTGCACTGGGTGAAGCCCGCCTGGCGCACTCCCTGCATGACTTCCTCACGCAGACCGAGGGAGGCGAACGATACGGAAGGCGAGTGTGGATCAGTCATCAGTTACAGCCGGATTGTCATGCGAAAAGCGGCCAGGGACTTGAAAAAACGGCCCGGAAGCGCTACAAAGTGTCTCAGTCAGCGGGCCCGAGCAGGTCCGCACCCGCCAGTCCGGTAATCCTTCCTCCTAAGGGTCCGATACTCAACCGACGAGTTAGTGTAACCGTTTGACGGGTGCAACTGGCAGCGCTTTTCTGCACTTGTGCCGACCCGCCCCGATTTTTTCCACAAGCTCCAACAACCATGTCTTTCCCACACTCTGTATCAACGGAGGTTGAACCGCGTGAGTAGCCCGAACATCGTGCATACCACCGACGCAACTTTTACACAGGACGTCCTCAAATCCGACAAGCCGGTGCTGCTGGACTTCTGGGCCGAATGGTGCGGGCCCTGCAAGATGATCGCCCCGATACTCGATGAGATCGCGAGCGAGTATCAGGACCGCATCAAGATCGCCAAGCTCAATATCGACGAGAACCCGCAGACGCCGCCCAAGTTCGGCATCCGCGGCATCCCCACGCTGATTCTCTTCAAGAACGGCACGGTCGAGGCCCAGAAGGTCGGGGCCGTGTCCAAGTCACAACTAGCGGCCTTTCTGGACAGCAACCTGGATTCGGTCGAAAAACGCAAAGAGCGCCAATGAGAGGCTATTTAGGCAATCAGGGCCGCAACCGGCCCAACAAGGGGCCGCGCCACGGCAATCGCGACGGCAACCGCATGGGCAACGGCGGCGGGCGCCCCGACGAGATGATGCACGAGCCCGAGCCGTTCGCGCCCGACGACTCGGAGATCATCAGCCCGGCGGAGCTGGTGCAGTCGCGCAGCTCCATGAATCTGACGGAGCTGAAGGCGAAGCCGATTCACGAGCTCGTGAAGTTGGCCGAGACCATGGGTCTCGAGAGCCTGGCGCGCTCGCGCAAGCAGGACATCATCTTCTCGATCCTGAAGGCGCACGCGCACCAGGGCGAGAACATCTACGGCGACGGCGTGCTCGAGATCCTGCAGGACGGCTTCGGCTTCCTGCGCTCGGCGGACGGCTCTTATCTCGCCGGACCCGACGACATCTACGTCAGCCCGAGCCAGATCCGGCGCTTCAACCTGCGTACCGGCGACACCATCTCCGGCCTCATCCGCCCGCCGAAGGACGGCGAGCGCTACTTCGCGCTGCTCAAGGTCGGCGAGATCAATTTCGACTCGCCGGAGAGCTCGCGCAACAAGGTGCTGTTCGAGAACCTGACGCCGTTCCATCCGACCAAGCGGCTGAAGCTCGAGCGCGGTAACGGTTCCACCGAGGACCTGACCGCGCGCACCATCGACCTGGTCGCGCCCATCGGCAAGGGGCAGCGCGGACTCATCGTCTCCCCGCCGAAGGCCGGCAAGACGATGCTGCTGCAGAACATCGCCACCGCCATCACCTCCAACCATCCCGAGGTGTACCTGATCGTGCTGCTGATCGACGAGCGGCCCGAAGAGGTCACCGAGATGCAGCGCACGGTGAAGGGCGAGGTGGTCTCGAGCACCTTCGACGAGCCCGCCGCCCGCCACGTGCAGGTGGCCGAGATGGTGATCGAGAAGGCCAAGCGCCTGGTGGAGCACAAGAAGGACGTGGTGATCCTGCTCGACTCGATCACCCGCCTGGCACGCGCCTACAACACGGTGGTGCCGTCCTCCGGCAAGGTGCTCACCGGCGGCGTGGACGCCAACGCGCTGCAGCGCCCGAAGCGCTTCTTCGGCGCGGCGCGCAACATCGAGGAGGGCGGGAGCCTCACCATCCTCGCCACCGCGCTCATCGACACCGGCTCGAAGATGGACGACGTCATCTACGAGGAGTTCAAGGGCACGGGCAACAGCGAGATCCACCTCGACCGGCGCATCTCCGAGAAGCGGGTGTTCCCGGCGGTCAACATCAACCGCTCGGGCACGCGCAAGGAGGAGCTCATCACCGATCAGGGCGAGCTCGCCAAGATGTGGATCCTGCGCAAGCTCCTGCACCCGATGGACGAGCTGGCGGCGATCGA
>DATIXU010000025.1:0-1811 GCA_035518275.1 Steroidobacteraceae bacterium
TGTGTGGGGTGATGTCACTATCGAGTGCGTGTCGGGGCGCGCGGTTAGGGGTTGCGTGTGGACGTCGGCGGCCGTGAGAGACGTGTTGAGAGGCGCGGACGTCGGTTTGCGGGGTCGCCGAGCGGGGCGGTCCGGTCGAGGTTGGCTTCGGGTAGGAGCGGCAGCCCGCTGTTTAGGGGCCGGGGAGTGCGAGCGCGGCGTGGTAGGTGGCGTTGAAGATCTGGAAGTGCGGGAAGCCTTCGGGGAGGCGCACGATCATCCGGCGGGCGGTGCGCACGATCCGGCCGGGGACGCAGAACAGCAGCGTGCGGAGCGTCTTGGCGTGGCGGCGCAGTGGGACGTCCTGATCGGCGGCCTGGCCGGAGGCGCCGGCCGCGGGGCTGATGTCGCATACCCAGGCGCAGATGTTGAGTGCCAGTAGCGCGCAGCACAGCCACAGGCTGTTGGCTGCGTGCTTGCCGGAGGGCAGGTGCCGGAGCGCCTGGCCGAGCTTTAGGTCCTTGAAGCGCTCCTCGATCTGCGCGCGCTGGCGGTGGAAGTGCTCGACCTCGACCGCGGTCTTCTCGGTGGCGGGGATGTCGGTGACGATGAAGCTATAGGCGAACGTGGAGTCGAGCTGTCCGTCGAGCACCATCTGTAGCTGCTCGGGCGGAATCGTCTTGCGCCGCCGGGCCTTCGGACTGCCCTGCAGCAGCTCTTGGGCGCTGACCGGTACGCGGCGGACGATCAACCTCAAGGGCTCGTGCTTCCAGCCTTCCGGGGTGAAGGGCACCTCGGCGACCTGCGCGCCGTGCATGTCGATCGCCTCCGCCCAGGCGTCTTCTCCGATCTCGGCGAGCTTTGCCCACATCACCGAGGTGCGGGTCGCTGAGAGCGTGAAGCGCATTCGCCGCTTGCGACACCCCATCATCAGCTCGACCGCGTAGAAGCCGGAGTCGCCGCGGACCGTGATCTGCCCATGCTCGCGTGGCAGCAGCCGCTCAGCGCGACCGATCAGCCTGAGCGACCGCGTGGCCTTGATCCTGGCCTGGTTGCCGCCCCTCAGCTCGCTGGTCAGCGCGCGCCCGCGCTGCGCCCACGTCACCACATAGCTGTTGTATGCCAGGTTGCCCGATCGGCTGCGTCCGGTCCCCCGCTTGCGCCGGCCGTAGACCACGCTCTCGGTCGCGTCCAGATCGAAGGTCACATCCTCGCCGATCTCGCGGCCGAGCTTGCGGTCAAGCTCGTTGCCACAACGCGCCGCGGCCCGCTCGATCGCGCGGATGTGGGTCGGCTTGAACCGGTAGGCAAGCTGGCGCGCGGTCGGCGCCGACGGGACCTGAGCCACCGCCCGCAGCCGCGCACCGGCCTGATCGACGCGCGTCACCTCGATGTCGTCAAAGCACTCCGCGCCCGCCAACTGCGCCTCAGCGATCGACACCACAAGCTCGCCCGGCGACAGCCCCCGCCGGCGCTGTTTGACCGCCGCGACCCGGGTCACCGCCGCCAGCTCGGCGTCGGTGAGCTCAACCAGCCGCAGCCTGCGCGCCAGCTCACCCGAGATCGCCAGTCCCGCGTACGGCGTCAGCGACGGATCGTCCGCGCGAAACTCAATCCGTCCGGGACCTCTGGCACCGTTAACGGCAATCACCCTCTGGGTGACGTCGACTCACGACACAAACCGAACTCACAACCGGAACTGTGACGGTCGGCGCGGACGGAAAAGCCCCGTAATTTACGGGGCTTTTCCACTCTCAGCGGGCTATCGCGGTCAGCCCCCCACCACCGTCTCAACGACCTCGGCCGCCAGTACTCACCGATCTAGGTCAGAG
>DATIXU010000026.1:0-5460 GCA_035518275.1 Steroidobacteraceae bacterium
GGCGGCGATCATCGCCTCGTAGCGCTCGCCGACCGCGAGCAGCTTGTCCTTGCTCATGATGTTCTCACCGCGCCGTTCCATGTGGTACTCGTGGATACGCGTCAGCACGATGGCGTCCACCGGGCAGGCCTCCTCGCAGAAACCGCAGTAGATACACTTGAACAGGTCGATATCGTAGCGCGTGGTACGCCGCGTGCCGTCGGGCGCGACGTCCGAGTCGATGGTGATGCACACCGCGGGGCACACCGCCTCACACAGCTTGCAGGCGATGCACCGCTCCTGGCCGTTCGGGTAGCGGCGCAACGCGTGCAGGCCGCGAAAGCGCGGCGACTGCGGCGTCTTTTCCTCGGGGTAATTGAGCGTGTACTTGTTGGTGACGAAGGTGCGCGCCGTCACCATCAGACCCCTGATGAGCTCGGGCAGGAGGAACGTCTTGAGCGGATTGAGCGCCATCGCTTCGCCTCGTCAGTGATACCAGGCCCGCGCCCACGGCCCGACGTGGTACACGGCCAGCAGCATCTCGACGCCGATCCACACCAGCGTCACCGGGATCAGCGCCTTCCAGCCGAGGCGCATGATCTGGTCGTAGCGGTAGCGCGGGAAGGTGGCGCGGAACCACAGGAACAGGAACACCAGGCAGAACGCCTTGAGGAACAGCCACAGGAAGCTCGGTTGCCCGAGAAAAGTGCCGCCGAGCGCCGGGTAGCCCTGGAAGGGTCCCTGCCAGCCGCCGAAGAAGAACACCGCGGTGAGCGTCGCGATGAGGATCATGTTGGCGTATTCGGCGAGGAAGAACAGCGCAAATGCCATCCCCGAGTACTCGACGTGAAAGCCGGCGACGATCTCGGACTCGCCCTCGGCGACATCGAAGGGTGCGCGGTTGGTCTCGGCGATGCCCGAGATGAAGTACACCATGAGGAGCGGGAACAGCCAGAACCAGTTCCATGAAAGCAGCCCGCCCTCCTGGGTGCGCACGATGGTGCCGAGATTCATGCTGCCGGCGGCCATGAGCACGCCGACCAGCGCAAAGCCCATGGCGATCTCGTAGGCGACCATCTGCGCCGCCGAGCGCATCGCGCCGAGGAAGGCGTACTTGGAGTTTGCGGACCAGCCGGCGAGGATGACGCCGTACACCCCCATGGAGGTGAGCGACAGGAGATAGAGGAGTCCCGCATCGGCCTGCGACACCACCACCGTCGGCGAAAGCGGGATCACCGCCCAGGCGGCGAACGCCGGCACCAGCACGATCATCGGCGCGACGCGGAACAGAACCTTGTCGGCGTTCGCCGGGATGACGACTTCCTTCAGCAGGAGCTTGAAGACGTCGGCAAAGGGCTGGCCGAACCCCGGCAGGAGGCCAAAGATGCGCACGCGGTTGGGTCCCCGCCGCAGCTGCATCCAGCCGATGACCTTGCGCTCCCAGAGCGTCAGCAACGCGACCAGGATGATGAGCGAGACGGTGATGACGAGGATCAGGCCGGTCGCGCGTGCGTAGTCCGGCAGCGAAATCCACGTGGTGGTGAGCGTCTTGAGCACCCGGTGCGCCCGCTCAGTAAGTTGCCACCGCGGTGCGGCCTTCGCGGGTTCTTTGCAACGACACCGCCCGGCGCACCACCGCGTCGATCTGATACATCGGAATGTCGCAGACCACGACCTCCTCGGAGCGTCCCTCGGGCTCGGGCAGCCGCACGCCGTGCGTGCCGCGATAGCCAGGCGGCGGCAATACCTCGCAGGCGCGCCGCGCCTCGGCGAGCACCTCTTCCGCGGACTGGTAGTCGAAGCCCGGGAGACCGAGCAGATTGCCGAGGACCCGCAGCACCTTCCAGCCGGGGCGCGCCTCGCCGACCGGCGTGGCCGCGCCCGGTTGGCTCTGCCACAAGCCCTCGCAGTTCACGTACGTCCCGGAGGTCTCGGCGAACGTGCCGATCGGTAACATGACGTGTGCCACCGCCTTGAGCTCCTGGCTGGCGAAAGGTGTTATCGAGACGACGAACTCGGCCTTGGCCAGCGTGCGCAGGCTCTCGGGGTCGAGCGCATCGATCGAAGGCTCGACGCCCCCGAACAGCAAGTAAGCGCGCAGCGGCTCGGCGAGCATCTCGCGCGCATTCAACCCGGGACGTGCGAGCGCCCTGGCAGCGGCCTCGCGGTGCGGCACGGCGCCGGCGATATACGCGCCCGCGGCGTTGCCACCCTCGGCAATGATGCCGAACGTCGCTCCGGAGAGCTGCGCCAGCGCCGTGGCGAGGGCGCGCAGATCGGCGAACGCCGGATGGCGCAGCGCCAGCGCACCGAGCCAGATGGCGCGCCGCTCGCCCGCGAGCAGCGCCTGTGCCAGCGCCCGGTGCGCGTCCTTCACTTCGACGGCGCTCACTACGGCCGCGACGTGCGCGGGCAGCGGCTGACCGCTGCCCGCGCTTGCCGCGCCGAGCACCGCGGCGAGATCCGCCACGAGATCGGCGGGCGCCGACGTCAGGTAGGCGCGCACCGGGAACTGGTAGGGAAAGCGCACGGGATTCATCATCGCCACCGCGCAGCCGCGTTGCGCGGCCCTGCGCACCCGATGCGCGAGCATCGGCACCTCGCGGCGCAGGTTCGAGCCGATCACGAGCAGCGCATTGAGCGCGTCGACCTCGGCGATGCGCACGCCGAGGGCCGGGAACGGGGGGTCCGCCCCCTGGTCACGGAAGTCGCGCTGGCGCAGGCGATGATCGATATTGTGCGATTTGAGGCCGCGCGTGAGGCGCGCCGCCAGATACAGCTCCTCGAGCGTGCTCGAGGGGCTCACCAGGACGCCGAGGCTCGCGGCGCGATCCCTGAGGCCTTCGGCGACCGTCATGAGCGTCGGCTCCCAGTCGCTCTCGAGCCATTCGGTGCCGCGGCGCAGCAGCGGCGCGCGCAGCCGGTCGGGGCTGTACACGCCCTCGTAGCTGAAGCGGTCGCGGTCGGCGATCCAGATCTCGTTGATCGCCTCGTTCTCGCGCGGCACCACGCGCATCAGCCGCCCGCGCAGCACGTGCCCATAGACGTTGGTACCGACCGCGTCGTGCGGGGAAATGAGCGGCACCGCTCCCATCTCCCAGGCGCGTGCCGTGAAACGGTACGGCTTCGACACCAGCGCTCCCACCGGACAGAGGTCGATGACATTGCCCGAGAGCTCGTGGTTCACCGTGCTCTCGATATAGCTTCGTACCTCCATGTGCTCGCCGCGCCCCACGGTGCCGAGCTCCTGGATGCCGGCGATCTCCTCGGTGAAGCGGATGCAGCGCGTGCACTGGATGCAGCGCGTCATGTCGGTGGCGATGAGGGGCCCGAGGTTCTCGTCCGCCACCGCGCGCTTGCCCTCGTTGTAGCGCGAGATGTCGCGGCCGAAGCCGACCGCGAGGTCCTGCAGCTCGCACTCCCCGCCCTGGTCGCAGATCGGGCAATCGAGCGGGTGATTGATCAGCAGGAACTCCATCACCGAGCGCTGCGCGCCGATGGCGCGCGGCGACTTGGTGAACACCTTCATGCCCTCGGCCACCGGCGTGGCGCACGCCGGCAGCGGCTTGGGCGCCTTCTCGACCTCGACCAGGCACATGCGGCAGTTGGCCGCCACCGCGAGCTTCTCGTGGTAGCAGAAGCGCGGCACGTAGATACCGCTGCGGTCGGTGGCGCGAATGATCATCTCGCCCTTGCGGGCCTTGAGTGGCACGCCGTCGACTTCGATGTTGATCAGGTCATCCGCCATGGGCTTGCCGTGCCGTGCGTGCCGCTTCAGGCCGCCTGCGCTCCCTGTCCGTCGGTAACGAGGCTGCGCCCGCCGTGATCGATCATGTACTCGAACTCGTGCCGGTAGTGCTTGAGGAAGCTCTGCACCGGCCACGCCGAGGCGTCGCCGAAGGCGCAGATGGTGTGCCCTTCGATGTGGTTCGCCACATCGAGCAGCAGTCCCAACTCCTCGCGGCGCGACTGCCCGGCGAGCACGCGCCTGAGCATGCGATTCATCCAGCCCGTGCCTTCGCGACAGGGCGTGCACTGGCCGCACGACTCGGACATGTAAAAGCGCGAGATGCGCTCGAGCACGCGCACCATGCAGGTGGTCTCGTCCATGACGATGGCCGCGCCGGTGCCGAGCGCCGAGCCCGCGGCCTTCACCGAGTCGTAGTCCATGTTGGTTTTCAACATGGTCTCGCCCGGCACCACCGGCACCGAGACACCGCCCGGGATCACCGCCTTGAGCTTGCGGCCGCCACGCACCCCGCCACACAGCGCCAGCAGGTCCGCGAACGGGATGCCGAGCGGCAACTCGAGATTGCGCGCCTTGGCGACGTGCCCGGACACCGAATAGATCATGGTGCCGGCGGAGTTCGCCGGCCCGAGCCCGGCGAACCAGGCCGGGCCCTTGCGCAGGATGGTCGGCACGGAGGCGAAGCTCAGGGTGTTGTTGATGGTGGTCGGCGCTCCGTACACACCGAAGTTGGCAGGAAACGGCGGCTTGAAACGCGGCTTGCCGGGCTTGCCCTCGAGTGACTCGAGGAGCCCGGTCTCCTCGCCGCAGATGTAGGCACCGGCGCCGACGAAGGTGTGCAGATCGAAATCCACGCCCGAGCCCAGCACGTTCTTGCCGAGCAGTCCCGCGGCGTACGCTTCGGCGAGCGCCGCCTCGAAGCGCGGCACCGGCTCGCCGAGGAACTCGCCGCGAATGTAGTTGTAGGCCACGGTCGCGTTGGTGGCATAGCCGGCGATGGCGAGCCCCTCGATAACCGCGTGCGGGTTGTAGCGCAGGATGTCGCGGTCGTGGCAGGTGCCGGGCTCGCTCTCATCGGAGTTACATACCAGGTACTTCTGCACCGGGGAGTTGCGCGGCATGAAGCTCCACTTGGTGCCGGTGGGAAAGCCGGCGCCGCCGCGCCCGCGCAGCCCCGAGGCCTTGACCTGCTCGATGATCGAGCCGCGGTCGGGCTTGTCCCTGAGGAGCCGCTCCCAGACCGCATAGCCGCCGATGCTGCGGTAGGTCTCGAGCGTCCAGGAGCGCTCGAGCTTGAGCGGCTCGAAGGCCACGAGGTTCATCCGCCCGGCGTACTGGCTCTCGAGATCGCTCACTTCAGCCCATCCAGGATGGCGTCGAGCTTCTCGGGCGTGAGGTGCTCGTGGAACACGTGATCGACCATCAACATCGGCGCCCCGGTGCAGGCCGCCAGGCACTCCTCTTCCTTCTTGAGGAAGATGCGGCCGTCGGGCGTGCTCTGGTTCACGCGGATGCCGAGCTTGCGCTCGGCGTGTGCCAGCAGCTCCTCACCGCCGTTCAGCATGCAGGAGATGTTGGTGCAGATGCTGACGTGATGGCGACCGCACGGATGGATCTCGAACATCGAGTAGAAGCTCGCCACCTCGTACACCTGGATCGGCGGCAGCTTGAGGTACTCGGCCACGGCATCCATGAGATCGGCGGTCAGGTGGCCGTGGTTCTGCTCCTGCGCG